>NZ_JBBHJX010000006.1:0-247770 GCF_037482915.1 Paucibacter hankyongi
CTCGCGTCGCAAAGCCCCCAAGCGTCCCGATCTAGTGCGGCCCTGCGACTTCGATGCGGACGCACGTCGGTGGAACTGCCGAGTGGCGTCGGGGGGTGTGGTTCCGCGAGGTAAAGGCGGAGCCGGCGCCTGCAAGGCGACGGCGGGGGACAGGAGCGGAATCACACCCCCCGGCGGCGCGCGGCACCCGCCTATACGCACAAGACCGCAAAGTGCCGCTGGTTGCCTTCATGCGTCAAAAACAAAACGCCAGTGTGAGGTTCGAGCGCATCGCCTTGCCGCCCCATGTTCGGACTATCCGGCTTTGAGCTGTTCGGCTTCATAGGCCCGGTAGCCATCCTCCCAGGCTGGCACGATGTGCCGCACTTTGAAGTAGGGCTCGGTGTAAATGGAGGTGTCGCGCAGCGCCTCAATGAAAAAGTGCAAGCGCTTGGCATCAGGCACTTCCAGCATCAAGACATCGCTGCAGACGGCGGAATAGGCTTCGGCATCGAAGTGGCGCAGGCGCAGGCCGGGGTGCTGGGGCAGCAAGGCCAAGACCTCGGTTTCGAAAATGCGTGCACGTTCCGAGCGGGTCAGGCGCAGCCAGGCTGGCAGGGCGTCCACCAGCAAAAAGCAGTGATTCATCAGAGGTCTCCTAGCGTAAGAAAAAACTTTGGATGCTGTGTGGGGCCAGACGCAAAAGCCAAGGCAGGGCGCGCGCTGGGCCGACCCAAATCCGTTCAGGCAAGCGCGAGCGTGAAAGAAGCTGACTCAGCAGCGCTTGGGCCACGGCATCCGGGTTTAGCTTGCGGCGGCCGCGCCCGGTCGTCATGGGCGTGTCGACCAGCGGTGGGATCAGTTCCAGCACCCACACCCCGCTGTCTCGCAATTGCGCACGCAGGCTTTGTGCAAAGGCATGCAGGCCTGCCTTGCTGGCGTTGTAGGTGGCGGCGCGGCGTTTCGGTGCGAACGCCAAGGCACTGCTAACGAGCACCACCCTAGCACTGGGCTGGGCGAGCAGATCCGGCAGTAGCGCGCGGCTCAGCTCTATCGGCGCGGCCAGATTGACCCGCAGTTCTTCGCCGATAGCGGCTGCGTTGTAGCCGCTGTCGGACATCAGCACATCGTGTTGGATACCGGCGCAATGGATCAGGCCAGACAACTGCGGCCACCGTTGGACGCAGGACAAGGCTTGCTCGGCCAGTCGCTCGGTGTCGGCCAGATCGACGATCTGGATGCCCACAATGCCTGCGTGCTGGGCTTGCAGTTCCGCCAAACGATCGGCATTGCGCCCCCAGGCGATGACCTGCTGGCCGGCGGCCGCCAGTTGCAGGGCGATGGCGCGGCCGATGCCGGAGCTGGCACCGGTCACCAACCAAAGCCGGCCCTCGGTGGTTTGACTTGCTCTTGCTGTGTTTGAATGCATGGCCTCACTGTAGAAACCACCGGGCCGCATGTCGTTTACAAAAGATAAGTCGAACGAGCCAAGCACTTCCGCCGCATTGCGCTTGCTGCAAGCTTTGGCCCAAGGCTCTTCGTCGGAACCTTTGCCCGAGGCGGAAGCGCTCAGCCTCAGCCGCATCCGCCTGGCACCGGGCGAAACGCTGTTTGAGGCCGAGGTGGCCCAGCCTTATGTTTATGTGGTGGAGCGTGGCCTGCTGAAGCTGCACTACCTGCTGGCCGATGGCGAGGAATGGATCAAGTCCTTCAGCCAGACGGGTATGTTTCTGGGCAGCTTGAGTGCCTTGGAGCCTGGCGGGCGCAGCAGTTTTGCGGTCACGGCGCTGGAAGCCAGCGTGGTCGAGCGCATCGACTTTAGGCAGCTGGAAGCGCTGGCCGCGCGTCACCCAGCCTGGTTATGGGCCTTGTACCGGGCCATGCAAAGATTGGCGGTGCTGAAGGAAGAACGCGAGCGCGTCTTGCTGACCCTGACGCCGCCACAGCGTTACGCCGAATTTCTACGGGAAGACGCCTCGCTGGCCGAGCGCATCCCGCTGAAGGACCTGGCGCGCTACCTGGGCATCACGCCGGTCAGCCTCAGCCGCATTCGAGCCCGTGCCAGAACCTGATGTTCATCAGGCTGAGCTCAGGGCCGTCAAACCGCGCACGCTTGCCGAACCGCGTGTTCCCACTGACTCATCAGCGCCAAAGCGCGTTCACGCGGCAAGGTTGGGCGGAACACCCGCTCGGCCTGCCAATGCCCGGCCAGTTCGTTCACGTCGCTGTAAAGGCCGCTGGACAGGCCGGCCAGATAGGCGGCACCCAAGGCCGTGGTCTCGATCACCTTGGGGCGCAGCACCGGGATGCCCAGCAGATCGGCCTGGAACTGCATCAAGAGGTTGTTGACACAGGCGCCGCCGTCCACGCGCAGCTCACTCACCGGCGCGCCGCCGGCGGCCACGGCATCGCGGCTCATGGCTTGCAGCAGCGCGGCGCTTTGAAAAGCGATGCTCTCCAGCGCTGCTCGTGCAATATGCGCCACGCTGGAACCGCGCGTGAGGCCGACAATGGCACCGCGCGCATCGGCATTCCAATAGGGCGCGCCCAGGCCGGTGAAGGCGGGCACGAACATCACGCCGCCGGCATCCGGCACGCTTTCGGCCAAGGCTTGAACCTCGGCGCTGCCCTTGATGGCTTGCAGGCCATCACGCAACCACTGCACCACCGCGCCGCCGATGAAGACGCTGCCCTCCAGTGCAAACTCCGGCGTGGCCGTGGCTTGCGCGGCGCTGGTGGTGATCAAGCCATTGGCCGAACGCTGGAACTGCGAGCCGGTGTGCATCAGCATGAAGCAGCCGGTGCCATAGGTGTTCTTGGCCATGCCCGGCTTGAAGCAGGCTTGGCCAAACAGCGCGGCTTGTTGATCGCCGGCGATGCCGCCAATCAGGATCTCGCCGCCCAGGTGCTCGGCCGTAACCCGACCAAAGCGGTGCGCCGAGGGGTAGACCTCGGGCAGCACCGAGCGCGGAATGTCCAGCGCGGCCAGCAAGTCATCGTCCCAGCTATTGCTGTGCACATTGAAGAGCAGGGTGCGCGAGGCATTGCTGACATCGGTGGCGTGCACCGCGCCGTTGGTGAGTTGCCAGACCAGCCAGGTGTCTATGGTGCCAAAAGCCAGCTCTCCGCGTGCGGCCTGCGCACGCGCGTTGGGCACCTGGTCGAGCAGCCATTTCAGCTTGCTGCCGGAAAAATAGGCGTCGATCACCAGGCCAGTTTTCTGCTGCACCAAGGGCCCCAGACCCTGCTCTCGCAGCGCCGCGCAAGTGGGCTCGGCGCGCCGGTCTTGCCAGACGATGGCATGGTGCAGCGGCAGGCCGGTCTTGCGGTTCCATAGCACTGTGGTTTCGCGCTGATTGGTGATGCCCAGGGCGCGGATGTCGGCGGCCTTCAGGCCGGCCTTGCGCAGCGCTTCGCGGGCGGTGTCCAGCTGGCTGGCCCAGATCTCCATCGCGTCGTGTTCGACCCAGCCGGGCTGCGGATAGATCTGCTTGAACTCGCGCTGCGCCATGGCCACGATTTGGCCCTTCGCATCAAAGACGATGGCCCGTGAACTGGAGGTGCCTTGGTCGAGTGCCAACAAATAGCGCATCGGTCTTGCCTTAGAGTAGCGTGATGGATCATTTTGACGTACTGGTGGTGGGTGGTGGGATCAATGGCGCGGGCATTGCACGCGATTTGGCAGGGCGCGGCTGGCAGGTGCTGCTGGCCGAGGCCTCGGACTTCGCCGCCCACACCTCTTCCAGCAGCACCAAGCTGATTCACGGCGGCTTGCGCTATCTGGAGTACTACGAGTTTTCGCTGGTGCGCAAGGCGCTGCAAGAGCGCGAGGTGCTGCTCAAGAGCGCCCCCCACATCATGTGGCCGCTGCGCTTTGTGATGCCGCATGACGAGGCCATGCGGCCCAGCTGGTTGATCCGCATGGGCCTGTTTCTTTACGACCATCTGGCGCGCCGCGAGGTCTTGCCTGGTTCCAAGGGCGTGAACCTGCGCGCTTCCGTGTTGGGCGAGCCGCTGAAGACCCAGTACCGGCGCGGTTTTGTCTATTCCGATGGCTGGGTGGACGACGCCCGCCTGGTGCTCTTGAACGCCCTCGATGCCAAAGCCAAGGGGGCCGAGTTGCTGACCCGCAGCCCGGTCACTCAGGTGCAGCGCGACGCCGAGGGCTGGACCGCCCGCATCCAAACGCCGCAAGGCGAGCGCCAGGTGCGCGCCCGCGCCCTGGTCAATGCGGCCGGCCCTTGGGCCGAGTCCTTTTTGCGCCAGGTGGCCCAGCCGGCGCGGGGTGAGGCCTTGGCGACCAAGAGTCTGCGCCTGGTCAAGGGCAGCCACATCATCGTCAAGCGCTGCTTCACGCATGACCATGCCTACATCTTCCAAAACCCCGACAAGCGCATCATCTTCGCCATTCCCTACGAGGGCCACTACACCCTGATCGGCACCACCGATGTGGAGTTGCCGCCCGATGCGCTGGCCGGCTTTGCCAAGGCCAGCATCGATGAGCAAGAGATTGCTTATCTGTGCGAGCAGGCCAGCCGTTACTTCGTCAAGCCGGTGCTGCCCAGCGAGGTGGTGTGGAGCTATGCCGGCGTGCGGCCGCTGCTCGACGATGCCTCCGGCGACCCCTCGGCCGTGACGCGCGACTATCTGCTGGAAACTCATACCGACGGTGCGCCGCTGCTGAGCGTCTGGGGCGGCAAGATCACCACCTTCCGCAAGTTGGCGGAAGACGCGGCAGACTTGGTGGGCCAGATGCTGGGCGACGCGCGCAAGCCTTGGACCGAGTGCACGCCGCTGCCTGGCGGTGATTTGCAAGCCTGGATAGGCGCGCCCAAGCCCGGCGCAGCGGCTGACCCGGCCGGGGACTTCGAGCGATTGGTGGCCGCTGTACAAGCGCGTTATGCCTATTTGCCGGCGCCGCTGGCGCGCCGCTTGTCGCGGGCCTATGGTGCGCGGGTGGACCGTGTGTTGGGCGCAGCCAGCCGCCTGAGTGACTTGGGCCAGGAAGTCGCGCCGGGTCTTTACGCCATGGAGCTGCGCTATCTGCAGCGTGAAGAATGGGCCTGCAGCGCCGATGACGTTTTGTGGCGCCGCTCCAAGCTGGGCCTGCACTACACACCGGCCGAGCGCCAGCAGGTGGCGGCTTGGTTTCATCAAAACCCTGTTTGACGCTGTCCAGTCTTCTGCGACCCCGGCTTGGTGTCACCCAAGCCGCCATTCATCTCAGCCGACCCGCCATTCACCGCAAGGCCCTGGCTTGAGCACCAAGCCTTGGCCAGACTTCACTCTGAAGCCGGCACCTCTTGTGCCGGCCACAGACCCAGCAGCGGGAGTGAATGCATCATGACGAATGGAAAGTCTCAAACTTCGGCCCTCAAGACCTGGGGCGGCGCATGGCTGCGCGAGAACCGTGGGCTGATTCTTTTCGTACTGTGCTTCGGGGTGTTCCGAACCGCCGTGGCCGATTGGAACCCGGTGCCCACCGGCTCGATGCGGCCCAGCATCTTGGAAGGCGATGTGGTGCTGGTGAACCGCCTGGCCTATGACGCCAAGCTGCCGCTCAGCGATATCAGCCTGGCGCCGCTGGGCGAGCCGCAGCGCGGCGATGTGGTGGTGTTTGCCTCGCCCAAGAATGGGACGCGTTTGATCAAGCGCCTGGTCGGCCTGCCCGGCGATGAGGTCGAGTTGCGCGGCAATGCCTTGTTCATCAACGGTGAAGCGGCGGCCTACAGCGACTTTGCCGCCAGCACCGAAACCGTCGGCGCCGGCTTTGTGGTCGCGGCCAAGCGAGCGACAGAAACCGTGGCCGGCCACAGCCGCCGCGTGCAAGTGATGCGTGGCTTTGGCGATCTGTCGTCAGCGCCCCAAGCGATGGAGCAGGACGCCGGCGAGCGACACTTCGGCCCGGTGCGCGTGCCCGAGGGCCATTACTTCATGCTGGGCGACAACCGTGACAACAGCGAAGACTCGCGCTTCATTGGCCCGGTGCCACGCCGCTTGCTGGCCGGTCGCGCCCATCACATCCTGGTCTCGGCCGACATCACCGACCATTGGCAGCCGCGCTGGGAGCGCTGGGTGGCGGCGCTGCGCTGAGCTGAACAAGGGCCGAACAGCGGCCCAATATGCGCGGCGGGCGGCTCAGCTGCGGGCACTGCCGCCCGTGCTGTGCTGTTGGCCAAGACGCCGTTGTTGCACGCTGGCCGTGGTCTCCTGCAACTGATCGGCATAGACCCGGACGGCGGTCCGCAAGGCGGTATTTTCAAGCTGCAGCGCTTCTAGCTGCGGCTGCAAATGCGCGGCGCTGACGCCTTGGGCGGCCCCTGCCTTGCCTTCTGCTGGACTTGGACGCTGTGCCTTCGAGTCGGATGCTTGGTCAGCCGTGCCGAGCGTGCCCAGGCCAATGAGTGCCAGCAATTGCACGCCGATGAAAGCCAGCCACAGCGGATGCGCGGCGATCAAGGCCTCCACCCGCCCTTGCACCTGGCTACTCAGCGAAGGCGGGATGCCGGTGGCGGCCAGTGTCCAATGCCAGCGCGTCCCGGCCGTCGCCATCACGGTGACCGCATTCGCGCCGAGCTGGGTGGACTGCTCCTTCAGTGCAAGCGGAGCCGGCTCATCCGGCCCCCAGGTGAAGATTTGAAACCGTCCATCACGGTTGAGTGCCTGGATGTCCTCGCGCGCAGCCTTCTGGTCCAGGAACTCTTGCAGCGCATCCGGCTTGCTCGCGTTCTCATGACCCTGGACCAGCGCTCTCGCCTTCTCTATCGAAGCTTGAATCGGGTCGACCGGGACGTGCTGGGCCCCGCTGGAGTGCAGCCCGTAGAGGCTTGTCGTCAGTAACAAGAGGGCGTACACCCAGGCGAGGCGCTTGCTGAGGCGAGTGTGCATGATGAGTGTGTATGGCGGATTAGGCGGCCGGAAGAACTGGATGCGACAGCTCAGCTCAGCTCAAGGCGCCGGCGCCGAGGCCGGCGATGCGAGGGGCTGGCCCTTCTCGACGACGTAGACGCCGACCAGCTTGGCGGGCACCGTCCCTTCGTTTTTGGCGCTGTGCACCACGCCTGCGGGAATGACGAAGGCCTCGCCGGTCGAGATCGTCCGCGGCGCTTGCCCCGCCAGCAGCAAGGTGGCGCGGCCCTCCGTCACATAACTGATTTCATCGCCGGGATGGGTGTGCCAGGGCGCCGAGCCGCCGGGCGCTACTTCAACGCGGGCCACCACGGCCTCCCGATTGGGCACCGACACATCCGCTTTGGTGACGATGGTGCGCGTCAAGCCCGGCGCCTGCGCCACAAGCAGGCCGCTGAGTGAGGTCAAGGCCAGGCCGGCGGCGGCCCATTTCAAGGTCGATGTGCGCATGGGAATGTCCTTTTCCAAAGGGGCTGCGATTGAATGAACGCCGAGCGACTGTATCGAAGCTGTGTGGCCTCTGCATGCTCGTTTGCCCCGGCCTGTTTTTTTGTCGCCGCCCAGCTTGACGAAGGCAGCGAGGCTCTCGAGGAGTCTGACATAGCCCGAAAGAGCCTAAAAGAACCTGACTTTTGGCACGCCTGACTTTTGATTTTGGGGGCGTGCGGTGCAACTCTGGGGTGCAGATTTTGCGACTCCGTCGGTCGCGCCCATGGCGGCCCATGCTGGCTGCGAGACTGCGCTCCGATTGCGCCGAATGGGCTCGCCCGATCGGCTTCGACAACAAAAGAGGGATTTGATGAATAGCAGTACAACGCACCGCGCCCCGCGGCTGGAAAGATTTCAAGCCGCTGGCAGGCAAGACCTGACCCTGAAGGGCATGCGTCCTCGGCCCCTATTGCTCGCCTTGGCAGCGATCTGGGGCATGAGCCTGTCTTCGCTGAGTCTGGCGCAAGACAAGCCGGCCGCCGAGGCGGCTGCGCCTGCGGCCAGTGCCGCGGTGCCAGCCAGCGAGGGTGCGGCGCAGAAGCTGGCGCCGGTGCAGGTCAACTCGAATCGCCAGCCGGCCAGCAAGTTCGTTCTCAGTGGCGAGGAATTGAGCCGCGTGCCCGGCACCGGCGGTGATCCGATCCGCGCGCTGCAAAGCCTGCCTGGCGTGGTGTCGACCAGCGACAGCAATGCCGCGCCGGCGATCCGTGGCTCGCGCCCCGAGGACAACAGCTACTACATCGACTTCCTGCCGGTCGGCTATGTCTATCACCTGGGTGGCTACGTCAGCACCGTGCACAGCGATCTGGTCAAGCAGTTTGACCTCTACACCGGCGCCTTCGGCCCGGAATTTGATGATGTGCATGGCGGCGTGGTCGACATCACGTTGCGCAAGCCGCGCAATGACCGCCTCGGTGGCCAACTCAATGTGGGCTTGCTCGGGGCCAATGTGTTGGTTGAAGGGCCGGTGGCGCAGAACCAGAGTTTTTACTTTGCCGCCAAGCGCAGCTATATCGATCTGATTGTGCGCAAGGACCAAACCGATAAAGACAGCGGCGTGGTCTACAGCATGCCCACCTTCGGCGACTATCAGGCCAAGTATCTGTGGAAGCTCGACGCCAGCAATGAGCTGACCTTCCACGCGACCGGCGCGGCCGACAAGCTCAAGTTGTTCCGTCCGGCCGACAGCGATGTGGCCGTGCATGAGCCAGCGCTGGCCGGCACCTCGCGCGCTAATTTGTCCAGCAACACCCAGGCGGTGGTCTGGGATTCGGTGCTCAATCCGCGGATCAGCAACAAGCTGGCTGTGGGCCATATGGACTACAAGAATCAATCACAGGCCGGTGTGGCCGCCAATGTTGACTTGAAGCAGGACAGCTATTTCCTGCGCGACCAGTTGCGCCTGCGTTTGGGCGACGACCATGACGTGACGGTGGGCGCGGTAGCCTTCGTCAACCAGCTCAAGCTCGGTCTGAATCTGCTCGATGCCCGCTGCACCGAGTTTGATCCGCAGTGCGATCTGAGCAGCGCGCCGCGCAAGGAGTTGTATGACGATCTGTCGATCAAATACGGCAACCTTTACCTGAAGGACCGCTGGCAGCTGAGCAATGATCTGGCCGCCACCGTCGGCGTCCATTACACCCGCGATGGCTATTTGAAGCGCAACTACACCGAGCCCCGCCTGGGTCTGGAGTGGCGCGCGCTGAAGGACACGGTCATCAACGCCGGCTGGGGTAAGCACAACGAGTTCCCCGATGGCATCCAGGTCTTGAAGGAGTTCGGCAACCCGAAACTCGGCCATGTGCAGGCGCAGCACTCGGTGCTGGGTGTGACGCAGCGGCTGGCGGACGGCTGGTCGCTGAAGGCCGAGGTCTATCAGAAGCAATTTGAGAACTTTGTGATCGGCGACCCGGCGTTGAATTACGTCAACGGCGGCAGCGGCACGGCTAAGGGGCTGGAGTTGTTTGTCAAGAAGGACTTGACGGACAAGATCTCGGGCTGGTTGTCGGTCAGCCTGGCCGAGACGCGACGCAAGAACGAGCAGACCGGCAAGGAGTTCAAGTTCGAGTACGACCAACCGGTGGTCATCAATCTGGTCGGCAGCTACAAATACTCCGACAAGTGGAGCTATGGCGCCAAGTGGAGTTATCACAGCGGTAACTTGACCACGCCGGTGCTGGGCGCCACTCGCGATGCCAGCGGCCGCCTGCGGCCGGTCTATGGCGAGCTGAACTCGGAGCGCCTGCCGGCCTATCACCGCCTCGACCTGCGCGCCGATTGGCAATACTCCAAGCGTGCCAGCTACTACTTTGAGCTGAACAATGCCTATGGCCGCGAGAACGTCGGCGGCTATGAGTACTCGGCCGACTACAGCAAGCGCAAGGTGGTGTCGGAACTGGGCCTGATGCCGAACGTCGGCTTCGAATACAAGTTCTGAGGCCCCACGCCCGAGCCCAAAAACAGCAAAGCCGCCGCGGTGCATTCAGCGCCGCGGCGGCTTTTTAGCGTTCAAGCCTCAATGGTCGTGCTTGCAGCCGGGGCCATGCACATGGCCGCTGTGGTCGTGCCCATGGTCATGGGCGTGGCCATGGGAATGACCGTGCGAGTGATCATGTGAATGGTCATGGCCGCAGCCGGGGCCGTGCACATGCTCTTGCTGATGCGCCAGCACCTCGGGCAACTGGCTCAGCAGTGCCGGCGGGTCGAAAGGGGCTTCCAGCGGCGCCAGGGCAAAGTCTTGGCGCTCCAGCCACTGCGCCAGTTGGGCGTCACCGGGGACGCGCAGATGGTCCGCATGCGCTTCCATATGCACATGCATCTCGCCCAGTTGGTGGGCCAGGCGCAGCAGTTCGCCCAAGCCTTGCTGGGCCGAGCAGCGCACCAGCAGTAGCGGTTCGGCCACGGCCTCGACGCGCATCAGCGAGCCGTCCTCGGCCACCAGCACATCGCCGCCACGCAGCGTGGTTCCGGCGGGCAGGCGCAGGCCCAGTTCATGGCCCTCGCCGTCGCTGAGGTTGGCTTCGTGATGCTGGCGGGCCGCAAAGGGCAGGGACAGAACGCCGGCGCGCTTCAGCAGCACCGGGGCCAGGCCGGCGCCCTGGGGCAGCAGTTTGTTGATGATCAGCATGAGGTGCTGCGCCCGCATATGGGGCGCCCGGTGAGGTGGAGATGGGTCAGGACTTTACGGCATTCACCGCTGAGCCGCTGCCGGGGCGGCGCTGATCGTCGTGCAGACCCCGGTCGCCCAGGGGCGGCCTTCCGGGCCCGACAGGCGCGGCGGCAGCACGCCGATCAAGCCCCGCAGCGCCTCGGTGTAGCTCGCCTTGGCCTCGGTGTGCAGGCCGCTGTGCGTGCCCCCAGGCACCTCGACCCAGCAGACGTCGGGCCGGGCCGCATCGCGCAGGCGGCGGCCCAGTTCAACCGGCACCAGCTTGTCCGCCTGGCCATGCATGATCAGCAGCGGCGCGTCGACGCGGGCGATACGGTCGATCGACTCGAATTTCAGCGAGGTGATGGCCGCACCAATGCGACCCAGCGTGCCGGCCGAGGCCGCCACATCGGGCATGCGGGTGAAGGTGGACTCCAGCACCAGACCGCCATAGTCGAGGCTTCGGTGCAGGCCACTGGCCAGGCTGACGGCGGCCGCCCCGCCCATCGAGTGGCCAAAGATGACGCGCTTGCTGGGGTCGGGCTGGCGCTTCACCAACTCGGCCCAGGCCTGGGCCACGTCGGCGTTGATGCTGGCCTCGGAGGGGATGATGGCCGTGCTGTCGCCCCAGCCGCGGTAGTCCACCGCCAGCACCGCAAAGCCGGCGGCGCGCACCGCCTCAATCTTGGGCAGGTTCTCGTACAGATTGCGCAAGGTGCCGTGCAGATAGAGCAGGGTTGGCGCGGCCGGGTCCGGGTGCGGCAGCCACCACAGGGCCAGTTGCCCGGCGCCGCTGCCTGGGCTGGCTGCATCGCCCGTGGCGGTGACCGGGATCAGATAGCGCTGGTCGCCGGGGTGCAGGCCGGCCGTGTCGTCGGCATAGGCGGCCGGGCGGCCGGGTGAGGGCCGCAGCACCAACTCGCGCTCCTTCGCGCCCAACCAGGCACAGCCGCTCATGGCCAGCGTCAGGGCCACGGTCAGCGCTACCGTCGGTGCCATCCGGCGGTACTTGGCGGGGTGCCCAACAAGGCCGTCATGCGTATCGGCGAGAATTCGCGCCATGAAATTTCTACCCCGACCTTTGTCCATGCGAAAAATCCGAACTGGCATGCTGAGCTCTTTCTTGTTCATGGGGCTGGCGCTGGCCGCGTGCCCAGGCCGGGCCTCAGCCTCGGAAATGACCGAAGCCCTGGATGACAACCATGGCCATTGGCGCATTGCGGTCTCGCCCTACACCTTGCATTTTCACCCCAGCCCCGAGCATCGCTATGTTTGGGCCGTGGGCGTGGAGCGTCAGCAGCACAACGACTGGCTGGCGGGCGCGTCCTTCTTCAGCAATTCCTTTGGCCAGGAGAGCGGCTTTGTCTATGTGGGCAAGCGCTACACCGGGCTGATGGAGTCCTATCCGCGTCTGTATGCGCAGTGGTCGGCCGGGGTTCTTTATGGCTACCGAGGTGAGTTCAAGGACAAGGTCCCCTTCAACTACCGCGGCTTCTCGCCCGGTTTGCTGGTGGGCCTGGGCTGGACCTTTGACAACAAGATGGCGGCACAAGTGAATATGTTGGGCGATGCCGGCCTGATGCTGAAGCTCACCTACGACTGGAACTGAGTCACGCAGGACAGGGCCGGATAGGGCTGGAAAGGGCCCGACAGGGCTGCTTTGCAGGGTTATGCGCAAGCCGCATAGCGGCATGTAGACAAGGCTTGGCTTTTGGGGGCGAGCGGTATCGAAGTCGCGATACCGTTCGGGCCACCAAAAGTTACGGAGCATTACCAAATGTCCAACCTGTCCTTTGTTTCGCCCACGCGCAACAGTCCCTGGGGAACCTACCTGTCCCAGATCGACGCCGTTGAACCTTACCTGGGTCATCTGGCGCGCTGGGTCGAAACGCTGCGCCGCCCCAAGCGCGCGCTGATCGTCGATGTGCCGATCGAGCTCGACAACGGCACCATCGCTCACTATGAAGGCTATCGCGTCCAGCACAGCCTGACCCGTGGGCCGGGCAAGGGCGGCGTGCGCTACCACCCCGATGTGACGCTGGAAGAAGTGATGGCCCTGTCGGCCTGGATGACGATCAAGAACGCGGCCGTCAACCTGCCTTACGGCGGCGCCAAGGGCGGCATCCGCCTCGATCCCAAGCAGCTTTCGCAAAAAGAACTGGAAAAAGTTACACGCCGGTACACCAGCGAAATCGGCATCATCATCGGCCCGCAGCAGGACATTCCGGCGCCTGACGTCAACACCAATGGCCAGATCATGGCCTGGATGATGGACACCTACTCGATGAACGTCGGCGCCACCGCCACCGGCGTCGTCACCGGCAAGCCCATCGCTTTGGGCGGTTCGCTGGGCCGTGTGCAAGCCACCGGCCGTGGGGTGTTCGTGATCGGTCGCGAAGCGATGCGCCGTCTGGGCATCGAGATGGAAGGCGCCCGCATTGCCGTGCAGGGTTTCGGTAACGTCGGCTCCATCGCCGCCAAGCTGTTCGCGGCCAGCGGCGCGCGCATCGTCTGCGTGCAAGACCACACCGGCACCATCCTGAACGAGCGCGGTTTTGATATGCAAAACCTGCTCGACCATGTAGCCAAGACCGGCGGCGTGGGTGGCTTCTCTGGCGGCGACAAGATCGCCAATGAAGACTTCTGGAAGGTCAAGAGCGATGTCTTGATCCCGGCTGCGCTGGAAGGCCAGATCAGCAAAGAGCGCGCCGAAGGCCTGCAGACCCGCCTGGTGCTGGAAGGCGCCAACGGCCCGACCACGCCCGACGGCGACGCCGTGCTGGCCGATCGCGGCATCGTGGTGGTGCCGGACGTGATCGCCAACTCGGGCGGCGTGACCGTGTCCTACTTCGAGTGGGTGCAAGACTTCAGCAGCTTCTTCTGGACCGAGGACGAGATCAATGTCCGCCTGGACAAGATCATCACCGGCGCCTTCAAGCACATCTGGGATGTGTCGGAGCAGCACCGCATCAGCCTGCGCACGGCCGCTTTCGTGGTGGCTTGCACCCGCGTGCTGGAAGCTCGCGAAGAGCGTGGTTTGTATCCTTGATGCCGTCACCTGATGTACCCACTTGATGTCTAAGGGCACTCAGGTAAAAACGAAAGGCCACCCTCGGGTGGCCTTTTTCATGCGGGCTAGAGCGCCATGGCGAGCGGATCTTCAGGAGTGCTTGCAGGCCGCGGCCGGCAGGGCATAGGGCTTCAGCAGCGCCGCGGTGCGGCCGCTGCTGCACAAGCTGGACAGGGCAGCGTCGAACGCTCGCGCATCCTCGGCCGAAACACGGGTGCGGTTCAGACCGAAGGCGTAACTGAACTGCTTGACGGTGCCGGCTGCTTGCAGGCCGGGCAGTTTCTCGGCGTGAATCAGATGCAGGCCGACCGCTTCGTTGATCAGAATCAGCCCTTGCGGGCCATAGCGGCCGGCGGCGAGTTTGCGCAGCACGGTAACGTTGTCGTACTCCAGCACTTTTTGGACCTCGGCCACGCCGTCGATCAGTTGGTCCAGCACGTAAGAGGTGCCGGAGGGACCGTAGACGCCAATGGTTCGGCCCTTCAGCTCCTGCCGGTCGCCTTCAAAGCGGAAGTCCGCGCCCGCCTGCGCGAACAGGCTGTAGCGCGCATCGATCACCGGCACGCTGATGTGGAAGAAGCTGCGTCGCTCGGGGGTGTCCAGAATTGTGAAGATGCCGTCGACCTCGCCCTTCTGGGCTAACCTCAGCGCCCGACGCCATGGCAAGACCTCGATCTTGCAGCTGCGTTTGAGTTGCGTACACACCGCCTCCAGCACGTCGACCATGGGGCCGGCGGCTCTGCCCTTGCTTTCATAGGTGTAAGGCGGAAAAGGCTCGGTGACAAAGTGCAAAGAAGCGCTGTCAGCGGCAAGCGCTGGCGCCACGCCGAATCCGGCCAGCATCCAGACAAGCAGACCCGAGATCCTGCTGCGCATCGACACCCTCTCCCTCTTATTAGAAAGCGAAAGCAGCATAGCAGGCGCTCCCAGTGCTTCAGGGGCCGAGAAGGCCTTGGGGCCTGCTTGAACAGCCCCCCTCGATATACTTCCCGCCATGACGCAAGTTCCCACATTCGATGCCGCGCGCGCGGTCACCGCAGCACGCAAGGCGCTGGCCATCGAGGCGCAAGCCCTGACCGATCTTGGCCCTCGCCTGGGCGATGCCTTTGCGCAAGCGGTGCAAGCGGTCTTGAACTGCAGCGGCCGGGTCGCCGTGATGGGCATGGGCAAGAGCGGCCATGTGGGGCGCAAGATTGTGGCCACCCTGGCTTCGACCGGCACCCCGGCCTTGTTTGTGCATCCGGGTGAAGCCAGCCATGGCGACCTGGGCATGGTGACCTCCAAGGACGTGGTGCTGGCGCTGTCGAACTCGGGTGAAAGTGATGAATTGAATGTGGTGCTGCCGGTGCTCAAGCGCCTGGGCGTCACCATCGTGGCGATGACAGGCCGGGCCGAATCGAGCTTGGCGCGCCATGCCACCATCGTGCTGGACAGTGCCGTGGCCGAGGAGGCTTGCCCCTTGAACCTGGCGCCCACCGCCAGCACCACCGCGCAGATGGCGCTGGGTGATGCGCTGGCTGTGGCGCTGCTGGATGCGCGTGGCTTCAAGCCCGAAGACTTTGCACGCTCGCACCCTGGCGGTGCCTTGGGCCGCAAGCTGCTGACCCATGTGCGTGACTTGATGCGCGCCGGCGATGATTTGCCCCGCGTGAAGGCAGACACGCCCTTCACCGAAATGATGCGCGAGATGTCGGCCAAGGCCTTGGGCGTGGCCATTGTTGTCGATGCCGAGGACAAAATCGCCGGCATCTTCACCGACGGCGACCTGCGTCGCCTGGTTGAAAAGGGTCAGGACTTGCGCAGCCTGAGCGCCGCCGATGTGGCCTCGAAAAGCCCGCGTACCGTGTCGGCCGATGCCTTGGCGGTGGACGCCGCCGACCTGATGGAATTGGCCCGCATCACGGTGGTGCTGGTGGTGGATGCCGAACGGCGTTTGCTCGGTGCCATCACCATCAATGATTTGATGCGCGCGAAGGTGATCTGATGCAGCCAGCTTTGCGATTTGCCCCTGAGTTGTTGCTGCTGGCGCAGGGCGGCGGCCTGGGCCTGAAGGCGGCGATCTTCGATGTCGATGGTGTGTTGACCGATGGCCGCATTTATATCGGCGAGCAGGGCGAGAGCTTCAAGGCCTTCTCGACGCTCGATGGTCATGGCCTGAAACTGCTCGCCCAGGGCGGCATCACGCCCATCATCATCACCGGGCGCGATTCTCCGGCGGTGCGCCGTCGGGTCGCCGATCTGGGCCTGCGCCATGCGGTCTACGGCGCCAAGGACAAATACGCTGTGGCGCAACCCTTGCTGGATCAACTGGGTCTGCAGTGGGGCCAGGTGGCGGCGATGGGCGATGACTGGCCCGATCTGCCCTTGATGACGCGCGCCGGCTTTGCCTGCGCCCCGGCGCAAGCGCATGCCGAGGTCAAGGCGGTGGCGCATTACGTCACCCAGGCCGCGGGTGGCCATGGCGCCGCGCGCGAATGCTGCGACCTGATGCTGCAGGCCTGTGGCCGTTATGCCAGCTTGTTGAACGGCCATTTGGACACCCTCGACGGGGGCGCGCCCTGATGGTCAAACGGGCGCCGCTGGCGCCACCACCGGCCGGATCGGGCGCTCGCCCCGCCCAGCCTTGGGTGTGGCGACTGCAGTCGCTGCTGTTCGCCTACCTGCCGCTGCTGTGCATGGCCTTGCTGGCCGGTGGCACCTGGTGGTTGGTGAAAAACACGCCCAAGCCGGAAGGGGAGTCTGAAGTGCTGGCGCCACGCCACGAGCCCGATTACCAGATGAAGCAGTTCGACCTGCAGCGCATTGGCAGCAATGGCCAGTTGCGAGCCCATATTGCGGGCGCCGAGCTGCGCCACTACCCCGACACCGACACGATGGAGATCGACGGTATTCGCCTGCGCAGCTATGGCAGTGATGGCGGGCTGATGGTGGCCACCGCCAATCGCGCCATCAGCAATGGCGACGCCAGCGAGATTCAATTGCTGGGCGCTGTGCATGTGCAGCGTTATGAGGTGTTGGCGCCGGGTCAGGCCTTGCAGGCGCACCCCAAGCTGGAAGTCAGTGGCGAGTTTTTGCAGGCCTTTGTCAACACCGAGACGCTGCGTTCGCATCTGCCGGTGCAGGTTCGGCATGCGGGAGGCGAGATGCAGGTGCAGAACTTCGAGTTCAACCGTTTGAGTGCGCAACTGCACTTCACGGGGCGCAGCAGTGCGCGCTTTGAGCCGCCGGGTGTCGGCAAGGGATCGCGGCCATGAGCGGCCTGGTCTTTTTGACCGGCGCTTCCAGCGGCATCGGCCAGGCCTTGGCGTTGCGCTACTACCGGGCCGGTTGGCGGCTGGCCTTGGTGGCCCGGCGGACGGCCGAGATGCAGGCTTGGGCGGAGCGTGAGGGCTTGAGCCCGGAGCGCTGGCGCATTTATGCGGCCGATGTCAGCGATATGGCCGAGATCACGGCGGCCGGATGCGACTGCATCGCCAGCCAAGGCTTGCCCGATGTGGTGATCGCCAATGCCGGCATCAGCGTCGGCATCGACAGCGCGATCCATGAAGATCTGGCGGTGATGCAGCGGGTCTACGCCACCAACAACCTCGGCATGGCCGCCACTTTCCAGCCCTTCATCACGCCGATGCTCGAGCGCGGCAATGGCGCCTTGGTCGGCATTGCCAGCGTGGCGGGCATTCGCGGCCTGCCGGGCCATGCCGCCTATTGCTCCAGCAAGGCGGCGGTGATCAGCTACTGCGAAAGCCTGCGCGGCGAGTGCCGACCTTACGGCGTCAAAGTGGTGACGATTGCGCCGGGCTATGTGGACACGCCCTTGACCCGCGAGAACCGCTATCGCATGCCCTTTTTGATGCGGCCGGAGGACTTTGCCGAGCGGGCCTTCAAGGCCATCTCGGCCGGCGTGAGCTTCCGCGTCATTCCCTGGCAGATGGGGGTGGTGGCGCGGCTCTTGCGTCTATTGCCTAACGCGCTGTTTGATCGTCTACTGGCCGGGCGCCCGCGCAAACACCGGCAGGGCGAATAGAGGCTTGGGCCGGCATTGGCCCTGCATAGGTCCGGCATTTGCCCGCCGTTTTGACTCGCCGTTCGCCTCGGCTACACTGCGAGCGAAATTCTGCCGAGGCACCCCGTGCCCGCCAAGGAGGCCCTCATGATCAAGGTTCTGCATCCCTGCTAGCGATACAGCCATGACTGCCGAGCGTCGAGCTCTGCAGTCGCCCGATGCTTTGTCGACCCTTCGCCGTGCCGCGTGTTTTTGCCGCCGCATGTTTGCCTGATCTGCACACCCAGTCCTTGTTCGGCGTCGCCGAATCGTGGTCGTTTGTGCCCTTGTTGTGCCCGCATGAAATCGATTCTTTTTGGCCTTGCCCTGGCCTGGGGTTTGGCGCCTGCCACTGCCGCCGCTGCTTCTGTGATGGCTAGCGGCATCGAGGCGCTGCGCCTGAAGCCGGCCGATGCCACCCCCGTCATTGACGGCAAGCTGGACGAGCCGGCCTGGCAACGCGCCCCCTTGTTTGATCGCTTTGTTCAGTTCTTGCCCGAAGACAAGCAGCCCGCGCGCTGGCGCACCACGGTGCAGATCCTGGTGCAGGAGGATGCTTTGGTGTTTGGCATTCGGGCCTATGACCCCGCGCCCGAACTGATCCGCGCCCCCTTGTCACGCCGGGACAAGGTCATGCGCGATCAGGACTTTGTCTCGGTGCTGCTGGACCCGGTGGGTCAGCGTCGCTCGGCGCAGTTTGTGCGCATCAGCGCCGCCGGGGTGCTGGCCGACGGTTTGTTCAGCGCCGATGACGACAGCGAAGACTTTGCGCCGGACTTCGATCTGCAGGCCGCGGTGCAGTTACTGCCCGATGGGTATAGCGTTGAACTGCGTTGGCCGCTGGCCGCGCTGCGCTTTCCCTATGCCGATGGCGCGCCCTGGCGCTTGATGGTGACACGCAGCATTCCGCGCGAGGCCAGCACCTTGCTGGTCAGCGCGCCGCTGACCAAGGATGCGCTCAGCTTCATTGCCGAACTGCAGCCGCTGGAGGGCTTGGGTGACTTGGTCGAGCAGGTGCGCGAGCGCTCCTTTTTGAACATCCGGCCCGAGTTGACGCTGCGCAGGGAGCATGAGTCCGACCCTACCGGCTCGCGTCGCCAGCGCGAACTGGCATTGGGGTTGGAGATGAAATGGCGGCCGCGCGCCGATTGGGTCATTGACGCGACCCTGAATCCCGACTTCTCGCAGGTGGAGTTGGACACGCCGCAGTTGGCCGGCAACACCCGCTTCGCCTTGAGCGTGCAGGAGAAGCGCGCCTTCTTTCTAGAGAGCACCGATGTGGTCGGGCAAAGTCAGTCCGAGCAGAATGAACAGCAGCAAAGCTTGGCGGCCTTTTATTCCCGCGCCATCACCGATCCGGATTGGGGCCTGCGCGCCACCTGGCGGGGCGCCACGGCCGAGGCCACGCTGCTGAGCCTGCGCGATGCCGGCGGCGGAGAGATTCGACGCCCGAGCGCCTATGCGACCCAGAGCTATGCGCAGCAGGGGCGATCGCAGGCCAGTTTTGCGCGTGGCCGGATGCAGCTGGCGCCTTGGGATCAGCCCTTAGGGTTGGCCTTGCTGGCCTCTCAGCGTGACTATGGCGGCAAGGGCGTCAACCAAGTCATCGGCAGCGACTTTGCCTTGCCGCTGGGCGCATCCGATTTGCTGCGCGGTCATTGGCTGGCGTCCAGCACCACGGCCGGTTTTGACGCCACGGGGCAGGCTCAGCGCATTCAGGCTGAGTCCGGTCACAAGCTCTGGCTGGAGTGGCGCCGTCGCAGCGAGGACTGGAATAACAGCGCTCAATTCGAAGAGGTCGCGCCGCGTTTTGCCAATGACAACGGCTTTGTCAGCCAGTCCGGCTTGCGCCGGGCCACGCTGAATTTGCATCGCCGCCTGCCCGCGCAGACGCTGTCGCCGCTGGGCGACTGGTCCAGCTTTCAAGCCCATGAGTTCGAGTTGCAGCTCCATCTGATGCAATCGCAGACCTTGGCCGATGCGCAACTCGGCGTGGCAGCCGGCGAAGTGATTGAGCGGAAGCTACATCCCGGTTTCTGGCTGGCGGCGGCCCGCAACAGCGGAGTTTGGGGTTTTCTGGGCTTGGATCAACAGCGCGCCAAAACTGGCGGACTGCTGCATACGCCGCGCACCTTGAATCTGGGCTTTGAGTCCAACCCGAATGCCTGGTTGACCTTTGTGTCGGCCGAAGCGAGTTGGGGCCAGCGCCTTGATGTGGAAGCAGATCGTCTGGGGCGTGGCGCCAATCTCTTGCTGCAGGCCAAGATGCGCAGCCCCCTGCCTTGGGGCTGGTGGCTGGAGTTGGAGCAGCAGCTGGGGCAGAGCTTTGTGGACCAACCGTCCGGTCGGCGCAGCTTTACCGAGCGCAATGCGCAGACGCTGGCGGTGCTGCACCTCAGCGCGCGGGATTCCTTGCGCGCCATTGCACAAGGGACATGGGTGCAGCGCCAGGCCGAGCCGGGCTTGTCGGCCGTGGATGACAGTTCACGCCATCTGTCCCTGGTCTTCCAGCACCGCATCGGCCTTTCGCGCATGCTCAGCCTGGGACTGGTCTCGGCGCGTGAGCGGCCCATGGACCGGCACAACACCGAGCTGTTTGCCAAACTCGGTTTGACCTTTCAGCCCTGAGCTGCCAAGCAAAGCGCCGCGGCCATGAAAAAAAAAGGCGCCCAAGGGCGCCTTTCTTTCGCTGTGCGAGGGAGGGCTAATTAATAGCCGCCGCCACCCGAACGGCCGCCGCCGCCGAAGCCGCCGCCACCGGAACGGCCACCACCGCCACCGTAGCCGCCGCCACCGGAACGGCCGCCACCAGCGCCGCCGCCGTAACCGCCGCCGCCACCACCACCGTAGCCGCCACCACCGCCGCCGCCGTAGCCGCCGCCACCCGAACGACCGCCGCCGAAGCCGCCGCCACCCGAACGACCGCCGCCGAAGCCGCCTGGACGCTCTTCACGAGGACGAGCCTCGTTCACCACGATGGCGCGACCGTCGAGGTCTTGGCCGTTCATGCCGTTGATGGCCGACTGTGCTTCTGCATCAGTGCCCATTTCCACAAAGCCGAAGCCCTTGGAACGGCCAGTGTCACGATCCATCATGACCTTTGCAGAGGTCACTTGACCGAATTGCGAGAACGCTTCATGCAGCGATTCGTCGCGCACGCTATAGGCAAGATTGCCGACGTAAAGCTTGTTTCCCATGGGGAAGCCCTTTCAAATACCAAAAAAACCATGTGGAGCTTCAACCCATCCTGAACCATTCAAGCGAAGGTGCGGCTTCCATACACAGGTAAACGATTATGGGCGATGGGTCTAGCCTCGCCCACCGCAAGGGGGATAAATGTTGTTTTTTAGCAGATAGAAAAAACCCTAGCGTTCGAAACGTGCGAACTGCGGATGTTTCGGGGGCTGGCGCAGCAAATTTGGCCCCGGCAGGGGCTGGCTATGATGGCCGCCATGGCCCACAAACTCTCTCTTCACGCGCTCAATCGCGTGCTCGCCAGCCTTGATGCACCGCGTAACGGACAGGCTCTGTATGCACTTCTGAGTGCCTTTTGTCTGGCCGGTTTGATGTTGGCCTCGGCCGAATCAGCGCTGGCCAAGTCAGACAGCCTGTGGGGCGTGATCTGGGCCGGCCTGGGTTTCGTGGTCGCATTTCTGGGCGTCAACACCACCGGCTTGTTGTTGATGGATCAGGCCCGCGGCCGGCCGGTGCGCGATCTGGTCGATGCTTTTCATGATGCCCTGCGCGTTGCGCCAAGGGTGCTGCTGTGCCTGGCCCTGGTCTTGGGGGTCGGGGCTTGCTTGCTGGCCGGTTTGCTCTGCTTGATGTGGGCGGTCAAGCTGCCCTGGGTTGGCGCGCCCTTGTTTGCATTGCTTGTGCCTGTGGGTGTTGTGCTGCTGGGGGTGATGGCCTTCAGCGTCGCGCTGCTGGTGGGCCCTTTGACCGGGCCTTCGATGTGGGCGGGGCAAACGGTCAAAGGCTGTATCCGCCTGCTTTGGCGCCAGTTGCGCGATGGTCCTTTGGAGGCGGCGGCCTTGATGGGGGCGGTCTTCCTGGTCACCGGTCTGGTCAGCGCGGTGGTCAGTTTTGTCGTGCTCAGCGGCGGGCGGGCAATGGCCTTTTTGATGGTCTGGGCGGTTGGCATCGATGTGCCCGCCCAGCAATTGATGGCCGGTTTGTTCGGCTACGGCCTGCGCAGCCTGGGTGCGGCCGGCGCGCCGGTGGCGGCCACGCCGCTGGGCATGGCGACTTTGGTGGGCGGCGGCGTGGTGTTTGCCTTGGCCTTGGTGTTGCCGACGCTGGTGTACCTGCGCGCCTGCTGCGCTGTCTATTTGTCGCTGCAGGATGCGGCGTTCGAGGACGCGGCGCTTTGAAGACGCCCGCCGACGGCTTGCGCATCGCCAGCCTGGTGCCCAGCATCACCGAGTTGTTGGTGGCCTTGGGCCTGGGGCCATATCTGGTGGCCCGCACCGGCTTTTGCATCCATCCGGCCGAGGCCGTGGCGCATATTCCCAAGGTTGGCGGCACCAAGGATGTGAATCTTGACAAGTTGCGAGGCCTGGCGCCCAGCCATGTGATCGTCAATGTGGATGAAAACCGGCGCGAGACCTTCGAGGCGCTGCGCGAGTTTGTGCCCGAGGTCTTGGTGACTCACCCGCAAGGCCCGCAAGACAACCACGCCTTGTTGGCGCAGATGGGTCAGGCTTTTGCATCGGTCGCCGGCGTGGTGCAGCGCTGTGAAGAACTGAGGGCCGAATTGGACGCGGCCTTGCAGGCTTGCCGAAGCCAGGCTTGGCCGGAGCAGCGCGTGCTCTATCTGATCTGGCGCGAGCCTTGGATGACGGTGGCGCGCGATACCTATATCGCGCGCATGCTGGCCGAGGTCGGCTGGCAGACCTGGCCGGATCAGCTCGGCGGCGAAGCGGGCGCGGCGCGCTATCCACAGCTGCAGGGTGATGAGACCTGGCTGGCCGGCGTCGACCGAGTCCTGCTCAGCTCCGAGCCCTATCGATTCGACGCCCAGCACCTGTCATTGGCGCAGGCGCTTTGCCCGCAGGCCAAGGTCGAGTTGGTCGACGGTGAACTGCTCAGCTGGTACGGCCCGCGCGCGGCGCGTGGCCTGGACTATCTGCGTGCGCTGGCCGCTACTGCTGACGCTCATAGCTAGTAGCAACCCGGCCCACGCGGCGGCCTTGTCACCGCACAATGGCGAGCATGGATATCTACAAGCCTCTGGTCGCCCTGCTCGCCATCGTCAACCCGGTGGGGGTGGTGCCCTTCTTCATTCACTTCACCAGCGGACTGTCGCGGGCCGAGCGCAAGCACACGATTCTGGTCAGCGCATTTACCGCGTTTGTCGTCATCGCGGTCAGTTCGATCCTGGGCTTGAAGGTGATCGAGTTCTTTGGCATCTCGCTGGCTTCCTTTCAGGTCGGTGGCGGCACCTTGCTCTTGATCAGCTCCATCCAGATGCTCAATGCGCAGCCGGCCGAGTCGCGCAAGGAAGATCTCTCCGAGGGCGTTGACAAGGCCAGTGCCGGCGCCAGCATTGCCGTGGTGCCCTTGACCATCCCGCTGCTGACCGGGCCGGCCACCATCTCCACCATGGTGATTTACGCCGACAAGACCCGCCACTGGTGGGAGTTGGCGGTGCTGGTCGGCTATGGCGTGGTGGTGGGTCTGGTGACTTATGCGGTGTTTTCGATGGCCGGGCGCATCGCCCGCGCCCTGGGCCAGACCGGCATCAACATCATGACCCGCTTGATGGGCCTGATCTTGGCGGCGCTGGCGGTGGAACTGCTGGCGGACGGCCTGATCAAACTCTTCCCGGTGCTGGCTTCGCACATTGGCAATTGAGCGCCATGTTTGATTTCATCATCGTCGGCGCCGGCACGGCGGGCTGCCTCTTGGCCAATCGCTTGTCTGCCGATCCGAGCAAGCGTGTGCTCTTGCTGGAGGCCGGTGGACGCGATGACTATCTGTGGGTGCATGTGCCGGTGGGTTATCTGCACTGCATTGGCAACCCGCGTACCGACTGGCTGTATCAAACCGAGGCCGAGGCCGGCCTGAATGGTCGCCGCCTGCGCTACCCGCGCGGCAAGGTTTTGGGCGGCTGTTCCAGCATCAACGGCATGATCTATATGCGCGGCCAGTCGCGTGACTACGACGGCTGGGCCGAGGCAACATCTGACCCCGCCTGGCGCTGGGCCGATTGCCTGCCCTTCTTCAAGCAGCATGAGAACCATTGGCGGCTGGATGACGCCGGCGCTGCTTCGGCCTCTTTTCGGGCCGCGCATGGTCATGGCGGCGAGTGGCGGGTCGAACGTCAGCGCTTGCGTTGGGACATTCTGGATGCTTTTGCCAGCGCGGCCATGCAGGCCGGCATCCCGGCTACCGATGACTTCAACGCCGGCGACAACGAGGGGGTCGGCTACTTTGAGGTCAACCAGCGCAAGGGCTGGCGTTGGAACACGGCCAAGGCTTTTTTACGCCCGCTTTGCTATGGCCGACCCAATTTTGAGTTGTGGACGGGCGCTACGGTGCAGCGCCTACAGCTGGAGCGGATCGAGGGCCAACTGCGCTGTACCGGCGCAGAGGTGCGTACGCCGCGTGGCCTGGAGCAGGTTCAACTCAAACCCGGCGGTGAGCTGCTGTTGGCGGCCGGAGCCATTGGCTCGCCGCAGATCCTGCAGCTTTCCGGAATCGGCCCGGCCGAGCTGCTGCAGCGCCATGGCCTTGAAGTTCAGCAGGCACTGCCGGGTGTCGGCGCGAATTTGCAAGACCATCTGCAGATCCGCAGCGTCTTCAAGGTACAGGGCACGTCGACGCTGAACACGCGTGCAGCCAGCCTGTGGGGCAAGGCCATGATCGGGCTGGAATACGCGCTCAAGCGTAGCGGCCCGATGAGCATGGCACCCTCGCAGCTGGGGGCCTTCACCCGCAGCGGGCCCGAAAAGACTTGGCCCGATCTGGAGTGCCACGTGCAACCGCTGTCGCTGGATGCCTTTGGGGAGCCGCTGCACGCCTTCAATGCCTTCACCGCCAGCGTCTGCAATTTGAATCCCAGCAGCCGCGGCAAGGTTGAGATCTGCTCGAATGATCCGACGCAGCCGCCTCTGATCGCGCCGAACTATCTCAGCACGGCGGAGGATCGCCGGGTGGCCGCCGCCAGCCTGCGCCTGACGCGAAGCATCGTCGCGCAGCCGGCGCTGGCGCGCTTTGCCCCACAGGAATACAAGCCAGGGCTGCAGTTTCAGAGCGAGGAAGAACTGAGCCGTTTGGCCGGCGACATCGCCACCACCATCTTTCATCCGGTGGGTACCTGCAAGATGGGCCGGGATGACGATGCGATGGCGGTGTTGGACAGCCGCTTGCGCGTGCGCGGCGTGTCCGGTCTGCGCGTGGTGGATGCCAGCGTCATGCCCAGCATCACCAGCGGCAACACCAATTCGCCGACGCTGATGATTGCCGAGAAGGCGGCCGCCTGGGTTTTGGCCGGCGACTAGGGCCGCTCAGCCCAGTTTGAAGGTGTGCACTACATCGGCGAGCTTGCTGGCCTGCTCTTTCAGACTCTCGGCCGACGCGGCCGACTGTTCCACCAGTGCGGCGTTTTGCTGCGTCATCTGATCGAGTTGCACCACCGAGGCGTTGATGGTGCCAATGCCGTCCGACTGCTCGCCCGCCGCCGAGGCAATGTGGCCAATGATGTCGGACACATGTTGGACGCTGCTGACGATTTCGCTCATGGTCTGCCCGGCATCGGCCACCAGATGGGAGCCGCCTTCCACCTTCTCCACCGATGAATTGATCATGGTTTTGATTTCTCGCGCGGCCAACGCACTGCGCTGGGCCAATGAGCGCACTTCGCTGGCCACCACCGCAAAACCGCGCCCTTGCTCGCCCGCCCGGGCCGCTTCCACGGCCGCGTTCAGCGCCAGGATATTGGTCTGAAAGGCGATGCTGTCAATGACGCCGACGATGTCGCCGATCTTGCGAGAACTGGTGTTGATGTCCTCCATGGTGGCCACCACCTGGGCCATCACTTGGCCACCGCGGGCGGCAACCTCGGCGGCCGAATTGGCCAGACGATTGGCCTCCGCCGCAGAGCTCGCCGACTGTTTGACGCCATTGGTCAGGTCTTCCATCGACGAGGCAGCTTCTTCCAGGTTGGCCGCCGTTTGTTCGGTGCGCATGCTGAGATCCTGATTGCCGGAGGCGATCTCGCTGCTGGCATTGCGGATGGCGTCTGACGAATGCAGCACAGTGCGCATCGACTCGGCCAGCTGCGTGCTCATGCTGCCCAAGGCGCGCAGCAGATCACCGACCTCATCATTGCGCTCACTGCGCGCATCCACGACCAGATTGCCGCCTGCGACTTCACTGGCAATGGCGGCTGCACGGCCCAATTCGGCGGTCACCTTGCGCTGCATCAGCGCCGACAAACCGACGGCCACCGCAGCGCTCAACACACCAAGGCCGGCCATCAGCCAGCCGATGCGAGAAGAGTGCTGAGCCGCCGCCGTGAGTTGAGCCTCAGTGTCGGTCTCGAGCTGCTTGAGCATGCTGCGGATCGATTGCGCGAGGCCCTTGAAGGTTTCGTCGGCGTTTTGCATCGCTGCAATGCCGGTGTTCGGGTCCATCGAGGACAAGTCAACGGCCTGGTCGGCTTGTTGTAAATATTTGGCCAGCCCCTTGTCCAACTCGACCAAGCCGGACTGAATGGCCGGCTTGTCGGTGTGCGCTTGGCTGACGGCGGCGGCCACGCGCTTGACGCCATCGACCTCGCGCGCCATATCGCTGCGAATTTTCTTCACCTGGCCGTCGTCCAAGGAGGCGACCAGCGTCAGTGTGCGGTACACCGCGGTGTGAATTTGCGCCAGCTGTTCTTGCGCACTCGATAGGGTCCTGAAGTCATCGAGCTGCGCTTCCAGCGCCACCCGATTGGCATTGGCCGTCTGGCTCTGGATCAAGGCATTCACTTCGCCGGTAGTAAAGACCACCAGGGCCGTCAAGGCCGGTGCGGCGAGCAGTTTCCAAGCAAGTTTCATGTCCACCCCCTGTGATCGGGCGCACGGCGTAACGCGCTAGGCCCGTGGATTCAGAAACTTACTTGTAGATGCCTCCGCAGATGGCCATGTCTTCGAACTTCTCGCAATACATGCGCTTGGGCTCGATCTTCTTGTTCTCCGGATTGGTGAACTTGTAGTCCTGCCAAAAGCTGCCCTTGCTGGCGGCCAACTCGACCCGTTCTTTGACGAAGGCCTTGCCGTCCACGTCTTTCAGGTCGATCAAGTTCTTGCCCACCATCTTGGCGTTGGCGCCATGAGCGCGAACGGTGCCATCCAGCCCGTAGGCGACCAGATACAGGTCTTGGAAGATGAACTGGCCGGCCTTGTTGGAAATCTCGGCGTAGCCTTTTTCCTTGCCGTTGGCCTTGATGAAGGCGATGCCTTTTTTGACCATGGCCGTGGCCTGTTCTTCGGTGGCGCCCCCTTCGGCGGCAGACGCAATCAGGGGAGGAGCGAAGCCCACGATAAGCGCCAGGGCCAGGTTCAAGCCAGTCTTTTTGTTCATCTCAATTCCTTTGTTTACAGGGACCAAGGCCGGGCGCTTGCCCGAGCGAATGAGAGAAAGAAACGCCAAGTGCCGATGAGGCAGCACCTTAGCGTCTTTCGGCCGCCATGCCTACAAATTGAGGTGAAAAAGACCGGCTCGAACCGAGCGTCGGCTTATTGGAAGCGCTGCTCCAGATAGGCCAACAAGGTGCGGATGGTCTGCGCTTCGCCGCCGACAGGGCGGCCCGCGCGCGCCACATCGTTCCAGGCGAACAGGTCGATGTGCAGCCAGTCTTGGTTCTCGGGCACGAAGTACTCGAGGAACAAGGCCGCGTTGATGGCGCCGCCCAGGGCATTGCGGCCGGTGTTGACGATGTCGCCGATGCTGCTGGCGATGCCCTCTTTGTAGGGCGCCCACAGCGGCATATGCCACATCGGGTCATCCAGCTTCAGGCCCAAATCGACCAGGTCACGCGCGGTGTCGAAATGCTTGCTGAACAGGGCCGGCAGTTGCGCGCCCAGCGCGACACGGGCGGCGCCGGTCAGCGTGGCCAGATCGATGATCAACTCGGGCTTGCCTTCCGAGGCATAGGCCAGCGCGTCGCTGAGGACGACGCGGCCCTCGGCGTCGGTGTTGCCGATCTCGATGTGCAGGCCCTTGCGGGTCTTGATCACATCGCCGGGACGGTAGGCGTTGCCGGCGATGGCGTTTTCCACCGCCGGAATCAGGACCTGCAGGCGCACCGGCAACTTGAAAGCCATCACCAGCGCGGCCAGGCCCAGCGCATTGGCTGCGCCGCCCATGTCCTTCTTCATTTGGCGCATGCCCTCGGCACCCTTGATGTCGAGGCCGCCGGTGTCAAAGCAAACGCCCTTGCCGACGATGCACAGCAGCGGCGCGCCGGCCTTGCCCCAGTTCAGCTCGATCAGACGCGGCGCGCGGGTGGAGGCGCGGCCGACGGCATGAATGGCCGGGAAGTTCTGCTTCAGCAGGTCGTCGCCGACGATTTGTTTGAAGCGTGCGCCGTGTTGTTTGGCAATCAGCTGCGCCGCTTTGGCCAGCTCTTCCGGGCCCATGTGCTCGGCCGGTGTGTTCACCAGGTCGCGGGTGGCGGTGATGGCGGTGGCCTGGGCCAAGCCGCGTTGTGCGTCGCTGCTGGCCTGCAACATCAGCTCGGCCGGTGCGCGCCGGCGTGCCTTGTAGAGGTCAAATTGATAGGCGCCCAGTTCCCAGGACAGTGCGGCCAACTCGGGCTGCAGGGCCAAGCCGTCTTCGTTCAGGTGGTAGCGTCCCTCGGGCAGCGCTTGCGGCAGGGCCGACAAGGCAAAGGGGTCGGCCGCATGGGCCACGCCCGCGAACACCTGGCCCAGCTTGCCATCCGGGCCGGGGACCAATGCATGGCTGTCCGGCGCGCCCGTGAAGCCCAGGGCTGCCAGCCAGTGGCGCGTCGGTGCGGGTAGCTTAGGCGCGATGGCGGAAAAAGCGGCCCGGTCGACCACGGTGATGGCGACGGTGTCGTTGGAAGCGGCGTTCTTGAGTTGAACTGTCATGGCGCGGAGGTCTCCGTTGCGGCTCTTGTAAAGCCGCAATTGTCCATGCTGAAGCCGCCACCCCTTGGCCGGCGGCCGCAGCAGCGCTCAACAACTGCTCTGCAAACGCACCAACAAGGCTTGGGCCGAGGGGTTGGCGGGGCTCATCGGCGCCTCGACCGCCGAGCTGATCATGCGTTGAGCGGTGGCCAGTTGTGGTGTCACCGGGCCGATGAACCGCAGCTGCTCGCCCACGCCGATCAGCAGCGTCGGGAAGGTCTCCACCTCCAACTCGCCGACCAATTCTTCGTCATCTTCGATATCCACCCAGATGAAGCGATAGTCGGGAAACTGCGTCCGCAGGTCCGCCATGATCTCGTGATACGCGTCACAGGTGCGGCACCAAGCGGCGCACAGGCAAGCCACCAAGGTGGTTTGGGCGTGGCGCTGATGGGCGTCGGTGGGAATGCTCATGCTGCCAAGCATAGCCACGAAGCGCGGTCCTTCGCCGCTGCTCGTTGCAAACAGGCGACGCGGCTTGCAGATGATTGCTCCAGCTGCCTTGTTTTATGGCGGCCGATCGGAAATGGCGCTTTGCGGACATCCGACTTGGAGCGACCGCTTGCCGGTCTCAGCGAACGAGCAAAGGCTTTGGTTGAGCAGGCCGACTAGGCACTCTGCCCCGCTCCTGTCCCCCGTCCCGGGCTTGCGCCCGTGTCTCCGCCTTTACCTCGCGGTTCAGAGCGCCCAGCCGTCCTGCTTCGGCAGGATGGGCTGTTGCGCAAGAACAATCGCCGAGGGCGTCGGGGGTACGGTGAAGCGAAGTAAAGGGGGAGGGTCTGGCGCAGCCAGAGCCGGAGGACATGAGCGGAACCGTGCGCCCGATGGCTTCGGCAAGAGGAACACTAAAGACCGCAAACTGCCAGCCGCCGCGACAAGCAAATAGACCCATCGCTATGAAAAAAGTTTGCTGGCCTGTCAACCGGGCTGAAACAGCCTGCGTTGTCACTGCAAACGGAGCGGGATTGTTGGAATCTCCCCGTCGTAGTAACCGAGGCCAGAAACAGCCATGAAAACGCAGCAGCATTCTTCCGAACCCCAGCCCCGTCGCATGCCTTGCCCCGAGTGGCAGGCCGACAACAAGGGTCGCAAGCACGAAGCATTTGAGGCCGGCAACTTCGGCAGCGACCGCCGCAGCGTGGCTCGCGCCATCCGCTTCGACCGCAAGCGTTGAAAATTTGCACCGTCATGGTGCAAAAAACTAGGGCCGCTGGCGCGACACACTAGCTCGCCAGCGGTGCCAACAGTAAATCCAGGTCTTGGGCCGTGAATTTGCTGGCATCGGCAGCATCACTGCCCAGCACGCCTTCCGCCAGCGCCAGTTTGCGCGCTTGCAACTCCAGCATCCGCTCCTCGATGCTGCCGGCCACCACCAGTTTGTAGACAAACACCGGCTTGTCCTGGCCGATGCGGTGTGCCCGTGCGCTGGCCTGAGCCTCCACGGCCGGGTTCCACCAAGGGTCGACATGGATCACCGTGTCGGCCGCCGTCAGGTTCAAGCCTACCCCGCCCGCCTTCAGGCTGATCAGCATCAAGGGCAGCTCCTGCGCTTGGAAACGCCGCACGATCTCCGCTCGCGCCGCCACCGGCGTGGCGCCGCTGAGCGTCAGCCAGGGCAGACCCAGACGCTGCAACTCAACCTCAATCAGCCCCAGCATCTCGGTGAACTGCGAAAACACCAGCACCCGCCGCCCTTCGGCGAGCAGCTCGGGCAGCATCTCTCGCAGCAGTTCCAGCTTGGCGCGCTCCATCTCGGGCGGCAGGTCCATGCCCTTCAGCAAGCCGGGGTCGCAGCAGACTTGCCGCAGCTTCAGCAGGGCATCCAAGACCGAGACCTGCGCCCCACCAAAGCCACGCCGTTCCAGCACGCGGCGCACTTGCTTGTCGGCCGCCACTCGCACGCTTTCGTAGAGATCGCGTTGCTGGCCATAGAGCTGAACTCGTCGGGTCACGGTGCTGAGCGCCGGCAACTCGGTTGCCACCTCCTCCTTGCGCCGCCTCAGGATGAAGGGTCGCACCCGCTGTTGCAGCAACTGGGCGCGAAGCGTCTCGCCGTTTTCTTCGATGGGCTTGCGCCAGAGCCTGGCAAAGCTGCGTGCGTCGCCTAAAAAGCCTGGCATCAAAAAGTCGAACTGCGCCCACAACTCGCCCAGATGGTTTTCCAGCGGCGTGCCGGTCAGGCAGAGGCGATGGCGGGCATGCAGCTTGCGCACCGCGGCGGCGGCGCGGCTGCCGGCGTTTTTGACCGTCTGCGCTTCGTCCAGGATCAAGAGATGCCAGGGCTGCGCCGTCAAGACGGCGGCATCGCGCCAAAGCAAGGGGTAGGTGCTCAGCACCAGGTCGTAGTCGGCCAAGTTCGAAAAATGCTGCGCACGCTCCGGCCCCTGCAGCACCAAGACCCTCAAGTCAGGCGCAATGCGTTGGGCCTCGGCCTGCCAGTTGAACAGCAGCGAGGTGGGCAATACTGCCAGTGCCGGCCGGTCGAGCCGGCCCGCTTGTTTTTCCAGCAGCAGATGGGCCAGCGCCTGCGCGGTTTTGCCCAGGCCCATATCGTCGGCCAAGATGCCGGCCAAGCCTTGCTCGCGCAGGTATTGCAGCCAAGCCAAACCCCCCAGCTGATAGGGCCGCAGCGTCAGCCCCAGGCCAGTGGGCTGCGCTTGCGCCCGCGGTGAGCCGGCGGCGCGCAGGCGCTGGGCCATCAGGCGCAGATCGGCGTCGCCATGGATCTGCCAGCCGGCGCGGGTGTCCAGGCCATCCAAGCGACAGACATCCCAGTCACTCAGCGGCAGCGGACCCTCGCGGCGCTTGGGATCACTGAGCAGATCGACCATGGCCGCCACGATGGGCTTGAGCGTGGCCGCCGGGGCTTCGATGCGGCGCCCGCCCGGTGCGTGCAGCAGGATGATGGCCGCGTCGTCGATGGCGGCGATGGCCTCCGCGTCCAGCCAGCGGCCGTCGCGGCGCAGCAGATCGGCAATCATGGGCGCCAAGTCCAGCGACTCACCCTCGATCTCCACCCCCAGCGTCACCAGCCAAGAGCCCTCGCGCGCCGGCAGGCTCAGGCGCTGAATCTGCATGCGCCAGGCCTCGGCTGCTACCGGGCGGTGGGCAAAGCCCGCTTGCGCCACCACCGCCCAGCCCTGAGCCTCCAGCTCCGGCACGCGCTGTAGCCAGAACTCGGCAAAGAAGTCTTCTTGCAACAGCGTCCAGGGTTGCTCCAGCCCGGCGGCCAGATGAGGCGCTCGCCATTGCAGCAGCTCGGGGTCCAGGGGCAAGAGGCCCGAGCTCCAGAGCTGGTCGCGCGCTTCGGCCTCGGCGGGCAGGTCGCGGGCCAGCAGGCGCGCGCCCAGCGCCTGCGTCAAGGGCGGGCGGCTGTTCAAGAGCGTGCGTGGCGCCGGTGTGGCCCAGCAAATGCCGCTGCCATCGGCATAGGTCCAGTCGACCAGCGCGATGGTGACGGCATCACCCCGCGGACCCAGCTTGCCGCCGGGGGCCAAACCCAGCAGACCGTCGCCCCGGCTCAGGGTGCGCAGCGTCAGGCGCGGGCGAAAACGCAAGGCCTCGCCCTGTTGCGTTGGGGCTGGTGCGGGTTTGGGTAAAGCTGCGGGTGGCGGCGCGGCGTCGTCCAGCAAGAGGTCCATCAGCTTGGCGGCATCAGCCTCGGGCAGGCGCGGCAGCGCCTTCAATTCCTCGCGCCCGGCCTTGCGGCGCAAGGCTTCGGCCCAGCGCTGCAAGGTATGGGCGCGCAGCGGCGCATCGGCCTCGGTCTGCAGCTTGAGCATGACGGCGGCGGCATGCTCGCAAAAACGCCGGGTGCGGCAGCTGCACAGCGCGCTGTAGTGCGGCAGGCCATCGCTGCCGGTCAGGCCTTGCAAGGCCAACTCAAAAAGCTGTTCGCCGCTGCCTTGCACCCGAGCGCTGGCGCCATGGGCGTCTTGCTGCAAGTCCTGAATGCGTGTCTGCAACAGCCGGCCGCGCTGCAGCCGGTGTTTGTCAAACAGGCGCGCCAACGCGTCTTCTGGCGGAGGCCAGATGCGCGGTGCTGAAATCAAGGCGGGGTCAACAGACATGGTCGGCATTGTCTGTCCTGCGCGCTGCGTCATGCTTTGCTGGCAGACTGCGCAGCATGAGACTTGCTTCGATCGTGCGCTGGGCGCTGTTTTTGTTCTTGGGCCTAGTGCTGGTGTTGGGGCTGTGCCTGGGTTTGAGTCTGCAGCCTGCCCCCTTGGTGCCGATGGCGGCCGAATTGGCGCCGGCCGATGTTCAACAAGCCAAGGACTTTGTGCGTCGCAATGATCCGCGTAAGTTGGAGTCTGGCGATCAGCGCCTGCTGAGTGTCAGTGAAAAGGACTTGAATTTGCTGGTCGGGCAGGCGGCACGCGTGTACGGGCGCGGCGCCGCGCATATCCGTCTACAACCCGGGCTGGCCGTTTTGGAAGCCAGCTGGGCGCTGCCGCGTCTGCCCCTCTGGCTCAATGTGGAAGCCGAGTTGGCCGAAGCCCCGGGCTTGCCTGAGTTCAAACGGGTGCGGCTGGGCCGCTTGCCGCTGCCCGCCTGGGCTGCCAATCTGGCTCTGCGGCATGGCTTGGAGCTGATACCTGCCAATTTCGAGCTGCAGTTGCCGGCCGATATGGTGGAGCATGTGGGTTTTGGCGCCGAGTTGTTGCACATCAAATACCGCTGGTACCGGGACAGCATGACGCGTGTCTTGTCCTCGCTATGGCCAGCCGGAGAACAACAGCGAGCGCAGGCCTACCAGGATCATTTGGCGCGCTGGGTGCAGACACTGCCGGCGGGGCAGTCGGTGTCTCTGGCCGCCTTGATGCCGCCGATGTTCACGCTGGCGCAGCAGCGCAGCGTGGGCCTGGGTACGCAGGCGGCGGCAGAAAACCGCGCCGCTATGTTGACGCTGGCGCTGTATGCCGTGGGCGAGAGTTGGGCCCGGGTGATGCCCGTGGCTCAGACATGGACCCGCCCGATGCCCTTGTTGGTGACCCTGAATGGCCGCGAAGACTTTGCGTTGCACTTTCTGGTTTCGGCGGCTCTGGCCTTGGAGGGCGGCGGGCCGCTGGCCGATGCGATCGGGGTCTACAAAGAGCTGTCCGATTCGCGTGGCGGCAGTGGCTTCAGCTTCAACGACATCGCCGCCGACCGGGCGGGTACTCGCTTCGGCCTGTTCGCAGAGCAGGCGCCGGAGCGTTTGCAGGCCCTGATGAGTCAAGGTCAGCCGGAAACGGCCTTCATGCCCAATGTGGCTGACTTGCCGGAGTTCTTGAGCGAGCGTGAGTTTTTGAAACGCTATGGCGGTGTCGACGGGGTGGCGTACAAGCAAATGATGCGAGACATCGAGGCACGGCTGGACGCCTTGGCGCTCAGGAACTGAGCCCAACCCCCTGAATGCGTGGGCTTGGGCGGGGAATTGCCCCCCCCGAGACCGGTGGCTGTTTGCGAGCCGGGCGGGCGCTGCCGCACCGAAAATCGGGGTGAATATTCCCGCCACAGGAGCCCCGACATCATGAGAAGTACCCGACGAGCGTGGGCGTTGTGTTCCGGCATCTTGCTTTACATCGCCGCTTGGGCCTTGGCCTGGATGCTGGCCGAAGTTCGTTTGCCAACCCACATGTTCCCGCACGCCCTGCTTGGCCGTGGCAGCACCACTGCGGTGCTGGCGGAAGCGGGACTGATTGCCTTGCTGCTGTCGGGCCTGGCCTTGTTCTGGAGCTATCTGACCGTGCGCTCGCCGAAGCGTGGCCGGCGCCCGACCGTGGCTTGGTTCATGGCCGGTTTGGGGTCGGCCTGGTTTGTTTGGCTGATGGCCGGCGTGGTCAGGATGTCCGAAAAGCAGAGCGCCGCCGATCTGCCCTTGGCGGTGCTGCTGTTTGCTGCCAATGAGCCGCCCTTGTGGGGTTTGTTGAACATGGCGGCTTTGTTGCAGGGCACCTTCTTGGCCGGCCTATTGGCCGCCGCGCATTACCGCAAGCTCGGTGGCGGCAGGCGCGCGCGGCGCCATGCCATGATGCCGGCCTATGAGCCTCGACTTGAAGAATCTCGGCCCGACGAGGACAGTGGCTGGGCCGACACGCGCCCAATGCCCGAGCTGCCAACGCCCGCTCAGGGCCTGCATCTGTCAATGGGTCAGACCGGTCGATAACCGGGTTGAGGTGCTGCTTTTGCAGCACCCGATGGAGCAGCATCACAGCAAGGGCACAGCCCGGCTTTTACAAATGTCTCTGCGGCGCAGCCAGCTGCTGGTGGGCGAAAGCTTTGAGCCCGATGTGTTGGCGCAAGCCTTGGCGGCGCCAGCGCCGGGTCTGGCGACTTGCTTGCTCTACCCGCCGGAGGCGGACCGGCTAGATGCTGGCGCCCCGGTCGAGCCTTTGCCAGTGGCCCCCGGCGCTTGCGGGCGCCTGGTCGTGTTGGACGCGACCTGGCGCAAGAGCCGCAAGATGCTGCATCTGAATCCGCTGTTGCAGCAGTTGCCCCGGTTATCGCTCAGCCAGACTGCGCCTTCCCGTTACGCCATCCGCCGGGCCCATCGGCCGGGGCAGTTGTCCACGCTCGAAGCCACCGTCGAGGCCTTGCAGCAGTTGCAAGGCGATGCGCCGCAGCTGGCGGCATTGCTGGAGGGCTTCGATGGCTTTGTGGCGCAGCAAGCGTGCGAGATGGGGCGCTGCTGACGCTCGGCGCGGCAGCCCCGCATCAACTGGAGGCCAGGGCTCGTGCGATGCGGTGGCGCGCCACCGTGGTTTTCGGCACCTTGAAGGGGAACCAGCTGCGCACGTCTTCCTCAAGGCCGATGCCGTGCATGTAGTTGTAGATGGCTTTCTTCAAGGCCAAGCCGAGTCGGTCATGGTCCACCCCCGTCGGGTCGATAAAGCCCACATCGTTCTTGGCAAAGCTGACCGGCGGCAGCGGCCGCAACGTCACGCCATAGGCTTCAGGTTCACGGCCTACCGGTGAATGCACGGTGCAGGCGAAGCGGTGGAAAAAGCCGCTCTGGATGCAGCCCTGCTCGAACAACTGGCGCACATATTCGAGCGCGTCGACGGTGTCTTGCACCGTCTGGGTCGGGAAGCCGTACATCAGGTAGGCATGCACCAGAATGCCGGCGTCGGTGAAGGCCTTGGTGACGCGCGCCACCTGCTCGACCGAGACGCCCTTCTTCATCAGATTCAGCAAACGATCGGAGGCGACTTCCAAGCCGCCCGAGATGGCGATGCAGCCGCTGTCTGCCAGCTGTTGGCAGAGCTCGGGGCTGAAAGACTTTTCGAAGCGGATATTGCCCCACCAGCTGATGCTGGTCTGGCGCGCTTGCAACTCGGCGGCCAGCGCCTTCAAGGCCTTGGGCGGCGCGGCCTCGTCGACGAAGTGAAAGCCGGTCTGGCCGGTTTCGGCCACGATGGCTTCAATGCGGTCCACCAGCGTCGCTGCGGAAGCGCCTTCGTAGCGAGAGATGTAGTCCAGCGAGACATCGCAGAAGCTGCACTTCTTCCAGTAACAGCCATGCGCGACGGTCAGCTTGTTCCAGCGCCCGTCCGACCAAAGCCGGTTCATCGGATTGAGCATGTCCAGCAGCGACAGATAGCGATCCAGCGGCAGACCGTCCCAGGTGGGCGTGCCCACTTCGGCAAACGCAATGTCGGGCTCGACGAAATTGATGTAGCGCACCTGGCCTTCTTCGCGCACAAAAGTGCGCACCAGGCGCTGGCGTGAGCGCTTGCCCTGCAGATGCTCCAGCAGCGCCAAAAGCGGGCGCTCACCGGCATCCAAGGTCAGGTAGTCAAAGTAGTCGAACACACGCGGCTCGCTCAGTTCGCGCAACTCGGTGTTGACGAAGCCGCCGCCCAGGGCGATGACGATGTCGGGGTGTGCCGCCTTGACCGCTTGGGCGATCCGGAAGGCCGCATAGACCGCGCCCGGGAAGGGCACCGACACCAGCAAGAGCTGCGGCTGGTGCTTGGACACAGCCGCCAAGGTCAACTCGCGCAGCGTTTCATCGACCAGATTCAGCGGCGCCGCCAGCGCCTTGGCCAAGGGATCAAAGGTCGGCTGGCTGGTGGCCAGTGACTCGGCGTAGCGCACGAACTCGAAGCGCGGGTCGACCGCATCGCGCAAGACATCGGCCAAATCGTTCAGATACAGCGTGGCGAGGTGACGTGCTCGGTCTTGCAGGCCGAGAGCGCCAAAAGCCCAGGCCAGTGGGTCGCCGCCGTCCTCGTCGATATAGACGTCGAGTGATTCGAATCGCTTGCCTTCGGGCAGGAAATTGCGGCCGCAAATGCGCTGTGCCAGCGTCGAGTCGCCGCCCTGCAAAAAGCTCACCACCGGCTTGATGGTGGCTAGATAGCGTTCGTACAAGGCCTCGAAGTTCTGCACCTGGGTCGAGCGTTGTTGGGGCGCTAGCGCTTCGATGCGTGCATGCAGGGCTTGCAGCCCCTCGCGGCTGAACAGGCGCAGCATCAAGGCCAAGGCCAGATCCTCCTGCACCGCATCGACACCGCGTGAGCGCAAAAAGCCGGTGATGTAGGCCGTTGAGGGATAGGGCGTGTTCAGCTGCGTCATCGGCGGGATGACAGACAGCACGCGGAAAGCGGAAGTTTGGGGGGACATGAGCGGCGCCTGGAGGGGCTTGCATTTTGCCAGCGCACGCCGCTTTCAGTCTTGAGTCGGATTCAAGGGCTTTCGCTGAGCGTGCATTGCAGGCTGTTGTTGTCCGGGCAGGGGCCGCGCCAGCGCAGCTGGGTGGCGCTGGCCGGCGGCAGTGGTGCGTTCAGCGTTTGCTGCTCAGCTCGGACGATCTTGAAGGTGGCCAGACTGGTCCAGCTGCCCGTGGGGCCGCTGCGGAACTCCAGCGTGTAGTTGCCGTTCGGCCGCAGCGACCGGGTCTTGATCAGATACTGGCCGCCCTCCAGGCTGAAGCTGGCTTGGTCGGCAAAGGGCTTGGCCAGCGGTTCGCCGACAAACAGGCCTTGGCCGGGCCATTGCACCGATTTCCAATAGGCCTCTATCAGCGTGGCGCCGCGGTAGTAGTGATCAATCAGCACACTGGCTTGCGAGAACTTTTGGGTGTAATTGCAGGGCTCTTCGACCGTTCCATAACTCGCTGTCGCGCCGGCATCGAGCCAGTCGGTGATCGGCATCTGGCCCCAGCCCGAGGGCAGCGCGCCGCCAAAGGAGGTCAAGTGATCGGCAGCGGCGCCGGGCAGGAAGCTGTTGCTGCTCAGATTCGGGACGACGGCCTTGCCGGTGAAATAGAACAGCACATCGGCCTTGCCGACGATGCCATCGCTGGCGGCGCCGGCCGAGTTGTCGGTATAGCTCAGTTGCAAGCGCCCGGCCCAACTGGCGGGCAGGCCGGTGTAGTCGCCATAACGCACGCTGCGAGCGGCATCACTGGTGCGCAGCAAATAGCCGCTGCCGCTGGGTTGGCTGGCGTCGGCGCGCACGCCTCGATCGATCAGGCTGCGCGCGGCATCCAGCGTGCGTGCGCCCAACATCATGGACGGTCTGAATTTGTGGTCCGTCCAGGGCTTGTTCGACTCGGTGTCGTAATAAGGCGAGGCCGCGGTGCTCGCACAACCGGCGCCACAGTATTTGGCGTCATAGCCAAAGGCCAGTGCACTGGTGATGCTCATGGCGCATGTGCCCACCACCCGGGTTGGTGCAATCCAGGTCAGCAGCGTCGCTTGTACGCTGGTCGGCAGTTTGGCGTCGATATCGGCCTTCAGGGCCGCGAAGTCATTGGCCGAAATAGTCTCCGCGCCGGTATTGAGCTTAACGCGGATGATGTTGCTGGCCGGCACGCCACGCGCCGACTGATAGTAGGCTGCCACCGCCTCCGACAAGACATCCCCTTCGGCGACGATGACTCCCAGGTCTTGCGCCTTCAAGCCCGCGCTGGGCAAGCTCAAACCAAAGCTGCTGGTGGCGCTTCCTACCGGCGTCGGTGTGGGTGTCGGCGTTGCGGCAGTCGAACTGCTCGCACCCCCGCCGCCGCAAGCGGCCAGCAGGATGGCCAGGCTCAGCCCCGCCAGCAGGCGCCAGGCGAAGGTCGAGAGCTTGAAGATGGCGTGAGCGCGAGATGTAGGCATGGCGAGGATTGTTCCCCTTGCTCATTTTCTGCAAAGCGCAAGATAGCCGCTGTGGGCAGGGCTTTTCACAATTGATTCATCGCGACCGGGGGGGCCGCCTTCAGGCCACTGAAGTCCTTGTGGCCCCCAAACGCCCCTCAAATCACGGCCTAACGCCCCTTGGTTTCTTGCGGTTTCCTGGCAAAGTTTGCATAAACACCACAGGCAACTTCGCCTGTAGGGACTGAAAAATGATCGAGCCCATGTTTTGAGTGCCCGTATTTGTGCGGGCGGCATTTCTGCTAAATCAAAGAATTACGAGTTGAAACGCGAATGTAAGCGCAAGCAAACTTCCCTTTGTCGGTGCATGATGGCAGTGATAACCCCAAGTGTGTGCATGCGCTCGGCCCTCTACATTCGTCAGCACTCGACGTGTCGGTTGTGCGTTTTGCGGCGCAGCGACACTAGGGCGGCGCGAGGAGACAACTCAGCCAGGCAGTACTAAGAAAAAAGTGACACTGTCACAATGAGCGGGCACCCAATGCGATTTGGGTGCCCGTTTTTTTTGCCGCATTGGTGGCTTGTTGGTGGCGGGTCGTTGGGCCGTGGCCGCTCTGTTTCTCTTTGTGATTGCGCCGTTTGCATGCTTGAAATCCTGACCGTCGCGCTGGCCTCTTTGATGGCCGGCTTCATTGACGCCGTGGTCGGTGGTGGCGGTTTGGTTTTGGTGCCGGCCTTGTTTGGCGTGTTCCCACAGGCTGCTCCGGCGACCTTGTTTGGTACCAATAAAGGCGCTTCGATCTGGGGCACGGCTTGGGCCACCGGCCAATACGCCCGGCGCGTCTCGCTCAATTGGCCGGCCCTGCTGCCGGCCGCCGGGGTCGCCTTGTTGGGCAGTTTTGCCGGCGCCTGGACCGTGACCTTGGTCAGCGCCGGCTTCCTGCGGCGCGCCCTGCCGCTGATCTTGTTGCTGGTCTTGGTCTACACCTTGATGCGCAAGGATCTGGGGCGCCATCATGCGCCTCGCTTCAGTGGGCGTGCCGAGGCCTTGGCCGCGGCGGCGATCGGCTTGGTGATTGGGTTTTATGACGGCTTCTTCGGTCCGGGGACCGGCAGCTTCTTCGTCTTTTTGTTCGTGCGCCTGTTGGGCTACGACTTCTTGCATGCCTCTGCCACCTCCAAGCTGATGAACACGGCCACCAATGCCGCGGCGCTGACGCTGTTCGCGTTCAAGGGCCATGTGTGGTGGCATATCGCCGCCGTGATGGCCGTCACCAATGTGGCCGGCAGCCTGATCGGCACCCGCATGGCCTTGGCGCGTGGCGCCGGTTTCGTGCGCGGCATGTTCATCAGTGTGGTCGGCGCCTTGATTCTGAAGACGGCCTGGGACGCTTTTGTGCGTTGAACTTGTCTGCTAGGGGTGCGCCCGCTCTTATTGTTGGCCGCGCTTGCCCTAAGATCAGGCTTGTTCTTGGAGGCCGTCTACCATGCCCGTTGATCCGACCCTGCGCTCGCTTGATATTGAAATCCCGACCCAACCCGAGGTGCTGGTCAAGCTGTCGCTGTTGATGGCGGCCGAGGACATTGATTTGCTGGCCATGTCCTCACTGGTTGAGACCGATATGGCCCTGGCCGCGGCGGTGATGAAGGCCGTCAATTCCTCGCTTTATGGCCTGCGTGGTCGCGTGCAGACGGTGCATCAGGCGCTCACCTACCTGGGCATGCGTGAGGTTGCGGCCATCACCTTTGAGATGGGCCTGCGCGCCGCCTTCCCGGCCGCGGCTGAATTGGAGCCGGTCTGGAAGCGGGCTTCCGAGCGTGGCCTGTTGATGGGGCGCATGGGTCAGATGCTGGGTGTGGATCCCTGGGCCGCGCACTCGGCGGGCCTGTTTGAAGAATGCGGCAAGGCGGTTCTGTATCGCCATGCACCGGCCCATTACCCGGCCATGCTGCGCGCAGCGCCCAGCGATGTCGAACTGGTGCAGTTGGAGCACACCGCCTTTGGCGTCAGTCATGATGCACTGGGCGCAGCCCTGTGCGAGAGCTGGGGGCTGGCACCCGCTGCGGTGGCCAGCGTGCGTCATCACGTGGAGGTGCAAGCCGGCCTGCAGATGCCCGAGAGCCTGCAGCGCCGCGGTGTGAGCGCCATTTCAACCATCGCCTGGGCCTTGCTGAATCACCCGGAGCAATTGGAAGATGTGGCGCGTGAGATCGCACCGCAGGCCTCGCTGGATGAGGCGTTGGTGTTGCGCGCGGCGCGGCGTGTCAGCGACCAAATGAAGCAGGCTCAGGAACACGATCGCTGATCGTTAAGGCCTACCGCGCTGGTGCCGCGGTTAGGCTTAAGCCCGTTCCGGCACGCCGCTGGAGGCCGCCAAGCTGAGGCGGTCACGGCCGGCATGTTTGGCGATGTAGAGCGCCTCGTCGGCGGCTTGCATCAGAGCCTGAGGGCTCAAATAAGGGTGAGCGGGGCTGAACGCCGCCAGCCCGATGCTGACCGTCAGCACCTGCCCATTGACGCCGCCTTCATGCTGAAGCTGCAGTTCACGCAGATCTTCGCGCAGCTGTTCGAGCAGGTTCTGCGTCGTGCCGAGGCCAAAGCCTGGCAATAGCGCGACAAATTCTTCGCCGCCCAGTCGGGCCACCAAATCAGTATCGCGCTTGAAGCGCTCGCTCAAGAGTTGGGCAAAGCGCAGCAGCGCAGCATCCCCTGCGGCCACGCCATAGCGTTCATTGAAGTTCTTGAAATGGTCGAGGTCCAGCACTGCCAGGGCCAGTTGACCGCGCTGGCGCTGTGCGCGTTTGAATTCGCGCCGCAGCGCTTCGTCAAACTCGCGCCGATTGGCGAGGCCGGTCAGGCCGTCGATACGGCTGAGGCGGCCGAGCTCCTGGCTTTTTTGTGCCAGCGATTGCTCGGCCTGACGCAAATTGGCCTGCTGGCGCTCAAGCTCCAGCCGCATTTGCTCGGCGTGGCGGCGTTCCTCTTGCAACTGCAGCCAGAGGCTTTGCTGCGCCCGCGAGATCGAATGCGAAATACGGGCTAGCTCATTGACCTGGCGAGGCTCGGGTTCGGGGGGCGGCAGCGTCGGATCGAAGTCATCGGCATGCTGGGCCATGCGACGCAGCGGGCGCAGCAGCATGCGATCGAGCACCAACATCAAGACGAAGCTGAGCAGCAGCACCAGGGCAAGGTCTCGCACCACGATGGCCGGCAGTTGGGCTCGCCAATCAATCCAGGCTTGTGGCTGCGTCAGGGCGTTGTTGGCCGCGGCAGGCGAGGCGGCTTCGGGTGTCGCCGCCGGGTTCAAGGCAAAGCCGACCTTGTTCACCGAGGCGGCCGGTTGCAGTCCGCCGCCAAGAGCAATGCCTTCTTGGCGCTGCTGCATTTGATGACGCAGGTGAATCACATCGGTCAAAGCCACCAGCACCAGGCTGACCAGCATCACGGCCAAGGTCGTGCGCACCCGAACCGAGCCGAGTCGAACTCGGCTTTTCGTTGAGGACAAAGCTGCTTTTTCGTTGCGTTGACTCACGGGCAATGCTCAGACAAAGTACTTTCGGTCGGCCTGCTGCAGCGGGCCGGGCGAGACAAGCAATTGCCAAGTATTGTGCCCGGCTCGCCGAGCGATTTGTGCGCTGCAACACCAGGGTATTCCCAGAGCCAGACGCCTCCCGAGCCCGAAAAACGGCGGGCTGGAGGGGCATCAACGTTTGGTCTGGCTGCGTAAAGCGCAGCTGATGGCGCCTCGCGACGACGTATGTCGCCGTCGCTCAGCTGCCGTTTAGCCGTGCACGAATTGCATCTGAGTCCCGGCCAGCTCGATCACATCGCCGTTTTTCAGTGCGATCGATTCGCCGGTCAGCGGTGCGCCATTGACGGTGGGGCGGGCGGCGCCTTCCACATGAGCAAACACATAGCCGCTCGGCCGTTTGGTGATGGACGCCACTTGCACGCCGGGCTTGCCGACTGTGGTGACCACCTTGGTCAGGCTGACTTCGCGGCCTGCAGCCGCTCCGGTCAGGACCTTGATGGTGGCCGGCAATGCAGCGGCCGCGGGCGGCAGTGAGCCAAAGCTCGAGGGCAAACCGAAGCCACTGTTGGTGGCCGTGGCGGTACCCGGCTTCAGGATCATCGTCTTCTCGTAATCGCCGTTGTCCTCGAGCAAGAACTTGATCTTGTACTTGCCGATCTCGACGATGTCGTTGTTCGTCAGCAGCTGCTTCTTGATCGCCTTGCCATTGATATAGGTGCCGTTGGTCGAGTTCAGGTCTTCGATGAAAACATCGGCACCCACCATCTGCAGCACGGCATGCTCGCCGCTGACTGCCAGGTTATCGATCACGATATCGTTGTACGGCCGGCGCCCGAGGGTGGTCTTGTCCTTTGTAATTTGGACATCCTTTATCACCACCCCGTCGAGCGAAACCACCAGCTTGCCCATGCTTTGACCTCGGTCTGTGTTGTCTTATCGCTTATGTCGGTGGCGATACCCGCCCCCGCATGTTCTACCGTTCCCTGCAGCGCCTCGCGGCGACTTGGTCTGGCCGAAGCCGTTCAGCGTCGACCAAAAGGCCACCACGTCCGGCCTTCGGGCTTGACGCGACCCTCGGCGCGCGCCAGCACCAACGCAATATTATCGCGGCCGCCCATTTCATTGGCCCCATCAATCAAGGCCTGGGCGGCTTCCGACAAAGAAGGGTGGTTTATCAGCAACTGGCAGATCGCAGCGTCGTTGAGCATATCGGACAGACCGTCCGAGCAGAACAGGTACACATCGCCCGGCTGCACCTCGTGCAAATGTAGCTCCAGCATCACCGCATCTTCGACGCCGACGGCGCGGGTGACCAGGTTCTTGTTGCTGGAGATCTGCGCCTCTTCGGGCGTCAGCAAGCCGGCGTCCAGTTGTTCTTGCAGCAGGGAATGGTCGCGGGTGATCTGGGTCAACTGCCCGGCCCGCAAGCGGTAGGCGCGCGAGTCGCCCACATGGCCCATCAACAGGCCTTCTTCGCGGAACACGCCCAGGACCAAGGTAGTGCCCATGCCGGCGTAGCGCGGGTTGGTGTTGGCGGCGTTGAAGATGGCGCGGTTGGCGTTGTCCACGCAGATGTCCATCGCGCGGCGCACATCGCTGGCGCTGGCGGCCGCACCGGACTCCTTCAGCCAGCGGCCCAGTTCGGCGCGGATGAAGCTGGTCAGCATCTGGCTGGCCACTTCGCCAGCGTTGTAGCCGCCCATGCCGTCGGCCAGCACAGCCAGGCCGACCTCTTCGTCCAAGGCCACCGAGTCCTCGTTGTTGTCGCGCGCGCGGCCGACGTCGGTGGCGCAGAAAAACTCCAGGGTCATGGCTTTGTCTTCGGTTGCATGTCCGCAGGATTCTGCCCTGCTTCCGACAAGTTCAAGCGGACTGTTTGTGCGAAAGAGTCCGCGCTATTGGGGCTTACTTCGCTGTCTTGCGCGACTTGCAGCGCGCCAGGGCCGGCAAGCAGGTCGGCCGAGGCGTCCAGCCCGGCTTGTGCCAGCACGGCCTCAAGATCCTGGGCCATCTGTTCACCACTGGCGTAACGCAGTTCAGGGCGCTTTTCCAAGGCCAAGGCCAAGACCATCGCCAGCGACTCGGGCAGCGCGGGCCGGTGATGCCGAACGTCGGCCGGGGTCACATTGGCAATCTGATACATCAGCTTGGCCATCGAGCTGGACTGATGCGGCAATTGGCCGGTCAGCAGCTGATACAGCAGGGCGCCGAGCGAATAGAGGTCGCTGCGACCATCGACCTTCAGGCCGGCCAACTGCTCCGGTGACATGAAGGAGGGCGTGCCCAACACCAGGCCGGTGCGGGTGCGGCTGCCGTCGGCAATGCGGGCGATGCCAAAGTCCATCACCTTGATGACGCCCTGGCTGCGGTTCAGCATCACATTGGCCGGTTTGATGTCGCGGTGCACCACGCCTTGACGGTGGGCATAGTCGAGTGCGCGGGCCAGCCGCACGCCCAACTGCACCACTTCGCGCGCCGGCAGCAGCTGACCCGCGCGGGTGAAATGGCTGAGATCCTGGCCCTGCACATACTCCATGGCAATCCAGGCGTCGTCGCCGGCCTCGCCGGCATCCAGCACCTGCAGGATGTCCGGGTGCTGCAAATGTCCGGCGGCGCGAGCCTCGCGCATAAAGCGCTGGCGCACATCGATCAGGTCTTCGGCGGCGAACTCGCGTTGCAGCGCCAGGCGCTTGATGGCGACCTGTCTGCCGCTGCCCACCTCTCGCGCCAAGTGCACCACTGCCATGGCGCCGCGCCCCAGTTCTTGCTGCAGTTCATAAGCGTGCAGGCCGATGGCGGCCGTGGGCGCTTGCAACGACTCTGAGGCCGCGTCGCTGGGACTGGTTTTACCGAAGACGCGTCGCCAAAACCCGGTCATGCATCAGCCTCAGTCTTTGCTGGCTTGGCGCGATGCCAGCACTTTGCCAAGAGCCAAGACCAACACAGCCCCAGCGACACCGCAGCCGTAATGCAGTGCGGGAATGACCGAGGTGACACCCGGCTTGTCGCCTGCTTGCGTGGGAACCCAAGCGGACAAGGCGGGATCGCCGATGATCATGGTGCCCGCAATCCAGCCCAGCAGCATGGCGCCCAGGGTGATCACAGCGGGGAAACGATCCATCAACTTGATCACCAGTTGGCTACCCCAGACGATGATGGGAATGGACACCAGCAGCCCAAAAATGACCAGGGGCATTTGATGGTCTCCGCCTGCACCTTGGGCCGCGCCGGCGATGGCGATCACATTGTCCAAACTCATGACGAAGTCCGCCACGATGACAGTCTTGACGGCGGCCCAGAGCTTGTCGCTGGCTTGGATACTGTTGTGCTCGTCTTCGTCTTCAGGCACCAGCAGCTTGACGCCGATCCAAACCAGCAGCAGGCCGCCAACGATCTTCAGATACGGAATTTGCAACAGGGTGAGTGCAAAAAAGATCAGCACCACGCGCAGCACGATGGCGCCTGCGGTGCCCCAGATGATGCCTTTGGTGCGCTGCGCCGGGGCAAGTTTGCGGCAAGCCAGGGCAATGACCACGGCGTTATCGCCGCCCAGCAGGATGTCGATCATGATGATCTGACCGACGGCCAACCAGAATTCAGGGCTGAGCAAGGTGTCCATGAGTTGTCTTTGATTGTGTTGCGAGCTCTCGCGCGAAAGCCGGCAGGACTGAGGCCTGACTATAGCGAAGGGCCAACAGGGGCAGAGGGCGCATGAAAAAAGGGGCTCGCGCCCCTTTTGTTCTTGCAAAACGAATGGTGTTCCAGTCTCGCCGCAGACCTGTTGAGATCCGATGCGTGAAATTACGCATTCGTCAGGCGGCCGAGACCAGCTCGGACGGCCGCGTCGGTTTTACAGCAAGCCCTTCAGCAGCTTGGCCATTTCCGAAGGATTGCGGGTGATGGTGAAACCGCACTCTTCCATGATGGCGAGCTTGGCATCGGCTGTGTCGGCGCCACCGGCGATCAGCGCACCAGCGTGGCCCATGCGCTTGCCCGGAGGGGCAGTCACGCCGGCGATGAAGCCAACGACCGGCTTCTTCATGTTCAGCTTGCACCAGCGAGCGGCTTCGGCTTCGTCCGGTCCACCGATTTCACCGATCATGATGACGGCGTCGGTGTCTGGGTCGTCGTTGAAGGCTTGCATCACGTCGATGTGCTTCAGACCGTTGATCGGGTCGCCACCGATACCGACGGCGCTGGACTGGCCCAGACCGATTTCGGTCAGCTGAGCCACCGCTTCATAAGTCAGCGTGCCGGAGCGCGAAACCACGCCGATGCGGCCCTTGCGGTGGATATGACCGGGCATGATGCCGATTTTGATTTCTTCGGGCGTGATCAGACCGGGGCAGTTGGGGCCCAGCAGCAAGGTCTTCTTGCCGCCGGCCGCTTCCTTGGCCTTCATCTTGTTGCGGATTTCCAGCATGTCACGGACGGGGATGCCTTCCGTGATGCAGATGGCCAGGTCCAGATCGGCTTCCACGGCTTCCCAGATGGCAGCAGCAGCGCCTGCGGGCGGCACATAGATCACCGAGACGGTCGCGCCGGTCTGAGCAGCGGCTTCCTTGACGGTGGCGTAGATTGGGATGTCCGAGAACTTCTCGCCAGCCTTCTTGGGGTTCACTCCAGCGACGAAGGCGTTTTTGCCGTTCGCGTAAGCCTGGCAGCCCAGAGTGTGGAACTGACCGGTCTTGCCGGTGATGCCCTGGGTGATGACCTTGGTGTCTTTGTTGATGTAGATCGACATGATTTTTTTCCTTGCGGGGCTTTAGGCAGACTCAGGCAACAGCGGCAACGATCTTCGTCGCGGCTTCGGCCATGGTGTCGGCGGCGATGATGGGCAGACCGGAGTCGGCCAGCATCTTCTTGCCCAGCTCTTCGTTGGTGCCCTTCATGCGTACGACCAGCGGCACGGACAGATTCACGGCCTTGCAAGCGGTGATCACGCCTTCGGCGATGGTGTCGCACTTCATGATGCCGCCGAAGATGTTGACCAGAATGCCCTTCACTTCAGGGTTCTTCAACATGATCTTGAAGGCTTCGGTGACCTTCTCGGCCGTGGCGCCACCGCCCACGTCCAGGAAGTTGGCTGGCTCGCCGCCGAACAGCTTGATGGTGTCCATGGTCGACATGGCCAGACCCGCGCCGTTCACCAGGCAGCCGATATTGCCGTCTAGGCTGATGTAGGCCAGGTCGAACTTGGAGGCTTCCACTTCGGCCGGATCTTCTTCGTCCAGATCGCGGTAGGCCACGATTTCGGGATGACGGAACAGTGCGTTGGAGTCGAAGTTGAACTTGGCGTCCAGAGCGATCAGATTGCCCTTGGAGTCGCAGTTCAGCGGGTTGATTTCCACCAGCGACGCGTCGGTGTCCATGTAGCACTTGTAGAGCTTCTGGAACAGGTCAACAGCTTGGTCCACCGAGTGGCCGGACAAGCCGATGCCGCTGGCGATCTTCTTGGCTTGATCGACGGTCAGACCGACCAGCGGGTCGATCATCTCGGTCAGGATCTTCTCGGGGGTGGAGTGAGCCACTTCCTCGATGTCCATGCCGCCTTCGCTGGAAGCGATGAAGGCCACCTTCTGCGTGCCACGGTCAGTCACCAGCGACACATACAGTTCGTTCTTGATGTCGGCGCCTTCTTCGATGTAGAGGCGACGCACCTTCTGGCCGACGGGGCCGGTTTGGTGCGTGACGAGCTGCATGCCCAGGATCTGCTCGGACAGGCTCTTCACCTCGTCCAGCGAGCGACCCAGCTTCACGCCGCCGCCCTTACCACGGCCACCGGCGTGGATCTGTGCCTTCACGACCCAGACCGGGCCGCCCAGCTTTTGTGCAGCTTCAACAGCTTCTTGCACGGTAAAGGCCGGAATGCCACGGGGCACCGGCACTCCGAATTGGCGCAGGATTTCCTTGCCCTGGTACTCGTGAATCTTCATAAGGGTCTCGCTTTTGGAAAGGTCAGGAAGAGGAGGCAGGTATTGCAGGCACGGTGGCCGCCGAAGCGGTCCCGGGCTTGCGATACCAGCGAGGGTAATGGGTTTGAACGGTGGCGCCGTCGCTACGCAAGGCATGGCAACGGTCGATCTGGAAGGGGGCTTGCCCTGCAGCGCTGCCTTCTTGCGTGTCGATCACGGTGCCGGCAAAGGCTTGAATCACGGCGGAAGGCAAGACCTGGCACAACTCGGTCAGGTGGGTGCAACCTTTGGTGCCGGCGAGGCGATCTTTGACGCCCAGGCGAAAGCCCTTCATCAAATTCAGGCCGACTAAGCGCGCGTAGGCATCGCCATGCTGGTCGCAAGACCCCGGGTAGGGCATCCATTCGGAGACTGACGTGGCGGCGTGGATCGTCAACTGCTGATCAATCGCAAGGTGCAGTCGCATCGCGTGGATGGGTTCACCGGCCAAGCGGGTGCCACCGGCCACAGACATGTCTGTGGTTTTGGTGTCCGTCAACTCTGCCTCGACCTCATACAGGCCGTCATCACGTGCAAAAACCTGCACGTCAATGGCGCGGCGATGCATCAAACGGCGCTCGGCTGAGGGGATGGATAGGGGCATGTCAAGAAAACGGCGTTCACACAAAACGATGCCTGCGGCTGGAAAAAGCCTGCAGGCACTCATTTGCGCAGGGCGCCAATGTAGCATGCTGCGCCGTTTGGAGGCTTTCACGAAACTGTCGATACCGTCAAACCCTGGCTTGCCACAAGGCTTGGAGCCGCCTATTCGTCCTTGGCGTTCAAGAGCTTTCGAACCGTTTCCGAGCTGAAACCACGCGCGATCAGGAAGCGCATTTGTTTGGCCTTCATCGCCAGGTCAGGGGCGGCTTGGCCGCCAAACTTTCTCGACCAGATCGCCTTTGCGCGCTCGAATTCGCCGCTTTTCAAGTCAGCCAGCTTTTCTGCGCTGAGGCTCAAGCCGTGCTGTGCCAGTTCTTGTTTGATGCGCAGATCGCCATAGCGGGCGGCGCGAGCGTGGATGCGAGAGTCGACGAAACGCTCGTCACTCAAATAGCCTTGCTGCTGTAACCAGTCCAGCAGGGTTTCGATCTGGTCCTCGGGGTCGACGCTGTGCGTCGACTCGAGATCCGGGTTCGGACCCGGCTGATCTTGTGGGGCCATCGCCGCCTGAGCCGCCGCGGCCGCCAGATCCTTGCGCAAAGATCGCAGCAATTTCAGCCGCAATTCGGAGCGGCTGTGCTCTCGCTGCGACAGCAGGGAGATGGCGCGCATCTTCAAAGACAGAGGTTTCATGACGGTTGGCTTAGGTGCTGCTGAAGGGTGTCCTCAGCAGGCGCGCGTTTGAATGCCTCGATCGGTGTGGAGGCATTGCGGGGCTCGCGCCTAGGGTGGCGGGAGGAGATCCAGGCTCAGGCCCTGTCGTTGGTCGGGCGCCAAGGGGTGTAGGCCCGGCAAGGCACCGGGTGAACGCCAAGCCGGGGGCGCTTGGGTGTCGGCCCAGTACTCTTCGATGGACAAGATCAACCCGGCCTGCAGTTTGAAAAAACTGTTGGCGTAGAACGATTGGCCGTTTTGGTCCACCCGTACCAGGCTGTGCACGCGTTGCACCTCTTGCAACACGGGCAGCCGGTGCTGTGTGTCTGCGGAGGCGCTGCTTGACGCCGAGGCGCCATCATCCAGGTGGTTCAACTCCAGCAAATGAATGGCCCAGCCCTCTGGATAGACCGCATTCACATGCACGATGGCTGCCGCGCCGGCAAACCGTTCGGTAGTGGCCCACCACACGCAATACGCCGCCGGACTCAGCAGCGCTTGGGCCTCGGCCCAGCGCCTAGCTTGGTAGAGCGCCCAGAAGCGCCGTACCAACTCAAGGCTGGAAGTCTTGCTGCCCATTTGGTGAAGCTTGCCGAACAACGCCCTGCGGCGGCGCGTTTGTACCCTTAGGCCGCGGGCTCGCTGCCTGCCAACAGCGGCACGCCGAGCGAGTCGCGAACCTTGTTTTCGATCTCGCGGGCCAGATCTGGGTTTTCGCGCAGGAACTCGCGCGCATTGTCTTTGCCCTGGCCAATCTTTTCGCCTTGGTAGGCATACCAGGAGCCTGACTTCTCGACCACCTTGGCGATCACACCCATGTCGATGATCTCGCCTTCGCGGCTGATGCCTTCGCCATAAAGGATGTCGAACTCCGCAGTCTTGAAGGGCGGGGCGACCTTGTTCTTGACCACCTTGACCTTGGTCTCACTGCCGATCACGTCGTCGCCCTTTTTGATCGAGCCGATGCGACGGATGTCCAGACGCACCGAGGCGTAGAACTTCAAGGCATTGCCGCCGGTGGTGGTTTCGGGGCTGCCAAACATCACGCCGATCTTCATGCGGATCTGGTTGATGAAGATGACCATGCAATTGGCCTTCTTGATCGTGGCGGTCAGCTTGCGCAAAGCCTGGCTCATCAAGCGTGCCTGCAGGCCGGGCAGCGAGTCGCCCATTTCGCCTTCCAACTCGGCCTTGGGCGTCAGTGCGGCGACCGAGTCAACGACGATCAGGTCCACCGAGCCAGAGCGCACCAGGGCGTCAACAATCTCAAGCGCTTGTTCGCCGGTGTCGGGCTGGCTGATCAGCAAATCTTGCAGATTGACGCCGAGCTTTTGCGCGTACTGGATGTCCAGTGCATGTTCGGCGTCGATAAAGGCGCAGACGCCGCTGAGCTTTTGCATCTCGGCAATCACCTGCAGCGTCAGTGTTGTCTTGCCCGACGATTCCGGGCCATAGATTTCGACCACTCGGCCGCGCGGCAGGCCACCGACGCCCAGGGCAATGTCCAGACCCAGCGAGCCGGTGGAGACGACTTGAATGTCCTCAATCACCTCGCCTTCACCCAGGCGCATGATGGAGCCCTTGCCAAATTGCTTCTCGATTTGGCTGAGTGCGGCTTGCAGGGCCTTGGCCTTTTCTGCGTTGACGGTTTTGGCTGGGGCGTCCATGAATTTCTCCTGAATTGACTGGCGCGATTATGGCGCAATCTGTATGTTTGTACAGTAGTTTATCGAATCGTCGTTGGCAAGTGCCGGGCGCGATATGAAGTTGGAAACCGCCGGTGGGGTGATGTAGCGACCGAAGTCTGCTTGTCAGCCCACGCCCTTCCAGGCCTTCAATGCATGCAATCGTAAATATCAGATGGCTCACTGGATGAGCCAGTAATTCGCCGTTTCAGCTTCAGGGCCCAAACGTTCATCCTGCGCACATTCGTAATCCAGGCGCTTGAAAGGCAGGCGGACTCCCTAGAATGCGGAGACAAGAACAAGTCAAGGACGGAGACCGCATGCGCATCCTGATTGCTGAAGATGACCAAGTACTTGCCGACGCGCTGCTGCGTTCGTTGCGTGCCTCCGGCTATGCCGTGGATCAGGTGAGCAGCGGCAGCGAGGCGGACGCCGCCTTGGCTTCGCATGAGTTTGACTTGGTGATCCTGGACCTGGGCCTGCCCAAGCTGCATGGTCTGGAGGTGTTGCGCAAGCTGCGCGCACGGGGCTCGTCGATGCCGGTGCTGATTTTGACTGCGGCCGATAGCGTCGAGCAGCGCGTCAAGGGGCTGGACTTTGGCGCTGATGACTATATGGCCAAGCCCTTCTCCCTGCAGGAGCTGGAAGCGCGTGTGCGGGCGCTGACCCGGCGTGGGCTGGGCACGGCGTCGAGCATCATCAAGCATGGGCCGCTCAGCTTCGATGCGACCGGGCGGGTTGCGTACATCAATGAGCAAATGATTGAGCTGTCCGCGCGTGAGCTGAGCTTGCTCGAAGTGCTGCTGCAGCGGGCCGGCCGTTTGGTGAGCAAGGACCAGTTGGTGGAGCGCCTTTGTGAGTGGGGCGAGGAAGTCAGCAATAACGCCATCGAGGTCTATATCCACCGGCTGCGCAAGAAAATTGAGCAAGGTCCGATCCGCATCGCCACCGTGCGCGGCCTGGGTTATTGCCTGGAAAAAATCCCCGCCTGATTGCGCCTGATGCGCGTCCGACCGCTCTTACTCCGCCTCTTCCTTCGCTTTAAGGCAGTCAATGCCGGTTGATTCGGGTCAACGCTCACTGTTTGGCGAGATCCTTGATTGGATGCTGGCGCCGCTGCTGCTGATCTGGCCGATCAGCGTGGCGCTGACCTGGCTGGTAGCACAAGGCATTGCCAGCCGCCCTTATGACCGCGAACTCGGCGAGATGGCGCGTACCTTGGGCTTGCAGGTGGCCGCCGCACAGCCCAATTTGCGCAGCGGTCGGTCCCAATATGCGCTGGCGCCGGAGGCCGCTGCCTTGCTGCGCGCCGATGAGGCCGACACGGTTTTCTATCAGGTGCTTGGCCTGCGCGGTGAGCTCTTGAGTGGCGACGCGAATCTGCCGGTGCCGGTGGACGAAGAGCTGATCGTGCCCTGGGAGCTGCATTTCCGCGATGACGAGGTCGCCAATGAGCGCGTGCGGGTGGCTTATCTGTGGGTGGCGCCCGAAGGCTTGGCTGGGTCGACCCGAACCATGCTGGTGCAAGTGGCCGAGACCCTGGGCAAGCGTGGCCGCCTGACGAACGAAATCATCAAGGGCGTGATCCTGCCGCAGTTCGTGATCCTGCCCTTGGCCGTGCTCTTGGTCTGGTTGGCCCTGGCGCGTGGTATTGCGCCCCTGAATGAATTGCAGCGCCGCATTCGCTCGCGCGAGAGTTCGGACTTGAGCCCGATCGATGAGCGCCGCATCCCCGAAGAGGTGGCCCCCCTGGTGCGCGCGATCAACGACTTGTTAGCACGGCTGGATCAATCGATCAGCCGGCAAAAGCACTTTCTGGCCGACGCGGCCCATCAGTTGAAAACGCCGTTGGCGGGGCTGCGCATGCAGGCCGAGTTTGCCGAGCGCGAAATCGATGCCGGCCGCAGCCAGCCCGCTGAGTTGAAGCGGTCGCTGCAGCAGATTTCGCTGTCGAGCCAGCGCGCCGCGCATATGGTGAACCAGTTGCTGGCGATGGCGCGCGCCGAGGACCAAGAGCATGCGGCCCAGCGCAGCGAGGTCAATATGGCCGAACTCGCCATGGAGACAGTGCGCGACTTCGTGCCCCGCGCCATGGACAAGCGCATCGACCTGGGCTACGAGGGCCCCAGCGTGGAGCAATGTGGCTTGCGCGTGCTGGGCCACCCGATCTTGATCCGAGAGCTGATCCGTAATCTGGTCGACAACGCCCTGCTGTACACGCCGACCCAGGGCACGGTCACCGTGCGCGTGGTGGAAGACCCGTTTGGTCAAGTCAGTGTCTTGCAGGTCGAAGACTCGGGCCCGGGCATTGCTGAAAACGAGCGCGAAAAAGTCTTCCAGCCCTTCTTCCGCGCTTTGGGCACCAATGTCGATGGTTCAGGCCTGGGCTTGGCCATCGTGCGCGAGATTGCCCAGCAGCACGAGGCCGAGCTGAGTCTCGACGACACCCGCCAGCGCCGGCCTGGATTGGATGAGCCCGACGGTCATGGCCCGGGGGCGCGCTTCACCATACGCTTCCACGCCCATGCTTCGCCACCCAACCCTGACGTGGAAGCAGGCGGGGACGACTGAACCATCAAGACTGATTGAAGCGCCTGGCCTTGGAGATCGACATCAAAAAGCCCAGGCTGATGCCCAGGGTCACCATGGCGGTGCCGCCATAGCTGATGAAGGGCAAGGGCACGCCCACCACGGGCAAGATACCGCTGACCATGCCCATATTGACGAAGACATAGGTGAAGAAGCTCAGCGTCACCGCGCCTGCCATCAGCCGGGCGAACAAGGTCGGCGCATCCGACGCGATCATCAAGCCGCGCATGATCAGCGCGGTGAAGCCGCCCAGCAGAGCCAGCGCGCCCATCAGGCCAAACTCCTCACCGAAGGCCGCAAAAATGAAGTCGGTGGTGCGCTCGGGAATGAACTCCAGATGGGTTTGCGTTCCCTTCATAAAGCCCTTGCCGGTCAGCCCGCCGGAGCCGATGGCGATGCCGCCTTGAATGATGTGGAAGCCCTTGCCAAGCGGGTCTTTATTGGGGTCCAGCAGCGTACAGACGCGGTGCTTTTGGTACTCGCGCAGCACCGGCCATTTCACATCCGGCTGGCAGATGGCCTCTTCGCTCATGATCAGCGCGGATATGGCCACGGCACCGATCAAGAATGCGGGAACGATCAAGCGCCATGACAGGCCGGCAAAAAAGATCACAAACAAGCCCGCCGCAGCAACCAGGATGGAGGTGCCCAAGTCCGGCTGCTTGGCCACCAAGCCGACGGGAATCGCCAAGAGCACAAAGGCGGCAATGAAGTCGGGCAGCCGTAGCAGCCCTTCGCGCTTTTGGAACCACCAGGCCAGCATCAAGGGCGTGGCAATTTTCAAAATCTCCGAAGGCTGGATCTGGGTCACGCCAATGCTGAGCCAGCGCTGCGCGCCCTTTTTCGTGATGCCGAACAAGGCAGTCGCAATCAGCAGCGCCACGCCAATCGTGTAGAGCGGGATGGCAAATGACATCAGCCGCTGTGGCGGCATCTGCGCAACCAGAAAGATCAGGCCGATGGACAACAACATATTGCGCCCGTGATCGACAAAGCGGGTGCCATGGTCGTAACCGGCCGAATACATGGACAGCATGCCGATGCCCATCAACCATCCAATTGCCAGCAGCAAGGGGATGTCAAAGCCGGAGAACAGCGGCTTGATGCGCTGCCACCAGCTGGGTTTGTTGAAAACGCCTGTCATCGCGAGGCTCCCGAGGCGGGTGGGTGGCTGGCCGCCGCATGGCGGAGTTCGGAAGCGCTGGCCGCCGGCTTGCCCGCGCTGGCGGCTTGCGGCACCGATAGGGGCGTACGAACAGCGGCACTGGCCGGCATGAGGGCGGCTTTGGGCAGTTTGGCGCTATTACCAGCGACAGGAGGCGTGGAAGCAGCGGAAGCCGATGTTGCGGCAACGGGTGCCGATGCACCCGAGCCGGGGTTGGCCGCTGAAGCAGCTGAAGCTGCAACCTCAGGTGCCGTGCCAGGCAGTGGGACCTCGCTGGCCAGCCGTGGCTTACCGACTGGAGCGGTCGTTTTGCCTTGTTGAGTCAGGGCGATGTCTTCCTCACTGGGGTACTGGCCCATCAGCACAAAGTCGAACAGGCGGCGGGCGATTGGTGCGGCTGAGGTGGAACCGAAGCCGGCGTTTTCGACGATCACCGCCAACGCAATGGTGGGTGCCTCCAGCGGCGCAAAGGCGACGTAGAGTGAATGGTCGCGCTTGCGCTCATCGGCCTTGATGTCTTTGTACTTCTCACCGGCGCGCAGACCGATGGCCTGGGCCGTGCCGGTCTTGCCGCCACTCTTGTAGCCCGCGCCGTTGAAGGCGGCTTTGGAAGTGCCCTCGATGGTCACACCATGCATCGCGTTACGGATCACCTCGACCTGCTCGGGCTTGAGCCCCATCGGTTCCAGCGCATCGCTGGACATGCGGCGTTGCTCATGTTTGACCACATCCTCGATCTCGCGCACCAGCCGGGGCTTGTAGCGCAGGCCGCCCGTCGACAGGGTGGACATGGCGGTGGCCATCTGAAGCATGGTGAAGTTGTTATAGCCCTGGCCGATGCCTAGCGAGATGGTTTCGCCCGCGAACCACTTCTGCTGCTCGGGCTTCTTGAAGCGCTTGCGCTTCCAGGCGGTGGACGGCAGATCGCCGGTGACTTCGCCTTGCAGATCGATCTCGGTCTTGCGGCCGAAACCAAAGGGCTCGAGCTGGTCATGGATCAGGTCCACACCCATCTCATTGGCCAAGCTGTAGAAGTACACATTGCTGGAACTGACGATGGCGGCGCGCATGTCCTTGGGGCCGGGGCGGTCGGTTTCGGGGCTGCCGAAAGTGCGGCCCCCGAAGCTGTAGGTCAGGTTGTCCATGACGATAAAGCTGGGCGAACGCTTGCCTGAGTTCAGCGCGGCCATGGCCATGAAGGGCTTGAAGGTCGAGCCCGGCGGGTAGGTGCCGCGCATCGCCCGGTTCAGCAGCGGCTTGTCGAGGTTCTCGTTCAGCTCGCGCCAGTTCTCGACGTCAATGCCGTCCACAAACAAGTTCGGGTCAAAAGTGGGCTTGGAGACAAAAGCCAGCACCTCGCCATTGCGCGGGTCAATCGCCACCAGCGCGCCGCGACGGTCTTTGTAGAGCTCTTCCACCAGTGCTTGCAAGCGGATGTCGATCGACAGCACCAAGGTATTGCCCGGTGTCGGCGGCCGGTGGGCAAGGCGCCGGACCGCACGCCCGCCGGCGCTGGTTTCCATTTGCTCAAAGCCGGTGATGCCATGCAGCTCGCGCTCATAGGCCTGTTCCAGGCCCAGCTTGCCGATGTATTCGGTGCCGCGGTAATTGGCCAGGTCTTCTTCTTCCCACTCATCCATGGCCTTCTTTTCGGCCTGGTTGATGCGGCCGATATAGCCGAGCAAATGCGCGCCCACCTCGCCCAGCGGATAGTTGCGGAACAAGCGCGCCTTGATCTCGACGCCTGGGAAGCGGAAACGTTGCGCGGTGAAGCGAGCCACCTCGCCGTCACTCAGCTTGGTGCGGATCGGCAATGACTCAAAGTTCTTGCTCTCGGCCATCAGGCGCTTCAAGCGCTTGCGGTCGCGGGGCTGAATCTCGATCACCTGGGCCAGGGCGTCGATGGTGGCTTCCAGGTCGGCCACCTTGGACGGAGTGATTTCCAGCGTGTAAGCCGAATAGTTACTAGCCAAGACCACGCCATTGCGGTCCTTGATCAGGCCCCGATTCGGCACGATGGGCACGACGGTGATGCGGTTCGACTCGGCCCGGTCCATCATGCTGTCATGCTGGATGACCTGAAGATAGATCAGGCGCGCTAACAGCAAGCCGAAGCAGAACAGCACAAAGAGGCCAGCCACCACCAGGCGCAGGCGAAAGCGGCCCAGCTCCTGTTGGATATTCTTCAGGACGGTCATGCTGCTGCGCAGGACTTAAAGCGGACGATTGGCGTCGCGGTCCGGCGCGCGCCGTTGCGGCGCCAGCAAGAGCACCGTCACCAGCGGCCAAAGCAGGGCCTCAAAGGCCGGCGCCAGGACCATGGTCCAACCCGGCCACATGCCGCCCACGCTCATGCGGACCAGCAGTTCCAGCGCGTGCGCGGCCAGAAACAGCGGCAGCACGTGCAAGGCCTGCTCGGCCAGGCCAAAGCTCAGCAGGCGGCGATGTAGGCTGACCGCGCCATAGCTCAGCACGCTGAAGGACAGCGCATGTTGACCTAGCAAGGCGCCGTGGTGCACGTCCACCAGCAAGCCAAAGGCAAACGCCCAGCCCACGCTGACCCGGCGCGGCTGATGCACGCCCCAGAACACCAGCACTACCGCCATCAAATCTGGCATGGCCGGTAGGCGGCCCATGGGCACCATGTCGATGATCAGCGCCAAGACCAGGCTCAGCGCGATGAATAAAGGGTTGGCCGGCAGCAGCAACTGCCCGGCGCCGCGCGGCATGATCATGGCTTGTGCCCTCCCTTGCCGCTGGAAGCCGCAGCGCTGGCGGCTGCCGCCACGGCGGCGGCCTTGCGCTGTGTCTTGGCGCTGGCCGCAGAAGCTGCTTCGGCGGCGGCCACCGCGGCCGCTTCGGCCATCGCGGCCTCGTGCAGATCGAGCGGCTCCAGCACCAGCACATGGCGTGCGCTGTCCGCTTGCGCCACAGGCTTCAAGCTGACCCGTGCAAAGCTGGTCTCTCCGCGGCGCTCCACCTCGGTTACCTTGGCCACAGGCAGGCCAGGCGGGTAGACCCCGTCCAGACCCGAGGTGGCGAGCAAATCGCCTTCCTTCACGTCGGCATTGGCGGCCAGGAAGCGCAGCTCCATGCCGCTGCCATCGCTATTGCCAAAGGCCGCATTGCGTTGCTGGGTGCGGGTGTTCAAGACCGGAATGGCCGCGTCTTTGTCGCTCAGCAACGTGACCTCGGCCGACAAGGTGTAGACCCGGGTGACCTGTCCCAAGACGCCTTTGTCATTGATGACCGGCGCGCCGGGCTTGATGCCATGGCTGCGACCGCGGTCGATCACCACGCGGCGTGAATAGGGGTCGGTGGCTTCATACAACACTTCGGCGGCGACCGACTGGACCTGCAGCGCGGGGCGCAGATCCAGCAGCTCGCGCAGGCGCTGGTTCTCGGCCTGCAACTGTTCGGCCCGGCTCAGCCGCTCGGCCTGCAAGACCAGCTGATGGCTGGCTTTCTTTTCGGCCTCGATGGCCCGCTCGGTGCCGCGCAGATAGTCCTGCAGGCTTTCCATCGCGTCTACCGGCGTCAGCAGTAAGCGCTGCAGCGGATGCAAAGCCAGTGCCAAGGCGGCCCGCGCCGGCGCCACCAGCTTGAAGCGCGCATCCGCCACCATCAAAAACACCGCCAGCGCCGCGCACAGCAGCAACTTCGTCAGCGCCGAAGGGCCTTGACGGAAGAACGGAGGTGGATTGCGATCAAGGGTGCCGAGAGGCATGGCTCAGTGGGCGAGTCGAGGTGTGTGACGGTCTCTCTGGCCGTAGCGAGTGGGGGCTGGGCTAGGCTGAGGCTGGACTCAATCAGTCCTGAGGACTGATTGTGCCTGCCGAAGGCCAAGGGCTCTGACCTTGGCGGCCGGAGCGCAGCAACCGGAGCGTGCTTGTGGCACGTGAGGATTGCGAGCACCGCCCAACGACGGCTGGTGCCCGCGCAGTAGGCACAACCATCACTCGTAGGTGAAGATGGAGCCGAGGCGCTCCATACGCTCCAACGCCATCCCGCAACCCCGCACCACACAAGTCAGCGGGTCTTCGGCCACCAGCACCGGCAGACCGGTTTCTTCGGCCAGCAAGCGGTCCAGATCGCGCAGCAGCGCGCCGCCGCCGGTCAGCATCATGCCGCGCTCGGCGATGTCGGCACCCAGCTCGGGCGGGGTCTGCTCCAGCGCGTTCTTCACGGCGGAAACGATTTGGTTCAGCGGGTCGGTCAGCGCTTCCAGGATCTCGTTGGACGAGATGGTGAAGCTGCGCGGCACGCCTTCGGCCAGATTACGGCCCTTGACTTCGATTTCCTTGACCTCGGAGCCGGGGAAGGCGCTGCCGATGTTCTTCTTGATCGCTTCGGCGGTGGGCTCACCGATCAACATGCCGTAGTTGCGGCGGATGTAGTTGATGATGGCTTCGTCGAACTTGTCGCCGCCAACGCGCACCGAGCCCTTGTAGACCATGCCGCCCAGCGAGATCACGCCGACTTCCGTCGTGCCGCCGCCGATGTCCACGACCATCGAGCCGGAAGCTTCCGACACCGGCAGACCGGCGCCGATCGCGGCTGCCATTGGCTCTTCAATCAGATAGACCTCGGAAGCGCCGGCGCCCAGAGCGGACTCACGAATTGCGCGGCGCTCCACCTGGGTCGAGCCGCAGGGCACACAGATGATGATGCGCGGGCTGGGGCGCAGCATCTTGGAGTCGTGCACCATCTTGATGAACTGCTTGAGCATCTGCTCGGTGACGGTGAAGTCAGCGATCACGCCGTCTTTCATCGGGCGGATGGCTTCGATATTGCCCGGCACCTTGCCCAGCATGGCCTTGGCTTCATGGCCAACGGCTTGAATGGTTTTCTTGCCATTCGGGCCACCTTCGTGGCGGATCGAAACGACCGAAGGCTCATCCAGCACGATGCCCTTCCCGCGGACGTAAATCAGCGTGTTGGCGGTGCCCAAGTCGATGGCGAGGTCGGTAGAGAAGTAGCGGCGCAGGGAAGCGAACATGTTTTTTGTGGGCGCGAGGGCCAAGCATCTGAGCCGGTGGGCTGGAGATCGCCGGCATTACGCGCAATAAAGCGTTGATCGGGACGGGTGTGGAACGACGGTTGAGCCGACGGTTGAACCATATGCAACGAGGCTGCACGACCCTAGAGAGACAAGCCCTGTAGGACACGCAGCCCCGATGCAGTGGAGATAAGCATAGATAATAACTGATAGCCCCCTATTTCTTGATCCGACAAGCCCTCAGTTCTGCTAATTGAGGCCCTTGTTTTTGCCACCTCCGGACACCTTGCCCCATGGCTCTGACCCCACAAGACGTTAGTCGAATCGCCCATCTGGCCCGGCTGGAATTGCAAGAAGCGGAAAGCGCCGCCTTGCTCGGCCAGCTGAATGGTTTTTTTTCCATCGTTGAGCAAATGAGCGCCGTCGACACCTCCGGCGTGGAGCCGCTCTACACGCCGCTGTCGGCGGTGCAAGAAGTGGCGCTGCGTCTGCGTGAGGACGCCGTCACGGAGAGCAATCAGCGCGAGCTGAACCAACGCAGCGCGCCGGCCGTGGAAGACGGCCTGTTCCTGGTGCCCAAGGTGATCGAATAATGACAACGACGACAAGTACCCACAACGCCGCCCTGCATGATCTGGGCGTGGCCGATTTGAGCCGTGCGCTGGCGGCCAAGCAGGTGTCCAGCACCGAGCTGACGCAACATCTGCTTGCACGTGTTACCCAGCATGAAGCGCTGGGCGGTTTTTTGCATACCGACCCCGCCGCTTCGCTGGCCGCCGCCGCTGCGGCCGATGCGCGCCGCGCCGCCGGCGACAGCAGCCCCTTGCTGGGCGTGCCGCTGGCGCACAAGGACATCTTTGTCACCAAGGACATGCCCACCACCGCCGGCTCCAAGATCTTGGCCGGCTACCGCAGCCCCTTTGATGCCACGGTGATTGCGCGTTTGTTTGAGGCCGGCACCGTGTCTCTGGGCAAGCTCAACTGCGACGAGTTCGCCATGGGCTCGGCGAATGAGAACTCGGCCTACAAGCCGGTGGCCAACCCCTGGGATACGGCCCGTGTGCCCGGCGGCTCCTCGGGCGGCTCGGCCGCCGTGGTGGCGGCGCGCTTGGTGCCAGGTTCGACCGGCACCGACACCGGCGGCTCGATCCGTCAGCCGGCCAGCTTCACCGGCATCACCGGCATCAAGCCGACCTATGGCGTGTGCAGCCGCTACGGCATGATTGCCTTCGCCTCCAGCCTGGACCAAGCCGGCCCGATGGCGCGCTCGGCCGAAGACTGCGCCCTGCTGCTCTCGGCCATGAGCGGCTTTGACGAGCGCGACGCCACCAGCGTGCAGCAGCCTCCGCAAGACTTCCATGCCCAGATGCTGGCCGCCCGCGAAGGTGCCACCGCTGCTCAACCCTTGAAGGGCTTGCGCATCGGCCTGCCGCGTGAGTTCTTCCCGGCGGCCTTGGCAGCCGATGTGAATGGCGCGGTGCGAGCCGGTTTGGCGGAGTTAGAAAAGCTCGGCGCCACCCTGGTGGACGTGAGCCTGCCTCGTACCGAGCTGGCGATCCCGGTGTACTACATCATTGCCCCGGCCGAAGCCAGCTCGAATCTGAGCCGCTTTGATGGCGTCAAGTTTGGTCACCGTGCAGCCAAGTTTGATGACCTGCTGGACATGTACAAAAAGACCCGCGCCGAAGGCTTCGGCCCCGAGGTCAAGCGCCGCATCATGATCGGCAGCTACGTGCTGTCTCACGGTTATTACGACGCCTACTACCTGCAAGCGCAAAAGCTGCGCCGCATGATTGCCGACGACTTCCAGCAAGCCTTCCAGCAATGCGACCTGATTGCCGGCCCGGTTGCGCCCACCGTGGCCTGGAAGCATGGCGAAGGCAAGGACGACCCGGTCAAGGCCTATCTGGCTGACATCTTCACCTTGCCCGGCTCGCTGGCCGGCCTGCCCGGCATGAGCGTGCCGGTGGGCTTGGGCGAAGGCGGCATGCCGGTGGGCTTGCAGCTCTTGGGTAATTACTTCAAGGAGGGGCAGCTCTTGCACGCCGCACATGCCTTGCAACAAGCGACCGACTGGCACCGCGCAGCCCCGGCAGGATTCTGAAATGAAGAGCAGCAGCACGAACAAATTGATCCGTGGCTATGAGGTCGTGATCGGCCTGGAAAACCACGTCCAACTCTCCACCGTCTCCAAGATCTTCAGCGGCTCTTCCACCGCCTTTGGCGCCGAGCCCAATACCCAGGCCTCGGCCGTGGATCTGGCGCTGCCGGGCACGCTGCCGGTCTTGAACCGTGGTGCGGTCGAGCGGGCCATTCGCTTTGGTCTGGCGGTTGACGCCAAGGTGGCGCCGCTGTCCATCTTTGCGCGCAAGAACTACTTCTACCCGGACCTGCCCAAGGGCTATCAGATCAGCCAGTTCGAGATCCCGGTGGTGCAAGGCGGCAAGGTCGAGTTCTTCGTCGGTGACGAGAAAAAGGTCGTGCAGTTGACCCGTGCTCACCTGGAAGAAGACGCGGGCAAGAGCTTGCATGAGGACTATCACGGCCAAAGCGGCATCGACTTGAATCGAGCCGGCACACCGCTGCTGGAGATCGTGAGCGAGCCCGATATGCGCTCTGGCGCCGAGGCCTGCGAATACGCCAAAACCCTGCATGCGCTGGTGATGTGGTTGGGCATTTGCGACGGCAATATGCAAGAAGGCTCCTTCCGTTGCGATGTGAACGTGTCGGTACGCAAGCCGGGCGAGCCATACGGCACACGCCGCGAGATCAAGAACCTGAACAGCTTCCGCAATCTGCTGCAGGCGGTGGACTTTGAGGTGAACTGGCAGATCGACGAGATCGAAGACGGCCGCAAGATCCAACAAGCGACCGTGCTCTTCAACCCCGACACCGGCGAAACCCGCGCGATGCGCAGCAAGGAAGACTCGGCGGATTACCGCTACTTCCCCGATCCGGACCTGCCACCGCTGGTGATTGCTAACGAGTGGATCGAGCGGGTACGCGGCGAGATGCCTGAGCTGCCCTCCGTCATGGCCTCGCGCTTTGAGCAACAAGACGGGCTGACCGCTTATGACGCGGCCATCATGACCCAAAGCCTGGCGACGGCACGCTTTTACGAGGCGGCCAAAGCCGTCTGTGGCGCGCCCAAGCTGGTGGCGAACTGGCTGATGGGCGAGGTGTCACGTCGCTTGAACAGCGAGGAGCGCAGCATTGAGGCCAGCCCGGTCAACCCGGAACTGCTGGGTCGTTTGATCCAGCGCATCCAGGACGGCACCATCTCCAACAATGCCGCCAAGCAGGTGTTTGAGGCCTTGTGGAGCGGTGAGGGTTCGGACGTCGATGCCGTCATCGAAGCCAAGGGCCTGAAGCAGGTCAGCGACACCGGCGCCATCGAGGCCATCCTGGACGAAATCTTGGCGGCGAATCAAAAGTCGGTCGAGGAATTCCGTTCGGGCAAAGAGAAGGCCTTCAATGCCCTGGTCGGCCAGGCGATGAAGGCCGCCAAGGGCAAGGCCAATCCGAGCCTGGTGAACGAGCTGCTGAAGAAGAAGCTCGGCGCCTGATCGAAGCTCAGTCGGGAGCGCCGTGCTGGCGCTTCCTGCGATGACTCAACGCGAGGCGGATGCAGCCGCATCCGCCGGCGCTGCCCCTAAGCTGCCTGGCGCTGCGCCGGCCCACAGTCGTTTGAGGCGCGCTAACTCCAAATCGTAGCGGCCGTTGATGCGCACCAGCTCGGCTTTTTGGTTTTCGATCAGCTCGCGCTGCGCGCCCACCGCGGCGTCGTTGGCGTCAAGTTGCTGCTTCAGCTTGGCCGGTAGCGGCTTGCCCTTGTAGAACTCGGCCTCGTCTGTCAGCGGCTTGCGCTCCAGCGCCAGGTCTTTGATGCGGTGCTCGGAAATCAAACGCGCTTTGTTGGCGTCGTCCAGGGCTTCCTCGCGCGCGCGCTGGTGCTTGGCTTCGTTGGGGAAGCGCAGCATCAAATTGCGGTCGCGTCGGATGGCATCATTGCGAGCGGCGATTTCGGCGGCTTGCTTGCGGTCGCGTGCCTCTTGCGCGGCGCGCTCTTCCGGCGACAAAAACGGCGGCAAGATCGCGCGCAGCGAACCGTCGGCGTTCAAGATGCGCTGCTCACGGGCGCTGCATTCGACGATGGGCCGGTCCGAGGTCAGACGGCGGCCTTCCGGCGTGGTGCAGGTGTAGATGCCGGCGCCTGATTTGCTTGTGCTGGTGCCGGCGTTGGGCGCCTGTGCCCAAGCGCTGCTGGCCAGCAGCATGCCCGCAGCCAGGGGCAGGCAGGAGGTCTGAATCAGATGGCGCATGTCCTGACCGTTGAAGTAAGGCATCAGACCCCGTAGCGATCTCGGTAGGCTTGCACCGCGCCGGCGTAGGCGGTCACCGCCGGGTTGCTGGTGCTGTGCAGATAGGCCAGCAGATCGGCCAGGCCGGCAATCGCGACCACCGGCATTTGCAATTGCTCGGTCACATATTGCACCGCCGATTTGGCGCTTTCGACGCCGTTCTCAACCGCTTTTTCTTGCCTGTCGAGTGCGATGGTGACGCCGCAAGGCGTGGCGCCGGCGGCCTTGATCATGGCAATCGACTCGCGAACCGAGGTGCCGGCCGAGATCACGTCATCGATGATCAACACGCGGCCCTGCACCGGCGCGCCGACCAGGGTGCCGCCTTCGCCATGGTCTTTGGCTTCTTTGCGGTTGTAGGCAAAGGGCTTGTTGTGGCCTAAGCGAGCCAGCTCGATGGAGAGCGCCGCCGCCAGGGTGATGCCTTTGTAAGCCGGGCCAAAAATCATGTCGAACTGCAAGCCGGAGGCGACCAGGCGCTGCGCGTAGAACTGTGCCAGCCGGCCCAGCTTGGCGCCGTCGTCAAACAGTCCCGCATTGAAAAAATAGGGGCTCAGGCGTCCGGCCTTGGTCTTGAATTCGCCGAAGCGCAAGACGCCGGCCTCCACCGCGAAGGCAACAAATTCTTGGGCCAAAAGATCGGGGGCTTGAGTCGTGGTCATGGGCGTTGGGGCAGCAAGTTTTCGCTCCATTGTAGGGGCCAAAAAAAGCCCGGTCTTCCATGAAAGACCGGGCTTGCAGGGCAATTCGAGGCGATTCAAATCAGCTTGAATCCGCCCCGCCTTGAGCTGGTTGAGGCTTAGAAGATGGCCTTGAACTGAACGCCGTAGGTGCGCGGGTCGTTGATGAAGCCGGTCAGGTTGTTGAAGTCGATGGCGCCGGTGACGCGGATCTGGTTGGTGATGTTGCGGCCATAGGCAGCGACTTCGTACTTGCCGTTGTTCCAGATATAGCCCAGGCGCAGGCCGCCTTCGGTCAGCGGCTTGCCGGTGAACTCGACCGAGTCATACAGGAAGAAGCTCACGCTGCTGCGATAGGCCCAGTCGGTGTAGACATAGAACTCATTGCCGGCCGGGGTGGGGATGGTGTAGCGGGCGGTGAGGTTGCCGATCCACTTCGGTGCTTGCGCCAGCGAGTTGCCATCGATGGCCACCGTATCGGAGAACTTGAAGATCGCCGGGTTCTTGGGCACGATGATCGGGTCACGCAAGGTGCAAGAGGCGCCGCAGGCTTCGACTTGCAAGCCGCCGTCCTTGATCTTGGTGTCGTTGTAGCTGCCGCCCACGGTCAGCAGCAGGTTGTCGATCGGTAAGAGTTCCAGATTGAACTCCAAGCCCTGGCCGCCCACCTTCTTGGCATTGATCAGGCGGTTGGCATTGTTGCCGCCGCCCACGGCGGTGAATTGCTGGTTCTTCACCTCGTAGTTGAACAAGGCAGCCGACAGGCGCGCACGGCGGTCCCACAGGTCCGACTTCAGGCCCAACTCATAGGAGATGACGTCTTCTGGTCCTGCGAAGGACTGCGGATTGAACTCGGCCGCAGGCTGGATCGACGAAGCCCGGAAGCCGGTAGCCACGCGTGCATAGACGTTGGTGTCTTTGTTCAGCGCGTAAGTGGCCGAGGCGTCCCAGTTCCACTTCGCATCATCGGTATTCAGGCTCAGTCCATTGCCCGCTTGAATGCGCTTGGGGTCGGTAGTGCTGGTGGACAGTTCTTTCTTGTCCTTGGTGTAGCGCAGGCCGGCGCGCAGCTTGAAGTCGGCGCTCAGGTCGTAGTTGATCGAGCCGAAGGTCGCCCAGGCCTTGTTGGTCTGCCGAGTGCTGGTGGTCAATGGGCCGATGTAGTCTTGGGCCACAGCGGTGTAGCGCTCATCGAAGAGGTAAACACCAGCTTGCCAGCGCAGCGGGCCGCTGGCGTTGGACTCCAGGCGCACCTCTTGTGACAACTGACGGTGGCCGTCCAAGGCATCCGAGGTTTCCACCGGGAAGCCTGCTTCGCCAGGGCCTTGCGGGAATTTGTAGACCGAGCCGCCGTCAATATCGCCGCGGCTGAAGGGCTTGACCGTCTCGTAGCCGGTGATGGAGTGGACGGTGAACTCGGGCAGCGCCCACTTCAGCTTCATCGAGCCGCCGGTCTGGGTCAGCGTTTGCTTGTTGAGACCGTCCAGCGAGACCTTGGCTGGGTCAAAGCCATCGATCAAGTCGCTGGTGCCGGGCTTGATGATGCTGGCGCGGAACAGGCGCGGGCTGCCGTCCAGATCGCGGTGGTGCAGATTGAACAAGGCGCTGAAGGTCTTGCTCGGCTCATACAGGGCTTGCACGCGCACGGCGCTGTCGCGATAGCCTTCGGTCTCTTGGGTCGGGCCCTTGGGGTTGGTGTTCTTGACCCAGTCATCGCGATGCTGGGTTTGCGCCGAGATGCGGGCCGACCAGTCGCCGGCCAAGGGCAGGTTGGCGGCGCCTTCCAGGCTGTAGCTGCCATAGCTGCCGTAGCTGGCGCTGACGTAAGCGTCTTGCTTTTTGCTCGGGCGCACCGAGTCAAACTTAACCACACCGGCCGGCGTGTTGCGGCCGAACAAAGTGCCTTGCGGGCCGGCCAGCACTTCCACATTGCGCTGGTCGAACACCGGGAAGCCCTTCAGGATCGGGTTCTCTTGCACCACGTCGTCAAACAGCACCGAGACGGGCTGCGAGGCATTCAGGCGGAAGTCGGTATTGCCATAGCCGCGGATGTAAAAGCGCGGGTAGGCGCGGCCGAAGGAGGACTCGATGTTCAGGCTGGGCACGCGGCCCGACAGGAAGCGCACATCTTGCCCGCCCGAGGCCAGCACATCGAGCTTTTCGCCCTTGAGGGTGGAGACGGCAATCGGCACGTCCTTGATGTTCTCGGCGCGGCGCTCGGCGGTGATGACCACCGTTTCGAGCTGACTCTTCTCGGCCTTTTCAGCCGGCTTGTCTTGCGCTTGCGCCAGTGGCCACAGCGTCAGCGCCAAGGCGATGCCAGCGGCCAGTTGGGTGGGGCGCACCAGGGCGCGCGAAGGAGCGAGGGAAAAGGACTTCTTGGACATAGGGGGAACTCCGAAAAAAGAGAGGATGCACAAGGCCGCGCCGCGTTCGGGCTGGCAGGTGGTATGTGACCAATCTGTGAACTGTCCGTGAATCTAGCAATTCCCTTGCCCGCCAACTACCTTGGGCGCCAAGTCTGGGGTTATCTGTTGTCAAAACACCGCAAGCCGCGTCTGAAGGGGCAACTTCTTCACCTGCGATACTTCGCGCCCTACCGGTCCATGTGAGTGTTTTTGCCATGCGTTTCATAACAGCCAATTTGAACGGCATCCGTTCCGCCGCCACCAAGGGCTTTTTTGACTGGCTGCCGCAGCAGCAAGCCGACGCCTTGGGCGTGCAAGAGGTCAAGGCGCAGGATGAGCATGTGGCCGGCACCTTTTGCAGCTCGGGCGACCTGAAGGGCCACTTCCACTACGCGCAGAAAAAAGGCTACTCCGGCGTCGGGCTCTACACCCGCGAGACCCCCAGCGACATCATCACCGGCATCGGCGTGCAAGAGTTCGACGATGAAGGCCGCTACATCGAGAAGCGATTCGACAAGCCCGGCCGCAAGCTCAGCCTGATCAGCTGCTACTTCCCCAGTGGCTCCAGTGGCCCTGAGCGGCAAGAAGCCAAATATCGCTTCCTGGACGCGATGCGTCCGCATCTGGCGGCGCTGAAGGCTGAGCGCGAGTTCATCTTGGTGGCTGACGTCAACATCGCCCACAAGCCAGAGGACCTGAAGAACTGGAAGGGCAATCTGAAGAATTCCGGCTTCCTGCCGGAAGAGCGCGCCTGGTTGGATCATCTCTTTGGCCAGAACCCCGGTCATGGCGGCTTGGTCGATGTCTATCGCCAACTGCACCCTGACACCACCGACGCTTGCTACACCTGGTGGAGCAACCGCGGCCAAGCCTATGCCAAGAACGTGGGCTGGCGTCTGGACTACCACTTCGCCACGCCCAAGCTCGCGGCCTTGGCCAAGAGCGCCTCAATCTACAAGGACCAGAAGTTCAGCGACCATGCGCCGCTGACGGTGGACTACGACTTCAGCCTTTGAGCTGCAGTGATCGCAAGGTCTGACAGGCCACTTCAACTCCAAGTCCCCGAGTGACGCCCGTGCCTTCTTCTTGTTCTCGCAGCCTGCTGCGACTCTGCAGCGTTGCGGTTGCCGCATTGCTCGTCCCATCGGCCCATGCCGACGATGCTGCACGTGTTCGTCTTGCCCTTGAGCCTGTGATTGCGCCGCTGATGAGCCAATATGCCGTGCCCGGCATGGCGGTCGCGGTGTCCTGGCACGGTCGCGCTCATGTCTTCAATTTCGGCGTGGCCTCCAAAGCCTCGGGCCAGGCAGTGTCGGACGCCACCATTTTTGAGATCGGCTCCATCAGCAAGACGCTGACCGCTACGCTGGGCGCATATGCCGAAGCTTCGGGCAAGCTCTCTCTGGCCGATCACCCCGGCAAGTACATTCTCGAACTGCGCGGCAAGGCCATCGACCGTGCCACCCTGCTGCATTTCGGCACCTACACCGCAGGCGGCTTGCCCTTGCAGTTTCCTGAAACCGTTCATGGCCACAAAGCCATGTTTTCTTATTACGCAGGCTGGAAACCCGCGGCGCTACCGGGCAGCATTCGCGAGTACTCCAACCCGAGCCTGGGCCTGTTTGGCTTGGCGGCCAGCAATGCCTTGGGCACAAGCTTTAGCCGTGCGATGGAAACGATTGTGTTCCCGGCATTTGGCATGACGAGCACCTTCATTCAAGTGCCTGAACGAGCAGCGGGGAACTACGCCTGGGGACATCGGGACGAGCAGGCGGTTCGAGTCAACCCGGGCCCCATGGAGGAGCAGACCTACGGGGTGAAGACCACGGCCTCAGATTTGCTTCGCTTTGTCCAGGCCAATTTGGACCCTTCCACCCTCAGCGGCCCGATGAAGCGCGCAGTGCTGTCCACTCAGATTGGACGGTTCCGGGCCGGCCCTATGGTGCAAGGCTTGGGCTGGGAGCAATACGGCTACCCCATCAGCCGTGAGTGGCTCTTGGGCGGCAATGCCGAAGAAATCATCTTTGACCCTCAGCCGGCGCAACAAGTCTTGGCGGGACAGGACCCGGGGCCGCGCTTGTTCAACAAGACCGGCTCGACCGGGGGCTTCGGTGCGTATGCGCTGTTTGTCCCCAAGGAACAGTTCGGCCTGGTGTTGCTGGCGAACAAGAACTATCCGGTCCCCGCCCGCATCGAGGCCGCCTATGCCATTTTGACGGCTTTGGTCGGGGAGCGGCCCTGAGCGAGGGGGATGCAGATGCAGCGAACTGGCCCAAGCCCGTATGCTGCCGCCATGAGTCTTGATGCACCACTTCTCCTTGATCGCTTCGACGCCGCCATCGCCAGGCTGCGTGAACAGCACGATCCCTTAGGCCCCGGCTTTTGTATCGGCCTTTCGATAGAGGGCCAGACCGTCCGTACCGCGCACCACGGCTTGGCGCATCTGGAGTGGCCGCAGCCGCTCGCGGGCGACACCCGCTTCTACCTCGCATCGGAATCAAAGTTCTGGGTCGGGGCGCTGGTGATGCAGGCCGTTACGGCCGGGCGGATCGCGCTGGACACCGATATGCGCGCGTTGCTGCCGGCGCTCGCCAGCTACGAGCATCCTGTGCGTCTAGGCCATTTGCTGCGCCACACCAGCGGTGTTGATGACTATCTCTACCTCTGGCAGATGCAACTCGGGCATGACGACAACGACCTCGTCACCCAGGCCCAGGCCTTGGAACTAATTCGCAAGACCGAAGATGGGGACTTCGAGCCCGGCAGCCGCTTTGATTACAGCAATAGCAACTATGTGCTCCTGGCGGATTGCTTGGAACGCGATGCCGGCTTGCCGCTGAACGAGATCGCGCGGCAGCGACTCTTTGAGCCTTGGCAACTGCACGAAACCGGTTTTGAAAACGACCCCCATCGCGTCTTGCCGCGCCGTGCTCGCAGCTACCAAGCCAGTGACAGCAGCGCGACCGGTGGTTGGCGTGAACTGCCGGTGAACCTGGCCAGTTGGGGCGATGGCGGCATGTGGTCGACGCTGGATGATTTACTGCGCGCCGAGGCCTGTTTGCTAGACGATTGGCGTCGCCAAGGCAGCCATTCACTGCTCGCGCTTTGCGCTGCTGACGACCCGCGCTTCGCCTCAGCCGACCAGCCCTATCGCTTCGGCACCGAGGTCCTGCGCAAAGGCGAGCGGCAATTCTTGTTTCATGGCGGCGGCTTTGCCGCCTTCTCTTCGCTGGCGCTGCGTTGCCCTGAAGACGGCATCGCGCTGGTCGTGCTGGCCAATGGCGAGGGATTTGATGCCTCCGCCACAACATGGGCGGAACGCCTGTGGCCCGGGGCCGAAACGGAAGAGGCGTCCTGAGCGGTTCTGGGGCGCGGCAGACTGGCAGTTAAGAGCCGACCGCGCCGCAACTCATCCTGCTCAGGAACCCACCGTCAGCAAGCTCTCATCCCAATCCGCATGCTTGTCGAAGCCCAGCAGGTTTGCGGTGGTCGCTGCGATATTGGACAAGCCCGCCGTTGGCGTCTGCTTCAAGCCCAGCTTCAGGCCCGGAATATTCTGGTACAGGATCAGCGGTACCGGGTTGAGCGTGTGGGCGGTTTTGGCTTTGAAGCTGCCGTCTTTGTTCAGCGAGGGCTGACCGGTTTTCTTGTCCAGCTCGACCATCTCGTCGGCATTGCCGTGGTCGGCGGTGATCAGGGCCACGCCGCCGGCGGCGTCCACCGCTTTCAGCAAGCGGCCCAGGGCCAGATCCACCGCTTCGATGGCCATGGTGGCGGCGCGCAAATTGCCGGTGTGGCCGACCATATCGCCGTTGGCGAAATTGCAGCGCAGCACCTTGTACTTGCCGCTTTCCAGTGCCGCGACCATGGCGTCGGTGATCTCAGCCGCCTTCATCCAGGGGCGCTGCTCAAACGGCACCACATCGCTGGGCACTTCGAGATAAGTTTCGCCCTCAAACTTGCTGGAGCGGTTGCCGTTCCAGAAGTAAGTGACATGGCCGAACTTCTGGGTTTCTGAGCAGGCGAACTGCGCAATGCCCATCTTGCTGAACCACTCGCCCGAGGTGTTCTTGATGGCCGGCGGCGCCACCAGGAAGCGCGCGGGCAGCTTCAGGTCGCCGTCGTATTGCAGCATGCCGGCGAAGGTGACCTTGGGCACGCGCTGGCGATCGAACTTGTCAAAAGCACTGCCTTCTTCAAAGGCGCGTGTGGCTTCAATCGCGCGGTCGCCGCGGAAATTGAACAGCACCACGGCGTCGCCGTCTTCAATGGTGCCGATGGCCTGGCCGTTCTCGGCGATGACGAATTCGGGCAGGTCTTGGTCGATCACGCCGGGGTGCTGCTCGCGCAGGCCCTGGATGGCGGCGGTGCCATTGGCGAACTGCGGGCCTTGGCCTAGAACATGGGTCTTCCAGCCGCGTTCCACCATGGGCCAGTTGGCGTCATAACGGTCCATGGTGATGGACTGGCGGCCGCCGCCCGAGGCGATGCGGGCGTCGAAGCCCTCGGTGCTCAGCTCGGCCAAGAAGGCTTCAAAAGGCACGACGTACTCCAAGGCGCTGGTCTCGGGCACATCGCGCCCGTCGATCAAGGCATGCACGCGCACAGTCTTGATGCCTTCTTGCTTGGCGCGCAGCACCATGGCTTTGAGGTGGTCGATATGGCTGTGTACATTGCCATCCGACAAGAGGCCCAGGAAGTGGATGCGCTGATTGCCGGCCTTGGCGGCTGCCACGATTTCTTGCCACGCCTGGCCTTGCCAAAGTTCGCCTGAGGCGATGGAATTGGCCACCAGGGCCGCGCCCTGCGAATAGACCTGGCCCGCGCCCAAGGCGTTATGGCCCACCTCGGAGTTGCCCATATCGTCGTCCGAGGGCATGCCCACGGCGGTGCCGTGCGCGCGCAGCTGAATATTCGGGTACTGGGCCACCAGTCGGTCCAGCGTTGGCTTGTTGGCCGCTGCGATGGCGCTGCCGGCGCCGGTCTTTGAGATGCCGTAGCCGTCCATCACGATCAGCACCACGGGGCCGATGGCGGAGGCTTCTTGAGTGAATGTCGAGAGTTGTTGCAGCATGGGTCTGAGCAAAGAGTGGGGGCTGGCGTCGCAGCAGCGCCGGTGGCGCAGCTCACGAGGAGCGCGAATTCTCCCATCATCCTCCGTGCCGGGCGCTGGGCCCTCTTCCTGAGTCTTCGTCCTTAAACCAGGCTGCTTCTTTTGCGCAGTTGGCTGGGCGCCTGCCCTTGCAGCTTGTGCATCAGCCGGCGCAGCGCGGTGGCGTCTTCATAGCCCACCTGGGCGGCCACCTCTTCAATGCTCAGCGTGCTGGACTCAATCAGTAAGCGTGCGCGCTGCAGGCGCACGCTGTGAATCAAGGCCAAAGTGCTTTTTCCGGTGGCCTGATGCACGCGGCGCGACAAGGTTCGGGTCGACAGGCCCAGCTGCTGCGCCAGCGCCGCCACGCTGGGGGTTTGCGGCAAGCCGGCTTCAATGCGGCGCAGCAGCTGGCCCACCAGCGCATCGCCGCTGGCCAGCAGGGCCGGCACCATGTAAGGCGCTTGGGCTTCGCGGCCGTTGATCAGCAAGACCCGGCTCACGGCATCCGCCAGCGGCACGCCGAATTGCTGGCGCAAGAGGTGCAGCATCAGGTCGACCTGGGCAAAAGCGGCGCCGGCTGTGCACAGCGGGCCATCGGTGCTGATCATGCGGTCGGCGTCCACTTTGCAGCGTGGTTCCAGCTGCTGCAGCTGCGGCGCCAGCCACCAGGAGGTGGTGACTTGCCGGCCCGCCAAGAGCCCCGCCGCTTGCAGCATGAACACGGCCGAGCAAGAGGCGGCGATGCGTCCCTCAAGCGCCGCATGGGCGCTCAAGGCCTGCATCAAGCGCTGCGCCTGGGGCTGCTGCAGCGCGGCCATCAAGGTCTCGACATCTTCGGTGCCCAGGCCCGGTAGCACCCAGGTGCCGGGATCGCGGCGCAGGCGCTGCGGCAGCGGCGCGCTGTCCACCCAAAGCCCCGTGCCCAAGTCCACCGGCCCGCCCTCGGGCGAGAGCACCCGCCAGGTGGGCGGCGCCAGCCGCAGGCGCGGCGCCAGGCTGGCCGCGGCGCGCAGCATGTCCAGCGTGGCCGCCACGCTGCTGGCGTAGCTGCCGGGGAGCACGAGCAGGGTGAAGTCGGGCATCGGTGGGTCTGAGTGGTTTTGTCTGAAATCGCTCGATTGGTGGAATTTCAGACACTCGCAGTTTAGACCAGCCCCGGCTCCAATGAAGGCATTGATTCACTGCTCAGAAAGCCAGGTCATGCCGAACATCGTGCTCAAACTGCCGCGAGGCGCTTACCCCGGGGCTGCGCGCGAACGCCTGGTGCGCGCCATCAATGAAGCTGCCGCCTTGGCCGAGCAGATCCCGGATGCGCCGTCGCAGCGCGCCTTGTGCTGGGTGATGGTCGAGGAGTTGGCAGCGGGTGCCTGGAGCTGTGGCGGCGTCGATCCGGCGCTGCTTTTGCTGCTGCCTTGCTGGGCGCTGATCTATGTGCCGGCCGGCGTCTTGGATGCCGAGGCGCGCGCGCTGTATGTGGCGCAGGTCCACGCCGCCTTTCAAGCGGCATTGCCTGAGGGCGAGTCGCGGCGCTTGGTCAGCTCGGTCATTCTTCATGAGGTGCCCGATGGGTGTTGGGCCGCCAATGGTGTGATTTGGCCGCTGGCGGCGATGGCGCAGGCTGCGGGCTATCGGCATTTGCAGCATTTGCTGCCGGTGGCGCAGGCCGAGAGGCGCCAAACATGAAGATCACCCAACTGCGCAGCGCCACGCTGAAGATTCAGCTCGGCGCGCATTGCATCTTGGTGGACCCGATGCTGGCGCCGCGCCATGCTTTGCCGCCTTTGCGTTTGTTGGATGGGGTGCGAGAACGCAACCCGACCTGCGACTTGCCGGGGGCGGTCGATGGGCTGCTGCAAGACGTGAGTCATGCTTTGATTACGCATTGCCGGAAAGGTCACTTCGATCACCTGGACCGGGCCGGCAAGGCCTGGCTGCGTCAGCATCAAACGTCGGTGATCTGCACGCCGCATGATGCCGAGCATCTGCGCAGCCGAGGGCTGAATGTGCAGCCCCTGCCGTCAGAGCATCATCGGCCGCAGCCCTTTCTTGCCGGTCAGATTCGCACGGTGCGCTGCACCCATGGCAAAGGCGCGGTGCGGCTGCTGATGGAGCATGGCGTGGGTTATTTCATCGAGCTGCCGGGCGAGCCCTCGGTCTATTTGGCCGGCGACACGGTGCTGACGCCTGCGGTGCAGGACTTTGTGCGCGAGCAGCAGCCGGATGTCTCGGTGATCCCGGCCGGCGGCGCGCGCTTCGATCTGGGCCAGGAGCTGATCATGGATGTGGCCGAGGTGCTGGCTTTTTGTCGCCTGGCGAAAGGGGCGGTGGTGGCCAACCATCTGGAGGCCTTGAGCCACTGCCCGGTCACACGGGCCGAGCTGCGCTTAGCCGCTGAGGCTGCGGGTTTGGCCGAGCGGCTTTTCGTGCCCGAGGACGGGGAGAGCTTGCAGTTCTCCCGCGCCGCTCGAAGCCTTCAGCCGATTACCACTGCATCTCACCCTTGTTGACCTTGGCGCCGATGTCCAGGGCAATGCCCAGGCCGGCTTGCGGATAGGCCTTCTTCATCGCTTCGATCAGCTCGGCGCCGTTCTTGGCCTTGGCGGCTTCGAGGTCGAAGCGCTGCAGATACTCGCGGGTGTAGCGGATGGCGCTGGCGTCGAGCGCGGTGCCGGCCGCCATATGGCCGGGGATGACGGTGCTGGGCTTCAGCGCTTCGATCTCATCCAGCTGGGCGAACCAGGCCTTGCGCTCGCTGGCTTTTTGCGTGTCGGCGGTCCAGACATGCAGATTGCCGAAGATGGCGATATTGCCGGCAATGGTCTTGATGGACGGGATCCACACATAGGGGCGGTGCGCCAGTTCGCCGCTGGTGCCGCGCACCTCGATGGCCTCACCATCGACGCTCAGGCTATTGCCTTGCAGGACATCAGGCAGCAGCGGCTTTTGCGGTGCATTGGCGCCCATCTTGGGGCCCCAGAAGGCGACCTTGCCGGCCAGCTTGGCCTGGATCTTGTCGCGCACCGCGGCGGTGGCCAGCACTTGCGCTTGCGGGAACTGGGCCTTCAGCACTTCGGCGCCGAAGTAGAAGTCCGGGTCAGCGTTGCTGATGAAGATGGCCTTCAGCGTCTTGCCGCTGTCCAGCACATTGGCGGCCACGCGCAGCGCGTCGGCGCGGGTGAAGCCGCTGTCGATGACGATGGCTTCGGTCTTGCCGCTGACCACCACGGCATTGACGTGGAAGCTTTGTGCCTCGGCGTTGTAGACCTTGACGCTCAAGGGCGCGGCAGCGGCCGTGGGGTTGGCGGCCGCTGGGCCGGCGGCGACCACGCCCAGCGTCAGGGCAGAGAAAACAAAGCGAAGAGAGGTGTTGAACTTGAACATGGTGAGAGGCTCCGTTGGGTGGGTTCGGGCGACGACTGCTTGCGCTGGCCTGTCGATGGGATGAACTGTAGGTTTTGCGTAAACATTGATAAAGTCCGCTTCGGTTAATGTTTTATTGCATGGATCGTTGGAATAAGGGAGCAGGCGATGGACCGACTCACTGCCGTGCGTGTGTTTGTGGAAGTGGCCGATCGTGCCAGCCTGACCCAGGCCGCCGAGCATCTGGACATGTCCACCGCCATGGTCAGCCGCTATCTGGCGGCGGTGGAAGATTGGTTTGAGGCGCGGCTGCTGCATCGCACCACCCGCAAGCTCAGCCTCACCGATGCGGGCCTGCAGGCGCTGCCGGCCTGTCGGCAATTGCTGGACCTGGCCGAAGACGCCCGCCATATCGCGGCCGAGCGCAATCGCGAGCCGGCGGGCCTCTTGCGCGTCACCACCGCCGCTTCATTCGCCGAGTCGCAGCTGACCGCCGCTTTGGTGGACTTTCAGCGCCAATACCCGCAAGTGGAAATCGCGCTGTCGGTGGGCGACAAGGCCACCGATCTGGTGGCCGAGCGGGTCGATCTGGCGGTGCGCATCACCAACACCTTGGACCCGGCCATGATTGCCCGGCCGCTGGCCCGCTGCCGCTCGGTCTTGTGCGCCTCACCGGCCTATCTGGAGCGCCATCCGGCGCCGCGCACGACGGAAGATTTGCGTCAGCATCAATGCATCGCCCATGCCTTTGGCATTGGCCGGCAATATCGGCTGACGCAGGGCGCGCAGAGCTTCACCGTGCCAGTGGAATGGCGCTTTCATACCAATGAAACGGCGGTGCTGCGCCAGGCCGTGCTGGCCGGCGCGGGCATCGGCATGCTGCCGACCTATTACCTGGGCGACGACTTGCGCAGCGGGCGCCTGCTGCGCTTGCTGCCGGACCATGAGCCGGAGTTAATGGGCATCCACGCCATCTACCTGTCGCGCCAGCACCAGCCGCTGGCGCTGCGGCTGCTGGTGGACTTTCTGGCGGCGCGCTTTGCTGGGGATCAGGCGCCTTGGGATCGGGCGCTTTGATGCGGGCGCGAACGATCAGGCGCTGGCCAGCGCCTTGTGTAGCGCCGCTTGATTGAGCCACTGACGCAGCCGCAGCTGAATCGCTTCTTGCTCTGCAGACAAGCGTGCATTGCGGGCCTGCAGCCAGTCGGCGCGGGCGATGGCGCCGACCTCAAAACGCAGCGCGGCCAGCTTCTCCGTCTGTTGCGCTTCGCTCAAGCGGGCCTGGTTGGCAATGGCCTGGGCGCGCAGTTCGCGCCGTTCGGCGGCCAACTGCTCCACCTCAACCAGGGCCTTGTGCAAGATGTCGCGCAGCGACAGGGCCGCGCTCTCGACCTCATTGCCGGCCTGGGCCCGCTGCAGCTCAAGCCGCCGCCAATCGACCAGCGGCACGACCAGATTGGCCGACAGCGTGGCCAGCGGGCGTTCCAGCCAATCGGTCCATTGCTGGCCGCCCGTGCCAATGCCAAGGTTCAGGCTCAGGCGCGGATAGCGCGCCGCCTCACTGCCACGCCACTGTGCCAGCGCGCTGTCCACCCCGGCGCGGGCGCGCTGCACATCGGGGCGACGCTCCAGCACCTCGGCGGGTGCACCGGCTTGCCAGTCGCCGGGGGCGCTGGCCGGCAGCAGCGGCAGCGCGGGCAAGCTGGGCGCGGGGCTGTCCAGCAATAGGCCCAGCGTCAGCTGGTGCTGAATGCGCTCACGCTGCAATTGCGCGAGCCTTGAGTGCAGCCCTTGCAAGGTGCTGGCCGACTTGTCCACCTCGATCGGCAGCAACTTGCCTTCACGCACGCGCAGCCGGGTCAAGGCCAACACCGCTTCGGCGCCTTGGAGCTGTTCCTCGATCAGCGGCTGCTCCAGCGCCAGCGCGGCCAGGCTCCAGTAGCTCTCGGCCACCCGGCTGCGAATCAGCAGCTGCGCCGCCGCCCAGTCGCTGCGCAGACTCTCGGCCTGGGCGGCCTGGGCCGACTCGGCATGCGCCAGCCGGCCCCACAGATCGGCCTCGAAGCCGACGCCGGCATTCAGTGAATAGCTGCGCGACACCGGCCCTTGCTCGATGGCGCGGCTGCCCGAGGCCCCGGCGCTCAGGCTCGGCGTCGGGCCGCGGTCGAGTGCGGCGCCGCGCACTTGCAGCTGTCCGCGCTCCCAGCGCTTCAGTGCCAGGCTGATGTCGCGGTTGGCCTTCAGCGCCTGCTGCTGCAGGGCTGCTAATTGCGCATCCAACGCACCCGCCCAGTCTGCCGCAGCCGCGCCGCCGTTTTGTAGCTGCTGCCAGTTCGATGGCAGTGACAGCGGCGTTGCCAGTTCGGGTGTGGCGCCGGTCTGGGGGACTAGGGCACAGGCCCCAAGACCGACCGTCAGTGCAGCCGCCAGCGCCAGTGTCGACAAGGTTTTCATGGCATCGTTCATGGTGCGCATATTTTTAGAGTTATGGCGTTTCATCGCTTCTGCTTTCAGCATCGTCATCATTCGCGGGCCAGTGCATCGACCGGGCTCAGGGCAGCGGCACGCCGTGCTGGCAAGGTGCCAAACAGCAGGCCGACGATGCTGGAGACCGCGAAGGCGACGCCCAGTGCGGCCCAGCTGACCTCAACCTTCAAGGACTGTTGCGCGGCATTGATGCCTTGTGCACCGAGCCAGCTGAGGAACACCCCGACCAAACCGCCCAAGCAGCACAAGACCACCGCCTCGACCAGGAACTGCAGCCGAACATCGGCCTGCCGCGCCCCGACGGCCATGCGGATGCCGATCTCGCGGGTGCGCTCGCTGACCGAGACCAGCATGATGTTCATCACCCCGACGCCACCGACCAGCAGCGAAATTGCGCCCACGCCGGCAAACAAGAGCGCCATCGCGCCGGTGATCTGCTGGAACTTCTTGAACTCGTCGGCGGCGTTCCAGGACTCAAAGTCCTCGATGCCGTGCAAGGCCTTGAGTCGGTAGGTCAGCTGTTTGCGCACCTCCTCGGGCGGCAGGGTGAAGTCGAGCAGCACATTGAAGCCGTCGGAGTCGACCCGCACATCGAGCTTGCGGCCGAAGGTGGTGTGCGGCATCAGCACCTGGCCTAACCAGGATCCGAAGCTGACCGTACCCCCGGTGTCTTGCCCGACCACGCCAACAATGGTCAGCGGCAGGGCCACGCCTATCGGGGGCGGGGCCGCGCCCATGCCAACGCCATCGCCGCCGCCCGCTTGAGGCGCCAGCAATAGCGTCCGCCCGAGCACCGCCTCGCCGGGTTTGAACAGCGACTTGCGCGTTTTCTCGTCAATCACCGCCACTTGGCTGGAGCTGGCGTAGTCCATCGCATTCAGATAGCGCCCCTCGACCAGCTTGAGCTTGCGGGCGGCCAGCGTCTGCTCCTCGGCGCCGAGCACCGTGACCATCGCATCGCGGCTGCCCTGGCGCGCGGTCAGCTGCGCTTCGCGGCCCACGGTCACCGCCTTGACGCCGGGCAATGCGCGAATCGCCTCGATTTCGCTCGGCCGGAATGATTTGGCCTGGGTGCCGGGCGGTAGGGCCGAGTTGCCGCGGAAGACCGGAATGCGCCCGGACAAAAAGCTGCCCACGTCTTTTTCGATGCTGCCGCGAGCGGCGTCGGTCAGGGCCAGGATGGAGACCACCGCGGCGATGCCGATGCTGATGCCCAGCATGGACAGTGCCGTGCGCAGGCGATTGCCTTGCAGCGATTGCACGGCCGACTGCAGCGCCTCGCGCCATTGCATCTGCTGGCGTCCCCACCAGCTACCGCTGGGCAGCGCCGCTGTTTCACCGCTCAGGGCGGCCGGCACCTTATGGTCTTTCGGCGTGCCACTGTCTTTCAGCACCTTGCCGTCGCGCAGCTCGATGATGCGGCGGGCGTGTCCGGCCACATGGGCATCGTGGGTGACCAGGATGATGGTGTGGCCACTGTCGTTCAGCTCGCGCAGCAAAGCCAGCATTTCGGTGCCGGACTGCGAATCGAGCGCGCCAGTCGGCTCGTCGGCCAGGATGATCTGGCCGCCATTCATCAGCGAACGGGCGATCGAGACGCGCTGCTGCTGGCCGCCTGACAGCTCGTTCGGCTTGTGGTGCATGCGGTCGCCCAGGCCCAGGCGGGTCAGTAGGGCCTCGGCTCTGTCGCGCCGCGCCTTGCTGCTGGAGCCGGCATAGACGGCCGGCAGCGCCGCGTTGCCGCGCGCATCCATATGCGGCAGCAGGTGGTAGCGCTGGAAAATGAAGCCGAAGCGCTCGCGGCGCAGGCCGGCCAATTCGTCGGGGCCGAGCTGGCTGGCGTCCTGGCCATCGATCAAAAAATGGCCGACGGTCGGGTTGTCCAGGCAGCCCAGCACATTCATCAAGGTGCTCTTGCCGGAGCCGGACTGGCCGATCACGGCCACGAATTCCCCAGCCTGGATGCTCAGATTGATGTCGTCAAGCGCCGGCACATCGATGGCGCCCAGCCGGTAGTGGCGGCCGACGCCGCGCAGTTCGATCAGCGGATGCATAGCAGAGCGCTTACTTGGAGGCGGCTGAGGCTGCCGAAGCGGCTTGGTCGGCCGCCGTGGGTGGGGCCAGCAGCACTTTCTCGCCGGCCTTCAGCCCGTCCAGCACCTGCACGCGGGCGCCGTCTTGCAGGCCGGTGCGCACCTTGCGTGGGCTTTGCTTGTTCTTGGCATCCAAGACCTGCACGATGAAACGCCCGTCCTCGTCGCGCTCGCCCAGCGCCACCATCGGCGCCGTCAAGATCTTGCTGGCCTTGCCGGTTTCGATATTGACCTGCACCGTCATTTCCGGCAGCAGCTTGCGGGCCTGGTTGTCAACCTCGAACAAGACGTTGTAGAAGACCGCGTTGCCGGCCCGCTCCGGCACCGGCTGAATCACCCGCACCTTGCCGTCATAACGCTGAGCCTCGCCGGCCAGGGTCACGAAGCGGGCGTGCTGGCCAACTTGGATCTGGGCGATGTCGGCCTCAGGCACACGTGCCCGCACGGTGATCACATCCATATTGGCCAGCGTCACCATCACCGGGGTGATCTGGGCGGCGATCACGGTCTGGCCCTCTTGCACCGGCAGATTAACGACGGTGCCGTCCATTGGCGCGCTGATGGCGGTGTAGCCCAGCGACAGCTTGCGCTTGTCCAGCTCGGCCTGCAGGCGTTTCAGGCTGGCGCTCTGGCCGCGCAGATCGGCCTCCAGCTTGGCCAACTCGGTCTCGGCGCGCTCGGCCTCGGTGGCGGCGGTGGCTTCCCCGGCCAACAGGCGGCGCTGGCGCTCGGCTTCGCGGCGGGCGATCTTCAGATCGGCCTGGCGCACCTCGATCAGGGCCGCTTGTTGCGCGACCGAGGCTTCGGCCTGGGCCAGGTCACTGCGTGCTAACTCGGGGTCAAGGCTGACCAGCAGCTCGCCCTTCTTGACCTGCTGGCCGAGTTGCACATGCAACTGGCGCACCTGTCCGCTGACCTGGGCGCCCACATCGACCTTCAGGCGCGGCTGCAGCACACCGGCGGCCTGCACGGTCTGGCTGATGTCGGCGACGGTGACCTCGCCGGTCGGCGGGGGAGCGGGCGGCGGCGGCGGAGTCAGGGCCTTGTAGGCCCCATAAGAACCGCCTAAAACGGCCAAGACCGCCAAACGTACACGCCATGATTTCATCCAGTGCCCGCGGGCCGCCTTGTTGTTGTTCTGCACAGTCTCGTTCTCTCTGCATCCAGCTGGGTTGTTGAGTGGACGCAATGTAGCAAGGGGTCGGCCCGTGGGCGCGGCTTTTGTGACCTGTTGCAGATAGAGCCGACCAAGCGGTCGATAGGCGGGATCAATTCAATGCTTGTCCCTGGCGCTCTGAGCCGGGCCCTGCATTGCCGCCCCCTGCCGTGGCGCGGTGCAGGCTGGCCGCGAACGTGATGAATTTTGTGAATATGCCCGCGCAGCTATTTAGGCCCTTGGAGCCTCCCTTTTCATCGCTTTTCGAGCGTATGTACCGGGGGGATTGGTGCTAATCTGCCCAGCCTTTCGCTGCTTTGCAGCGTGCATCCGTTCCGCAAACAAGCTCTCGAGAATTAGCCATGAGTGAATGTGAAGTCCAAAATTCACCGTCCGCATCGGATGCCGAAGTCTCCATGTCTGGCGCTGCGGGTGCTGATTCAGCCGCGGAAGTCGAGTCCGGCCCGGATGCTGCTGCCGCGGACGCCGAGGCTGCCAAACGCCAAGCGGCCGAAGAACAAGAGGAGGCACTGCGCCGCAACCGCCTGCTGCGCTTGATGCAAAGCATCGAGGGCCAGGCCGACTTTGCCAGCATGAAGGATGCGGTGCAGGGCATTCAAAAAGTAGCGCGCTCGGAGCGTTCGCATGCACGGGCGCTGACCGGCTTGATCTATGACGACGCCGCCATGGTCAGCAAGTTGCTGCGCCTGATCAATGCGGCCTTTTACAGAACCGCCGGTGGCGGCGAGATCACCTGTATGCAGCGGGCGGTGGCCTTGATGGGCTTCCAGAACGTGGGCATGTTGGCCAGCTCGCTGATGCTGTTTGACCGCTTGCCCAAAGGGGCCGATGGCGACCGCCTGCGGCTTGAATTCGCTCGCTCGCAGTATGCGGCGCTGCTGGCCCATGATTTGTGCACCAGCGGCAAGCACATCGACAGCATCTACATCACCGCGCTGTTCCAGCGCCTCGGTGATTTATTGGCCGGGCTGCACTTCCAAGAGGATGCGCAGGTCATTGAAGACTTGCTGGACGCCGACGAGTTGGTGCTCGGCTCGGCCGCACGCCATGAGGCCCGTGAAAAGCTGGCGCGCAAGCGCTGGGGCATGGGCATTGAGGACATCGGCATCAAGGTGGCCGGCATGTGGGGTTGGCCGGATTCCTTGTTGATGGGCATGCAGTCGCTGCGTCCCAGCGACCCGGAGCGGGTGCTGAGCGATAACGAATATCTGCGTGCTTTGTGCACCGGCAGCAATTGCCTGGCCCTGGAGTTGATGAATGCGCCCGAGGAGGGCGATGCCGAGGAGCGCGTCGAAGCGCGCAAACAGCTGGTGCTGAAGTTTGCGGCCGAATGGGCCCTGCCGCTGGGCTTGGATCCGGAAGCCTTGCCCGAGATGGTGGAGCGCGCTCGCACCGTTTGGTTGGATTTGGTGAAGGCCCTGGGCATCACCCTGACCCCCGGTGGCCCGGCCGCCAAAACGGCGCAGGCCGCGCCCAAGCTGGACCCCAACTCAGCCGCCTATCGCAAGGCCTTGGCCGAGGATTTGGCCGATGCGGTGGACCAACTGAGCCGCATGAACAAGCGCGGCGCGCCGCTGGCCGAGGTGATGGACACCAGCATGCGTTTGATGATGAAGGCCTTGGACATGCAGCGCGTCATCGTCTGCCTGCTGGACCCCAGCACCGGCAACCTCACCGGGCGAGTCGGCGTGGGCGACAAGGCCGTGGTCTTGGCGCCGCATTTCCAAATTCCCTTGCAGCCGCCGAGTGAGTTGTTTGGGCTGCTGTGCGCTAAGAATGCCGACACGCTGATCGTCGACTCCAGCGATCCGGTCATCAACCAGCGCTTGCCCGAATGGTTCACCAAGCGGGTGCGGGGCGCGGCCTTTCTGGTGTTGCCCCTGGCCTTCGAGGGCAAGGTGCTGGGCATGATGTACGGCGACCAGTCCGAAGTCGGCCGCATGGTCGTCAACGATCGGGCCTTGACCTTGCTGAAAAACCTGCGCAACCAGTTGCTGGTGGCCCTGCGGACGCCGCCCAAGGCCTGAGCCATCCAGTCGATGGGGCGCCTGATCCGGCGCCCCGATCGGATCAGTGCATGGTGAATCGCACTGCTTGGGCCGAACGTGCCGCTTTGCGTAGGCCGACCGCGTCGGGCTGCTTGCGCCGAGCCTCATCGCGGCGCAGGCGGAAGACGCTCAAGGAGGCGTCCACCTGATCGGCTTGTTCGCGCATCTGCACGGCCGAACGCGCCAGCTGTTCCACCAAGGCGGCGTTCTGCTGGGTGATGCTTTCGATCTGCTGGATGGCGGTGTAGATCTGCGAGATGCCACTGAGTTGTTCGCGCGCACCGTCGTCGATGCCGGCCATCAGGCCGGAGAACTGCTGTACCGATTGCAAGGTGGCCGCGATGCTGCTGCGGGCATGCGCGGTTTGGCGTTCACCGGCTTCGACGCGTTCGGTCGACTCTTGGATCAGCTGTTTGATCTCGCGCGCGGCGTTCGAGCTGCGTTGGGCCAGCGCCCGCACCTCGGTCGCCACCACCGCGAAACCGCGCCCATGTTCTCCGGCGCGAGCCGATTCCACCGCCGCATTGAGGGCCAGGATATTGGTCTGGAAAGCGATGCTGTCGATGACTTGGATGATCTCGCCAATGCGTTGCGAGGACTGGGCGATGGCGCCCATGGTGGTGGTGACCGAATGCACCGCATCGCCGCTGCGCTGCGACACCGCGCTCAACTCGCCCACCACGCCGGAGGCCTGCTGGGTCGAATCGCTGCTCAGCTTCACTGTGGCGCTGATCTGCTGCATGCTGGCCGCGGTTTCTTCCAGATTGGCAGCCTGCGACTCGGTGCGTTGGGCCAGGTCCTGATTGCCCTGAGCGATTTCGTGGCTGACGGCGGTCATGCGTGCCAGCTCGCTGCGCGTGTCGGACACCAAGGCGCGCATATTGACGCGCAACTGCGCCAGCGAGGCTTCCAGGCCTTGCGTCAAGAGATGCCCGCTGGGCTTGAGGTCCTGGCTCAGATCGCCCGCCGCCAACTGATTGGCGAACAGCTGCACCTGCTTCAGCGCGCCTTGGCTGCGCCGCCGCGTCAGGCCATCGATCAGCAGGGCGGCAGCGCCCAGCATGGGCAGCCCGAGCCAGACGTTGACGCTGGCCGCGCTGAGGCCCCAGCCCATGAAGCCGACGCTGGCGGGCAGGAGCGCGCCGCGCCAGACCGATACGTGGCCCGCCAGGGTGCTGAGTCGCCCTTGCCAATCCTGGCGCTTCAGCCGGCCGGCTCGCAGGCGATGGATCAAGCGGCCTTGTTTGGCCTCATCTCGCATGCTTGCATACAGCGCTTCCGCTGCTTGAATCTGGGCTCGGCTGGCCTCTGAGCGCACCGACATAAAGCCTCGCAGCTGCCCGTTGTCGAGCAAGGGCGTCACATTGGCCAGCACCCAGTAATGGCTGCCGTCCTTGCGGCGGTTTTTCACCAGACCGGACCAAGGCTGGCCGCCGCCGATGGTGGCCCACATATCGCGGAAGGCCTCCTCCGGCATGTCCGGATGGCGAATCAGGTTGTGGGGCTGGCCCAGCAATTCATCTTTGTTGTAGCCGCTGACCTCAACAAAGGCGGCATTGCAATGCAGGATGCGGCCTTGGGTGTCGGTGGTGGAAACCAGGGTCTGGCCGCTGGGAAAAGGGTACTCCTGGGGAGTAACCGGCAAATTGATGCGCATGGGGACTGCTCGTGAACTTCGACTCACCATGAATCGAGGGCGCGAGGTTCGGGCTTGTGTGGGTCTGTAGCATTGACATAGATCAAGTTGCCTCGGCGATGCCGTGCGCAGCGCGCGCAGGTCTCGCAGGGGCTGCCCAGTTCGTGACTTTGTGCCGCCTCTCACCCGGCTTAAGAACTGCCCAAGCGCTCCAGGGCCGCGCCCAGATAGTCCACAAACACCCGCACCCGCGCCGACAGGTGGCGGTTTTGTGGGTAGAGGATGGAAAACGGTCGACTGCGGCCGCGCAGCGGCTGCAAGACCTCGACCAATTCGCCGCGCCGCAGCGCCTCGGCGGCGGCAAAGTCGTAGAACTGGAACAGGCCGCCGCCTGCCCGTGCCCAGCTGAGGCATCCGAGTACATCGTCATGCACGCGCCGGCTGCTGCGGAAGCTGAAATCCAGCGCCTGCCCTTGGGCATCTTGAAAGATCCAGCCCATCGAACGACCACTGCTGGGCAGGATGAATTGGATGCAGTCATGCTGCTGCAGGTCGTCAAGGGTTTGCGGTGTCCCGCGTGCCTGTAAATAGCCGGGGGAGGCGAATACACCCAACGCTGCGTCCTCCAACTTGCGGGCGATCAGGCGGGAATCCGGCGGCGTGCCGAGGCGAATGGCGAGGTCGAAGCCTTCCTCAACAAAATCGATATTGCGGTTCGAGATGCTCAGTTCGACCTCGATCTCGGGGTAGAGCTGGCTGAACCGAGGCAGCAGCGGCAGCAGGCGGTGGTGGGCGTAGGTGGTGCCCACGCTGATGCGCAGCACGCCGCTGGGCACCTGCTGGCGGCCGGTGATGGCGCGCTCGGCCTCGGCGATCTGCTCCAGCGCCTGACCGCACTGCACCTTGTAGAGCTCGCCATCGCCGGTCAGGCGGATGCTGCGGGTGCTGCGCGCAAACAGTCGCACGCCCAGGCGCGTCTCCAAACGGCTGATCGAGCGGCTTACCGCGGCGGGCGTCAGGCCCAGCGCCTCGGCCGCGGCGGTGAAGCTGCCCAACTCGGCCGCCTTGCAAAACAGCTCGATGCTGCCCAGCTGAACCGGGTCAAAGCTGCGACTCATATATTCCTTGGTGTAATGAATGAATTGCTTGGTGGCCAGTTTATCGATCTGATGCCATTCAATACAGTCTTGCCATCGACACCCGCCCTGCAAGGGAAGACCCAATGAGCAAGAAGACAGCCCGCATCCTGATGATCCTGACCTCCAATAGCCGCATGGGCAACACCGGCAAGCCGACCGGCCTGTGGGCCGAGGAGTTGGCCGCACCGTACTACGCCTTGCTGGACGCCGGCGTGGCGATCGAGCTGGCCTCGCCGGCTGGCGGCCCGGTGCCCATTGACCCCAGCAGCCTGAAGCCGGCGGGCGAAAACGAGGCCATCGTCGAGCGCTTCTTGGCCGACGCGGGCCTGCAAGCCTTGATCGGCCAAACCGCCAAGGCGCAAGACAAGAACGCGCTTGAGTTTGATGCGGTCTTCTTCCCGGGCGGTCACGGCACCATGTGGGACTTGCCGACCGACGCCGGTGTGACCCGCGCGGTCGAGCAGGCTTTTGCGGCCGGCAAGCTGATCGCCTCGGTCTGCCATGGCGCCGCCGGCTTGGTGACGGCCAAGCGCCCCGACGGCTTGTCCATCGTTCACGGCCTGCGCGTCAACTCCTTCACCGACAGCGAGGAGATCGCGGTCGGCTTGCATGAAGTCGTGCCCTTTATGCTGGAGACGCGCTTGCGTGAGCTGGGCGGCAAGTTCGAAGGCGCCGCAGACTGGCAAGCATTCGCGCTGCGCGATGGGCAGCTGATCACCGGCCAGAACCCGCAGTCTTCCGACCGGGTGGCGGCGCTGCTGTTGCAGGCTCTGGGAGTGGACGCCGAGCATCTGGCCGAAAACGCCGCCTGAGCTGCTTGAGCTACTTGTGAACCGGCTCTGGGTGCTTATCATCCGCAGGCTTGCAGCGGGCAGGCGGATCAAGGCATTCAAAAAAGGCGCTGAGCTTCGATGAGAAAAATTGCGGGCCCATGGGGCGCCTGGGTGCTGGCGCTGGTTCTGGGTTTGAGTGCCGAGGGTGCGCACAGCGAAGCCTTCCAATGGCCGGGCGGTGCCAAAGCGGCGGTCAGCCTGTCCTATGACGACGCGCTGCCGTCCCAGCTGGATAACGCCTTACCCGCGCTGAATGCCTTGGGCCTGAAGGCCACGTTTTATCTGACCTTGTCCAGCCCCACTGTCAGCCAGCGTTTGCCGGAATGGCGCCGGGCGGCGGCCGCCGGTCATGAACTCGGCAACCACACCCTGTTTCATCCCTGCTCGCGCTCAGCTCCCGGCCGCGACTGGGTGGCGAAGCACCGCGATCTGGACCACATCAGCGTGGCGCAGATGCGCGAAGAGGTCGTTTTGGCCAATGCCTATTTGCAAGCCATCGATGGCCAGACGCGGCGGACTTTTACCGCCCCGTGCACCGACCCCTTGGCCGCAGGCCAGCCCTATTTGCCTGCGGTGAAGGCCGAGTTCCTGGGCATGAAGACGCGCATCGGCGGGCCCGTGGCCTCGCTCGCGGCGCTGGACCCTTGGGATGTAGCCACCGCAGGGCCAGACGGCGTCAGCGGCGCGGCCTTGATTGCCATCGTGCAAGAAGCGGCCGCACAAGGAACCCTGGCCAGCATCACTTTCCATGGCATTGGCGGCGATCACTTGAGCGTTTCCAAAGAGGCCCACCAGGCCTTGCTCCAGCATCTGGCCGACCACCCGCAGCTCTATTGGGTGGACAGCTTCGTCAACATCGTCAGCCATTTGCACGCGGCGCGTCGCCGCTGAGTTGAACATGGACAAGCCTCGCGTGCGCATCGCAGTCATTGGCCTCGGCGACATTGCCCAAAAAGCTTATCTGCCGCTGCTGAGCCGGCGCCGCGATTTGGAGCTGGTGCTGTGCTCGCGCAATGCCGAGCGCCTGCAAGCCCTGGCCCAGGAGTACCGGATCTCACACCGGGCCACGAGTGTGGATGAGCTGATGCGCTTCGCACCCACTGCAGCTTTTGTCCACAGCAGCACCGACTCGCATATGGAGGTGGCAACAGCGCTGCTGGAGCAGGGCGTGCATGTTTATCTCGACAAGCCCATCGCTTTTCATCTGGACCAGGCGGAATCACTGGTGGCGCTGGCCCGCGCGCGCCAGCGCCTGCTGATGTTGGGCTTCAACCGGCGTTGCGCGCCGCTCTATCGGGGCTTGCTGGCCCTGCCGGGTCGCCATCTGGCGCTGCTGCAAAAGCACCGCATCGGCCAGCCGGCGGCGCCGCGCGAGTTCATCTATGACGACTTCATCCATGTGGTCGACACCTTGCGATTTCTGGCGCCGGAGCCGCTGGCCGCGCCGGTGGTGTCGGCGCGGATGGAGCGCGGCCTGCTGCACCATGTCAGCGTGCAGTTCAAGGCGCCGGGCTTCACCGGCATTGGCGTGATGGACCGCGACAGTGGCGCCAGCCGAGAAACGCTGGAGCTGATGAGCCCCGGCAGCAGCTGGCGCATCGAAGACCTGAATCAGGCCAGCGAAACCATCCGGGGCCGCGAGCAGCGCCATGGCTTCGGGGATTGGGAGCCTGTGCTGCGGCGGCGCGGCTTCGAAGCCATCATCGAGCAGTTTTTTACCGCGCTGCAAGCGCCCACGCCCGACCCCAGCTGGGCCGAAGATGCCTTGGAGACGCATCGCCACTGCGAGCAGATCGTGCGGGCGATTGAAAGCGGTGAGGCCGAGCCAGCTCGCTCGGGCAGTTGAGTCAGGGCAGGCTCAGATGCTCGCCCAGATGGGCATAAACCGTGGCCAGGCGACGCAGATGGCGTGACTCGGGGTGGGTCAGCAGCCACAGCTCGGTCTCCGCTTCATCCAGCGGCTCGGTCAAGCGGACTACATCGCGGCGCCCTTCAGCGAGGAAAAGCGGCAGGATGCCAACCCCCAGGCCCAGCGCCACCAACTCCAACACCGAGAGGATGCTGCCCACCCGGCAGCGCGGGGTGGCCTTGGGAAAGTAGCGTTTGCGCCAGAGTACCGAGGGGTGCTCGGGCAAGGCGTCGTCGGGGGCGACCCAATCGGCCCGGCCGGCTTCTACATCGGCGTAGTCGCGCACGCCGCCCCGCTTGGCTGCATACAGCGCCACGCGGATCGGCCCGATTTGGCGCCCGACCAGATGCGGCGGCGGGCGCTTGGTGGCGCGCACGGCGATGTCGGCGTCGCGGCGCGTCAGGCTGATCAACTCATTGCCGGTGTGCAGCTCGAAGTTCAGCAAGGGGTGGCTGTCCTTCAGGGTCTGCAAGGCGGGCGCGACCAATGCATGCAAGACGGTGTCGGTGCTGGAGATGCGCACCGTGCCGGAGATCTGCGCCGGTGCCGCCTCCACCGAGGCTCGGGCGGCCTCCAGCGTGGCTTCCATTTGTTCGGCATGCTCGGCCAGCTGCGTGGCCAGCTCGCTGGCGAGATAGCCGCTGCGGCTGCGCTCAAACAAGCTGCGCCCCAGACCCCGCTCTATGCGCTGCAAGGCGCGGAACACGGTGGACGCATCGGCGCCCAGGCGTTCGCCGGCCTTGGCCAGCGTGCCGCCGCGCACCAGGGCCAGCAAGACGTCCAGATCGGTCGGCGTCATTGAGTATTGCGTTTTTGCAATCATGCTTTGTAGAACTGGCTATTCCGGTTTCTATTTGGCAATCCTACATTGGGCTCATCCTCACTCGACGATGGAGCCTCTGATGTTGAACACCGCCTCGCCCAATGCAAACCTGAACCCTTTGGGCATCACTCTTCTGCGACTCAGCCTGGGCAGCATGTGGATCGCGCATGCCTTGCTCAAGCTCTGGGTCTTCACGCTGCCGGGCACGGCGCAGTACTTCGTCAGCATCGGCTTTCCCGGCTTCTTGGCCTACCCGGTGTTCGCGGCGGAGTTGCTCGGCGGGCTGGCCCTGGTGCTGGGGATCTATGCGCGGCAAGTGGCGTTGGTCCTGGTGCCGGTGATGGCCGTGGCCGCCTGGGTGCATCTACCGAATGGCTGGGTGCACACCAGCGCCGGCGGCGGCTGGGAGTACCCGGTGTTCCTGATCGCGGCATCGATTGCTCTGGCCTTGCAGGGTGATGGCGCCTTGGCCCTCAAGCGTGCACCGCTGCCATGGGCGGGAGCCGAGCAATGAGCGCGCCGCTGCTCTTGGTATCGCACCCCTTGTGCCCCTATGTGCAGCGCGTCGCCATCGTGCTTGCCGAGAAGGGCTTGCCCTTTGAGCGGAGGGACATCGACCTGGCCGCCAAGCCGGACTGGTTCTTGCGCCTCTCGCCGCTGGGCAAGACGCCGGTGCTGCAGGTGGGCGAAGACACGGCAATCTTCGAGTCCGCTGTCATCTGCGAATACCTGGAGGACACCGCCTTGCCACGGCTGCATCCGGCCAATGCCTTGCTGCGGGCGCGGCATCGGGCCTGGATGGAGTTCGGCTCCGCGCTCTTGAATGCGATAGCCGGCTTCTACAGCGCAGGCGATGAAGACAAACTGCGCCAAAGCGCCGCAGACATCCGTCGTCGCTTTGAACAGCTGGAGGCAGCCCTCGACAGCGGGCCCTTTTTCGCCGGCGCGGACTTCAGCATCGTCGACGCGGTGTTCGGCCCGATGTTCCGCTACTTTGAGGTGTTTGACGAGCTTGAAGGTGCTGCGGACTTCGGCTTCTGGTCCGGCTTGCCGAAGTTGCAGCTTTGGCGTGCGCAGTTGGCCCAGAGGCCTTCGGTGCTGGCCGCGGTGGGGCCGAACTATCGGCAGCGCTTGCGCAGCTTTCTGTTGGCGCGTGGCTCGGCCTTGTCCAAGCGCCTGGCAGTTGTGGCTTGATCTACCACTCTTTTGGCTGTCCGCTGTCCGTACCCTGTCCGCCGCTGTCCGCGGACAGTGCCCGGCCTTTGCCTTGAGTCGCGTTCCAGAAGCTAAGTGCTTGATTTGAAATGCCAGCGACGCGGTAGTTCACATGGCACGAGTTCTGCGTAGTCATGAGGCCAGGACGCATGTCCGCCCATACGCTCTTCAGCCCCGCTCCCAAAGGAAGTTTCATGTCTTTCACCCGCACGCTCAGCGCCATCGCGGCGTCCTTGTTGATGATCGCGGCCCTGCCCGCCGCGCAAGCCCAGAAGGCTCAGACCCCAGCCGCGCAAACCGCCGCCCCGGCCGCCCTCGACCTGAAGCAAGTCCTTGCCCAAGCCTTGGAAGGCAGCAAGACGCCGGCCCTGGCGGCCGTGCTTTTGCAGGACGGCAAGATGGTTCAAGAGGCGGCGCAGGGTGTGCGTCGCAATGATGGCCAGGCGCCTGTGGGCTTGGACGATGTTTGGCTGACCGGCTCTACCGGCAAGCCCATCACCACGGCCCTGCTGGCCAAGTTGGTGGACCAAGGCGTGCTCGCCTGGGATACCCCTTTGGAGCGCCTGCTGCCCGACTTGTTGCCGGTGATGAATGCCCAGTACCGAGGCGTCACCCTGATCGAGTTGCTGTCGCACCGTTCGGGCCTGCCGGAGAACTACAGCGACGAGAAGTATTTCGAGGCCTTTTATCAGGACAGCCGGCCGCTGCCCGAGCAGCGCCTGGCCTATATCGGCCGGGCCTTGAGCGAAGCGCCGGTGGCTGCGCCGGGCAGCAAGTTCAGCTATAGCAATACCGGCTTCGTGATCGCGGCAGCGATTGCCGAACGTGTGACTCAGAAGACGTTTGAGGACTTGATGCGACGCGAGGTCTTCGCGCCCTTGGGCATGAGCCATGCTGGCTACGGCCCCACATCGCTTGACGCCAAGACGGGCCAAAACTCGGGTCATGTGCAAGGCAAGCCGATCACCAAACCCAGCGACAGCAACCCGCTGATGTTCGCCCCGGCCGGCAATATGCATATGAGCATGCGGGATTGGGCGCGCTTTTGCCTGGACCAATTGGCGGCGCAAAAGGGCGGGGGCAAGCTGCTCAGCCCGGCGTCTTATCGCTTGATGCAGTCCACCCTGCCGGGCGGTGAAGGCAACTTGGGCTGGGGCCTGCAAGCCAGCTTGGCAGGCCGCAAAGGCCCGGTGCTGCTGCACGGCGGCACCGATGGCAATTGGTATGCGCTGGTGGCCCTGTTCCCCGAGACCGGCCTGGGCGTGCTGGTGGCCGCCAATGCCGGGGCGGATATGGACGGCGACAAGGTCACGCAAGCGGCCATGTTGGCCATGCTGCCGAACTGAGGCCGACTGGCCCCCTGGTCTTAAGCGATGGCCGGGTAGCTGCCAAGGCCGTCTGGCCAAGGCGTTAGCACTTCAAAGCCATCCTTGGTCACCACCACCATATGCTCCCACTGTGCGGACAGCGAGCGGTCTTGCGTGACCACGGTCCAGCCATCGGGTTTCTCTTTGATCTGCGCCTTGCCGGCGTTGATCATCGGCTCAATGGTGAAGATCATGCCTTCTTGCAAGACCATGCCTTCGCCCGGCCGGCCGAAGTGATTGACATGCGGCTGGTCGTGATAAATCGTGCCGATGCCATGGCCGCCGTATTCGCGCACCACGCTATAGCCATCGCGGTAGGCCACGCTTTGAATGGCATGGCCAATATCGCCCAGCGTCGCCCCGGGGCGCACCTTGCGGATGCCGGCGCACATGGCCTCATAGGTGGTGTTGACCAGGCGGCGTGCGGCGATCTTGGGCTCTCCGGCAAAGTACATGCGGCTGCAGTCGCCGAACCAGCCGTCCTTGATGATGGCCACATCGATATTGACGATGTCGCCGTTCTTCAAGATCTTGCTGGGCGATGGGATGCCGTGGCAGACCACCTCGTTGACCGAGCTGCAAACGGTCTTGGGATAGCCGTGATAGCCAATATTGGCCGGCGTGACCTTCAACTCATCGACGATGAAATCGTGACAGAGCTTGTCGAGTTGCTCGGTGCTGACGCCGGGTTTGACGTGCGGCAGGATCATGGCCAGCACCTGGGCGGCCAGATGACCGGCTTCGCGGGCCTTGGCGATTTCTTCCGGGCTGCGGATTTTGACGACGTCGCTTTTCATCATTGCATGCTCTTTCGGCCGGCGCGCGGCGCATTCGGGGTGGCCGGCGAATGGTTCGCCGCGAGGCCGGCGAGGCTGGCCAGGTCGAGTCCGCCGTTCTGTTCGGCGCGAATCAGCAGCTGACTGATCTCGCGGTGGTCGAGGTCCGGATACAGCTCGGCCAACATGCCGATGCGCATCCAGTGCTCGGCCTGTGCATTGATCGAACGAGACAGGGCGCCACTGGCGACGCGCAGGCTCTCGTGCATGGTTTCTGAAATTTTGACGATTCCCATGCCGTCAAGTTTATGCGATACGCATATGTTTCGTATCGGCTGCCGGGCGGGGGCTGGCTTTTGGCAGCCGCCGGTTCTGCGGGCACACTGGGCGACTTTGGCGGCCTGGCCCGCGCCGAGTGCGGCGATAGCAGCCGGGTTTTCAACCGAACACGAGCTTTCATGACCATGCCTGCCCGCGGACTGTTGCTAACTTTTTTGTTCTCCGGGCTGGCCCTCGGCTCCGGTGTGGTCGGACGCTGGGGCATCGATGCCGCGCAGGTGAACGGCCTGAGTGAGACCGGCGGCAGCAGCGGCATGTTGCTGTGGATTTTGGCCCCGGCACTGCTGGCACTGGTCTTTAGGCGCCTCGACCCCGCCACGCGCCAGCGGCGGTTCTTTGCGCTGCGCGGCGCGCGCCACACCCGTCGTGCCGCGCTGGCCGTGGGTCTGCTGGCGGGCGCCGCGGTGGCCGCTTTGATCGCGACCGGCATGGTCTTCGGTGGGCTGGCCTGGGCGCCCAAGCCCATGCCAGCGGCGCAATTGCTGGTGGCCAGCCTCAGCATTGCCTTGTTTGCAATTTTGGAAGAGTCGGCCTGGCGAGGCTATTTGCTGCCCAGCCTGTTGGCGCGGCTGCGCTATCGCAGCGTGCTCGGGCTGGGTGCCCTGGTCTGGTTTGGCTGGCACCTGCCCTATCTTGAGGTGCTGACCCAGGCTTACACCGTCGAACCCTTGAGCACGCTGGCGCCGCGCTTGCTGCTGGGGGTGTTGGCCATGCAGTTTCTATACATGGAGCTGTTTCTGCGCTGGCCCTCGGTGTGGCCGGCCTTCGCCTTGCATGCGGGCATGAATATCTGCGCGCAGGCCGCCTTTGCCTCCGGGCTGTCGCAGTCCAGTGCGCAGCCCTGGCTGTTCTCGCCCAGCGCGGACGGCGTGCTGGTGATCTTGCTCTGCGCCGGCCTGGGCGCTTGGCTGCGTCGGGCAAGGCAGCGGTAGACAAATGGCTCGGAGCCCTGAGGGAGTCGCTGCTGCGCCGCTGCGGCGATCACTCGCCGGCGTGCTTCATCGGATGCCAGCGTGGCTCGTCGGATGGGCGTCATTTGAGCCGGCTGCCCGCCAGATGATGCAGACATTGACCCAATGAAAGGCTTCTTATGAACACCGAAAAACAAACCGGCCGCTTGATCGGCGGGCTCTTGCTGCTCTCCTTGCTGCTGGGCCTATGGAACAACTTCGGCCTGAGCACGCCGATCTTCGCTGAGCCGGGTTGGCTCCAAAACGGTGCGCAAATGCCCTCGCTGTTTGCCTTCAGCGCCCTCCTGGCTGTCGTGACCAGCCTGATGATGATGGCCATCGCCATCCTGGCCTGGCCCATCCTGCGCCGTAGCAGCCCTTCGTTAGCGCTCGCCTATGTCTTGCTGACTGCCATCGTCGTCGCGACCAATGCGGTGGAGCAGGCGAACTTCCTGGCCATGCGCGCCTTGAGCCTGCAGCATGCGAAGAATTCGGGGCTGGACCCGGCGCTGTTCGAGTTGATGCGCGGCATGGTCGGGGCCGCCCGCCACGGCATCCACTTCATTGACAAGCTGGTCGGAGGCACTTCGATTTTCGTGCTCTTCCTGGCCCTGTTCCGTTCCAACTTGGTGCCGCGCATCGTCCCGGCGATCGGCCTGGTGGCCGCACCCATTCAGATGCTGGGCATTTCTTCGGTGCTCTTCATGCAGCCGATGAACCCCCTGATGCTGGCCCCGATCGCCGTGACGCTGCTGGTGTTGAGCCTGACCTTGCTGGTCAGAGGCTTTTCGGCCACGGAAGCTGCCGCTCGCGGCGGCGGTCTGCAAGCTGCCTGACTCACAGCAAGGCGGCCACCATGGGCAGCAGAACCTGCGAAATCATGAAGGCGCAGAACATATAGGGGAATGCCACCAACAGGATGCGCAGCAGGGTGCCCCAGACCGACCCGCCATAGACCTTGTACTGGGCCCGGCACAGGTAGATCAGCAACCACAGGCTCAGCCCCAGCCGTGGCCAGCCCCAGGGAAACAGCAAGGCCAGGATCCAAGCCAGCAAGATGCTGCAATGCAGATAAGCGCCTTGCACCAAATGCTCGCCATAGCGGCGGGGGCGTTGTGGGTAGCGCTTGCTGCGCCCCAGGTAGACCAACTGCATCAGCGCTGCGTAGACCGGCAGCAGGGCGAACAGCACATAGGGGCCCAAGCGCAGCGAGCCGGCGTTGATCTGCTGAAGGCGTTCGGCGCGGCTCAATCCCTTGTAATGCAGCACCCGCTTGCGCAAGGGGTCGGCAATCGGTTTTGGAGCGTCTTCGAGAATTTCCAGCCAGTTATCGCTGATCGTCGGGCCCGAAGCCGGCGGGCGGGGCTTGGAGGCCGCGGGCGTGGCGGCAGCTGGGGCAAGGGCAGAGGCCGCCGAAGCGGCAGCGGGCGTTGGCTGTTGCTGCTCCGTGTTGCCCGCCGCACTGTCCTCCGATGGGTTGTCGGCGGTCAGGCGCAAGACCGCAAACAGCAGCAGCGAGAGCACAAAAAACAGCCGCGCTGGGCGCACAAAGTAGCGCCGCCTTCCGGCCAGATAGGCCTGGGCCAGCACCCCCGGTTTGACGGCCAGATGCCACAGCGTGCGCCCCAGGCGACCGTCCAGCGCCAACAGCCGCCCGCCGGTATGGGCCAAAAACTCCCCCACCGATGGCAGCTCGAGCTTGGTTTCCTGGCCGCAGCGCGGGCAATAGTCCCAGTCGGGCGCGGCGAGTTCCGCGCCGCAGTTGCGGCAGGGCGTGGCCCATCGCTCGGTAGTGGTCCGATCTGGCAGATCTGGCATCGGCATTTCCTTGCAGGAACAAACGGGGCCCGCTTTGCGTCGGCTGAAGGCCCTCCAGGTCGAACGGCCGGTTGCGGCACCATGCGCGGCGCACAGGATTGCGCGACTGTACCCGCAGCCGGGACAGCATCGGCGACCCGGATGTGCCCCCCGAAAAATGGGGCGGGCCTGACACCGAGGCCCTGCGTTAGCGGATATGCTGGAAGCATCATCAGGCAGCCCTGACCGTCTGGACTTCATGGACATCCAAGCAAGCCCAAGCCCAAGCGCAAGCGCAAGCGCAAGCGAAACGCAGCCTCAGCAGGGGAAATTTCCGGCTTTTCGGCTCTACGCCGGCGCCAGCTTAATTGTGCTGATCGCCTTGCTGGCCGCGCTGTTTGCCATCTGGCATCTGCGCCAGGAGATGGAGTCCCGCTTGAACAGCGGCACGCAGCATTTGGCGCGGGCGCTGGAGGGCACGTTTGACGGGCTGATCAACACCCTGGACGTGGCCCTGCAGGCGGCAGTGGACGAGATCGAGCATCAGCAGGTCAGCGGGGCACCGGACAAGCAGGCCATTGACGCGCTGCTGAGTCGCCAGCAGCAACGCCTGCCCCATGTGGCTTTTTTGCGCGCCACCGATGAGCTGGGTCAGGTGGTCTACGGCCTGGACGCCTCCACCACCAAGGCCTCGATGGCGGACCGCGAGTTTTTCGTTCATTTGCGCGATGACGCCGGTCTGGGCCTTTATGTCGCCAAGCCGGTGATTGGGCGCATCGACAAACGCTGGCTGTGGACCTTTGCGCGTCGCATCAAGAAGGCCGATGGCAGCTTCGGAGGCACGGTCTACGCCTCCATTCCCTTGCCAGAACTGGAGCAGATGCTGGCGCAGATCAAGATGGCGCCCGGCGGCTCGATCGCCTTGCGTGATAGAGATATGGGCTTGATGGCGCGCCAGACCTTTGGTTATCAAAATCCTATTCCCGTTGGGTCGCAAACATTGGCTGACCCCTTCAAGCAGGTACTGCGACTCAAGCCCGACGAGGGTAGCTATATCAGCGACGGCTCCAGTGTGGATCCCTTGAGTCGCAGCTACTCTTACCGGCGCAGCCAGAAGTATGGCTATCTGGTCAACGTCGGACTGGCGCGAGACGCGGAGTTGGGGCAGTGGCGTGCCCAGGCCGCCATCTTGGGCGCCCTGGTCGCGGCCCTGGCTTTTTCATTGTTCAAGCTGGTGCGCCAGATGCATATGGCGATGGAGCAGCAGAACGGCTTCATTGCCTTGATGCAGGCGAAAGAGGGGGCCTTGCGGGCCGAGCACCAGGCCTTGATGGATGCAGAAGCGCAGCATCTCAATTTGCTGCGTAAGCTGGATGCCGGCATCGTGGTTCATGCGGCCGACACCCGCATCATTTTCAACAACACCCGCGCCGCCGAGATTTTGGGCCTGTGCGATGAGCAGATGCAGGGCCGCATGGCGGTGGATCCGACCTGGTGCTTTCTGGATCCGGCCGGCGTGATTTTGCGTCCCGAGAAGTACCCCGTCAGCCTGGTGCTGCAAAACGGCGAACCGCTGCGGGATATGGAGTTCGCCATCAAGAAGCCGGGCAAGCAGTCATTGACCTGGGTCTCGGTCTCGGCTTTTGCCGATCTGGATGCGCAGGGGCGCATCGACAAGGTGGTGGTGAACTTCTATGACATCAGCGCCCGCAAGGAGGCCGAGTTCGTCTGGCGCTGCGCCTTTGAGAGTGCCGGCGATGGCGTCTGGGATCTCAATTTGGAAACCGAGGCAGCGCAGTACTCACCGCGCTATCTGGAAATGCTGGGCTATGTCGAGAGCGAGTTTCCTTCGACCCAGCAGACCTGGCTGGAGCTGATCCATCCTGAAGACAAAGCCCGGCTGCAACAGGCGCTGGACGACTATTTGCAGCGCCGCAGCGAGTCCTATGCGGCCGAGTACCGCCTGCGCTGCAAGAACGGCGACTACAAATGGATCTATGCGCGCGGCAGCGTGGTCAGCCGCAGTGCCGAGGGGCAGCCGCTGCGCATGGTCGGCACCCATACCGACATCACCGCCCTGAAAGCGGTCGAAGAAAAGATCTGGATGCAGGCCAACTACGACAGCCTGACCCATCTGCCAAATCGGCAGCTGTTCCATGACCGGCTTGAACAATTGATCAAGAAGGCACAGCGGGACGAGGAACGCGTCGCGGTGCTGTTCATCGACCTCGATCACTTCAAGGAGGTCAATGACACCTTGGGTCACGATGTCGGTGATGAATTGCTGGTGGAGGCGGCCTTGCGCATCAAGGGTTCGGTGCGCGACTGCGACACCGTGGCCCGGCTCGGCGGTGACGAGTTCACCGTCTTGCTGCCGGAACTGCATGACCTGGCCGTGATCGGCGCCTTGGCGCAAAAGGTCATCGAGCGAGTCTCCATGCCGTATTTGCTGCGCGGCGCGGAGTTGCATGTGTCGGCCAGCATTGGCATTGCCATTTATCCCGACGACGCGACGACGGTGATCGAGCTGACCAAGAATGCCGACCAGGCCATGTATGCCGCCAAGGCTCAGGGGCGCCACTGCTTCCGTTTCTTCACCCGCACCATGCAGGACGATGCCCTGCTGCACATGGTCTTGGCCAGCGATCTGCGCCACGCCTTGAGCGCCGGTCAATTGGAGCTGCGCTATCAGCCCATCATTGACCTGGCCAGTGGTGAAGTTCGCAAGGCCGAGGCCTTGCTGCGCTGGCAGCATCCGACGCGGGGGCAGATCCCGCCGAATCAGTTCATCCCCATCGCCGAAGAGACCGGCCTGATCAATCCGATCGGGGCCTGGGTGATGCGCCAAGCCATCGAGCAAATCGTCGATTGGAAGCAGCGGCTGGGCGCCGAGTTCCAGATCAGCGTCAACAAGTCGCCGGTGCAGTTCCTGGCGGACCGGCATCATCAGGAAGACTGGCTCAGCTTCTTGGAGCAGGTCGGCTTGAGCGGCAGCAGCATCGTCGTGGAGATTACCGAGGGCGTGTTGATGGACACCGATATGCGTGTCACCGCCCGGCTCTTGAACTACCGCGACCAGGGGGTTCAGGTGGCGATCGACGACTTTGGCACCGGCTATTCATCGCTGTCCTATTTGAAGAAGCTCGATGTCGATTTTTTGAAGATCGACCAGTCCTTCACCCGCAATCTGGCGCCCGACTCCCATGACCTGTCGCTGTGCGAGGCGATCGTGGTGATGGCACACAAGCTCGGCATCCAGGTCATCGCCGAGGGCGTCGAGACCGAATCACAAAGAGACCTGCTGCGTCAAATCAACTGCGACTTTGCGCAAGGCTATCTGTTCGCCAAGGCGTTGCCGGCGAAGGAGTTCGAGCAGCTGTTTTTGCCCGCGCCGGACCGCTTGGCGGTGTGAACCCGAATGCCGGGCGGCCGGCGCCGAACTCGGCGCCCATTCGGCGTAGCATGCGCAAGGCTTTTCAACCCAGCCTGACCCAGGCGCATTCTTCCGAGCCCCATGCCGCAACTCAAACTCACCTACTTTGACACCCACGGTGGCCGTGGCGAGCCCGCACGCTTGGCCATGCGGATTGGCAACATCCCCTTCGAGGACCATCGCTTCAAGTTCCCCGACTTCGCCGAAGTACGCAAGTCCACGCCCTTCGGCCAGGTGCCGACCTTGCACGTCGATGGCCAGCAGATCACGCAGAGCGATGCCATCACCCGCTATGTTGGCAAGCTGGCAGGCCTTTACCCGACGGATGCGTATCAGGCGCTCTTGTGCGATGAGGTCCTGGACGCGATGGAGGAGCTGAACGTCAAGCTGGGCCAGACCTTCGGCTTGCCGGCCGAGGCCTTGAAGGTCGCGCGCGAGGCGCTGGTTCAGGGCCCGCTGACGCTCTACCTGGGCTGGCTGCAGACCCAGCTGCGCGCGCGCGGCGGCCAGTACTTTGCCGACCAGCGCCTGACCATTGCCGACCTGAAGGTGTTTGTGCTCCTGCGCTGGCTCAACTCCGGCCGCTTGGACCATGTGCCGACCGACCTGGTGGCGCGGGTCGCGCCCGATTTGCTGGCCCATCTGGAGCGCGTGGCCGCGACCCCAGCCATCCTGCAGTACTACGCCAGCGTTCAGGCCTGATCGGGCTCGGCCTTATCAGCTCAAGTGCCTTGCAGGCCCGCCGCCTTGTGCAGCCGGCGGCGCTTGAAGGCTCCGTAGCCCACATGGCCGAGCCAGTACAGCAGCAAGGCCAGGATCAGCAGCGCCGGCACATTCAACAAGCCGGACTTTTGCACCGCCTTCGGGAACACCTGCGGCTGACCCAGGAAGAGCGAATTCGCTGCGATGAACAAGGCCACCGTCATGCGCCAGAGATGGCGCGCCAAGCGGGTCGCACCCGTGACGCCGCGCTTCAGAATCAGGCGCAGATCGCCTGCGGCCGCCAAGCTGCCGATGATCAGGAACAGTCCGAAGGCCGCGCCCGGTTGGCCGTCGAGCTTGCCGTTTGGGCTTTGTGAGGCCAGCTGAATGAAGAAGGCGCTCGCCGCGCAGATGCTCAGCGAGCTCAGCAACAGGCCGTAGTCGAAGCCGCCGATCTGGCCCGGTTTGCGCTTGACCGCCATCCAGGAACTCAAGACCAGATAGAAGGTCAGGATGCCGGCAATCACCGAGGCTCGCTCGGGCGTCGGCAGGAAAGGCGCTACGCAGGCGCCGATGCTGGACATGATCAACATCGAGATGACAAAGATTTTGCCGATCAACCGATGCAGCGGTGTGCCCTTGCGGAATACAAAGGCGGCAGCACCGGACAAGATGCCGACGCTGCCGGCGCCGATATGCAGATACAGCACCGCCGCGGCGGCGACGTGGACCAAGGGTGAACTCTCGGGGCTGATGTAGAGGACGGTCATTTTTTAATAACTCCGAAATTCGGTGTACAGGGCGGGCTGTTGAGTGGGCTTAGCGGGGTTGCCGCTCGAAGAAGGCCCAGATCATGGCCGGGCCGTTCGGCTCCATCGGGGAGGGGCCGAGCAAGCGTGGGCGCTGTGAGTAGGGCTGCGGCAGGCCATGTCCGCCGCCATGAATGCTCACCAGTTCCACCTCGGTCTTGCCATCGCGGCTGCTGTTGTGGGCCGGGCTCCAGCGGTTCTGCTCAACGCGCACACCGGCCGCGACGAGCTTCTCGCTGCTTTGGGGCGCGCCGCCCAGCTGGGCCCAGTTGGCGAAATACTGGGCCGAGGCGCGGGAGGAAATGATGGGTCCGCCCTTGTAGAACAGGCCCAGCAGATTGATCTCGCCGCCGGCATAGGGCACCAGCGGGTCCTCCGTGCCGTTCATGACCATCACCGAGGTGGCTTTTTGCGCCGCCGGCTGGCATTGGAAGTTCTCAGGTGCCGGCACATTGGCGACCACGGCGGCCACCGCCTTGTAGCGGCTCGGCTGCTCCAGCGCCAAGCGCATCGCCATCGAGCCGCCGTTGGACACGCCGGCCGCAAACACGCGCGCCGGGTCAAGCGCCAGCTCGGCGACCGTTTTGTCGACCAGGGCGGCCAAGAAGCCCACATCGTCGCTGCGCACGCCGTTCAGTTCTTTGTCACCGATGCGGCTGCAGTCGTTCCAGTCCGAGGCGTAGGCCTTGGGGTAGACGACCGCGAAGCCATGTTGGTCGGCCAAGCGCTCAAACGCGTAGCCGGTACCGATGCGAATGCGCTGTGGGCCTTCGCCCGAGCCATGCATCACCAAGACCAGCGGCGCGCCCTGGGGCAGGTCTTTGGGCACATAGGTCCGGTAGCTGCGCTTCACGCCGGCCACTTCAATCGTTCCCTTGGTCAATTGACCGGACAGCTGCGGCAACTCGGGATCGGGTGTGTAGAGGAAGTAGGCGAACAGGCCGGCCAGCACGGCCAGCAGCGCAGTCAGGGCCAAGAAGCCTCGCAGCAGGAATCGCAGAACTCTTTTCATGACGGTGCTTTTTTGTAGTGACGGGGCCGACTGTGCCCTTGTAGCCCGGTCTCGGCCAAGCGACGCCGGATCGATGACGCGCTTGCGAGGACGAGTGACGCCCCGCTGCGATCAATGAAGCCGGCACCGGCTATTCGGCCTTGCTCACCGCTCGTCCCTTCGAATCGTGCCTGAAAGCCCGCGCGTCGTCGCTCGTCTGAGAGCCTGGGTGGGCGGGCATTCGGCTCAACACAATGACGCTGTCCTTAGAACTTGTCACCCACTTTCCCGAAAGCCCGATCATGAGAAAGACCACATTCATCACCCATCCCGCCCGCCGCAGCATCGCCAGCGCGATCGCCGCTCTGGCCTTGTTCAGTACCTTGGGCACCGCCCAGGCCGCTGTCTTCAAAGATGCGCAGTTGGAATCCCTGCAAGATGCAGGCAAGTTTGCCGAGCTGGAACAAGTGGCGCAGGCCCGTCTGAAGACCAATGCCGCCGATGCCGAAGCCAGCGCGGCCTTGTCTTTGGCCTTGAGCTTCAGCGACGCCGGCGACGGCAAGCGTCTCGAGGCCGGCGCCAAGCAGGCCAAGCTCTGCACCGATCAGCACCCGAATATGGCGGTTTGCCACCTGGCCTCGGCGCAGAGCCTTGGCTTGCAGATGATCAATATGGGCATGACCAAGGCCATGCGCAATGTGGGGACCTTGAAAGAGTCCTGGATCCGCGCGCTGGACTTGGATCCCAGCAGCTTCACGGCCCGGGTGCAGCTGGCCAAGCTCTATCTGACCGTGCCCGGGCTGATGGGCGGCAGCGTGTCCAAGGCCAAGGAGCTGGAGGCCGCCGTGCGCAGCAGCCAGCCCGAAACGGCGCGCATCATCCGCGTCAATATTGCCGCCGAAGACAAAAAATGGGCCGAGATGGAAAGCGAGTTGCTGGCGATCAAGCCGAGCAAGGATGGCGCCATGCTGGAGGAAATCCGCGAAGCCACCCTGCAATTGGCGCGGATCTATTTGAAGGACAACAAAGATTTGGCCAAGGCCAAGAGTCTGTATGAAGGCCTGCACCGCGATCAGCCGAGCAAGGCCAGTGGCAGCTATGGCCTGAGCCGGGTCTACGCCGCGCAAGGCCAAATGGACGAGGCGATTCGCTACCTGGAGCGGGCCAGAACGCTGAGCGGTGCCGACGAACTGCCCGTCGATCACCGCCTCGGTGATGCCTATTTGGCCAAGGGCGACAAGGCGCAGGCCAAGGCGGCTTACGAGCGCTTCATTGCCAACAAGCGGGCCAACCCGGCCAATGTCGAAGACGCTCGCAAGAGCCTGGCCAAGCTCGGTTGAAGGAAGGAGAACTGAACATGACCGACCAAGACGTTCCCCTCTGGCGCCTGAATCTGTTGCGCGCCTTCTATTTGCTGATCACGGTAGGCTTGGCCGTCACCTGGGGCCCAGGCATGTTGCAGCACACCGATCAATGGGCGCAGCGCCAGGGTGTGTTGGGTTCGCTGATGATCGCCGTTTCAGTCGTTTGTCTCTTGGGGCTGCGCTACCCGCTGCAGATGTTGCCGCTGCTGATTTGGGAGCTGACCTGGAAAACCATCTGGGTCTTGGTCATCGGCTATCCGCTGTGGCTGAACGACGCTGCGACGCCGGGCGTGATAGAGAACTTCTATGCCTGCTTGATGGGCGTGGTGTTGACGCCGCTGGTGCTGCCATGGCGCTATATCGCGCATCACTACTTCCGCAAGCCGGCTCAGCGCTGGCGCTGATCGTTGGCAATGATCGCCGGGCGCCATTGCCACTCAAGTCTTCCAGCCATTCACTCGAGTATTCTGCTGTGATGTCACCCACCACCCCTTTCGAAGCAGTGCCGCTGTCGTCGGCCTTCCATTGGCGGGCGCTGTTCGGCTGGCGCCGCGTGCGCACCGTCGCCATCACCTGTCTCTTGCTGACTTTGTTATTCAGCATCAACTGGAACGCCAAGAACTATCACCTTCTGGCGATACGGGTGTTCGGCGTTGGCTTGATGGTGTTGCTGGCCTTTGGCCTGTTTGAGCAGTGGCCGCGGCGGCTGCCTAAGTGGCTGGCACGCTGGGTGCTGCAGGTGGTCGCCGTCGGCGCGGTGGTGCCGGTCACAGTTTTCTTTTTTTATCAATGGAGCACGCCTGCGGGTGCTCCGGTGTTTTGGGCCGACGAGAAGCGGTTGAACGGTTTCATGACGCTGGCGTTCTCCGGCATGTTGCTGGCGCCCTGGGTGGCCCTGACGGCCCTGCTGCGCCAACGTGAGGCCAAAGTGGAAAAACAAGCCATTGACTTTGAGCTGGAGCGCAGCGAGCTGGCGCGTCAGGCGCTCGACGCCCGCATGCGCCTGCTGACGGCCCAAGCCCAGCCGCATTTTTTGTTCAATACCCTGGCCAATGTGCAGGCCCTGGTGGAGGCTGGTTCGCCGCGCGCGCCGCAACTGCTGCAAAGCCTAACGGACTATTTACGCGCCGCCGTGCCGCGCCTGGACGGCTCGGCCAACACGCTGGGCCAGGAGCTGGAACTGGTGCGGGCCTATCTGGAGCTGATGCAAATGCGCATGCCGGACCGCCTGGCTTTTGCGCTGCACATCGGCACCGGTGTGCATCTGCTGCGCTGCCCGCCGATGACCTTGTTGACCCTGGTGGAGAATGCCGTCCAGCATGGTATCGACCCCAGCGAGGAAGGTGGCCGCATCGACGTGCATGCCGAGCTGTTGCAAGGCGGCCGTTGCCGCCTGCGCGTGGTCGATACCGGTGTGGGCCTGCAAGCCACCGGCGGCGGCCTGGGCACCGGCCTGGCAGCGCTGCGCGAACGCCTGCTCTGGGCCTACGGCGGCAGCGCCAGTTTGGACCTGCGCGAGGTGGAGCCTCACGGGGTGCAAGTGACGATTGAATTTAACGAGTCCAAGCCATGAGCCTGACCGCACTGATTGCCGATGACGAACCGCTGCTGCGCGAGATCCTCGAGGCGCGCCTGGCCGCAGTCTGGCCCGAATTGCAAATCGTTGCGCAGGCCCGCAATGGCCGCCAGGCGATCGAGTTGTTCGAGCAGCATCAACCGACGATCTGTTTTTTGGACGTGCACATGCCGGGCTTGAGCGGTGTGGAAGTGGCCCGCCATATCGGCAAACGCGCGCATCTGGTGTTCGTCACCGCCTTTGACCAATATGCCTTGGAGGCTTTTGAGCATGGCGTGCTCGACTACTTGGTCAAGCCGGTCACCGCAGCCCGCCTGAGCGAAACGGTCGAGCGCCTGAAGGCGCGCCTGCAGCAGGCCCAGCCCGCCGTGCATTCCGAAGCCTTGCTGACGCAATTGGCCGAGCGGCTCAAGCTCGACAAGCCCGAGACGCTGCGCTGGGTGCGCGCCAGCGTCGGCCCCTCGCTGCGCATGATTCCGGTTGATGACATCGACTACCTGAAGAGCGATACCAAATACACCTTGGTCGCCTACCGCGACGAGGGGCAAGTGGCCGAGGCCTTGATCCGCATGCCGCTGAAGGACTTGCTCGCACAGTTAGACCCCCACCAGTTCGCCCAGGTGCACCGCTCGGTGGTGGTCAATCTGCGCTCGATCCGCCGCGTCACCCGCGGCGAGAACGAGACCGCCGACATCGAGCTGAAGGGCCGCAGCGAGCGCCTGCCAGTGAGCCGCAGCTATTTGCAGCTCTTCAAGGAAATGTAGGAGGCCGAGCCCGCCCGCTGCCGCGAAAAGCGCAATGCGGGCCAAACCTGCAAGCTTCGCCCACATCTACCTGTATCTGAACAGGTGCTTGACGGGCCATCCTTTCTAGTCGAGGCCTCGCCTGTATTGCACGCGCTTGAGGAAAGTCGGCTTGCTTCAGCCCGTCTGTAGCGCTGCCTTGACGGCGGCGACATAGCGCTCGCTGACGGCCACCCGCGCCCCATCGCGCAGCTTCAGCTCGTAGCTGCCACTGGCCAGGCTTTGCAAGGACTGCATTTGCTCACGACGCACGATGCCGCCTCGGTGCACGCGCAGAAAAACCGCAGGATCGAGATGCTGCTCCAACCGCGCCATCGAGGCGCGGAACAGCAGCTCGCGCCCAGCCAGATGTAGTGCCGCGTAATTGCCCTGAGCCTCGATGCGCAGCACCTCGTCCAAGGGCACGACATCGATCCGCCCCACCGAACGGATGCTGACCGTTGTCCAGTAATGGCTGCCCGCGACTTGACTGCGCTGTTCGTCCTCGACATAGCTGCGCAGTGCACCGGCAAAAGCGCTCTGCTGGCGCAGTCGCACCATCTGTTCGACATGGGCCAGTGCCTTCTCCAGTCGCCGCTTGCTGAAGGGTTTGAGGAGGTAGTCCAGCGCGTGCAGGTCAAAGGCCTCGATCGCATGCTCGTCGAAGGCGGTGACGAAGACGATCCAGGGCGGCTGCGCCAGCATTGCTAATTCGCGCGCCAGGTCAAGGCCGGAACCATTTGGCATGCGAATGTCCAGGAACACCACCTCGATCTCGGGCTGTTCGCGCAGCGCCTCAAGTGCTGCTGCCATGCTCGGCGCCTGGGCCACCACGGCCCAGCGTGGTTGCTCTGCCAGCGCCAAGCAAAGATTGCGCCGCCCGAGCTCCTCGTCGTCAACGACGAGGGCGCGTATGGTCTCTATTGGCCTGGGCTTGGTGCTGGTGTCGTGAGGCGCTGTCATTTTGAAATGCTGATGGGCAGTTCGATACGAACTTCAAAACTAGACGCATCCTCCTGGGTCTCGAGCACTGCACGCGAACCATACATCAGCACCAGTCGCTCACGCGCATGCGCAAGGCCCAGGCCCAGGCCGGCATTGGCCGGGCCGCGCTGGCCGATGGAATTCCACACTCGGATGCGCAGCCTCGTGCCGTCGAGCTGGAAATGCAGGGCGAGCCGGGTCGTCCCGGCATGCCGGTCCAGGTCGTGGCGCAGCGCGTTTTCGATCAGCGGCTGCAGCAGCAGCGGCGGCATTTCAATGTGCTCGATTTCCGGGCTCAGCCCTTTGAAGGCGACCTGCAGCCGCGCGCCATAACGCATCTGCTGCAGATCGAGATAGTCATGGCAGAAGGCGGTCTCATCGCCGAGGCAGACGGCATCCTGGGCACTGGCCTTCAGCGCATAGCGCAGCAGTGCGCTCAGGCTGGCAATGCCCTCCAGCGCCACCGACTGCTCATTGCTGCGCACCAGCGCGCTGATGCTGTTCAGCGCATTGAAGATGAAGTGCGGCTCCAGCTGCTGGCGCATGCCTTGCAGGCGCTGTCGCTCCAGTGTCAGCTCAAGTTCAAGGTTGGCCTCACGCGCGGCCTGCAGTTCAGCCGCGCGCTGCTGACCCAGCCGCCAGATATGAACTGCCATCACCACCGCATAAGTGCCGCTGAACCAGGCGAACTCGAGAAACCAGGTGAAGTTATCCCGCTGCAGCACATAGGCGAGCAAGCTTTGCCCAGCGCCGCGGGCCAGCCAGCCCGGCAGCGCGGTGTAGATCATGTGTAGCGGAAAGTACAGCAGCGCCAAGGCCCCATACAGGCCGGCAATGGCGCGCCCGCTAAAAAAGCGATCCTTGATGCGCGGCAGGAGCAGCATCAGCGCCGTGCTCAAGACAAAGAGCGGCACATGCGCGTTCAGCCAAGCGCCCCAGACGCGCAGGAAGTCGGACGCACGCCCGCCACGTAGGCCATCGCGGTAGTCTCCCGTCGCGCCCAGGCTGCAGATCAGGCCCCAGACCAGCAGATTCACCAGCACGACGCGCAACACCTCACGCAATAGAGAGCCCGGCGCGGTGAGGGTGCCGGTCTTGCTGACGGTGGCTTGCTTATCCGATGGCATCGATTGGGGGTGACTTGGCTGGGAACAGGTTCCCATGATCGCTCAAGCCGAAACAAGCCGAAACAAGCCAAAAAGGCATTCGCATCACGCCCGACCGCACTCGTACCACGGGCCTCGATTGCGCGGCGCCGGCTGACCATACTGCCGCCATCCCTCCATATTCAGCCGCCCTAGGACCCCTTGTCTCATGCGCCTTCTTCCTGACCACCTTGCCTGGCCCCGCCGTGGCCTACTGATGCTGGCCCTCGCCGCCACGCTGCCTGCCGCACTTCCCACTGCCCATGCCGCCGCGCCTATGGCCAAAACCCAGGCGCCGGGCTTCTACCGCCTGATGGTGGGTGAGTTGGAAGTCACCGCGCTGCTTGATGCCGTTGACCCCTGGCCTGAAGCGATTGACGAGCTCTTCCCCGCTCTCAGCACCGAGCAGAAAGCCAGCCTGCGCCAGCGCACCCATGCGCAAGCCAGCAACGATTTTTCCACCATCGCCTTCTTGGTGAACACCGGCAAGAAGTTGATCCTGATCGACGCCGGCGGCCGCGGCAGCATGGCCGGCTACGGCCAGCTGTTCAGCAACCTGAAGGCAGCCGGCTATGCGCCAGAGCAGGTGGACGATGTCTACATCACCCATATGCACCCCGACCATGTCTTCGGCCTGGCCGAGGGCGAGCAGCGCGCCTTCCCCAATGCCGTGGTGCATGCCGACGCCCACGAGCTGCCGCAATGGCAGGCGGCGGCAGCCAAGGGCAACAAGACGGCGCAGGCCATCGTGGCCAAGCTGGCGCCCTATATCGCCGCCAAGCACTACCAGCCCTTTGAGGGCGACACCCGCTTCTCGCCCGAGCTGCGCGCCGTGGCTCGCTACGGCCATACCGAGGGCCACAGCTTCTACATCATCGAAAGCCGCGGCCAGCGTATGCAGTTCTGGGGTGACTTCGTTGTCAACGACAAGGTGCAGTTCGAGTTGCCCGACACCGTGCCCCCGGGCGAGAAGGATGCCGCCCAAGGCATCGCCATGCGCCGCCAGGAATACGCTGCCGCCGCGCGCAGCGCCGATCTGATAGCCGGCGCGCACTTCGCCTTCCCCGGCATCGGCCGGCTGCGTTCGCTGGGGCCCAACTTCATCTGGGTGCCCATCGACTACGCAGCGATGCCCGCTGCCCTGCCCGCCACCACAACCGCCCCTTGAGCCAAAGGCGCACGCCGATGAAACCCGTCACCATGCAATTGCAGATCAACGGCCAGACGCAGCGCGTCCAGGCCCCCGCCGGCAAGCCGCTGCTCTGGCTGCTGCGTGAGGACCTGGCACTCACCGGCACCAAGTTCGGCTGCGGCGCTGCCCAGTGCGGCGCTTGCACGGTGCACGTCGACGGCGCGGCGACGCGCTGCTGCGTGCTGCCCTTCGAGGCGCTGAAAGGCAAGCGCATCACCACCATCGAGGCGCTGGACCAGAGTCGCATCGGCCGCGCGCTGCAAGCCGCCTGGCTGGCCGAGCAGGTGCCGCAATGTGGATACTGCCAGAGCGGCATGCTGATGGCTGCCGCCGCGCTGTTGGCCGAACAGCCCCGGCCCAGCGAGGACCAGATCAAGGCGGCGATGAGCAATCTCTGCCGCTGCGGCACCTATCCGCGCGTGCGCGCCGCCATCGAGCGCGCCGCCAGCGCACTGCAAGCTGGGAGCGCCGCATGAATGCCCGCCATCGCACCGAGGTGCTGTCCAATCCGGCTCGCCGCGCGCTGTTGCTGCAGTCCAGCCTGGCCGCCGGCCTGTGGACGCTGGGCCTGGCGCCCAGCAAGGCGCAAGTTCCGGCGCCCAGCGCTACCGTCGAGCCCGGCTTCGGCATCTGGCTGCGCTTTGATGCACAGGGCGGCCTCACCGTGCTCAGCTATGTGGCCGAACTCGGCCAGGGCACGCACAGCGCCGTGCAACTGATGGCGGCCGAGGAACTGGATCTGCCGCTGGCGCGCGTGCGCGTCGAGCAGGCACCGGTCGAGGCACGCTATTTCAGCAAAAGGCTGAAGGACTACGCCAGCTTCGGCAGCCTTGGCACCCCGCTGTCCTGGCGCGAGATCGGCGGCCTGTGCGCCAGTGCAAGGGCGATGCTGGTGCAGGCGGCTGCCACCCGCTGGGGCGTGGCCGCGGCGGATTGCCGCACCGGGGCCGACAACGGTGAGGGTCAGGTCTTGCATCCCGATGGTCGTCAGCGCCTACCCTATGCCGTACTGCTGGCCGAAGCCGCCTTGCTCACGCCACCCAAGGACGCACCGCGCAAGCCCGCCAGCGCGCGGCGCTTGGTCGGCAAGGAGGGCGCGCAGCGCATCGACCTGCCGGCCAAGGTGAACGGCAGCGCCCGCTTCGGCATCGACGCGCGCCGCCCCGGCATGCTCTACGCTACGCTGATCCATGCCCCCCGCTTTGGCGCTGAGCTGCTGGGCGTCGACGAACGGCCGGCCAAAGCGATTCCTGGCGTGCGTGGCATCGTGCGCCTGCCGGGCGCGCTGGCCGTGGTGGCAGACAGCTACTGGACCGCCCGCCAAGCACTGCAGGCCCTGAAGCCGCGCTGGAGTGCCGGCCCGCACGCCGCCACGGACAGCGAGGCCTTGCGCGCCGAGCTGCTCGCCGCCACCGCCCGCGGCGAAGGCAAGCCCTTCGACCAACGCGACGAGCCGCGCATCGACGCGGCCGCCGTGACTCAGGCGATGAGCCAGAGCGCAAGAGTGCTGGACATCAGCTACGACGTGCCCTTTCTCGCCCACGCGACCATGGAGCCCATGAACGCACTGGCCGAGGTCGGCCCCGAGGGCGCGGCGCTGTGGCTCTCCACCCAGAGCGCTGGCGACACCCAGCGCGGCGTAGCCAAGGCACTTGGCCTCCAGCCCGAACAAGTGCAGATCAACGCGATGTTGATTGGCGGCGGCTTCGGCCGCCGGCTCGAGCATGGATTTGCCGTGCAGGCCGCCTTGATTGCCAAGCAGATGAAGGGCCGCCCGGTGCAGCTGATCTGGTCGCGCGAGATCGATATGCAGGCCGGCGGCTACCGCCCTGCTGCCGCCGCCCGCGTGCGCTTGGCGCTCGATGGCAAAGGCTGGCCGCAGGCGCTGCGGGTGGATGCCGCTAACCCCTCTCTGCTTGAATACAGCGGACTGACAAACGGTGAGCCGAGCAAAGACTTCGACTGGTCCGTCGGCATGGGCTGGACGCGGCACGACTACGAAGTTGGCCCCATGCAGCTGGGCTGGACCCGTGTCGATGCCGGTGTGCCCTGCGGCTACTGGCGTTCGGTCGGTGCCTCGCAGAACACTTTCTTCTACGAGTGCAGCATCGAGCGCGCCGCCGCACTGGCCGGCATCGATCCCCTGGCCTACCGGCTCCGCCTGCTGGAAAAGAAACCCCATACCCAGGCGCTGCTGCGCGCACTGGCCGAACGCGCCGGCTGGGGCCAGGTCTTGCCCCCGGGGCATTTCCAAGGCCTAGGCCTGAGCTGCGGAAACGCCGCCCGCAGCGCTCATATCGTGCAGGTTTCAGTCCGAAGCCCGGGTCGCTTTCGCATTGAGCGCATCACCGCAGCAGTCGACGTCGGTCTGGTCATCAACCCGGACTCAGTGCGCGCCCAGCTGATGGGCGGCACGATCTTTGGCCTCAGCGCCGCGGTGGCCGGCGAGATCACGCTCAAAGACGGCATGGTGCAACAGACCAATTTCGATAGCTACCCCTTGCTGACGCTGGCCCAGACTCCGCCGATTAACCTGGTCGTGCTCGGCAGCGGAGAGGCCCCCCGCGGCGTCGGCGAAGAAGGCCCCGCTTCCATAGGCCCAGCGTTGGCCAACGCCCTCTTCGCCGCCGCCGGCAAAGATCCAATCCGGGCGATCACGCGGTTGCCGCTCACAAGGGCAGGGTGGGTGCTGGAGGGTTGAATACGGAGGGGCTGATATCAAGGAGTGGCTGTTTGACTATGTACAGTATTGAAGACTCAGAGGGCTCGCTTGCGCTCAGCCGGCACAAAACCAGACCGCCGATGCCTTGCTCCGCATGCCGCTGAAGGAGTGGGTCGCTCAGCGTGCCGCGAAGCAATTCGTCCAAGTCAGAGGGGACTCTAAACTGCCGGTCTGGGCCGCAAGGCCATTTTGCTTTTTTGAAGAGTCCAACAGTCCTGATGCAGAAGACCGCCCCTACCGCTGAAATTTCGAATCCTCTCCCCGATACCGCCAAGGCTACTGAGGCCTATCGCTCTGTCCTCAAATCCTTGCTTCTGGGTGGCTTGGCGGCCGTGTTGGCCTGGCTGTTCTTGGAGGTCAGCGGCGAAGTCATCGAAGGCGGCACGCGCAGCCTCGATGTGGCGCTGTTGCACGCCGCCCAGCGCCTGCGTGCCGAGCATGCGAGCTTGGGCAGCGTGATGCGTGATTTGAGCGGTGTCGGCAGCACCCTGGTGCTGAGCTTGCTGACCAGCATGGCTGTGCTCTACCTGCTGCTGCTCGGGCGCGGTTTGCAGGCCTATTTGCTCGCGGCTTCGGTGATCAGCGGTTCTTTGGCGGTGTTCGTGATGAAGACGGCGTTCGGCCGTTCGCGGCCCGATCCGGCATTCGCCGATATGGTGGCCTCGGGCTTGAGCTTCCCCAGCGGCCACGCCAGCATTTCGGCGCTGGTGTTCTTGAGCCTGGGTGCCCTGTTGGCCAGCGCCCGCGTCCGATTGGCGGAGCGTGCCTTCATCCTCTTCGCTGCGGCCCTGATGGCGGTGCTGATCGGCCTGAGCCGAATCGCGCTCGGGGTGCACTGGGCCTCCGATGTGGTCGGCGGCTGGGCTTTTGGCGCGGCCTGGGCCGTGTTGTTTGTCTTGTTGGCGCGCAAGTTGGCACGGCGCGTCTGAAGCTCCGTGCTCGGCTTCAGCGCGCCAGCAAGGCGGCGCTGTCGCAGACTTGGGCGTACTCGCCTTGCAGATTGGCCAAGGCCACGCGGTGCAGGTCTTCGGCGCTGCGCCGGCGGCCATCGAGGTCGGGGCGATCAAAGCAGTAGCAGGCATCGGCCACCACCTGGCAGCTGAAGCCCAGGCAGCCAGCGCTGCGCACCGTGGCCTCGACCGACATATTCGTGCTCACGCCGCAAAACACCAGCTCGCGGATGCCGCGCTGGTGCAGCCAATGCTCTAAGCCGCTGTTGGCAAAGGCGTCGGTGACATGCTTGTCCAGTACATGCTCATGGGCCAGTGGCGCGAGTCGGTCTTGAAACTCGGCGCCAGTCTGGCCGGGCCAAAACGGCGAGCCGACCGAGCGCGACAAATGCCGCACATGCACCACCGGCCGCCCCGCAGCGCGCCAGGCGTCCAAGAGCTCAGCGACGCGATCTTGCGCCTCGGGGTTGTTGCGCGGGCCGGCCGTGGCCATGCCTTTTTGCATGTCGATGATGATTAGAGCGGGGGACGAAGTAGTAGTCATGTGCGAGGCGTGATGTAGCCGCTGCTGAGGGCTTGGACCCATTCGGAGCGATTGGCTTGGCGGGCCAGTTCGGCCATTTGCTGGTGAGCGTAGGGCACGCTCAGAAGTTCTGCGATCCAGCCCTGCGCGCCACGCTCAACAATGGCGTAACGGGCATCGGGCGAGCCCGATTCCACCACATGCGGATAGGGGAAGTCATCCTCATAAGCTGGCTGGCCGACGCTGCCCGGGTTGACGATCAGGCCGCCGCTGGCGCAGCGCACGCTGCGCGCCACATGGCTGTGGCCACACAGCAGCAATTCGCTGCGGTGGCCTTTCAGGCGCTGCTCCACCTCGTCGGCGGTGGCGGCGCGCTCGGCGCTTTGCAGCAGCACCTGCACATCGCAGTCAGGCGTGCCGTGGCACAGCCAGACCTGTTCGTTGAAGGCCCGGCTGTGCTGCAGCCCGGCCATCCAGGCCAGCTCTGCCGCCCCCAACTGCTCGCGGGCATAACGGTCTGAGGCGCCGGCATTCGGGCTCAGCTGCAGCACTTGGCGCTCGTGGTTGCCGGCCAGCTGCTGCCAGTCGTTCTGTGCCATCAGGTATTGAGCTGTCTCGCGCGGCAGCAAGGGGCCGGACAGGCTGTCGCCCAGGTTGACCACAGCATCAACGCCGCGCCGTTTGAAGTCGGCCACCACCGCCTCGAGGGCGGCCAGATTGCCGTGGATGTCTGAAAGGACCGCAATTCGCATTGGCCGATTGTGGCGGCTTCGCGAATCTTGGATCTCCTCTTTACCAGGCTGCGGTTGATGCTTGGGCGAAATGGGGATTGCCCCTGAGCCCCGACTCGCCCAAGCTCAATACACTGCTGCAGCACAACTCGGATGAAAACTTATGAGCTTTTTGACCCAATGGCGCGAGGTGAGCGCGCAAGAAGGCCGCGCGGTTGCCCCCGATGAACGCCTGTCCTGGCCGCAAACCCTGGCCATGGGCTTGCAGCATGTGATCGCCATGTTTGGCGCGACCGTCTTGGCGCCGCTGCTGATGGGCTTTGACCCCAATGTGGCGATTCTGATGAGCGGCATTGGCACGCTGATCTTCTTTTTCATGGTCGGCGGCCGGGTGCCCAGTTATCTGGGCTCGAGCTTCGCCTTCATCGGCGTGGTGATTGCCGCCAGCGGCTATGGCGGCAGCGGCTTGAATGCCAATATCGGCGTGGCCCTGGGCGGCATCATCGTGTGCGGGGCCTTGTACTTCGCGGTCGGCGCCCTGGTCAGTGCGATCGGCACCGCTTGGATTGAGCGTTTGATGCCGCCGGTGGTGACCGGCGCGGTGGTGGCGGTGATTGGCCTGAACCTGGCCGCCATCCCCATCAAGAATATGGCGCCAACCGGTTTTGACGCCTGGATGCAGGGTGCTACCTTTCTCAGCGTGGCCCTGGTGGCGGTGTACTCGCGCGGCATGGCGCAGCGTTTGTTGATCCTGATCGGCCTGCTGTTGGCAAGCCTGGTCTACGCGCTGCTGACCAATGGCCTGGGCCTGGGCAAGCCGATCGACTTCTCGGCCGTGGCCGCCGCCGCCTGGTTCGGCCTGCCGCGTTTTGCCGCGCCGGTGTTCGATGCGAATGCCATTCTGCTGATCGCTCCGGTGGTCTTGATCTTGGTGGCGGAGAACCTCGGCCACATCAAGGCGGTGAGCGCCATGACCGGGCAGAACCTCGATGTCTATATGGGCCGCGCCTTCATGGGCGACGGCCTGGCCACCATGGTCAGCGGCGCGGCCGGCGGCACCGGCGTCACCACCTATGCCGAGAACATCGGCGTGATGGCCGCGACCCGCATCTACTCCACCGCCATCTTTGTGGTGGCCGCTTTGTTGGCCGTGCTACTGGGCTTCAGCCCCAAGTTCGGCGCCTTGATCCAGGCCATTCCGCTGGCGGTGATGGGCGGCGTCAGCATCGTGGTGTTCGGCTTGATTGCCGTGGCTGGCGCCAAGATCTGGGTCGACAACAAGGTCGACTTCTCCGACAGCCGCAACCTGATGGTGGTGGCCATCAGCCTGATTCTGGGCACCGGCGACTACACGCTCAAATTCGGCGGCATGTCGCTGGGCGGCATCGGCACCGCCACCTTCGGCGCGATTGTTTTGTATGCGCTGCTGTCGGTAGGTGCGGCCAAGGCGAAGCCGGACGCGAAGCGCGGGCATTGAGCCGCGGTGCTGAGGGGCGAGGGGCGAGAGCGGATTAAGGGCTCAGGGGCTCAGGCAGCAGCGGTTGCGGCCTTCGTCCTTGGCCTGGTACAGCGCCAGATCCGCGCGTTTGCACAGCTGCGCCAGAGACTCGCCGGGCCGTGCCATCGCGAGCCCGGCCGAATAGGTATAGCCCTGCTCCGGATGCTCCGGCAAGGGCCGTGACTGGCTCACCAAGGTTTGCAGGCGCTGCAGGATGGCCTGGGCTTGAGCTTGGTCCACATCGCTCATCACCAGCATGAACTCTTCGCCGCCGACGCGGCCGCAGCCGTCGCCCCGGCGGCTGCTTTGTTGCAGCAGGCGCGAGAAGTCGCGAATCACCGCATCACCGGCGTCATGGCCCAGGCGGTCGTTGATCGCTTTGAAATGATCCAGGTCCAGGACGGCCAGGGCCAAGGGCATTGCGCTCAGGCTCAGGGCGGCCACATGCTGTTCCAGCTGCTGCATCACGTGGCGGCGATTGCTGATGCCGGTCAAGGGGTCGGTTTGGGCAGCTCGCAAGGCCTTGTCGCGCTCCTGCCGCAAGGTCCGCTCATCCGCCCGCAACGCCGTGATGTCGCAGGCGCTGCAGAGCATCCAGCCATTCGCGTGAGTGGTCTCGCTCATCCAGATCCAGCGGCCATCGCGCAGATCGGCCTCGAAGGCCCGAAAGGCTTGCTTGCCTCGGCGTGAGGCGGCGGCAGCCAGCCAGGCCTCGTGATCGCTGGAAGACACCACATTGCCGCATTGCTTGGCCAGGTTGGCGCGCATCATGTCGACCCAGCGGGTGCTGCCATCCGGTCGGGTGTCGAAGGCCTGGCAGAAGGCCTCGTTGGCGAAGCGCAGCACGTCGTGCTGATCAAACAAGGCCGTGGGCTGGGGGCTGTCGGCGTGCAGCGCCATCAGCTGGCGAGCCAAGTCATCGGGCGACGGTTCTTCCATGCGAGACGGGCTGTCGAGAGGCATCGCTTCGGCGGCTTGATGAAGGGGCAATCGGCTGCGTGCCTGGCGGCACCGGCTCGATCAGCCGGCCTCCAAGCTCAAGCCAATAGTAGCCCGACGAGAGCGCCCCGCGCTAGGGCGAACGTGCTCAGCCGCCGCGGGTCTGCAGCCCGACCAGCTTTTGCAGGAAGCGCGCCATATGCGGGTCGCTGCGCTGCAGCGGCACCGCGTCGAAGGCAAACCAGCGCACGCCGTTGAACTCTTGCGCATCGAAGGCCAGGGCCTGGCTGCGCGGCGCATGCACCAAGTACCAGAGCGAGACATCGCTGTGGCCGGCGGTCAGCCCGACGGTCTCGCTGCGGGTGATCATCAGTGGCGCTTCGATCGCGTGCGCCGCCTCAAAGCCCAGTTCCTCGCGCAACTCGCGCGCCACCGTGTCGCGCGGGTGCTCATCGGCCTCCACATGGCCGCCGGATGGGAGCCACAGCTGCGCATTCTTGTGGTCCACCAAAAGGATGTGACCCTGGTCGACCACGGCGAAGTAAGACACCAGATGCATCGGCGGCGTGGCCGGCTTGGCGCGCCGAATCAGCTCGGCGCCGGAGTCGACCCAGGCCAGGGCCGCGGCGCGTTGCTCGGCTTCGAGCGCGTCCAGTGGGGTGATGGCCTCGATCTCGGCGCGAATGGCTTGTCTTTGCATAGTGTGGGGGCGGCGCCGGTTGCCGTGCGCCGGCTCGAATCAGAATCAATCAGGCGCTGATCTTCAAGGGCAGCGGCGCGCCGCTCTTGACGCAGCGGATGGCGAAGTTGCTGGTGATGTCTTGCACCATGGGCAGCGCCTGCAGGCGCCGCACGATGTGCTCGTAGCTGCTCAGTTCATTGACCACCACCTCGAGCAGATAGTCATGCGCGCCCGACACCACATGGCAAGCGACCACCTCGGCCATCGCCTCCATGGCGGCCTCGAACTGCTGCACCGCGTCCTCGCGGTGGTGCATCAGCCGCACGTTGACGAAGACCGTGGTCGCCAGCTGCACCGCCTTGCGGTCCAGCACCGCCCGGTAGCCGGCGATGAAACCACCGTCTTCCAGCCGCTTGAGGCGGCGCGCGCAGGGGCTTTGCGACAGCGCCACGCGGTCGGCCAGTTCGGCGATGCTGAGGCGCCCGTCGCGCTGCAGCAGTTCCAGCAGTTGGATGTCGATGCGGTCCATCGGGTGTTTTGCCTGTGTTGGGTGATTTCAGTCGATTTATTGGATTTTACGGCTCGAAATAACCCCATAAATTTATTGCGGTGGCCGAGTTTGGCTAATTTCGCCTCGCCATGCGCCGGAGAATTCTTTCCGTCGCAGCCTGCTTTTGGGCCGCGCTTTTTGCAGTTTGAGCGCCCCATGCCCAGCCCAGTTGTATCGACGGCCACAGCCACCGCCCCCGTTTCTTCCTCCGCCTCTTCCGCCCAAGCGGGGCCTGCCGTGGCAAGCCGTTCCGGCGCCTCCGCGGCCTTGGCCAAAGCGCCCGCGTTCACTCGCGCCGAACTGGCCGGCTGGGCCGCGCTGGCGCTGACGCTCAGCATCTGGGCCGCCTTCTTCATCTCCCTGCGCGCCGGTGCGCGTGCGGCCTTGCCCCCGGCCGAGCTGGCGCTGCTGCGCTTTGGGCCGGCCGGGCTTTTGTTTGCGCCCTTGCTGTGGCAGCGGCGCGCACGCTTCGCGGCGGTGCCGGCCAAGTTGTGGGTCTTGATCGTCGCGGGTGCGGGCCTGCCTTACTTCCTGATCGCCGGTTGGGGCATGCGCCACGCGCCGGTGGCCGATGGCGCGACCTTGATCCCCGGCACCTTGCCGCTGTTCACCGCCTTGCTGGCGGCGGCCCTGCACGGGCGTGCCGCCTTGGCCCGTTGGCCGGCGCTGCTGTGCATTGCCGCCGGTATCGCGACCCTGCTGGCCATGAAGGCCGGCCATGCCGGTCTGGCTCAGGGTTACGCCATGTTTTTGCTGGGCAGCTTGATGTGGTCGGCCTACACGCTGGCGTTGCGTGAGGCCAAGCTGGCCCCGATCGAGGCGGCGGCGATGATTTCCAGCGTGTCCCTGGCCTTGTTGCTGCCACTCTTGTTGTGGCAGGTCGGCCAAGGCGGCATCAGCAGCCTGGCCTTGCCTGGCCTCTCGCGTGAGCAATTGCTGCTGCAACTGGGCATTCAAAGCATTGGGGTGGGCCTGATTTCCACGCTGAGCTACAGCTTTGCCGTGGCTCGCCTGGGGGCGCAGCGCAGTGCCACCGCCGGTGCCCTGACGCCGGTGCTGGCGACCCTGCTGGCCGTGCCGCTGTTTGGCGAGCGGCCGGACGGCGCCACCGTCATCGGCATGTTGCTGATTGCGGCGGGCGTGCTGTGGAGCCAGCGCGCGCGCTGAACCAAGCCGCCAGCGTTGCCGCCGTCAGCAGGCCCGGCCAGATGGCCGCCTGCACCGTGGCCCAGCCATAACGGTCAAACACCCAGCCGGCCAGCAGGGAGCCGCTGGCCGCCACGCTGGCGGTGATGAACTCATTGGCAGCCTGAGCGCGCGCGCGGTCCGCCGGGCTGTCGGCCGCGAAGCCTTGCGTCAAGAGCGTGCTGGCGCCGACGAACATGCAGTGCCAGGCCGCGCCATTGAGCACCAAGGCCAGGCCGAAATGCGGCAGGCTCAGCCCGCTCAAGGCCAAGAGGCTGCCGGCGCCAAACAAGGCCGCGCCCAGCCACAGCACTCGCAGCACGCCCCAGCGCGCGATCAAGCGGCCGCTGAAGAAACCCGGCGCAAACATGGCCAGCAGATGCCACTGGATCACCGAAGCCGCCTGCTCGACCGCCAAACCGCAGCCGAGCACCGCGAGCGGCGTGGACGTCATCACAAACATCATCAGCCCGGCCGCCAAGGCGCTGTGGCCCGCGGCTGTGATGAAGACCGGGCGCCGCAGCAAGGTGCCGAGCGGGGTCTTGTCGATGGCGGCCAGCTGCGGCCCGGCCGGCGCCTTGGGCTTGGCGATGGCCAGGCGGCTGAGCAGCAGGCCGGACAAAAGGGCCAGGCCCATCAAGACCAAGTAGGAGCCGGCAAAGCTATGGCGCGGCACAGCCTCGCGCGCCCAGGCCGCCAGCGTCGGGCCGGCCACGGCGGCCAGGACGCCGCCGCTGATCACCCAGGCAATTGCGCGCGCCTTGTGCTCGGTGGGCGCGACCTCATTGGCAGCGAAGCGGTAGTACTGCGCGCTGGCTGCAAAAAGGCCCAGGCCCAGATTGGCCAAGCAAAACAGCAGGAAGTCATTGCGCACGATGGCCCAGGCCGCCAATGCCCCGCCAACCGCGCCTGCCAAGCTGCCGCCCATGAAGACCAGGCGCCGGCCCCAGCGCAGCATCAGCAGCGAGACCGGGATGGTGCTGAGCGCCGTGGCCAGCGTCACCAGCGCGTAGGGCAGGGTGGCGAGCGCGCGGCTGGGCGCCAGCATCGCGCCGACCAGGCCGGTCAGCGTCAGCCCAATCGCCGAGGCGCAGACAAACAAGGCCTGATTGAGCACCAGCAGGCGGACGGTGAACATGGGGTTTGGCGTATTCATGGCCAGAGCTTATGCTTCGAGCAAATGTCTGGTTTGACACAATGACCGCAAAAACTGCCAAAGCAAAATTGGAACGGGCTGGCGAGCCCCAAGCGCCCAAGACCATCGTGCTGGTGATCTACGAGGGCTGCCAGTCACTCGACGTCACTGGCCCCTGGGAGGTCTTCAGCAAGGCCAACACTTATTGCCAAGAGGCGGGCCGCCCGGCCCCTTATCGCCTGCTGCTGGCCTCACCCGACGGCGGGCCCATCACCAGCAACTCGGGCTTGCAGCTGGGGCCCACGACGGCGCTGGCGGCGCTACGCGGTGCCATCGACACCGTCTTGGTGGTGGGTGGCAATGACGTGTTGCTGGAGCAGCCCGGCTCGGTGCCCAAGCTGGTGCCCTGGTTGCAGCGACGCGTGGGCCAGGTGCGGCGCATGGGCAGCGTCTGTACCGGAGCTTTTGCCTTGGCGGCGGCTGGGCTCTTGGATGGCCGGCGCGCCACCACGCATTGGCAGTATTGCGAGCGCCTGGCGGCGCTCTACCCCCAGGTGATGTTGGAGCCCGACGCCATCTTTGTGGCCGACCCGCCGCTCTTCAGCTCGGCCGGCATCACGGCGGCGATTGATCTGTCGCTGGCGCTGGTGGAGGCCGATCAGGGCCAGGCCCTGGCCTTGCAGGTGGCGCGCAATCTGGTGCTGTTCTTGCGCCGCCCCGGCGGACAATCGCAGTACTCGGCCGGCCTGCAGGCGCAGGCTCAGGCGGGCCGCGGCGCATTCTCCGGCCCCAAGGGCAAGCGCCTGGCCGAGCTCTTGCTGTGGATGGTCGAGCACCCGGCGCAAGACCTTGGCATTGCTGCCCTGGCGGCGCGCGCCCATATGAGCGAGCGCCATTTCGCACGCTTGTTCATGAGCGAGACCGGGCAAACGCCGGCACGCTTCGTTGAGGCGCTGCGCCTGGAGCGTGCCAAGACGCATTTGGAGCAAAGCGCCTGGCCCTTGGCGCGGGTGGCGCAAAAAGCCGGCTTTGGCTCGGTGGACAGCTTGCAGCGCAGTCTGAAGCGCCAAGCGGGCATCTCGCCGGAGCAATATCGGCAACGCTTTTCACGCCAATCGGGCTGAACTGCGGGTTTTCACCTGGTCGATCCCAGGGGGTGGCTTTCGTCATGCCCCAGCTTCCTTGCCAGAATGCCGGGTCCCATCGAGGCGGCCTCACGAGGGCCCGCCCGTAGCCCCAACAACAGGATGATGATGAGCAAAGCGACTTCGAAGTGGGCCTTCCGGGCCGTGGCCCTGGCCGGCATGAGCCTGATGATGAGCCTGTCCGCCCAGGCCCAACAAGCCCCCAGCTACCCCGTGACCGCCAAGGTCGAGCAGACCGACACCTACCACGGCACCGTGGTGGCCGACCCTTACCGCTGGCTGGAAGACGACAACAGCGAGCAGACCAAGGCCTGGGTCAAATCGCAAAACCTGGTGACCGACGCTTTCCTGGACGCGATGCCGCAGCGCATGCCGGTGCGCAAGCTCTACACCGAGCTCTACAACTTTGAGAAGTTCGGCATCCCCTTCAAGGAAGGCGGCCGCTATTTCTGGACCCGCAACAACGGCCTGCAACAACAAGCCGTGCTCTACACCGCCAAGTCGCTGAAGGCCGAGCCCATGGTGGCGCTGGACCCGAACACGCTGAGCAAGGACGGAACCGCCGCTTTGGGCGGTTATGCCGCCTCGCGCGACGGCAAGCTGCTGGCCTATGGCGTGGCCGCCGCCGGCTCCGACTGGCAAACCTGGAAGGTGCGCGATCTGAGCACCGGCAAAGACCTGGCCGACCAGCTGAACTGGGTGAAGTTCTCCGGCGCCGCCTGGACGCCCGACGGCAAGGGCTTCTTCTACTCGCGCTATGACGAGCCCGCCGAAGGCGCGGCGCTGACCGGCGCCAACTACTTCCAAAAGCTGTTCTATCACCGCCTGGGCACGCCGCAGTCGGCCGACCAACTGGTGGCCGCCAATCCGAATGAAAAGGAATGGGGCTTTGGCGCTGAAGTGTCGGACGACGGCAAGGCCGTGTTCATCACCGTCTGGAAGGGCGGCGAGAAAAACGGCCTGATGGTGCTGCCCCTGGTCAAGGGCGCTTATGCCGGCGGCGAGCCCAAGGCCATCAGCCTGGCTTTTGATGCGCAGTACGTGCCCGTGGCGCTGAACGGCCAGACCTTGATCGTCAAGACCGACAAAGACGCGCCGCGTGGCCGCCTGATCGCGATTGACTTGAAGGCCTCGGGCAAGGAAGCCTGGAAGACCTTGGTGGCCGAAGGCGGCGACGCCATGACCGGCGCCTCGGTGGTGGGCGGCCGCTTGTTGCTGAGCTATCTGCACGACGCGTCGACCGTGGTGCGTGTGCATGGCCTGGATGGCCGCGCACTCAGCGAGGTCAAGCTGCCCGGCGTCGGCACGGCCAGTGGCTTCGCCGGCCGCGCCTCGGACAAGGAAACCTTCTTCAACTACACCAGCCTGACCACGCCCAGCTCGATCTACCGCTTTGATGTGGCGAGCAACAAGGTCGAGCTGTTCAAGCGTCCGCAAACGGCGTTTGACGCCGACCAGTTCGAGACCCAACGCGCCTTTGTCACCAGCAAGGACGGCACCCGCTTCCCGGTCTTCATCGCCCACAAAAAAGGCCTGAAGCTGGACGGTAGCAACCCCACGCTGCTGTATGGCTATGGCGGCTTCAATGTGCCGATGACGCCGGGCTACGGCATCACGGCCGCCACCTGGATGAAGATGGGCGGCGTCTATGTGCTGGCCTCGATCCGCGGCGGCGGCGAGTACGGCTCGGCCTGGCATGAGGCCGGCACCAAGCTGAAGAAGCAAAACGTGTTTGACGACTTCATCGCCGCCGGCGAATGGCTGGTCGCCAACAAGTACACCCAGCCGGCCAAGCTGGCCATCAACGGCGGCTCCAACGGCGGCCTGCTGGTCGGCGCGGTGGTGAATCAGCGTCCCGAGTTGTTTGGCGCAGCGGTGCCCCAGGTCGGCGTGATGGACATGCTGCGCTTCCAGAAGTTCACCATCGGCTGGGCCTGGGAGCCTGACTACGGCTCCAGCGACAAGGCCGATGAATTCAAGGCTTTGCTGGCTTACTCGCCGTTGCACACCATCAAGTCGGGCGTGAAGTACCCGGCCATCATGGTGACCACCGGTGACCACGATGACCGCGTGGTGCCAGCGCACAGTTTCAAGTACGCCGCCGCCTTGCAGGCTGCCGACACCGGCGCCGCGCCTAAGTTGATCCGCATCGAGACGCAAGCTGGCCATGGCGCTGGCAAGCCCACCTCCAAGATCATCGAAGAGCGCGCCGACATGCTGGCCTTCATCGCCAACACTTTCAAAATGCCGGCTCCTTGAGTTTTCTGCTGCGCGGCCGCCATGCATTCATGCCTGACGGCCGCTCGCGACGAAAACCAGTCGATGTTTGATTCACTGCATTCGCTCTAACTCTTTTCTCAACGAGGTGCCCATGCGCAAACTCTCTTTGTTCACCCTGGCTGCGGGCCTGGCCTTGTCGCTGGCCGCACAAGCGGCCGATCAGTGGCAATTGCCGGTTAGCAGCAAGAAGCTCGCCAATGGCTTGACCGTCTTGGTGTCCGAAGACCACAGCTCGCCCACCGTCGGCGTCAGCGTGGTCTACAAAGTGGGCATGCGCTTGGAGCCCAAGAACCGCACCGGCTTCGCTCATTTGTTTGAGCACCTGATGTTCCAGGGCACGCCCAAGGCGCCCAAAGGCGTGTTCGACAAGGTCATCACCGGCGGTGGCGGCAATAACAACGGCTCCACCCGCCCGGACTTCACCAACTACATCGAGACCGCGCCGGTGTCTTCGTTGGAGTCCATCTTGTGGCTGGAAGCCGACCGCATGAAGACCCTGGACTTCAACGCGGCGACGCTGAAGAACCAGCAAGACGTGGTGAAGGAAGAGATCCGCGTCAATGTGCAGAACCAGCCTTATGGCGGCTTTATGTGGATCGACATTGGTGGCCTGGCTTTTGAGAAGTGGGAGAACAAGCACGACGGCTACGGCAGCTTCAAGGACCTGGAGAACGCCAGCCTGGACGATGTGCGCGCCTTCCACCGCGACTATTACGGCCCCAACAATGCGGTGCTGTCGATCTCGGGCGATATCACGCCGGCCAAGGCTTTTGCGCTGGCCGAGAAGTACTTTGCCGCCATCCCCAAGCGTGCCACGCCCGCGCCCAGCGACTTCCGTGAAGGTCTGAACACCGCTGAGAAGCGCCTGCAGCAGAGCGACAAGCTGGCCCAGGTGCCGGCCATTGCCGCCGCTTGGAAGATGCCCGATCGCGGAAGCAAAGACCAGCCCGGCATGGCCGTGCTCGGCGAGCTGCTGGCCGGCGGCGACGCTTCGCGCTTTTATCAAGGCCTGATCAAGGGCCGCGAGCTGGCGCTGAATGTTGACTCGCTCTACGGCTTGACCAGCATCTGGGAATACGACGGCCCGACCATCTTCACCGTTTTTGCGCTCTACAAGCCCACCACCACGGCCGATGCGCTGCTGACCGCCATGGACGAAGAAATCGCCAAGGTGGTGAAAGACGGTGTGGACGAAGCCACGCTCAAACGCGTCAAGACCCGCTTGCTGGCCGATTGGTACAACGGCCTGGAGAGCTTTTTGAGCCGCGCCGACACACTGGCCAAGCTGCAAGCGCTGTGGGGCGATGCCAAGGTGGTGAACCAGATCCCCGGCTGGATTGAAGCCGTCACCTCGGCCGATGTGCAGCGCGTGGCCAAGACCTATCTGACCGTGGCCAACCGTTCGGTGATCGACCGCAAGCCGGTGGCCATGTTGGCTGCTCCTGCCGCCGACGCTGCTGCCAGCGCCGCCACCAAGCCTTGAACGCGAGGGAGACTTTCACCATGATGATCCATCACAAGCTGAACACCATCGCTCTTGCTGCCCTGCTGGCCCTGCCGCTGGGCGCCATGGCTGCCGAAGCGATCAAGATGCCCGCCGAGCTGCCCAAGTACGGCCAAGACAAAGCCATCCAGGTGCCGCAGATCAGCAAAAAGACGCTGGCCAACGGCCTGGAAGTATGGGTGCTGCCGCGCCAGGGCTTGCCGCGTGTGGACTATGTTTTGGCGCTGCGCGGCGCCGGCTTTGGCGCTGACGCGGCCAACGCCCCCGGTCAGGCCAAGCTCCTGGCAGGTCTTTTGAACGAAGGAACGACCCAGCGCGACTCACGCGCCATTGCCGAGGCATCCCAAGGCATGGGCGGCGGTGTAGCGGCCGCAGCCGCTAACGACGGGATCACGCTGACCGCCTATGCGCTCAAATCGCATGCCGAGGGCATGATGAAGTTGCTGGCCGAGGTGACGCGTCATGCGTCCTTCCCCGAGGGTGAGGTGGCTTTGGCCAAGGCGAATGCCTTGCAAGCCCTCAAGGTGGCCAGCGCCCAGCCGGGCTTTCGCGCCAGCAAGGCGCTGAACGCCGCCATCTATGGCGATCACCCTTACGGCCGCAGCCAAGAAACCGCCGAAGCCATCGAAGCCACCACCGCCGCCGCGCTGCGCGCCGAGCACGCCAAGCGCTTCCGCCCCGACCGTGCGCTGCTGGTCATCACCGGCCGCGTCTCGGCCGATGAAGGCCTGAAGATGGCGCAAGCTGCCTTTGGCGACTGGGCGGCCAGCGGCCCGGCGCCGGCCGAGATTGCCGCCTCGCCGGTGACGGCCAAGCCCCAGCATGTGCTGCTGGAGCGCGAAGGCAGCGTCCAATCCACCGTGCGCCTGGGCCGACCGGGCGCGCCGGCCAATGGCGCCGACCAAGTGCCGCTGCGCCTGACCAGCACCATTCTGGGCAGTGGTTTCTCCAGCCGGGTGAACCAGAACCTGCGTGAGGAAAAGGGCTACACCTATGGCGCCAGCGCCGGTGCTCGCTCTTACCGCGTCGGCGGCGCCATCACCGGCGGTGCCGATGTGCGCAATGAAGTCACCGGCGCAGCCTTGCAGGAGTTCATCAAGGAATACCGCCGCATCGGCACCGAGCTGGTGCCGGCGGAGGAGCTGCAAATGACCAAGCGCTATGTGGCCGGCAGCTATCTGCTGACCACCCAGCTGCAAGGCGCTGTGGCGCAGACCCTGGCCAGCAACTGGTTGGTCGGCCTGCCCGCCGAGTACCTGGGCCAGTATGTGCCGCTGATCCAAAAGGTCACGGCCGAGCAGGTGCGCGAGATCGGCAAGACTTACTTCTCGCCCGAAAGCCAGTCGCTGATCGTGGTGGGTGACAAGGGCGTGGCCGAGCAGCTGAAGGAATTTGGCGAGTTCAAGGTGAATCGCTGAATTTTCCGCCGCCGGCCTGGGCAGTTGCTGTTTGCCCAGGTCGGCGGCTCTGAGCAATGATCAGCCGCTTGCTTCACCATCACCCGTGAGCCGCAAGGGCAGGTTTCAGATATCAAGTCCTTGGCTGCCGTTTCTCGCCACAAGACGATGCCAGACCGCCCAGCTCCAAACTCTGAAATAACGCCGTGAACTGGTGGCATCATCAGCGCCTGTTGTTCGCTTGAAGGGGCCGCGCGAACCGGGCAGCGTGTTTGTAACAAGCGCGGCTTTTGGCGTGAAATTTAATACTGTATGAAAATACAGCATTTCATCAGAAAATGGCAATGCCTACAAGCACTTAGCAGCTCAGGTGAGCAGCTTGTTATTACGACATCTGCTTTGATAGGCGGCGGTCGGTGCCGCTATACAACACGTTATGCATCATGAGTTACTGCCCTAACTGCGGTCAGGTTGTAGCCGCAACCGCACCTGAATGCAAAAAATGTGGCGCTCTTTTCGGCAACGGCGGGTGGCTGCCTTCATCCGAACCTATCGTATTTGCGAAGTCGCCAACCTTGTTGATGGTCGTCGGTAACTTGCTCGTCTGGCTTGGGCACTTCTTCCTTGTCGGCTTTCCAGTATTGTTTTTCGTCTTTCATATTCTGTTCTATCGTGGGGGCGGGACTTCTGGCGTTCCTCTCGCCTTCTCTGTAATGGTCTCGCCCTTCTTCTATTTTCCGGGCTTCATCGTTCGGGCGTGGGCTCGTCGTCGTGATGCATAACCAGTCGTTCGAGCCGACTCGCAACGGCTGGTCACTTCAGGCCCCCATTTCATTCTGGGCCTTCCGTGCCCAGCCGTCGCTCGCGGCTCAACTTCGACGTTAGGCTGCACGCTTTCGGTCACCTCTAAGCCACCATTAAGAACATGCCAGACGTTACCTTTTCCGTTAGCCTCCAAACCAGGACCCCATGGGCAAACGGCCGTCCCGTTGAAACAACCGTTCTACCGGACGGGCGCCGACGCCATGTTCTTGAAGACGGCAGAGTTATTACGGTTGGTCAACCAACTTACCGAATTGACTATTTGTCAACGTGGGTAGGCGCCTCGTCAGACGAGACTTATGAAGTCAACTTGTCGATTGTCGGACTTTCAACTGTCGAAGGCTTCTATGAGGTCTGGAATTTCGACATCGATGAGATGCGGAGCTATAAATTCGAGAAGACCGTACGCGCCACGCACTTAGCCAGTGGCGAAACCTTTGATACTAAGGAATGGGAATTTGGGCTTCGCGAAGCGGTGATTCAGGCTCCAGATTCAGCTAACAGGCGCGGTGCAGCCTAACCATTCTCTCAACCGTACCCATTGCGGCATGCGGCAACGGTCCGATTAGCTCAAACGTTATGCAACCGAGGAAGCCCTGTGAACATGCGCCGTTTCTTCTTCATCGCTCCAATGTTGTCGCTCGTCGGTGTTCTGGCCGTTGGCGAGGTCAGCGCACGAGCCGGTCCAGAGGAGTTCGGCAAGGCCTATGCCTACTGCGGCTCTAGCGCAGTGTTTGTCGGCGTGGCGACCAAGGTCTACTTCAGAGACCGTCCAGACATGAGCTCATGCGAGGACCCGACACCCAAGACTGTTGAGCAGTTCGCCGATCAAGGAATGATCTGCTATCCGCTCATCGCGGAAGTCGAGGTCAAGGAGTATCTGTTCACCGAAGAAGAGAGGCCCAGGACCAAGTTCAAACTGCACATGAAGTGGGCTTCGCCAGAGTTCCGTGCTGACTCAATTGAGAAGATGGGGCAGCGGCTTCGCACATCATCGTACATCTACTCGGTGAGGTTCATGAAGGCATACGAGGATGACGGTGTCACATGGCTGATGGGTTATCCGCGTAGCGTTGATGAGCACGAATACGTTCGTGGCGCGGGCAAAGTGCCTCCGTGTAGCCGTTGATCGGGGGCACATGGATGCGCAACCCCTCCATCGAGCGGACGTACGGCCTCATGAGATCATCCCGGCGCAGCGCTCTATGCTTCCTGACAGCGAGCGCGACATTGTCAATCCTCAGCCGCAGCGCCATGGCCCAACAATCGCAAGTCGACGAGTTAATTCTCTGCATACCTGGTGGTTGGGTTGATCGCTCAGACTTTCTCCGAAGAGTCGTTAGTCACGAGCCCAAGGGTCGGTTCATGTTTGCGGGTTTGATACTTGCGGACATGCAAGAGAAGAACCACGTCGGGCTCGAAGTTCATACCAGAGATCCTCAAATGAGGCGCGCGTTTGAGCTCGCTGGGCAAGGCAAGCTCACTGATCAGGTGCTCTCCGCCGTCGACACTCATGCGAGCGTGGTGTACCTCCGAGTTCCGCCAAACCTATCGGATGAACGAGCCAAGGTCGCGAAGTTCACAAAGCTACTTCAAGCTATCGGCGGCGCGGCGGTCAAGGTCGAGTCGGCCGGCGTTGCACATACTTGGGAGCGCTGGAACCAGTTGCTAGCAGGAACACCATTCGACCTCTACACCGCTGCCATCACGCTTGTTGCGGATCGCAACTACTTCTATTCCTGCGGCATGCACAACTTCTCGCTGCCGGACTGCGAAGTGCCACGATCACTCGGGATTGAAGTGGCGGCTGAACTGATGAATAAGTTCAACCATTGGCAGTTGACAGAGAAGCCAACGCTGCAGGATCGGCACACGTTCAGCCTAACAAGCACGGCACCGCGCTACCGCGTGCTTCGCGTTCCTGACTCACGACACGAGTCAGGTGAGCCGTTCTTCAATCCACGCGGTCTGTGGCAACTGCATGAGGCCTAACCCATTTTTCAAGTGGACCTACCACAGCTTGTCGCTGAAGGCCGTCATTTCATTCTCGGCTTTCCTCGACAATCTGCAGAAGGCCGCCTAACTCAAACGTTAAGCTTCATGAAAATCGCTCCTGCCACTCGCGAGCACGCGTCCGGCATCGCCAGAGTCCACATCCGCTCTTGGCAGGCGGCCTACGCCGGCATCCTCGACCAAACGTTCCTGGATCGACTTTCCGTCGAGGATCGGGCGCTTCGGTGGGAAGACATACTCCAAAGACAAGAGTCCAAGACGCTCGTTGCGCTCCGAAACGACAGCGTCGTCGGTTTCATCAGCTACGGCCACTGGCGTCACGAGCATTCGTCTCCAGAGCAAGGCGAGATCTGGGCACTCTACGCCGAGCCGCAATCGTGGAGTCAAGGCGTCGGTCGCGCACTCATGGCTCAAGCCCTCCTGGAGCTACGCGCCCTTGGCTTTGTCGAAGTCTCACTGTGGGTAATTGGTCGGAACGAGCGCGGAGTCAACTTCTACAAGAGCTGTGGGTTCTCGCACGTCGAAGGCAGCGAGAAGCAGTTTGAGCTTGGCGGTCACCAAGTTGTGGAAGTCTGCCTACGGTTGCGAAATGACGCCTAGCCCCTCTACAAGGACTTCCCAGCATTTCAAGCTCCAATAGCAAGACCTGACCCTTCGGGGTCTTTTTCATTTCTAGACCTGTGTTCTGAACAGCGGCAAGGCAACGAGGAACAGACTGAACATCTACAAACGGGCTTGATGCGTCAATACAAGCCAATCCTGAGTCTCATGACATGCCTACTTTTATAGCCCTCCTGCGCGGCGTCAATGTTGGCAAGGCCAAACAGGTGCCGATGGCGGATCTGCGCGCTTTGCTGGCTGAGCTGGGCTACGCCGATGTGCAGACCTTGCTGAACAGCGGCAATGCGGTGTTCCGCGCTACAAAGGGCGCGCCCGCTGAGCTGGCCGTTGAGATTACCCATGCCATCGCGACGAAGCTGCAGCTTGAGGTGCCGGTCATCGTCAAGTCGGCTGCGCAGTGGTCCGCCATCGTGGCCGACAACGCGCTGGCAGCGAATGCGGCGGATGACCCTTCACGCTTGCTCGTGGCCGTGACGCAAGGGCCCGAGGCGCTGGCAGGGCTCGGCGTGATTGAACCCTTGCTCACACCTGCCGAAGCCTTTTTCTTGGGGGCGAACGCAGCCTATCTGCATTGCGCCTCGGGCATTCTTGAGAGCCGGGCCGGTGAAGCCTTGCTCGGCAAAGTGGGCAAGGTCGGCAAGACGGCCACCACCCGAAACTGGGCCACCGTGCTCAAACTTCAGGCCTTGGCCAAAGGGCTGGGGGCCTGAGCTTTGCCGCCTGCGAAGCCGCTGCCGCCTCGTAAGGCGGTCTACAGGGTTCGGAGCAGATGACTGAGAGCAGGGGAATGTGCAGCCTGCCTTAGCGATCCAGCAGCCTGTCGCAAGCCAGGCGACTTGGCAGGGGCGGCTTGATAAAAACCGGTTTCACTTTGATCCTCTGATGGCCTTTGACCTATGAAACTCGGTTCCCTGCTTTGCCTCCGTACTGGCAACGCGATACGTATCAGCATCCTCGCCTCAGCCACCTTGCTGGCGGCTGTAGCTCCTGGCATTGGCCGCGCCCAGCCCCCCGAAGCGGATGCAGGTTCAACGCTGGTGCGCTTGCATGGCGAGGCCATCCATCAATGGAGCGTCCATGCCAAGGACCCCCAGGGGACGGTGGTGTTCGAGAACGGATCGCGCGCTGAAATGGAGGGCTGGCGCGCCGTCATCGGCGCCTTCGCCCCTCAGGCGCAGACCTCGGCAGCAGGCACTGCAAAGCCTTGGTCCTTGTTTGCCTATGACCGCCCGGGCATCGGCCGTAGCGAGGCCACCGAACGTTCGCGGGAGGGGCGTCAGATCGTTACCGATCTGCATGACTTGCTCCAGCAACAAGGCCATAAGCCGCCCTATCTCTTGGTGGGTCATTCTTTGGGCGGGCTTTACATGCAGTTGTTTGCGCGCCTCTATCCGAGCGAGGTCAAAGGACTGGTCTTGGTCGACGCGTTGTACCCCGGTGTGATCAAGAAGCCTGATGATTTTCCCTTCTACACGCGGTGGGGCAAGGCCTTGTTCCTGAGCCGCATGGCGGCTCGGGAGATCGATGCGATTCACGCGACCGGCGAAACCGTGTTGGCGCTGCCTTGGCCGACGCAAATTCCGGTCACGCGCCTTGTCAATGTCCCCAAAGGCGCCGGTGCCATCGCGATCGATTTGGGCGTCGTGAATTCAGACGATGCGACGATCGCCCGAGTCCGCGGGCTCTACGCTGGTGCGAAGACGGTGGTGCTGGACTCTGACCACCAGATCCAAAAAGCCAACCCGGAGGCGGTGGTGCATGCTATTCAGGAAATGATGCTGCAGCGCTAAGGGCGCTTGGAGACAATCAGCAGTGACCAGCGAGAGGTGGGGCAGGGCCCTTGGAGGCAAGACTCAAACTTCCGGGTCAAATGGCTGGCCTGCTTCACCCGCCAGCCCAATTCAGCGAATACATTCAAGCTGAACTCGGATTTTGCATTCAGACTTGAGGTCTGGGCGCCTTGCCTTCTCCCTTCTCTTACCCGCTCGCGTCATGCACCCACTCGCCATCGCCGGGACACATGCGCCCGACACTCGAGGAAGCCTCATCCCATGAAATTTCACCAGCTCTCCTTCGCATTGACTGTCCTCAGCCTTGTTTCTGCTTGCAGCAACACCCGCCTGCAAACCCCCAGCGAGGCGGTGAACGAGATGAGCAAAACGAATCAACGTCAATCCGAGCGTCAATGCGATCAATACGGCGGTCAGGACCGGGTGAATTGCCAAAGAAAGATTCGGGAAGAGTACGAGGCGCAAAGAAAGAAGAACACCGAAGTCATTCGATGAATGGAACTCGGAATGACGCGAAACCTGAGCCGACTGTTTGTACTTTCTGTCGCCTGCCTGTTGATGACCTCTTGCTCGTCAATGCCCCTTTTCCCTTTGCCGCAAACTGAGGACGGACAGCGGGCGCAGGTCTTGGTGTATCGATCCCCAGCATTTGCTGCTGGCGGCGTCAGTCTCACGGTCGGCGTGGATGGAAAGGCCTTTGCCTACCTTTCACAATCTGAATACGTCATTGCAGATCTCGCGCCTGGGGAACGTAGCCTGTTTGTTCGAGCTCGAACCGGTGTTCCCACCACATACCCCCTCAGTCTTGTGCGGGGACAGCGTGCTTGTTTGAAGGCGACGCCTGAGAGTGAGGACATCTTTCATCAGGCGTTCTCTGGGGGCGCGGTGCTGCGCAGTGAAGGCTACGCTTTCTACATCGTGCCCATCACCTGCCCGACGGCTGATCGGCTTGGCCAGCTGACACGGGTCTCTGTTTCTTACGCTGCAAGTTAGGTCGAGGCCTTCAAGAGGGCTCATCTTTTTGCGAAGGATAGAGCCTGAAGAATTGGGCCCTGATCGTCGTTCAGTCAACCTGTCACCGAAAGCTAGGGCCGGACTTGGCCACGAGCCCTGTACATTCATGACTCCACACGCCCCGGGCATCTTCCTGCGGCGAGTGGTTTCTGAAAGGCCCTGTGCGTCATGCTGAAGTGCCCCTCTTGTGCGAGTGAGTCCATTTCCTTGTTGGGCGCTTGGCGTTCCAGTGTTGCGACGCCGGCGGCTTGTGGCTCTTGTGGCGCGAGCTGCTATGTCCCAAGGGCAGCCTCAGGCGTGCCCTTGTTGACTTCGGTGTTGGTTGCGCTGCTTGCTTTTGCTTTGGCATCTGCCCTGGAGTCATGGGCCGTGGCGGCGAGCGGGCTTGCTCTGGCTGTGCTGGTCTATGCCTTCATGTGGCGGCGCCTGCGGCCTGTTGCAGTTCTGGCCGTTCCAGCGCCTTCGCGGCTGAAGCCCAGCGCGGTCTTGGGCTTGGTCGATGTGTTGACGCTATTCACGCTATGGAAGTAAAGCCGTCGCGTTCGCGCGCCGGTCTTGTTTGAACCGATCAAAGAGAGCTTGTTGCCATGTCCAAAGTTCGCGTTGAAAGTTTCACGATCTCCCTGGACGGTTTTGGCGCCGGCCCCGACCAGGACCTGCAGAACCCCCTGGGTGTGGGTGGCGGCACTTTGCATGGCTGGCTGATGCCAACGCAGACCTTCCAGCAAAAGCTGTTTGGTCAGCCGAGTGGTGAGACCGGTATTGATGATGACTTCGCGGCGCGCGGCTTTCACAATGTAGGCGCGTGGATTCTGGGTCGAAACATGTTCGGCCCGGTGCGCGGCCCCTGGCCGGATGAGAGCTGGCGAGGCTGGTGGGGCGAGAAGCCGGTCTACCAGGTGCCGGTTTTTGTGCTCACACACCATGCGCGCGCGCCTCTAGTGATGGAAGGCGGCACGACGTTCTACTTCGTCACCGAAGGCCCGGAGGTCGCGCTTGCGCAGGCGCACGAGGCGGCCAAGGGCCATGATGTGCGAGTGGGCGGCGGCGTTCAGGTGATCCAGCAATACCTTCGCCAGCGGCTGATTGACGAGATGCACATTGCCATCTCGCCGGTGCTGCTGGGCCGCGGAGAGAGGCTGTTCGAGGGCCTGGATCTGCAGGCCTTGGGCTATGCCTGCACCCAGCATCAGGCCTCGGCAAGAGCGACGCATCTCGTCCTGTCGAGGCAATGAATCAGTGAACGAGCGGGTCTGTCAGCGGCGTATGGCGTCGCTGCCTTGCGAAGCCCGCATGGCGCGTTCAACTGCCGCCCAGGCTGGCATCAAGTCCGCGCGGGTCTGGGCGTCGAACTGACGCAGCTGGCGTGGATGTTGGGGCTTGAAGCGCTGCTCCAGCGGCGCTTTGCTGGCGAACACAATGGTGTTGCTGCCGTCGCGGTCCGGCACGCGCAGCACCTCGCCGGCAAAGCTGCGCTCAATGCGCGCGGCTTGCAATTCAAAGTCAGAATGCGCGGCGTGCAGATTCACCACCAGCAGGCCGTCGGGCTGCAGTGCGGCCTGGCAATCGTCGTAAAAGCGCTGTGAGCACAGGGCTTCGGGCTGGCCGCTGCCGTCAAAGCCATCGACCACCAAGACGTCGATGGGCTCGGGCGCGGCGCTGAGGTAGGCAGCGCCGTCGGCCAGCTTCACCTGGAAGCGGGCGTCATCGGGGGGTATGGAAAAGGCCTCGCGCAAGGCGATCACATGCGGGTTGATTTCAACCACTTCGATGCGGGTGGCGGGCATGAAGTGGTGACAAAACTTGGCCATGGAGCCGCCGCCCAAGCCGATCATGGCTAGGCGGGCCGGCGCAGCGTGGAAGAGCAGCAAGCCCATCATCAATCGGGTGTAGTCCAGGTCCAGCGCGTGCGGGCGCTCGGTCTGCATGCGACTCTGGATCTCGCTGAGCGAGAAGTGCAGGGCCTTGCTGTTGAGCGTCTCGTAGATGAAGGGCTTGGCGTGGTCGCTTGGATCGGCGGGGGCGGTAGGTTCGGACATGGGTCGGCCCATGATAGCGGCCGCGCTTGCCACCCGGCGGGCTTGGCCGTTTGTGCCGAATTAGTTCGACCCTCTCCGCTTGGACTCAAGGCGCTAACGCCTTTAGGCAGCGGGTGGCTAGGTCGCGGACGGTTTTGTCGGCCTTGGCGTCTTCACCGGCGTTGCTGGCCACGAGCACCGCGTCTTCGCTGTCCGGTCTGAGCACGATGAGCGCAAACCAGGCTTCGTTGCTGCCGGTGTGGGCTAGATGGCGGGCGCTCATGCCCGCCATGCTGCTTTGCGCCCGCCAACCGAGAGCAAACTTGCCGCCTTGGCGGGCACTCTGGTGCAGCAACTGGTAGCTCTCGGTCTTCAGCAATTTGCCGCGGCCATGCTCACCGGCCATCTGATCGATGGCGAATTTGGCCCAATCTTCCAAAGACATGTGGATGCCGCCAGCCGGCGCAACCACGGCCGGGTTGTCGGCCGCCAGGCCTTCGACCGCCAAGCCGGCTTTGTGGCCCAGGATTTGGCCGCGATGGGTGGCGCCGAAACCCGCGCTGCGCAAGCCCAAGGGCTCGAACAGTTCAACTTGCATCAGCTCTTCATAAGACTTGCCGCTGACCTGCTCGGCGACCAGCCCGGCAATCACATAGCCATTGTTGGAATAGGCATCGCTGCTCGCCCGTGCATAGGCCGGTGGCTGGGCCAGGGCCAGGCGAGCAAAGGCCAAACGCTGTTCATGCAGTGACCGCTTGTCGCGGTGAAACACGGCCACCCAAGATTCATCGATATCGGCCTGCAGGCCGGCTTGGTGGGCCAGCAGGTCGCGCAAGCTGACGTCTCGGTAAGCGGGCTGCATCTCGGTGGCCAGTGCGGGCAGCAACTGGCTCAGCGGAGCATCCCAGGACAAGAGCCCTCGCTCCACCAAGCGTGCCAGCATGGTGGCCGTCATCGCCTTGCCGTTGGAGCCCAGGTGCCAGACATCCCCTGCCTGCGCGCGCGCTTCGGCCCCTTTGGCTCGCAGACCCGTGACCGCAATTTCGGCAAGCCGACCTTGCCGAATCAACACGGCGCCCATGGCCGGCACGGCGCTACCCTCGACACTGGTTTGGAGCAGGCCGCTCAAGTCAAAACTCGCGGCTGGCGCAGCGGCAGAGGGCGCTGATGCCGCCGGTGCCGTTGAAGGGGCGGCGGCGTTGGGGTTGGCCGAGCTGGCGGCGGCAAAGGCGGTCAGCGCGATCATGCAGAGGGTGGTTTTCATATCTAGGTGAGGGTTGGACCGATTCAGTCGCGCTGTGCAGTGCTGTGTCGGGCGCTGGGGCTCGGTCTCGGTTGGAGGTATGACACCTGAACCTAGAGGCGCCGAAGTCCCAAAAGGGTTCAAGGTCGCATCATTTTTTTCCGCTGTTGTGCAACGCTGCGTCCGGCGTAGCCAGGCCGACATGGGGGAACTCGGTTTGGCAGGCTCGGCCTGGCGCCAGGTTGTTGCCTGCCTTTGCCCGTGCAGGCTTGGAGAACAGCGACGCCCGATTGAATGAGGGCTATGCGGGTTTTGTGCCGAATTCGGTCGGCCCGCTGCCGTTTGGCATCAAGACGATGGGGCCTGGTTTTTCTATTCTGAGCGGATCCTAAAAAAGCCCGCGAGGAGACGTATGAACAAGAAACCTAGCCCCAAGCTCAGCGCCATTGCCCTGGCCACGGTATCGGCCTGCCTGGCCTTGAGCGGCAGCCAAGCCGTCTATGCCCAAAGCAAGGACGCCGCTGCCGAGACGCAAAGCCTGACCCGCGTGACGGTCACCGGCTCGAACATCAAGCGCACCGACTTGGAGACCTCGCAGCCGCTGCTGGTCTTGAGCAAGGACGAGATCAAGGCTTCCGGCGCGCTAACAGTCGGCGATGTGCTGGCCAATCTGAGCAATAACGACCGCAGCGCCATCAGCGACCTGGGCGGCGCCAATTCTTGGGCCAGCGGCGCCTCGGGCGTGTCGCTGCGCAATCTGGGCACCGGCGGCACCTTGACGCTCTTGAACGGGCGCCGCTTGTCCAGCTATGGTTTTGCCGATGGCTTGCAGCTGAACTTCACCAATATCGACGCGATCCCGGCCAATATCATCGAGCGTGTTGAAGTATTGAAGGATGGCGCCTCGGCCATCTACGGCTCCGACGCTATCGGCGGCGTGATCAATGTCATCACCGTCAAGGACTTCAGCGGTGTAGGCCTGCAGCTGAGCGCTCAGCGCAATCTGAAGAACAGCTTCTTGGACGCTGACCAGCAGGCCTCGGTGACCGTGGGCCATGGCAACTTGGCGAGCGATGGCTACAACGCTTATGCGCATTTGGAGGTCTATAAGCGCGGCAGCTACAAGGACAGCGCGGTGCGCGACCTGCTGCCCGACTGGTATCTGGAACAGAACCCCTCGCGCGGCCAGCGCTCGGCGGGCTCCTTCCCTGGCAACTATGTCGGTAGCTACCCGGCCGACTACAAAGACCCGGCCCTGGCCGGCAAGCGCATCAACACGCCGGCCGCCGGCTGCGCCCCCGAGAACCTGATCGGCGGCGTCTGCCAGTACGACTATTGGAAGGACAGCGATGCCCGCCCGTCGACCCGGCGCGTTACGCTGCTGGCCGGCGCGCGCATGACCATCAACAAAGACCTGAGCGCCTTTGCCGAGTTCCAGGGCGCCGACATCCAGGCTGACTATTACACCAACATCCCACGCAGCAACCCCGGCAGCGTCTCGACTTGGTACGACAGCCTGAAGGGCGAGCTGCAAAGCTTCACCGACCCCAAGCTGCCAGCCAATCACCCGAACAACCCCTATGGCTTCCCCATCGGTTTGAACTACCGTTTTGTGGATCACCCGGACATGTTCAAGAACATCGGCGCCTCGCGCGACTTCCGTGTATTGGCAGGCCTTGAAGGTTCGGCCTGGGGCTGGGACTTTGACGGCGCGGTGGGCATGATGCAGTCGCACGCCACCCAGCGTCAGCACCTCTACAAAGATCGTTTCGGCTATGAAGAAGCCATCACCAGCGGCGCCTACAAATTCGGCCAGACCAACCCGCGTGAGCTGCTGGAAAAGATGTTCCCCGAGATGGGCTCTTCGGGCACCTACACGCAGCAGTTCGCCGATGCCAAGGGCTCGCGCGAGATTGGCAGCCTCTCGGGCGGCCCCATCATGCTGGCCTTGGGTGGTGAGTTGCGCCACGAGAAGTTTGAGCACCGCAGCATGGACAACATCTTGCAGGCGCGCATCGTTGGCTTCTCCGGCGTGGACATCTCCGGCAAGCGCGATGTCGGCGCCTTGTTCGGCGAGGTGAGCCTGCCCTTCACCAAGCAGATCGAAGCGACGCTGGCTCTGCGCGGCGACAAGGTCTTCAATGGCTTTGGCGCGGTCACGCCCAAGATGCAGCTGGCCTGGCGGCCGATGCGCGAGCTGATGCTGCGTGGCACGGTCACTCAAGGCTTCCGCGCCCCTAGCCTGCCGGAAACCGGCAATGGCGGCGCCTCCTGGTTCAACAACGGCTATTTGGACCCGAAGCGCTGCGACACCGCCAAGCAAATGCAAGCGGTGCTCAAAACCGGCAATGCCAGCGACAAGCTCGATGCCACCGAGGTCTATAACTCGGGTTGCTCGGTCAGCTTCCCATCGGCCATCACGCCGAATTCGAACTTGAAGCCCGAGTCGTCCAACAACTTCTCCTTCGGCATCGTGACCCAGCCGGTGGAGAACATCAACTTCACGCTGGACTACTACAACATCCAGCGCAAGGATGAGATCGGCGTGCGTGATGTCAACGAAGTGCTGGGCAATGAAGACGCCAACCCCAATCTGCTGCCGCGCGATCCGGTGTCGGCACGCGACAAAGACCTGGCCAAGCGGGTCAAGGAACTGTCGGGCAAGGACATCGGCTTTGCCGTCGGTTCGGTGCGTTCGCTGGGCCTGCAGTACCAGAACATGAACAAGACCAAGGTCTCGGGCCTGGATCTGGACCTGCGCAGCCGCTGGAAGCTGGGCGCTTGGGGTCAGCTGGACGCCGGCATCGAAGCCAACTACCAGATCGATGCACGCTACTGGGACACCACCAAACAGGACTACACCGAGAACCGCGTCGGCTACCGCGGCACACCGCGTCTGCATGCGATCTACAAGATCAACTGGGGCATCGCCGACTGGAAGTTGGGCGCGCGACTGAACCATTACTCCGGCACCCGTTTGAGCGCCGCGGACTGGGACACTGACAACAGCATCGAGGGCTGCGCCGACCGCGGTGTGGAAGAGGCCGATTGCCGCATCAAGCCTTGGTTGAGCACCGATCTGTGGTTGCAGTACAGCGGCTTCAAGAACTTCACCCTGTCCGCCAATCTGATGAATGCCTTTGACCAAAAGCCTTTGGTGGAATTGCGCCCCGGTTCCTCGCTGCCGCTGGGCGGCCGGGTCTTGAAAGTGAACCTGGAGGCACGTTTCTGATGTGGGTCGCCAGACTGGTGCTGCGTGCGCTTGCCGCGGCCATGTTGCTGCAGGCCGGTCTGTGCTCAGCACAGGCCGAGGACCCCTATCTTTGGTTGGAAGAGGTGCAGGGCGAGCGCGCGCTGCGCTGGGTGCAGGGCCAGAACGAGGCCAGTCTGGCGGCGCTGCAGACAGGCCCGCAATCTGCAGCCTTGAGCCAGAGTTTTGCCGAGGTCTTGGCCTCACCCAAGCGACTGGCTTATGCGCAGCAAGTCGGCGGCCATCTCTACAACTTCTGGCGTGATGCCGAACATCCGCGCGGCCTGTGGCGGCGCACCACCTTGGCCTCTTATCGCAGCGACATGCCGCAATGGGAAACCGTGCTGGATGTGGACCAGTTGAGTCGGGAGGAGGGTGCGCCCTGGGTCTGGGGTGGGGCGACTTGCCTGGTTCCCCAGACCCAGCGCTGCTTGCTGACTCTCAGCCGCGGCGGCGGTGACGCCCATGTGCTGCGCGAGTTTGACCTTGGCACGCGCCGCTTTGTGGCCGCATCGGCAGGCGGCTTCAGCCTGCCCGAGGCCAAGGGCACAGCCGCCTGGGTGGACCGCGACACGCTCAGCGTGGCCACCGACTTCGGCCCCGGCAGCATGACGGACTCGGGCTACCCACGCCAGGTCAAACTCTGGAAGCGCGGCCAGCCCTTGGCGCAAGCGCGGCTGGTGTTTGAGGCGGCGCCGCAGGACGTCAGCGTTTGGACCTGGGCCGAGCAGATCGGCAAAGCGCGCGTCCACATGATTGAGCGCCGCACCAGCTTCTTTGCCGGCGAGCAGCATGTCTTGCAAAAGGATGGGCGCCTGTTGGCGCTGAGCAAGCCGGCGGATGCCAGCATGAGCCCTTTTGCCGACCAATGGCTGATCGAGTTGCGCTCAGATTGGAGCTTAGGTGGCAAGACCCATGCGGCCGGCTCCTTGCTGGCGATCTCGCGCGCGGACTGGGCGGCCGGCAAGCGCCAGTTCCACACCTTGTTCAGCCCCTCGCCACGCAGCTCGCTGCAAAGCCATGTGGCGACGCGAAGCGCGGTCTTGGGCGTGCGCATGGATGAAGCTCGCCAGCAGCTGGTGCAGTGGCGCTATCAAAAAGGCCAGTGGCAAGAAACGTTGTTGCCGGCGGGTGACTTGGGCAGCCTGAGTGTGAGCGCCTTGGCCGGCCAGGACGCTGACCACTACCTGCTGACCCGCAGCGACTTCCTCACCCCAGCGCGGCTGGAGCTGGGCGAAGTGGGCCGGGCCGAGCGCCAGCTCTTGCAAGCTTTGCCCGAGTTCTTTGATGCCAGCACGCATGAGGTGCAGCAGCTGCAGGCGCGCTCCAAGGACGGCACGGCCGTGCCTTACTTCATCGTCAGGCCGCGCGGTGAGCTGCCCAAGGACGGCGCGCCGACACTGCTCTACGGCTATGGCGGCTTCGAGATCTCGATGAAGCCCAGCTACAGCGGCATCCTGGGTCGCGGCTGGTTGTCGCAAGGCGGCGTTTATGTGCTGGCCAATCTGCGCGGCGGCGGTGAATTCGGCCCGCGTTGGCATCAGTCGGCCCAGCGCGAGCATCGCCAGCGCAGCTTTGATGATTTCATCGCGGTGGCCGAAGACCTGATTCAGCGCGGCATCACCCGACCGGCGCGTCTGGGCATCATGGGTGGCAGCTTGGGCGGCTTGCTGACCTCGGTGGCTTTTGTGCAGCGGCCCGAGCTGTTTGGCGCGGTGGTCAGCCAGGTGCCCTTGACCGATATGCGGCGCTATCACCGCATGCTGGCCGGCGCCTCTTGGATCGAGGAATACGGCAACCCCGACATCCCCGAGCAATGGGACACCATCTCGCGCTACTCGCCCTACCAGAACGCCAGCGCCGCTAAGCCTTACCCCAAGGTGCTCTACACCAGCTCCACGCTGGATGACCGGGTGCATCCCGGCCATGCGCGCAAGATGGTGGCGCGGCTGCAGGAGCTGGGCCAGCCGGTGCTGTACTGGGAGAACCGCGAAGGTGGTCATGCGGGGGCGTCGACGCCAGCACAGCAGGCGCAGCTCTGGGCGCTCAGCTATGGCTTTTTGCGTGAGCAGTTGATGGGCCCCAAGCCCGTCACGAAGTCACCGTAAACAGGGCGTTATGACAAAAGGATCCATCAGGCAGCGGCGCGCCAGTGTTCGTCGCTGGGCGCAAGGTCTTGCTGACTGCCTTGCTGAATGCGCCGGTACTGCGAAGGCGTTAGGCTGGTGGTGGCCTTGAACTGGCGGGTGAAGGCGCTTTGGTCGCTGTAGCCGCATTGCATGGCAATGGCCGCCACGCTCATATCGGGCGCTTCCACCAAAAGGCGGCGCGCCGCGTCCAGGCGTGCTTGCAGCAGCATCTCGCGTGGGCTGAGGTGGAAGATGCGCTGGAACAGATGCTCGACCCGGTCCAGCGTCAGCCCGGCCGCGCGCGCCCAGTCGCCCAGATGCAGCGGCTGGTCAAAGTGACGCCGAATCTGCTCGGCCAGTTCGGCGATCTGGCCATAGACCGGGTGGCTCTGGTCGGGTCGCCCCAGGTCGCGCGAGATACCGGCCACGCCGAGCACCGCGCCGGGCTGTTTGCCTTGGGGCTCGTCGCGCAGCGGTAGTTTGTGGGTCAGGCACCAGCCGGCGCCGCCGTCGGCATAGAGGTGCAGCTCCAGGTGGCGCTGCATGGCTGCGCCGCTGCTGATGACGCTGCGGTCTTGCGCCCAAAAGGCTTCGCCCATGGCGCCGGGAAAAATCTCTTTGGAGGTGCGCCCGAGTAGCGCCTGCTTGGAGCGCTGTGCACTGCGCCGCACCAGGGTCTGGTTGACGCGCAAGTAGCGGCCGTCGCGGTCTTTGACGAAAAACACCACATCGGGCAGCGGGTCGAACAAGGCCTCGACCACGCTCAGCTCGCACAGGCGCAGGGCATCGGTTTGCATGGCGACTTTTTTCTTCTTCAATCCTTGGGGCAGGGGAAGGGACAAGGCGGGTCAAGAACAGCGTCTGCGTGTGACGCTTGGGGTGACCGTTGCAGAGGCTGGGGTCGCCGACTCTGCAATTCCGACCCGACCTCATGAGGCGTTTCAGATTGGCACCAAAATTGAGTATATGTTTAATATATCAGTGCTTTATTGGGGTTTCCCTGGGCTCCGTTTGGCCCTGCGGACCCGTGGCCACTCCGGTTCAGAGCCAACGGCGGGTGCGGCGCAGATAGGCTTCAAAAGGGGCGCCCAGGCCGAGGCGCAGGGCGCGCTCTTCGGGCTTGATCTGAAACTGCGTGAGGTAGGCGCAGAAGGCTGGCAAGCAGAGCAGCGCCGCCAGCGAGCCCAGGGCGAGCAGCAGCGCAGCCAGCAACAAGGCCATGCCCAGATACATGGGGTTGCGACTCAGGCGGTACACGCCGGAGCTGACCACTGCGCTGGCGCGCTCCGGCTGCAGCGGGTTCACCGTCGTCTTGGCTTGGCGGAAGGCCCAGACCCCGGCCAGCGCAACACCGAGGCCCAGCAGGGCCAAGGCGCCGGCCGCCAGGCCTTGGCCGGCAAAACTGAATCGCGCGGCCGGCAAAGCTGTGGCCAGGCCTAGCGCCAAGCCGGCGCAGAGCAGCAGCACCAGAAGCGGGGGCAGCTTCAATTCCAGGGCGCGCATGCTGGCTTAATGAGAATGCCCGTGGTCGTGATCATGGCCGTGAGCCGCAACTGGCGCTCCACCCTGCAGTTCGCCCCGAGCCTGCTTCAGAATCTGCCAGCCGCCGCGCAGGGCCAGGCTGGCCATGATGGCGGCCACCAGCAGGTCGGGCCAGGCGCTGCCGGTGCCGAAGACGCCGAGTGCAGCAGCCATCACCGCGATATTGCCGATGGCGTCATTGCGGGTGCACAACCAAACGCTGCGCATATTGGCGTCGCCCTCGCGGAAGGCGTACAGCACCCAAGCGGCCAACAGATTGGCGCTCAGCGCCAGGACCGCGACCACGCCCATGGTGGCGGCCTCGGGCGGAGCGCCGGTCTTCAGATTCAACAAGGCCTTGGCCAAGACAAAGCCGCCCATGCCCAACATGCAGGCTGCCTTGAACAGCGCAGCGCGGGCGCGCCAAACCAGCGCCGCCGACAAGACCGCCAGCGAAACGCCGTAATTGATGGCGTCGCCCGCAAAGTCCACCGCATCGGCCAGCAAAGACAGCGAGCCGCTTTGCCCACCGGCCAGCACCTCCACCACAAACATGGCGAGGTTCAGCCCCAGGGCGATCCAAAGCGCGCGGCGATAACGCGGCAGGTTCTGGATGGTGGAGACGGCGGGGGTGTCGTGATTACAGCAGTGGGCGGACATGGTGAGCGGGCTTTCCTTGCATCGATGCCTGCATTGGAAAGCCTGTAGTGACACCAGAGTCAAGCTCAGGGTTTCAAAAAGGCCTGACACGACTATGGCTTGGCGGGCTACGAAGCCGCCGCCGTGTAGCGGCCCTGACCCTTGCGGCATGGGCGGTGCGTTGCAACGCTGGCCATCAAGGCGCGGCCGACTTCACCGCGGCCGGCGCGGCATGCTCGTGGCAGGCGCAGGCCTCACCATGCGCGGCCGCAACCAGCTCGGCCAGGATGCCGCAGCCCTGGCCTTCGTGATGCGCATGTTGACCGTCGCAGCGGGCTTTCAAGGCTTCCAGTTGTTGCTCAAGGGCGCGCATGCTGGCCAGGCGGGCTCGCACGCGTGCCAGTTGAGCCTCAACCAACCCGTCGACAGCGGCCAATTGGGCGCTATCGCGGCTGTTCAGGCTGGCCAGCAACTGGCCAATGTCGGCCAGCGAGATGTCGAGCGCGCGACAGTGGCGGATGAAGGCGAGCCGCTCCAGGTGCGATTGGGCATAGTCGCGATAGCCGTTGTCGCTGCGCGAAGGGCCGGGCAACAAGCCGCTCTTTTCGTAAAAGCGGATGGTTTCGATGTCGACGCCGGTGGCGCGACTGAGAGCTCCGATGCGCAAGGGGCAGATCCTTTGTGGTGGCCTTGGGAGTAGTTGTTTTAAGCATAACCCTCCCCATCAGGGCATGACGAATGGCACCCGTCGGTTCGAATGGCACTGGTGGGAACCCGAACAAGCTTGGGGGGGCTGCCCGGTGACAATACGGCCCGCAGCCGCCGGAGTACCGCTCTTGGCGGCTTGTCCTTTGTGGCGGGCTTGAGGGAAGCAAGGCGCAAGGGCATTCAACCAACAAGTCAGATCACGGAGAGTCGTTTGAACAAAATTCAAACTGCGGGTTCCAACACCATCCTCGGCCACCCGAACAGCCTGTTTGTCCTGTTCTTCACAGAGATGTGGGAACGCTTTTCTTACTACGGCATGCGCGCCCTGCTGGTGCTCTTCCTGATCTCGGAAACCGCCAAGGGCGGCTGGGGCTGGAGCCGAGCCGAGGCCACATCGCTGTATGGCTGGTACACCATGCTGGTGTACTTCACCCCCATTCTCGGTGGCTATATCGCTGACCGTTTCTTGGGTACACGGCGAGCCGTGCTGCTGGGCGGTTTCGTCATCGCAGCGGGTCATATCTCGCTGTTCATGGAGACCATCCCTTCCTTCTACTTGGGCCTGGCCTTGGTGATCGCCGGCACCGGCTTGTTCAAACCGAACATCTCCGCCATCGTCGGCCAGCTCTACAACAAGGACAACGAAGGCGCGCGTGACGGCGGCTACACCCTGTTCTATATGGGCGTGAACGCCGGTGCGTTTTTTGGCATCTCGCTGTGCGGCTATATCGGTGAAAAGATTTCATGGAACCTCGGCTTTGGACTGGCCGGCGTGTTCATGATTCTTGGCGCCCTGCAGTTCTTCTTCAGCCAGTCGGTGTTTGGCGACATCGGCGCAGCGCCGAGCAAGGAGAAAACAGCCGCCGCCAAGGCCGTCGACGACACGCCCGCCAATGTGGTGGCCGATCGCCTGAAGGCCGTCTTTGTGTTTGCCTTCTTTACCATCTTCTTCTGGTTCGCCTTCGAGCAGGCCGGTGGTTCCATGACCATCTTCGCGGCCGACTACACCGACCGCACCCTGGTCGGCACCAGCGGCTTGGTCTTCAAGATCGTCAACACGCTGATGACGGTGATCCCGGCGGCCGTGCTGACCTGGCTGCTGCTGCAGTTGCACCTGGCCACCGGCAAGAGCCAATGGCTGGGCAATCTGCTCTTGGTGCTGGCCTTCGCCCTGATCTGGGGCTTGGTGGTCTGGATGCTGGGCCGTGAATTCGCGATGGACCAAAGCGAAGTGCCGGCCACCTGGTTCGGCGTGCTGAACTCCTTCTTCATCGTGATCCTGGCGCCTGCTTTCTCCAAGATGTGGGACAAGCACTGGAACCCGAGCGGACCGGTCAAATTCGGCGTTGGCCTGGTGCTGCTGGGCCTGGGATTTGCTGCCCTGGCCTTCGGCGCTGCCGGCATTCCTTCGGGCGCCAAGACCGCCCAAGTCAGCATGCTCTTCCTGTGCTTGGCCTATCTGCTGCACACCATGGGTGAGCTGTGCGTGTCGCCAGTGGGCCTGTCCTACATCTCCAAGCTGGCGCCGGCGCGTTTGCTGGGACTGATGTTCGGCGTCTGGTTCTTGAACACGGCCATTGCCAACTTCATCGCGGGCAAGACCGGGGCCTATATCGACTACATCTCCTCGACCTATTCGATGTCCACCTTCTTCCTGATCTTCACCATCATCCCGGCCGCTGCCGGCCTGGTGCTGATGGCCTTGTCGCCTTGGATGAAGAAGAAAATGCACGGCGTGCACTGAGCGCTGAGCCGCTTCTCGGCTCGCTCTGCCCGAAAGGCCCTGCTGTGCAGGGCCTTTTCCATTTTGGCCGCGCTGTGCGGTGAATTGTTCACAGGGCGAGCGCCCAGGATTCACGGCCCATCGGCGACGGCTTTGTCTACCCTTCGCCAATGCGCGCTTTCAACGCGCGGCAAGGAGACAGCGTATGCGGCCCTCTGCTCTTTCGCCCGGCGAGGACATGGTGACTCAAGCTGGCCAGACTGAACGACGCCAAGCTGAGTCGCTCAGCCGGCATTGGATGAGTCTGGTGCTGGATGAATTGGACTACGGCGTGCTCTTGCTGAACCACGCCGGCCGGGTCTTGCATTGCAATTTGCTGGCGCGCCGTGAGTTGGGTGAGGGGCATCCGTTGCAACTCAGCGGCAATCAGCTGCGCTGCCGCAACCCCGACGATGCGGCGCCCTTGTCCGCGGCCATGCAGGCTGCCGAGGCGCAAGGGCGCCGCTGCTTGCTGCGGGTTGGCGAGGGCGAAGCCGCCGTCAATGTGGTGGTCGTTCCCTTGAATCGCGACGTGGCCCGGGCGGCCGTGCTGTTGATTCTGGAGCGGCGCGAGCTTTGCGGCGAACTGGCGGCGCAATGGTTCGCCCTGCAGCATGGGCTGACCCCATCCGAAACGGCGGTGTTGAAGGCGCTCAGTGCCGGTGTGAGACCGAGTTATGTGGCCGAGCAGCAAGGCGTGGCCATTTCGACCGTGCGCACCCAAATCCAGAGCATTCGTGCCAAGTCGGGTGCCGACAGCATTGCCGAGTTGCTGCGCCAGTTGGCCAAGCTGCCCCCCCTAATTTCAACCCTGCGAATGGAGCGGAATCCAAGCAACGTCGCATTGACACCACCCTGAGTCACAAACGCTCTCGTACTATTCGGCCTTTGACCGTGGCCCTATGGGGCGATTTGCGTACGAATGGATACCGACACAGCCGTCACGGTTCTCGCGACCGACCCCGACCTCGCCGCTTTGCCTCCCCACCTGCGCCTGCTGGCTGAGCGTGGCATCGCCCGCAGTTACCGCCGCGGCACCGTATTGATCGAAGAGGGTTCGCAGGGCGATTGCCTGTACCTGGTCTTGTCCGGCAGCTTGCGTGTTTACGGCTGTGACGCCAGAGGCCGCGAAGTGACCTACGGGATTTACGGTGTTGGCGAGTACGTCGGTGAGATGAGTTTGGATGGTGGGTTGCGCTCCGCAAGCGTCATCACCGAGGACGCCGCGCGCTGCGTGATGCTGGCCCGTACCAGTCTGCTCGCCCATATTGCCGAGCACCCGGAGTTTGCGTTCGAGCTCTTGACCAAGGTGATCCGGCGAGCCCGCGCGGCCACCTTGTCGACCAAGCAATTGGCGCTGAACGATGTGTATGGCCGTTTGCGCGCACTGCTGGAAACCTCCTCCGAGGACGGCGCCGATATTCATCTGACCCATCAAGCCATGGCGCAGCGACTCGGCTGCTCGCGCGAAATGGTCTCCAAGCTGGTCAAAGACCTGGAGCTGGGGGGCTATCTGATTCGGGTCGCAAACGGCCGTTACCAGCGCCTGAAGCCATTGCCGGCGCGCTGGTAAGTCGGCGTCTCCCGACTAACTAGCGCTTAAGGCCTAACTATTGCGTCGTACGGGTAGCGGCGGTGCAACCGCGAAGCGTTGGGTGGGCTTCTCGGCCTTGGCATAAAGCCCCTGCACCTTGGGCAGATTGGCCTGGATGTCCTGGATTCGCGTCTTACCGGCCGGGTGGGTGGAGAGCCATTGCGGCGGCGCCCCCTTGGAGGCCGCCCCCATCTTCTGCCACAGACTGATGCCGGCCTCCGGGTCGTAGCCGGCGCGAGCCGCCAGTTCCATGCCCACCAGATCGGCCTCGCTCTCATCCTCGCGGCTGAAGGTCAGGGTCAGCAATTGCCCGCCCATGTTCAAGACCGCGTCGCCGACATTGCCCAGGCCGAGCAGGCTGGACAGCGCGCCGGCGCCGAGGCGGGTGGCGTTGGTTTTGGCCAGGCGCTCACGCGCATGTTCGCGCAAGGCGTGCGCGACCTCGTGGCCCATGATGGTGGCTACTTCATCATCGCTGAGCTTGAGCTTTTCCAAGATGCCGTAGAAAAAGGCGATCTTGCCGCCCGGCATGCAAAAGGCATTCAGCTGTGGATCGGCAATCAGATTGACTTCCCAGCGCCACTGCCGGGCGCGCGGGTTCCAGCCAAAGGATTGCGGAATGATGCGTTCGGCAATCGAGCGCAAGCGAATCAGTTGCGGGTGTTTGGGCGGTGCCAGCGCCCCTTGTTGCTGCGCTTTTTGCATCATGGCCGCGTAGTTTTGGGCGCCGCTGCGCTCGATCCCTTCTGGCGAAACGAATTGCGCCAGCATGCTGCTTTTGCCGACCTCCACGCCTTCACGGGCCCAGGCGGGAGTCAGGGCGGCAGCCCCAAGCAAGCCGGTGAACAGGCGGCGGGACGGCTTGAATCCGGCCGGCTTGGCTGCGCCAAGGTTGCAGCCGCAACTGCTAAAACCGCCAAAGCCGACACCGGGTGTGGTGGCCGTGCTGTCTATCAACTGGGCGCAGGGATACTCAAACAAGTCTTGGGGCATGGCTAGGGACGAGCGCACAAAATTCGCTGACTGCTATTCTGAGGCCAGATGATGAAAGCCACTTCGCTCGGCCCATCTTTGCCCCGCAGCCTGTGCCGGCTTTGGCTTTGACTGACAATGCCGCATGCCGAAAACTACCGCCCCCACTATTTCTGCGCCAACCGGTTTGGACAGCCAGCGCTTTCGCTCGGCCCTGGGCATGTTTGCCACCGGCGTGACCATCGTCACCGCGCGCGCGCCGGACGGTAGCTTGGTCGGCCTGACCGCCAACTCATTCAATTCGGTATCGCTGAATCCGCAGCTGGTCTTGTGGAGCCTGGCGCAACGAGCCGGCTCAATGCCGGTGTTCAGCCGCGGCTCCCATTACGCGATCAATATCTTGGCGGCCGAGCAAAAAGAATTGGCCCAGCGTTTTGCCACCCGCGATATCGACCGTTTTGCCGGCGTCGTGTGGCATGAGGGCGCCGGCGGGGCGCCGGTCTTGGACGGTGTGGCGGCGGTGTTTGAATGCGCCAACCGCAGCCAGTACGAGGAAGGTGACCATGTCATCTTCGTCGGCGAAGTGGAAGCCTGCAGCTGGCGCGAAGGCGCGCAGCCGCTGATCTTCCACGGTGGGCGCTACTACACCGAACTGCCTTTGTAAGCGCAGTTTGCCTACCCCAGGCAAAACCTGACCCCATTGCCCCAGCTAGGCCATTGCGCCTTGCTTCCACTTCGCTAAGATGGCTCGGGCCTTGGTTGCTTGGGCATATCGACGTGCCAAGGGCGAGTTGACGACAAGGGGGGCAGGTGATGTCCGTAAGTTGGCTTCAAAGCGCGGCGCTGGTCTTGCTAAGCGTCTGTGCATGCACCTGGGCGCAGTCATCCAGCGCATCCGATACCGGCGCAGCCGTCCATCTGGTCACCGAGACTAGCCCCTATGTCTACGCCGAAGGCGGCAAGGTGGCCGGGCCGGCCACCGAGGTTTTGGAGCGGGTAATGAGCGCTTCCGGGGTCGAGACCTACGACATCAAGCTCTACCCCTGGGCGCGCGCTTATGACCTGGCCCTGACGCAGCCCAATGTACTGATCTATTTGATCGCTCGCACCCCTGAGCGCGAGAGTCGCTTCAAATGGGTGAGTGAGTTGTTGCGCCTGGAGTTCGATTTCTACCGTTTGAAGTCGCGCCCTGACATTCAAGTGCAGCGAATCAGTGATGCGCGGGCCTACAAAATCGGCGTGTCCAGAGATGACTTTCGGCATCAGTTTTTGAGCCGCAAAGGCTTCACCAAGCTGCTGGTCGAGCCGCAATCTATCGACAATTTCCGCCAGCTGCTGAGCCAGCGTGTCGATCTGGTCGTCATGACTGAAACCGATGTCAACAGCTATTGCAAGCAACTGAGCGTGGACTGCGCCCAGGTCGAGCGTGTCCATCGTCTCGACGAGCTTTCCTCACCCTTGTATGCCGCTTTCAGCCTGAGCACGCCCGATGAAACCGTCGAGCGCGTGCGGCGGGGTTTCGAGAAGGTCAAGGCCAGTGGCAAGGCCAAGCTTTGATGCGCTGCGATCGACGTCAGTTGCTGCTCGCTGGCCTGGCCTGCCTGGGCCGCCCAGTCTGGGCCGGGTCGGGCTTGCGCATCGTCAGCGAAGAAGCGCCGCCCTTCAACTACACGGAGCGCGGAGTGCCCACCGGCTTGTGCACGGAGTTGGTGCAGGCGGTCTTGAAGGAGTTGCAGCTCAAGGTTCCGATCGAGACGCTGCCATGGGCGCGCGCCTATGACATGGCCCAGCACAGCGGCGATGTCTTGATTTATTCCATTGCGCGCACCGAGCAGCGCGAGCATTTGTTCAAGTGGGTGGGGGTGTTGACCCAGGCCGACTACAGCTTGTTTGCCCTGGCCAGCCGAGGCCTGAAGCTGGGCCAGCTTTCCGACGCTTTGCAGCTGCAGACGGCAACCGTGAACGCCGACGTGGCCGAGCAGTTTTTGGAAGAGCGCGGCTTCGTCCGTGGTCGGCATCTGCAGTCGGGCTCGCGCAATGAGCTCAATCTTGAGAAGCTCCGGCAAGGGCGGGTCGATCTCTGGATCGCGCCCGACGTGATGGCGCGGCATTTGGTCCGCCAGGTCGGGCAGGACTTCCATCGTTTGTTGGCCAAGGCCTTGCCACTGCCCGAGCTGAGCGTGTCCTTTCATATGGCCTTCGGCCCTGCCACCCCGGACGAACAGGTCGAGATGTTCCGGCGCGGCCTGGAGGCCATCAAGCGGAACGGCCAGTACGAACTGATACGCAGCAAGTGGCATGGGGCTCGCAAGGGTGCCGAGGCCGCTTCGACCTGAGTTGCCCTGCAACTGGAGCCCCGATGTTCAAACGTTTAGCGCGCCACAACCAGTCTTTGGGCGCCCGCATGGTCTTGGCGACCTTGGCTTTTTGTCTGCTGTTCACCGTGGCGGCGGTGGCGGCCCATACCTGGTCTGCTTGGCAGAGCGGCCTGGCGACCATGACCAGCGAACTGGAGTTGATCGAAAAGGTCTACCAAAGCACGCTGCGCAAGGCCGTTTGGGACATGGACCGGGACTCGATCCAAACTCATCTGAGCAGCGTCGGCAATGTGCGCTCGATTGGACACATCGAGGTCCGCATTAAGGCCACCAACCGTCCCGCCGAAGTGGTGCAGTTCACCCGTCCAGGCTGGGAAGGGCCCGGCCGCGCGCCGTCGCGCACCTTGCCGCTCAGCTATCAGGCCTTTCCGGGTGCACCGATCGAGCCCTTGGGGGAGTTGTCCTTGGTTGGCGATGAGCGCGAGCTGTGGGCCTCGCTGCGTTCCTCGGTGCAGGCCATTGTGTTGACGCAGCTGTTGCAGTCCTTGTTGCTGGCCGGCTTCATCATGTTTTTGTTCAGCCGCGCGGTCACGGTGCATGTGCGGCGCATCGCCATGCATCTGGGGCGGTTGCGCCCCGAAGAAAAGACCGAACATCTGCTGCTCAATCGCTCGTCTAAAAACCGCGACGAGTTGGCCATGTTGGTCGGCGGGGTGAACCACCTGCAGGATCGCTTGAGCGACTATGTGCAGCAAAAGCAGCGGTATGAAACGGAGTTGGCCGATCACCGCGACCACCTGGCCGATGCGGTGCGGGAGCGCACCGCCGAACTTTCCACCGCCAATCAAGCGCTGGCTCAATCGGCCGATGTGCTGCGCCAGATCGGTGACATCGGCAAAGAGCTGACCACCAGTCTCGATGTGTACGCCATCTGCGTCGCCTTGCACCGCCATTTGCGCGACCTGCTGCCCCTGGATTCTTTTGGCGTTGCGCTGCTGTCCGCCGGCGGCGACCGGCTGGACCTGATCTATTACGTGGAAGACGGCGTGCTGGCGCCACCCTCGAGCTTTATGTTGACGGACACGCGCTGGCTGACGGTGCGCACCTTCTTGGAGGACCGTGAACTGATGATCGCCGACGAGGCGGCCGAATCCCCCACCCCGGAGGGCATCGTGCCTTCGGCGCCGATGTTGTCCGCATTGCTGCGGCCGCTGGTGGCGAACGGGCGCCGCATTGGCGTGGTGATCTGCCAAAGCCACCAGCGGCAGAACTTTCAGCAACGCGAGTTGGAAATACTGCGTTCGACGGCGGCCTATGCCGCAATCGCCTTGGCGAACGCCTCGGCTTACGCCAACGTCGAAGCAGCGCGGGGGCAGGCGGCGCGGGCCTTGGAGGAACTGAAACAGGCGCAGAGTCAGCTCGTCCAATCGGAAAAGATGGCGGCGCTGGGTCAGCTGGTGGCTGGCGTTGCGCATGAGATCAACACGCCGATCGGGGCCGTCAAGTCCAGCGGGCGCAATATTGCCGACGCGCTGCGCAACACGCTGGAGCAATTGCCGGCGGTGCTGCATTTGCTCGACGAGGCCGATCAGCAGCGCTTTGTCGGCTTGATCAACCGCATCAACCAGCCGCATGAGTTGCTCAGTTCCAGTGAGGAGCGCGCCCGCGCCCGCAGCTTGAGTCAAAGCCTGGAGGCCGCGGGCATCGATGGGGCACGCCACAAGGCTGGCCTGCTGGTGCAGTTGCGCGCTCAGGATAGTCTGGACGACTATCTGCCGCTGCTGCGCCATCCGCAGGTGGAGTTGATTTTGGACACAGCCCACAGCATGTCCACCATTGCCAGCAACACCGAGAACATCAATCTGGCGGTCGAGCGGGTGGCCAAAATCATCTTCGCGCTCAAGTCCTATTCGCGCTTTGACCAAGCCGAGGAAGTGGTGGACGCCGATCTGCGCGAAGGCCTGGAGACGGTGCTGACCATCTACCAAAGCAAGCTGCGCGGTGGCATCGAATTGGTGCGTCACTACCAAGACCTGCCGCGCATTCCCTGCCTGCCGGATGAGCTCAACCAAGTCTGGACCAATCTGATCCACAACGCCTTGCAGGCCATGCAATACAAAGGCGTGCTGCAGATCCGTCTGGAGCGCGATGAGCATTACGCCATCGTCATCATCAGCGACAGCGGCTGCGGCATTCCGCCGGAGCTGATCGGGCGCATCTTCGACCCCTTCTTCACCACCAAGCCGGTCGGCGAGGGCAGTGGCTTGGGCCTGGACATCGTGAAGAAGATCGTCGAGAAGCACCGCGGACGCATCGAGTTGCACAGCGAAGTGGGTGTCGGTACGAGCTTTTCGGTGTATTTGCCCTTGGCCACCATGCGGTAAGCGTCTGATGGTGAGGGGCAGTTCTCAGGGAGGTAGGCGCCGAGGCTGGGCTCAGGCCTGTGAGGCCTCTGTGAAAAAGACCGTTTTCGCTTCGTGTCGGCATTGCCGGCTCGAACGTAATATCGTGATGGGTCCACCATGCGGCATCGACCCACGCGACCGACAGCATCCATAGAAGGTCCAGTCGGTCCCCATGACTCGAGGGAGATGAGTTGATGCAAGGCATATTGCTGTGCGTGGATGACGAATTGATGGTGCTGAATGCGCTGCGCGACCAGTTGCGCAAGGCCTATGGCAAGCAGCATTTGATCGAGATTGCCGAAAGCGCCGAAGAGGGGCTGGAGATTCTTGACGAACTCAGTGGTCAGGGCCTGGTGCCCCTGGTGGTGATCTCGGACTTTCAGATGCCGGGCATGAAGGGCGACGAATTCTTGATTCGGGCGCGCCAGCGATTTCCTTTTGTCGTCACGGTGATGTTGACGGGCCAGGTTAGCGATGAGGCGCTGGCGCGGTTGCATCAACAGGGCAGCCTGCATAGCCTGCTGGGCAAGCCCTGGGATGCGCAGGCCTTGTTGGCCAGCATTGACGCCGGCCTGGAGAAGTTTGCCAATCTGCGGCCGCAGCCGAACCGGTGTTGAGTCGTTAGCCTGGGACAGACTTGGGGAGGAAACGCGAGATGGCCAATGAGGTGATTTTGTGCGTCGACGATGACAGCGGAGTGCTGACCTCGCTGCGCTCCTTGCTCGGCAAGAACCTGCAGCATGGGCAGTTGATCGAGATTGCCGAAAGCGGCGCCGAGGCGCTGGATTTGATTGACGAGATGGAGCGCGAAGGGCAGCAGTTGGCCCTGATCATTGCCGACTACATCATGCCCGGCATGAAGGGCGATGAATTGCTGGTGCGCGTGCATCAGCGCATGCCCGATGCACAGACCATCATGCTGACCGGGCAAAGCAATCTGGAGGGTGTGAAGCGCGCCATCAATGAAGCCCGCTTGTTCCGCTTTTTAGAGAAGCCCTGGCATAACGAAGATGTGCTGCTGACCGTGAGCGCAGCGCTGAATACCTACCATTTGAATGCTGAGTTGCAACGCCATGTGCGCGAACTCAGTCGCATGAACGAGGATCTGGAAAAGACCGTCAGCCTGCGTACCCAGGAGTTGTTGGAGAAGAACCAGGAGCTGGAGCAGTTGTCGGTGACTGACCGGCTGACCAAGCTCTACAACCGTTTGTTCCTCGATCGGGTGCTGGAGCGGGAGTTCGCCGCGGCCGGCCGCAAGTCACGCAGCTTTGCCTTGATCTTGCTCGACATCGATCGCTTCAAACGCGTCAACGACACCTATGGCCATCATGTCGGCGATCAAGTCTTGGTCAGCCTGGCGCTGTTGTTGCAGCAACGCGTGAGGGGCAGCGATGTGGTCGGGCGCTGGGGGGGCGAGGAGTTTTTGATCATTTGCCCGGATACCGAGCTGGCCGGTGCGCGCCAGCTGGCCGAAAACCTATGCCGACATGTGGCGGCGCATGCCTTCCCCCATGTCGGTGAATGCACCGCGAGCTTTGGCGTGGCCGCCTATATGCCGGGTGACACGATTGCGTCGGTTGAGACCCGTGCCGACAAGGCGCTGTATGCCGCCAAACAGGGCGGCCGCAACCGCGTGGTGGTGGGCGAGCGGGCCAGCGATTAGGGCGGCATAGGCCATCAGCGCTCTTTACCCCAACACCAGCGCGGCGGCTCTCCCTTGAGCCAGCAAATGCCGATCAAAACGCCCGACAGCAGCGTCACGCTGGCAAAGAAGGCAATCGGGTGCGCGTCTGGCGAAAACACAATGGAAGCAAGGGTGATCAGCAGGCAAAAGCTCAGCAGCACCAGCCAGCCCTGCCAGCAGCTCGGGGGACCCCAGCCCCAGCCATAGGTCTTGGCCGGGAACCAGATCGCTTTCTTGGGCGTGTCTGCGTCGGACATGGGGACTCTCCTTTTTGTTTGGGCGCTCAGATCTGCACCCGCGTGCCCAGTTCCACCACCGCGTTGTCCGGCAGGCAGAAGAACTCGGCCACGCCGCCGGCGTTGCGGCTCATGGTGGCAAACATGCGTTCGCGCCAATTGGCCATGCCTTCGCCTTCGGTCGGCACCACGGTCTCGCGGCTGAGGAAGTAGCTGGTCTCGAAGCTGTTGATGTGCAGGCCCTTGGCCGCGCACATCGCCAGTGCCTTGGGCACATCCGGCTGGTCCATGAAGCCGAAATGCAGGGTGACGCGCCAGAAGCTGCCCGGCAGTTGCTGCAACTCGACACGTTCTTCGGCATCGACCCAGGGCCGGTCATGGAAGACCACGGTCAGGATCACATTGCACTCATGCAGAACCTGGTTGTGTTTGAGGTTATGCAGCAGCGCCTGCGGCACGGTGTCGGGGTTGGCCACCGCATAGACGGCGGTGCGGAAGGCTTTGTTGCTCACGCTGCCTTCGCTGAGGTTTTCCAAAAATGGAGTCAGCTCCAGGCCTTCGCTGCGGATGCTGCCCATCAGCAGCTCTCGGCCACGCTGCCAGGTGCTCATGATGATGAAGAGTCCCAAGGCAAAGGCCAAGGGGAACCAGCCGCCATCGACAAACTTGAGCGCGCAACCGGCCACCAGCAAAACATCCAAGGCCAAGAAGAACAGCGTGGCCGAGATCGCCAGCCAAGCCGGCAGACGCCATCCGTCGCGCACCACGAAGAAGGTCAGCACGGTGGTGATCAACATGGTCAGCGTCACGGCGATGCCGTAGGCGCCAGCCAGGGCCGATGAATTGCCGAACAACAGCACCGCCGCCACCACGCCGCCCAGCAAGGCCCAGTTGACGGCCGGCATATAGATCTGCCCGACCTCGCTGGCCGAGGTGTAGCGCACGGTCATGCGCGGCAGGAAGCCGAGTTGGATGGCCTGCTTGGTCATCGAGTAGGCGCCTGAGATGACGGCCTGCGAAGCAATCACCGCGGCCAGCGCGGCCAACACCACCATCGGCAGCAGCCATTGCTCGGGGAACATGCGGTAGAAGGGATTCTCGATGGCCGTCGGGTCGCCGATCAGCAGCGCGCCCTGGCCCATATAGTTCAGCGCCAAGGCGGGCATGACCAGCGCGGTCCAGGCCAGACGGATGGGCTTGGCACCGAAATGGCCCATGTCGGCATACAAGGCTTCCGCGCCGGTCAGGGCCAGCACGATGGCGCCGACGGCGGCAAACACATGCCAGCCGCGCGCCATCAAGAACTCCCAGGCATGCAGCGGATTCAAGGCCGCCAAGACCTGCGGCTGCTGCTGGATATGGTGCACACCGATGATGGCCAAGACTAGGAACCAGAGCGTGATCACCGGGCCGAAGACCTTGCCCATGGCATGCGTGCCGTAGCGCTGCACCATGAAGAGGGCCAGCAGCACGCCCAGTGAGATCGGCAGCACATAGGGCTTGAAGCTGGGCGTGATGACCTCCAGGCCCTCGACCGCACCCATGACCGTGATGGCCGGGGTGATGATGCTGTCACCATAGAACAGCGTGGCGCCGAACACGCCCAAAAGCAGCAAGCCCTTGTGCAAGCGCGCCCGTCCCGTGCCGACCGCTTTGGCGGCCAAGGCGGTGAGCGCCAGGCCACCGCCTTCGCCGCGGTTGTCGGCGCGCAGGATCAGGATCACGTATTTGAGCGTCACAACCAGCATCAGCGCCCAGATGATGGTCGACACCGCGCCGATCAAATTGGCCTGGTTCAGCGCCACGCCGGTGGCGGGCAGGAAGATTTCCTTGACGGTGTAGAGCGGGCTGGTGCCGATGTCGCCATAGACGACACCGATGGCGCCCAAGGTCAGCGCCGGCAGCGCCTGGCGCTGCGGGTGACCGCTGGGGGAGGAGGCATGGGAGGCTGAGGACATCTTCTCAACGGTGGGTTTAGATGTCCGCACTGTGCGCCTGGGCGTATCAGGAAGGCATAAGGATGCGTGGGGCCAGGGTCGTGGCGCTGGCTTGGGGCGCTTTAGGTCAGTGAGGCAGCTCCGCCGCCGGTCGGCGCATACCTTGCTTCGTCGCACAGCCTTTGCGGGTCAAGCCGGCGAAAAGTACCGTGAGGCCTCATTCACTTCGCCACGGCGACTTTTCAAAAGGCTCACGCATGACTCTCCTTCGCACCGTTCTTCTGTCGACCCTGCTTTCAAGCGCGCTCAGCACTCCCGTCTTGGCCGCCGATGTTGCTCCCGTTGATGCCTTCGCTGGCTGCGCTGCCGACGTTTCCAAGGCGGACTTACAAGACTTTGCAGAAAAGGTTGATGTCTATTGGAATGCTCGCGACGCCGCAGCACTGGCCGCTCTTTACGCCAGCGATGCCAGCTTCGCCATCGCGGCCGATCATGTGCACCTGAGCGACCGATCGCAGGTGCAAGCCTTCTTCGCCCATTCGTTCAAGACCTTGCCGGCAGACTTGAAGCACAAGATGAGCGTCAGCCGTGTCAAAAGCATGGGCAATTTCTGCACCATGGACAGCCGCGCCCTCATCGGGCGCGTCAAGGACGATGGCAGCATGAGCGCCTCGGCCGAGTTCTCGGCCTTTTGGGTCTTGCGCCCGACCGCACAAGGTGTCGAAGTGCAAGCGGTTCGCGTCGCGATGATGCCGCCCAAGCCTGTGCCGTTGCCTCTGCCTGCCACTGCGGCCAAGCAATAAGTTAGGGGCAAGCTTGCCCGCGCCTTGCCCGATGGTCGAAACCGAGTTCTCAACGCCGATGGCGCTCTAAGTTGGTCCCGGCAAGGCCTGTCTCTGACAGCGGCCTGCCGGGGGTATGAGCGGCTGAAATTGGCAGCTCTGCTGGTTTCGGCCCGTATTCCAAGGATTTGAGGCTCGAAGCTGGCTTCTTTTAATGCCGCATACTCTGGATGTTAGGTCTTCAGGGAATGCTTACGTATGTCAAACCCCTTTGAATCGCTCTCAATCAAGCTGCGCGACTATGGCTCTTATCCCAGCGAGGCGCAGCTGCTTGAAGCAGCAGGTGACTTGCTAGCTGTTTGTGAAGCCCAGCGGGACTTTCTCTGCACTTTTGAGTCTGCGAAACCAGGGGAAGAGCGCCTGTATGAACTGGCAGTAGGCTCTGAGGCGGGGCCCTCCATCTACCTTGTCTCAGATGGCCAGGGCCTTGTGAGCCTGCTGCATGAACATTGCACTTGGGCGGTCATCGTCGGTATTCGAGGGAATGAACTGAATACGTTCTTCCATCGGCCGTCAGCAAGCAGCAGGACGGTAGCGCCCGAGCATTCGATTGGCGTTGGCCCCGGTGAGTTTTTAACCCTGCAAGCTGCGGCGATCCATTCCACGGCAACGCAGGGCAATGAGGCAACATTCCATGTGCATCTTTATGGCCGGCCACTCTCGATGCTTCCCCCGTTTGCCTCTCGCTGCTTTGTGCCTCAACACTCAGCCTAGTGCGTATTCCAGACGGTGCGAACCTGCGTTTCATCCGCCAATACATGCGTTCTGTCGCATCTCCATTGCGTGAGTGGCAGTTGCCGCGACACTTCTCCCGCACTTCAACTGCAGCCGGCCACCGGCAGTGAATCATGAGCCAACTCGAGAACACGCCCACGCCTACTCCGCTGAAGCTCAGCGCGCTTTGGACCGCGGCGACCTTTTGCTATCTGTACTGCGATTACTTTGAGTTGTACGTGCCAGGCAAGCTTCAGACCATGCTCGCGGGTCGAATGGAACCCCTGGGGCCGGTCACGCAGACCACCCTCATGGGGCCTTCCATTCTCATGGCCATCCCGAGCGTGCTGATTGCGCTTTGCCTGCTTCTTCCGCCAGTCGCCGTGCGCTATTTGAATCTCGTGGTCGCTGCGTTCTTCACCTTGATGATGGCTGCGTTTGTGGTGTGGGTTGATTGGCGCTTCTATCAGTTCTTCGCCCTCGTCGAGGTTGGCCTCACTGCCACCATCTTCTGGGTCGCACTCAAATGGCCAAAATGCGGCGTCCCACACCCATAGCTTGGGGCGGAGGCGGACGGTGATGCTCTCAACTGGGAACTAGATCTCACCGCCGCTTGCCTTCCAGGTTTTGGCCGTTTTGCTTCAGCAGCGCGGCGACCACCCGTCCGGCCGCGTCGCGCTTGAACTCCAGCACGGCGCCGACGGCTTTGATTTCCAAACGGTCGGCACCGGCGGGCTGCGCGGAGATGGCGGGCTGCCCGCTGCCCTGCACCTTGAGCTGACCTTTGTCTTCAAAGACGCGCAGGATGAATTGCGGCGCCAACTCGTACTCGCCCAAGAGTTCGGCCACGAGCCCGCTAGCGGCTTTGTCCAGCGGCTGGACGCGCAGCACTTCCACGGCGCCGCCGCCCTGGCGCCACAGGGCTCGGTCAACCCGGCCTTGCTCGAACACCGGGCTCAGCAGGGCGCTGAAAGTGCGCGGGTAGAAGTCGCCACGGCTGTCATAGCCCAGCTCGAAGGCCGATTGGCCGTCGGCTTGCGCCATCAACTGCTCGCCCTGCAGCCAGATGCGCGCGCCCAGGCCGCCGAGGCTGTATTGGCCCGGCATGGCGGCCAGCAGCGCGGCACTGGGCTGGGCAGGTTTGCGGGCTTGGGGCAATGGGGACTTTGTCAGACCGAGCAGCGCGTTAGCCACATCCCCCAGGCCGCCCAGATCCGCCAGGCTGGCATCGCTCAGCACCACGACGGCGCGTTGTGTCGCAGGCTCCAGTGCCACCACGGATGAGAAGCCGCCGGTCCCGCCTTCATGGGCCACCAGCTCATGGCCCTGGACCTTGAAGCGCATCCAATTCATGGCCGAGTGCTCGCGCAGCGGCTGCTGGCTCTGGTGCATATCGGCCAGCAGCGCGGGCGGCAGACTCTTGCCTTCATCCAGCCCCAGCTGCGCCTGGGCATAGCGCACCATATCGTCCAAGCTGGCGCGCACCATGCCCACGCCCGACAAATTGGTGGCGGCATGCCAAGCGCTGGTCGGCTGACCGGAGGCCAGATGCCCCTGGGCCCGCGGCGCCTTGCCGCGCGACGTGTTGATGAAGCTGCTGTGCATCTTCAAGGGCTCGAAGAGGCGCTGAGTCAGGGCTTGTTCGAAGTCACCGCCCAAGCTGCGGGCGACGGCGGCTGATATCACCATCATGCCGAAGTTGGAGTATTCAAAACGGCTGCCGATGGGGCGATTGAGCTTGACCTGACCGAGGGCCGCGAGCAGCTGGGCTTCGCTCAGGTCGGCGTAGGGGTCGCTCGCATTCTTGGGGGCGAAGCCGGGTGGCAGGCCGGGCAGTCCCGAGCTGTGGGTGAGCAGATCGCGCACCAGGATTTGCCGCTCGCCCTGGCGCGGCAGCTCCGTGCCGGGCGGCAGGTGCTTGGCGATCGGGTCATCGAGCTGCCACTTGCCCTCGCGCACCAAGCCGGCGACCAGAAAGGCCGTCATCGTTTTGCTCACCGAGCCGATCTCGAACACATGGCCATAGCCCGGCCCGCCATCGGCGCGCGGGGCGGCGCAAGTCTTGGCGCGCAAGACCTGACCCTTTTCAATCAGGGCAGCGACGGCGCATGCGCCGGTGCGGTCGTCCTCAAAGCGGGTTTGCAATGTGGTCAGCAGTTCTGCCTCGCTGCTGGCACCAGCTGCCCCACCCAGCAGCAGCAACACACAGGCCAGCACCGCGCCGCGGCGGCGCCATGGCTTTGTTTTCATCATGTTTGTCTCCCGTTTCAATCAATGACTCTCGACATCGGCCAAGCGATCCAAAGCGTCGATCTCGGCTTGCAGTTTTTTGGCGGCGCGGCGATTGATCGCATGGATGGCCACAAAGACCAGCACCATGATCAGATCGACGATGGCCTCGGCCGTGCCGGCCTGGCCGTCCTGCTGACCCCACATGAAGACGAACAGGCCGGGCAGCAGCGGCCCCAGATACCAGCGCCAGACGTCGTGCAGCGCATCGCGCTGGCGCTGCAGTTCTTCGCGCTGGAATTGCAAGCCGGTTTGTCCAAAGTCGCGCGGCAAGCTGCGAGCCGAGGCGCGCTTGTGCAGCTGCCACATCACCACCAAAGTGCCCAGCACCACCAGCACCGCACCCAACTTGGTCACCCAGTAGGGGAAGAACCAGGCGTAGAAGCAAAACACCGGCACGACGATGGCGCCGCCGATGTACTCGCGGCGGTTGCGACGCGCGATCCGGTCTTGGAAGGCTTGTGCGGCGACCCGCAACTCTTGCGGCAGGCACGCCGGCTGAGGCTCTGACTGGGCGCGCCAGGCCATCTTGAGATCGTCTTCTGCGCTCATGGCTTGGCCTCCTGGGGGCCGAGCTGGCGGGCCAGCAAGGCTTTGATGCGGTGGATCTTGGTGGCGACATTGCGGGCCGAGAGACCGGTGATGTCGGCGATGCTGGCGGCGTCGAGGTCTTCGAGGTAGAGCAGCATCAGCTCGCGGTCCAGCGGTGCCAAGCGGTGGATCAGGGCCAGCACACGGCCCAGATCGATGCGCCGTTCGGTGTGGGCCATATCGGCGTCGGCATCGGCCAAGGACTCGGCCTCTTCCAGCGTCAGGCCTTGGCGCTCGGCCTGCCGCAAGCTGCGCTGCACATGGCTGGCCCCGACGTTGTGCGCCACCCGGTAAGCCCAGGTGCGCAAGCTGCATTGGCCCTGAAAATTGGCCAAGCTTTGCCACAGCGCCAGTTGCAATTCCTGCAAGAGCTCCTGACGCTTGGCTTCATCTCGCTCATAGCCGCGGGCGAAACGTGCCAGCTCAGCGCCATGCAGGCGCATGGCTTCAAGGTACTGCTGGTCTTGGGGTGAGGGTGTTGACATGCGGGCTGCCAAAGTGCGTTCAAACTCAACAGTCCGCCGCCAATTCAGTTTCTTACAGGCTGCTGCAAAAAAACCTTAGGCACCTTCTGCCAAGCGGTAGCCCACGCCAGGCTCGGTCAGCAGCAAATGCGGGTCGGCCGGCTCGGCTTCTAGCTTGGCGCGCAGCTGTGCCATATAAAGGCGCAGGTAGTGGGTGTGCTCGGTGAACTCCGGGCCCCAGACGTCGATCAGCAAGCTGCGATGCGTCACCACTTGGCCGGCGCTGCGCACCAAGCGCGCCAGCAGCTTGAACTCGGTGGGTGTCAGCTTGACCTCGGCGCCATGAAGGCTGACCCGGTGCGCGCCCAGGTCCACCAGCAGGCCGTTTTGCTCGTAGCGGGTCAGTGCAGCTTGGGTGTGCAGACCGCGGTGGCGCAGGGCGACGCGCATGCGCGCCAGCAGCTCGCTGATGCTGAAGGGCTTGACCAGATAGTCGTCGGCGCCGGCGTCCAGCAGCTGGATCTTTTCACCGTCTTGCTCGCGCGCCGAGATCACCAACACCGGCGTGTTCTTGCTACGCCGCAGCTGGGTCAGCAGGCTTTGGCCGTCACCATCGGGCAGGCCCAGGTCCAACAAAATCAAGTCAGGCGGCTGGCGCGCATGCTGCAGCTGGGCTTGGGCGTCGGCCAGGCTGGCGGCGGTGCTCACCGCATAACCTTCTACCCGCAGGGCTTCGCTCAAGGTGCTTCGCAGTTCGCGGTCGTCTTCGACCAAGAGGACGGCCAAGCTCATGCGCTTTCTCCCGGCCCGGTGGGGGCTTCGATCACCAGCAACCAGCACTCAAAGCTGGCGCCGCCATGGCTGCGCGCGCGCAGCCGCATTTCGCCGCCGTGCGCACGGGCAATCGCGCGACAGGCGGCCAGGCCGATGCCGGCGCCGCGGTGGGTATAGTGGGCATGCGGGCCGACGGTTGCGGCGCTTTCGCCGCGGCGGTAGACCTCGAACACCTTGTCGCGCCAGCCAGGCGCCACGCCGGGCCCGCGGTCACGAACGGCCAGCAAGACATAGTTGCTGCCGTCTTCCTCGGCCTGGCGTAGCAGCAGCTCAACTGGGCCGAACTGGCCTGGCAACTGACCATAGGCCAGTGCATTGTCGATCAGGTTGTCCAGCAGCTGATGCAGGAGCAGGGCATCGCAGCGCAGCAGCGGCAGGCCGGGCTCCAGGCGCGCTTTGACGCGCTTGCTGGCCTCCGGGTAGCGCTGCCGCACACGCCGCAGCACGGCGCCGACGATGTCTTCGGCCGACTCCCAGTCCAGCTTCAATTGCAGGCCGGGCGCATCCAGGCGCGCCAGTTGCAGGCTGTTGTCGGTCATGCGCTTGAGGGACTGGGTTTCGTCCAAGATGGTGGCGCTCAGGCGCTGGCGCTGGGCGCTACTCAGCTTGGCCTCTTGATCATGCAGGGCCGAGGCGGCACTCATGATGCAGGCCAGCGGGGTACGGTAGTCATGCGAGATGGCGGCCAGCAGCGCATTGCGGGTGGCTTGCTGGCCGGCTTCACTCAGGGCTTTGGCCGCGCCTTGTTCGGTCGCCTGGCGCTCTAACGCCAAGCCGAGTTGGTCGCACAGCGATTGGGCGTGCGCGCGCAGGCCGGAGTCCACGGCTTGCAAGTGGGTCTGTCGATGAGCCAGCAGATGGGCTTGCAGCGGCAGATAGGCCGCGCCAAAGCTGCCGCGCCGGCCACGCAAGGGGAGGTACCAAGCGGCCAGTTCCTCGTGTCGCCCGCAGCCCGGACCCATCGCTTGGCCGGTGCGCAGACACAGCCACAGGCCGCTGGTTTGGTCTGCGTCGGGTGCGGTGCCATGCCATAGCACCGCGCTCGGCTCATTGCGCGCCGGCAGTGGCTCGCCATTGAGCAGCATCAGCCGCACTTCGGTACCGACCAAGCCCTGCAGCGCGGCCGCCAACTCGGGCGCCAGATCAAGCGCCGAGGCGCTGTCGCGCAGGCTTTCGCCGAAGCTGCGCAACTGCTCTGCGCGGTGCGCGTGGCGCTCGGCATTGGCGGCCTGCCAGCGCAGGCGAGCCATCAAGGCGCTGGTGATCCAGCACAGACTCAACATGCTCAGCAGCAGCAACAGGTGTTCTTGGCCGGCCACGATCAGGCTGTCGCGCGGCGGTACAAAGCGCCAGTTGAAGGCCAGCACAGCCAGCAGGCTGCAAACCATCGAGGCCACCAGCGGCAGCCACAAACTGGCCAAGGCGGTGGCCAAGACCGGCAGCAGGGTCAGATTGGCCAACGCAACGCGGCCGTCCAGACTCAGCATCAAGGCCCAGGCAGCCGCCCAGCTGAAGGCGGCCAGGCTGACTTTTTGAAATAGCGGCAATGAGGCACGGCGACTCTGCATGGCCGGCAGCGTAGCAGGGCCGGCATCAGGATCGCGTAGGGATGCGAGGCTTGAGATATTCTTGCCGCTGCCAAGCCTTGAATTCAAGCGCGGTGTCCGTTTTTCGAGGGCCGAGGGACCGAGAACAGATGGATCTTGCCTGGCTGGCTTGGCGCGGCGATGGGCCGCCCCAGAACTTCGGTGGACTCAGATGCTGCGAATCGGGCTTTTGAACTTGGCGTGCAGACGCCGCCTCCGCGCCGTTGGCCTGCGGCTTGTATTGGCAGGCAGTTGCTTGAGCGCCTGCCTCGCTGTGAACACGGCGGTGGCGGCCGAAGCTGGCAAATTCATCTTGGGGACCGGCACCGAGGATCAGGTGTTCACCGGAGCCTGGGAGCGCATGGTCTATGTCGAGGCCTTTCGGCGTCTCGGGGTGCCATTGGAAATTGTGGTCGCGCCCTTGAAACGTTTGGAGCTGATGCTCGAGCGCGGCGAGATCGACGGTGAAACGATGCGCGGCCCGGTCTATGGCCGCTTGCACCCGCAGTTGATTCCGGTGGAACTGCCTGGTGTGCCGTCTTATTACAGTCTCTACGCGCTCAGACCGGTGCCGGGGCTGACCGGGGTGGATGACTTGCGAGGCGGCAAATTCAGAGGCAGCTACCGGCGTGGGGTGCTGTTTTGTCAGAGTCTGTTGAAGCCCTTGCTGCTGCCGCAAGGGCTTGCTGCGGTGACTACCGTCAAGCAGGCGATCGATATGTTGGTGGTCGATCACACCGACTTTTTCTGCGACGTCAATCTGGGCGTCTGGAACCATGAGTACTCACCGCAGCAAGGCCAAGGCGGCCCTCGGCTCTACAAGCTGTTTGACGTCAGCGGCCCGGTCTTCAACGGGGGCTATTTGCATGAGAAGCATGCCCAGTTCGCCATCGCGCTGACCGCCGTGCTCAAGCAAATGGACAAGGAAGGCTTGCTGGAGAAATACCGGCTGGACGCGATGGCGCGGCTGCAGCCGAAGTAGCCCCTCGCCTGCGCCCGGGCGTGGCAGCTCATGCCGCGCGGGCGAGCCTGCCGTCGAGTGCGAGTTTCTGTTCCCGCCGAGAGGCCTGACTGCGCCCGCCATAGCCCCAGGCCGTGGCGGGGATCTGTTGCACGGTGATGTAGCTGGTCGGATGAACGCGGCCCAGTGCCTGTTCCATTGCCGCGTGCGCGGCGGCCAGAAAGGCCGCAATCTGCGCCTCGCTATTGCTGCCCTCGGTGACCTGAATCTCCAACTGGTAGCTGGCCAGCGTGTCGGTGGCGAGTGAGCGGGCGCCGATGAACCAATGGGTGGCCGGCAGCAGGCTGAAGCGTACGGCGGTCAGTTGCGGGTCTTTGGCCAGATGTTCGGTGGTGAGCTCGGTCAGGCCTTGGGCCAACTGGCGCAGATCGGGTTCGCGGCCGGCGGCGGGGCTGAGGCTGAGGTGCAGGTGTGGCATGGGCTTGTCTCCAGTGAGTGGGCGTGGCGAAGCTGGGCGCCGGTTCAGAAATGCTTGCGGCGCAGCGTCTCGGCTTGATGGCCTGCCGCAGTGCTGCGGGCTTCGCTGCGGCTGCACCAGGCGATATAGGCCCGCTGGACGCGCTGCCAAGCATCGGTGATGCGCTGCAACTCACTGCGCCAGTCCGAATCGGTGTGATGGCTGTGATGGCTGTGTCGGGCGTGGCGTGCAGACAAGGCTGGTGATGTCGCGGAACTGGTGTTGAGTTGGGGGGTCATGCTGCGCTCCTGTTTGGGCTGGGCTTGCATCGCTTGGCAAGGCATGGTGCGCATGTTATGTTTGCGAAAAAGCACAAACAACTGAGTAAATTGCAGTTTAAAACTGCAAAAAAGCACAATCAACGACCATGAATGGCAATGAACAGGGCGCAGAGAGTGGTTTCAACTGGGACGATTTGCGCTTCGCCCTGGCGATTGCCGAAGCTGGCTCGCTGAACGGCGCAGCCAAGTTGCTGGGCGTGCGCCACACCACCGTGCTGCGTCGCCTGGATGCGCTGGAGCAGCGCCTCGGGGCTCGCTTGTTCGAGCGCCTGCGCCAGGGCTACACACCCACCGAGGCGGGCGAGTTGATGGCGGCGCAAGCGCGGCAGATGCGGCCCGCAATCGCCGAGATGCAGCGGCGCATCGTCGGGCGCGATCTCGAATTGCACGGCACGCTGCGCCTGACCACGGCCTTTATCGCCACGCTGTACTTGCTGCCCGAAGCCTTGGCGACCTTCCGGCGCGGCCACCCGGGCATTGAGGTGGAGGTGAATGAGAACTCCAGCCTGGTTGATATGTCACGCCGTGATGCCGATGTGGCGCTGCGCATGAACCGCGTCGTGCCGGAGCACTTGGTTGGGCGCCAAGTCGGCGAGGTACGCATGCGCGTCTATGCGCGCCGTGGTGCCGCGCACTTGCCGCAGACCATCATGCCGACCGAGGACTTGTGTGCCAACTATCCCTGGATCGGCTTCGATCGCGAACGGCGTTCGCGCTTTTTTGATCGCTGGATGTTGGACCATGTGCCGCCCAGCAGCATCGCCGTGCGGCTTGACCTGCTGCACCCAGCCGTGGCCATGGCCCGCACCGGCCTGGCGCTGGCGCTGCTGCCGACCCTGATCGAAGGCCATGAACCCGATCTGCTGCCGGTCTCCGAGGTGCTTCACGATGTCAGCACGCCGGTCTGGCTGCTGACCCATCCGGACCTGCGCCAGACCGCCCGCGTGCGGGTGTTCATGCAGGAAGTGGGCGCATTGCTGCAGGCCACGCTGGAGGCCGCACCTTGAAAAACCGACCCTGCGCCGTCAACTGGGCGTTTAACCGAGGAGTGTTGTCGCCATGTTGATCGTCTGCCCCCATTGCCTGAGCAAGAATCGCGTCCCGGACGAGCGGGCCGGCCAAGACCCGGTGTGCGGCAAATGTGGCCAAGCCCTGCTCAGCGGTGAGGTGCTGGCGCTGAACGACAGCAACTTCGACTCGGTGGTGAATGGCACGGAGCTGCCGGTGCTGGTCGACTTCTGGGCGCCTTGGTGCGGCCCCTGCCGACAGATGGCGCCGCAGTTTGCGCTGGCCGCCCAGCAATTGAAGGGTCAGGTCTTGCTGGTCAAGGTCAATAGCGATGAGAGCCCGCAGTTGTCGCAGCGCTTTGCCATCCGCAGCATTCCGACCTTGATCCAGTTGCAGCAGGGCCGCGAGTTGCAGCGCATGTCGGGCGCCCTGCAGGCACCGCAGATCCTCGGCTGGCTGCGCTGAGCGCCCTCGGCACGGCACTTACGCCATCAGGCCCAGCGACCGACCGGCATGGCCGCCGGAGCGGCCAGCAAAAAGCGGCGCCAGCGCCAGTGCAGCAGGGCCAGACTCAGCGCGACGCTGAGACCGGCACCCAGCCAGAGCCCAAAGCCCAGCCAACTGAGACCGGCCAGCAGCAGGCCACCGACCACCGCGCCGAGGAAGGGCAGGGCCACTTGCGCGGCGCGCGGCATGGGCTGCCGCGACCAGTCCCGCAGCAGCATCGCGCCCATCGGCAAGATCGCCAACAAGGCATAGAAGCCCAGTCGCGACGATTGAAAGGCCGGGTTCACGACCATCAACGCAGCGATCAAGCCCAGGGCCAGGCTCCATTGCAGATAGAACTGGGTCAGCAGGCGGCGGCCCATTGAGCGGTTCAGGGCCGCGCCACGTGGCATGCCCGGGAGCAGCATCAGCAAACTCTGCTCACGCCGCGAGCGATACAGATTGGCGGCCAGCCCCAGCAGCGGGTTGATGGCCATGCTGATGATGCCGATCTGCAAGCCCATGCTGCCGTTGCCGCCGATCTCTGCCCAGTTGGCTTCGGCGCTGAAGGAGAGCCAGGCCGCGCCGAGCGCGAACAGGGTGGCGATCACGCTGAAGCTGCCGGCAAAACAGGTCCAGTGCAGATTGCCCAAGCTCACCAGTTCGGCGCGGGCGAGGGCGCTGCGAGCCACCGGTTTGGCGTGCCGCAGCAGATAGGCCAGCCAGAGCGGCTGCGGCCAGACGAAAACCCGCATCAGACTCAGCCCCATGCTGCTGGCATGTTTGGGCGTGACCAGGCTTTGCTGCTGATTGGCCAGCAGCTTGCGCCATTGACCTTCCTTGGCATGGCTGCGGCGATGGGCGCTGCCGCCGTCTTGCAGCAAGCGTGTCAGCAGATAGGGCAGCACCAGCAGGGCCACGACGAGCAGGCTGGCGGGTTGCTCCAAATACCAGCGTTGCAGACCCGCCCAGAGTTGCAGCCGCAGCGCATCGAAGGGCCACCAAAAACCGAGGCTGGGCACGATCCAGATCGTGAGCCCGAACCACCACCAGCGCATGCAAACGGCCACGGTCAACATCGTCAGTGCAGCGCACAGGCCCCATAGCAGCGGGCTGCTGGTCGCGGCGCCAAAGACGGCGGCCACCAGCAGGCTCAAGCCCAGCATCAAGCCGACCGCACAGCGCCGCAGCCGCGCCAAATGGCCGGGTACCAGGCGAGCCGCGTTCGGACGGTTCTGCTGACGCAGATCGGCGAAGCAGATGCCCCAGAGAATCAACAGTGTCGGGATCGTCGCGATGCCCAGCACGGTGCGCGCTTCATGCGCGCCCCAGCCTATGCCTGCCGCGACGGCCATCGCCGCAACGATCAGCAAGAGCGCCAGCCAGATCCACAATTCGCCGCTGCGGCGGCGCTCCCGGAACGGCGCCAACAACAGCGGGCTGTAGCGCGACCAGATGGGCGCGATGGGGGCAATCAGGGCGCTCATGATCAGGTCAACTCCATGAAGAGGTCTTCCAGATTGACCGTCTGGCTGCTGATCTGCGCCGGCAGCGGCGCCTGCTCGAGGGCTGGCCCATGAACGGCCGGACCACGCACCAGGCAGCGCAGCTGGCCCTCGTTCAGGGCGCTGCGGCTCAAGCAGTTCAGTCCCCGCGCGGTGATCAAGGCTTGCAACTCGCCGCTCGGGCCGCTCAGCGCGCGCACCTCGTCCAGCAACTCGTCCAGCGGTGCTTGCAGGCCGATGCGGCCTTGCTTCAGAAATGCGACGTTGAAGGCGACCCGCTCCAGGTCCGAGAGGATGTGGGTGGAGAACACCACGGTGGTGCCGCGGTCCAGCACCTGGTCCACCAGTTCGCGCAGAAAGTCGCGCCGGCCGGCCGGATCCAAGCTGGCGACCGGTTCGTCCAGCACCAGCAAGTCGGGTTCATGGGCCAGCGCGCGGATGATGGACAGGCGCTGCTGCTGCCCGCCGCTGAGCTTGGCGATGGGCTTGTCGCGGGCGATGTCCCAGCGCGACATCAGGCCCTCGACCTTGGCCTCGTTCCAGCGCGGGTAGAAGCTCTTGAAGTAACTCAGCAGCTGTGCGGCGGAGAAGGTCTCGAACAGGTCGCTGTTTTGGGGGACATAGCCAATCCGGGCGCGGGCGCCATCGTCCAGCGCGCTTGCGTTTTGGCCGAACAGCTGCACCGTGCCGGCTTGTGGCTCGCGCAGGCCCAGCAGCGCTTCCAGCAGGCTGGTCTTGCCGGCGCCATTGCGGCCCAAAAGGCCGACCACCTGGCCGGGCAGCAGCTGCCAGTTCAGCCCGTCCAGCACCCGCTGCGGGCCATAACTCAGGCTCAGGCCGCGCAGTTCGGCGCTGGGACTGGGCAAGTCGGCGCTGGTGTTCTCCTGCGCCCAGTCTGGTTGTGAAGCTGTTGACATCGTGACCGCGCTCATAGGGCGCCTCCCTGCTTGAGAATTTGATCGAACAATTGCAAAGCCTGCTTGGCAGGCACCTCGAGTTGCTGCACCTCGGCGGCCGCGCGTTCCAGCGTTGGCCGCAGCAGCACGATCCGCTCGGCGGCCGGCTGCGCTTTCTGGTGCTGTGCCGCCACCCGCATGGCGAGGCCGCGCCGGCGCTCGAGCAGGCCCTCGGCCTCGAGCAGGCTGTAGGCCTTGGAGATCGTCATCGGGTGCACCGCCAAGGCTTGCGCCACCTCGCGCACCGAGGGGATTTCCTGTCCGGCTTTCAGGTGGCCGCTGGCCACCCGTCGTCGCAGTTGCTCGACCAGCTGGCGGTAGATCGGTTCGGTCGAGCCGGTGTTGATACTGAAGAAGTGAGAAGGGTCGGCGCTCAAGGCTGCTCCTTATGTGTACTAATATAGTAGTACACATAGACGGTTGGCGTCAACAACTTGTGTGGGCAGTTACGGAAGGCCGTGACGGTATTTCTGCATGCTTCAGCGCGGGCCGGTGAACCATTGGCGCGGAGGGGATGGATACAGCGCCCTACACTCGCCGCTGCCTCAACATCTGGATGCCGCTCGGCACAAAGGCCATGACCTTGAATCATTCGCTCAAGTCTTTCGCGTCATTGGGACTGCTGGGAATTGCCCTGTTGTCGGGTTGCGCGAGCGTCAAGCCGGCGGGCCCGGGCCAGGAGGCTGCCGTCAAACGTTTCGAGGTGCCGGCCCAGCAATCGCGTATCTATATCTACCGCAATGAGCTTCTGGGCGCGCTGGTGGGCCTGGACCTCACGCTGGACGGCCGACCCGCGGGTACCACCAAGGGCAAGACCTTTGTGGTGGCCGACGTGGAGGCGGGCGAGCATCAGTTGGTGTCCAAGGGTGAGAACACCCATACCTTGACTCTCACCACCCGCGCCGGCGAACCCAGCTTTGTCTGGCAAGAGGTGAAGATGGGCTTGCTCAGCGCCGGTTCGCGCCTGCACAGCGTGGATGCGGCCACCGGCCGCGCCGGCGTGTTGGAAACCCAAATGGTTCGCAGCCCCTTGATGATGGCCGGCGCTGCCGTGCAGCCGGTCGCTGCCGTGGCCCCAGCCGCGACAGTTGCTCCCGCCGCGATGCCTGCGCCCGTCAGCACCGTAGAAAGCTTCCCGGTCGCTTCGCAAGCGGCCGCACCGCTGGCAGCGTCATCGCTAGCAGCGGAAACGCAGGCTCAGGCGCCAACACACACGCAGACGTCAAGTGAGAAGCCTGTACTGGCCAAAGCGCCATCGACCCCCGCCCCCGAGGCCAAACTCCGCCCCAGCCGCTTTGACTATGAAGCCGAGCGTGCCGCCAAAGAGGCGGGATGCCTGGGACCGAATGGGGGGCGCCCATTGGCACGGCTGGAAGCGCGGGACGGTGTGATTGAGAGTTTCATCGTGCAATGCGCAGCCCACAGCTTGCGGGTGCGCTGCGATATGGGCATGTGCCGCGCGCAACCTTGAGATTGGGGGCGAGGCCAGCTCGCCATAGATAGAAACTAGAGGCGAAGAGCTCGGCCGTTCATGTGATGATTCGGCCCCATGTCGATCACCTTGCCGCAACTCTCTTCGCCGAATGCCGCCGCGCCCACGCAGGCGCCGGTCAGTCCATGGGCTTTGCCGGCCATCTTGATTGCTTGTGGCTTGGCGCCCTTGTTGGCCTACAACCTGACGCCCTCGGCCACCTTGTTCAATCAATTGACCGCCTTGGCGGGATGGGGTTTGGTGCTGATGAGCATGGCCGATGCAGCCGTCCCGCGCTGGCGTGCCAGCCCGGCGGCGCTAGCGCTGGGCTTGCTGATGCTGGCGCCGGCCCTGTCGACGCTGGTGGGCGGCTTGCCGATCGGATTGGCCTTGGCCAACAGCGGCATGCTCGGCGCCGCGTTGCTCTTGCTGCTGGCGGGGCAGGGCCTGCCTGAATTGGCGCGCAGGCGCTGGCTGGAACTCTTGTGTTGGGGCCTGTTGTTGGCGGGTCTGCTGAGCTTGGTGGTCAGCCTTGTGCAGGTCTTCATGCCCGGCTGGGCCGATGGGCAGGTCATTGCCCGCTCCGGCATTCCGGGGCGCGCGGTGGGCAATCTGCGCCAACCGAATCATCTGGCCAGTCTGTTGATGTGGGCCTGCGTAGCGGCGGTTTACCTGGCGGAAACGGGCGGCTTCAAGGCGCTGTTGGGCATAGCCGGGCGCTGGCTCTTGCCGGTCGTGCTGGCGGGCCTGATCTTGGCGGTGGTCTTGAGCGCCTCGCGCACCGGCGTGATTGGCGTGCTGATCTTGGCGGTTTGGGGCGCGCTGGATCGCAAACTCGGCCGGGCGTCCAAGCTGGCGCTGTTGACCACGCCAATGATGTTGGCGCTCAGTTGGTGGCTGTTGTCGATCTGGGCCAGTAGCGGCGGGCATGCGCTTGGTGCCGAATCGCGCCTGGCCGAAGGGGCTGGCTCGCCCTCGCGCCTGGCCATCATCGCCAACGCCTGGACCTTGTTGAAGGCCAATCCGCTGACCGGTGTTGGCTGGGGTGAGTTCAATCTGGCCTGGAGCATGACCCCGTTCCCGAACCGGCCGATTGCCTTCTTCGATCACACCCACAACATCGTGATGCAACTTGCTGTCGAGTTGGGCTTGCCGCTCAGCCTGAGCATCTTGGCCTTGTTGGCCTGGTCCTTGTGGCAAGCCCTGCGCATGAGCATGCGCGCCGAGGGCGTCGATGCGGTGGCGCGGCGCAGCGCCTTCATGTTGGTGCTGATGATTGGCCTGCACAGCCTGCTCGAGTACCCGCTGTGGTACGCCTACTTCCTCTTGCCCACGGCCTTTGCCTTTGGCCTGGCACTGGGCTCAGAGCGTGAAGCTGCTTCGGCCGGCAGCGCGGTGGCGTCCTGGACCTGGTGGACGGGCGGAGCCTTGATGCTGGCAGGGAGCCTGCTGACCGTGCGCGACTATTTACGCGTGGTGGAGATCTACGTGCCCTCGGCCCATGCGCCGGCGCTGACGAAGCGCATTGCCGATGGCCAGGCCACGCTCTTGTTCTCGAGTCAGGCCGATTACGCGGCGGCCACCTCTTTGCCTCCCGGCCCCGAGGCCCTGGCGGCCACGCAGCGCACAGCACATAACCTGATCGATGCACGGCTGATGATGGCCTGGGCCAAGTCCTTGCACGCCAGCGGTGAGCCCGACAAAGCGCGCTATGTGGTGGAACGCCTGCGAGAGTTCCGCAATGCCTCCAGCAGCGATTGGCTGGCCGAATGCGATGACGCCCGCTCGCCGGGCGCACCCCTACCGTTTCAATGTGAGCCCGCGCAGCGGGTCTATGCCTGGCGCGAACTGCGCTGAGTTTGTCGTGAACTCTTCCTGAGGCGGTGTCAGCGTTGTCTTAGGGTGCCGACCAGTCGCCGCTCTTGCCGCCATGCTTTTCTTGCACGCGGACATCGCCGATGACCATGCCGCGATCGACGGCCTTGACCATGTCATAGATGGTCAGAAGGCCGACTTGCACCGAGGTCAGGGCTTCCATCTCGACGCCGGTGCGGCCCAGGGTCTCCACTTGGGCGCGGCACAGCACCGCGTGGGCGGCGCTGTCGATCTCGAAATCGACCGCCACGCGGGTCAGCGGCAGCGGGTGGCAGAGTGGGATCAGGTCGGCCGTGCGCTTGGCGGCCTGGATGGCGGCAATGCGGGCGATGCCGAGCACATCGCCCTTCTTGGCATTGCCGTTTACGATCAGGGCCAGGGTAGCGGGCTGCATGCTGATGCGGCCGGCCGCCACCGCGATGCGGTGAGTCACGTCCTTGGCCGTCACGTCCACCATATGGGCTTGGCCTTGGGCATCAAAATGCGTCAGTTCAGAAGTCATTGCAGGGTTGGCCGCAGGGTGACGGCAACAATTGGGAAACGATTTGGCCCTCATCATAGAGAGGCTTGTCAGCGCTGGAGTCTGTATTGTTGAAACGATCTGTCGGTTTGATGCGTCGCCCCAACCGAGGGGCGCTGAGCTTGTTGGCGGCCCTGGTGCTGAATCTGGGGTTGACGACCGGCCACGCCCAGGTGAACTTGCCCGCTTTGGGCGATGCGGTGTCGCAGGACCTGGATGTGGGCACCGAGCGCCGTATTGGCGACCAGGTGATGCGGCAGATCCGCCCCGACCCTGACTTCCTGGACGACCCGCTGCTGCTTGAGTATGTGCAGGCGACCTGGCAGCCTTTGGTGAAAACGGCCAAGCAGCTCGGCAATATTGGCGATGAAACCCAGGACCGTTTTGCCTGGGAGACCTTTCTGGTGCGCGATCGCAGCATCAATGCCTTCGCCTTGCCGGGTGGCTTTGTCGGCGTGCATCTGGGGCTGATCGCCATGACCGGTTCGCGCGATGAACTGGCTTCGGTGCTGGCGCATGAGTTGTCCCACGTCACCCAGCGCCATATCGCGCGCCGCATCGCCGGCGACTCGCGCAACAGCATGCTGGCCTTGGCCGGTTTGATCGCTGGCTTGATTGTGGCTTCACGCTCGGGCAGCGCCGATGTGGCCAATGCTGCCATCGTCGGCAGTCAGGCCGCGGCCGCGCAGGCTTCCTTGAGTTTTTCTCGCGATATGGAGCGCGAGGCTGACCGGGTTGGTTTTTCGGTGCTGAGCCAAGCGGGTTTTGCACCCTCTGGGATGTTCAGCATGTTTGAGCGCATGGAGCAGGCGCATCATTTGATGGACTCGGGCGCCTATCCGTATCTGCGCTCGCACCCTTTGACCACCGAACGCATTGGCGATGCCCGCACCCGCATGGGTACCGAGGCCTACAACCGTCCAGATGGAGCGGCCGAGCATGCTTTGATGGCCGCGCGTTCGCGCGTCTTGATGGATCCGCGCGCCGAGGCCTGGACCCATTTGCAAAACTACGATGCCGGGGCGCGTGACTTGCGTGCCGGCACGAGCAGCGATGGCAAGGGCTTTGAGCAACTCGGCGCACGCTATGCCAGCGCCTTGGCTTCGATCAAGATGCGCGACTTTCCGCGTGCTGAGAATGCCTTGCGCAGCGCCGAACTGACCTTGCAGTTGATGGGTAACGACGCGCGTGCCGAGCGTCTGCTGCGTTACCTGCGCGCCGAATTGGCGCAGGCGCGTGGTCAGGCGGCCGATGGCTTTGCCGCCCTGCGGCCGCTGGCCGGCGAGCGTTCTCGCGCGCTGTTGATGCAGCAGGCCGAGTTGGCGATGGTCGACCCGAACCGGGCCTCGGCCCGCGATGCCGCCGAGGCTTTGCAGACCTTTGTCAGCATCTACCCGATGGATGCCTCGGCCTGGACGCATCTGGGTCAGTTGTGGACGCGGCTCGACCAACCATTGCGGTCGCTGCGGGCGCAGGGCGAGGCGCGCGCGGCGATGGGGGACTTGAATGGCGCGATCGACCGTTTGCGCTCCGGCATGCGTCAGTCGCGCAGCCGCGAGGCGGACCAGATCGAAGCGGCCGTGATTGACTCACGCCTGCGCACCTTGCTGTATCAGCGTCGCCAGATGCTGGAAGACATGTACCCGCGCGGGGTGCCTCCGGGCGCGGAACTGCCGAACTGAAGCGAGCCTTGCGGGTGTTAGTCGAGCGGCGGGAAGAGTCGCTCGATGACGACATCGATCAGCATGCCGCACAGGCTGTAGATCAGCGAGCCTATCAGGGCGGCCCAAAAGCCTGCCACTGCAAAGCCGTCCAGCAGATGGGCGGCGGCCCAGAACATCAAGGCATTGATGACGAACAGGAACAGGCCGAGACTCAGCACGGTCACCGGCAGGGTCAGCAGCACCAGAATGGGCCGCAGCAAGGTATTGAGTAAACCCAAGACCATGGCTGCGATCAGGGCCGAGGTGAAGGACTTCACCTCCACGCCCGGGTAGAGATGAGCCACCAGCAGCAGCGCTCCGGCCAGCAACAACCAACGCACAAGTGTCTTCATGCGCACAAGCATACAGGCGCTGCGTGAACAATTGCCCTGGGTCGGGATGGAGGTTTTTCCCTAAATCGGGTCAGATCTTGCCTATGCATGGCAGAATGCAGGCTTCCGAAAGGGGAGTAGCTACGCGGCGCAGGCCGTGGCGGCCGCCCGTCAGTACGGCGTCTGTGAAGACGCCCGGGCCCCGCAGCCGGCACATGGAGACGTTCTCATGCAGAGAACCTCTGCAAGCCGTCCCGCAAGACCTTTCGACATGTGGCCGCGTCTGTGCTTAGATAGACGGGAGCGTGGCTTGTCTGGTCTGTAATTGCGGGAATTCAATGGATACGATCGCACCTCTTTGGCTTTGGTTTTTCTTCGGCGGCTCCGTGCTGGTGGCCTTGTTCGTCGACTTTGTCGTGCTGCGCAAGCAGGGCGCGCACGAGGTCTCGGTCAAGGAGGCCATCAATTGGTCCTTGGTCTGGGTGGCCTTGAGCCTGGCCTTCAATGGCTTGTTCTGGTGGGCCATCAAGGACAGCACCGGGGACGTGGCGCTGGCCAACACCCGCGCGCTGGAGTTTTTGACCGGCTATCTGATTGAGAAGTCGCTGGCCGTCGACAACATCTTTGTCTTCTTGATGATCTTCACTTACTTCTCGGTGCCGGCGGCGTACCAGAAGCGGGTGCTGATGTACGGCATCATCGGCGCCATCGTGCTGCGCACGGTGATGATCTTGGTGGGCGGCTGGCTGATCGCCGAGTTCCATTGGGTGCTGTATCTGTTCGGCGCTTTCTTGCTGATCACCGGCATCAAGATGTGGTGGGCGGCTGGCCAGGAGCCCGATCTGGAAGCCAACCCGGCGCTGAAGCTCTTGCGCCGCACCATGCCGGTCAGCAAGAACTTTGATGGCGAGCGCTTCTTCACGGTGGAAAACGGCAAGCGTTTGGCCACGCCGCTGTTGCTGGTGATTGCGCTGGTGGGCATGACCGATGTGATCTTCGCGGTGGACTCGATCCCGGCGATCTTCGCCATCACCAACGATCCCTTCATTGTGTTGACGTCCAATATCTTCGCGATCCTGGGTCTGCGTGCGATGTACTTCTTGTTGGCGGCGATGGCCACCAAGTTCCACTTGCTCAGCTACGGCCTGGCAGTGGTGCTGGCCTTCATCGGCACCAAGATGATGCTGATCGACGTGATCAAGATTCCGGTGCTGATTTCATTGGGCGTTGTCGTCGCGATCTTGGCGGCCACCATGGTGCTGAGTCTGCGCACCGCGCCGAAGATCGACCGCAACGCGAGTGGCGCCGACGGCGCTCACTGACTGAGCGAACGGCCCCAGGCCTGATTTAGAAACGCGATAGAGCCGGGCCGTCGGCCGGCTCTGTGTCGCGATCCAGCCCCTTTCACCCGAGGTGAAAGGGGCTTTTTCTCGTCCGTTGCAGCAAGCGCGTCATGCACACAGATTCATCGCAAATGTGTAAATAGTAATAATTCGCATTAATGTTAATATCAGCGGGAACTCACCGTTCGACCTCGAGCCGGTATCTGAGGTCGGCACTTCTGCCCGTTCTGTTTGCCTGATATTTGCCGTGACCACTGCCATCGCCGCCACTCTCGACCTCGGAGCGCTGCCGAAGAAATCGTCCCGATCGCCCGGGACGACGCAGAACGCGTCTCCTCGTTTGATGCCTGCTCGCCATCCCGGTGATCGAGCTTCGCGTTCACGCATCGGTGTGATCGCTGCGATCTTGGGCTTGCACGCGCTGCTGGCTTGGACCTTGCTGCTGCCAGGTTCGGTGAAAAAGAAGATCTCTGAGCCGATCAAATTCAGCATCATCGCGACCCCGGCCGCGCCGAAGCCACCGTTGCCGTCACCGTCACTGGCCCCAAGACCCACGGCCCCCTTGCCGGTGCTTATGCCGTCGATGGCCCCGCCGCTTGTGTCGGTCGTTTCGGTCGCCGTCGCGCATGCTCCGGCGGCGGATGAAGCGCCGCGGGAGTCGGCCAGCAACCCTGCGCTGACGAGTCCCGTGGCGGTGGCCGCACCGCCGAATGCTGTCGTGTCGCCGCAGTCGGGGCCGCCAGCCGCACCCAAGCAGATCGCACCGGGTGCCGTTCGGTATTTGCAAGAACCCAAATTGACGGTGCCCTTGCAGTCGCGCCGCTTGGGTGAGACCGGTGTCGCTCATCTACGCATCGTCGTGGACGCTCAAGGCTTGTTGAAGGAAGTCAGCTTGAAAAAGTCGTCCGGCTTTGCCAGACTGGATCAACAAGCGCTGCAGGACATCCGCAGCGCACGCTTCATGCCCTATGTCGAGAACGGTCGGGCCATCGAATGGGAAACCACGGCCTTGTTGTCCTACGAGTCCGAGCGTTAAGTTGACGCCGACCAAGGTTTCGGCCGTCGATGGAAGGCGGGCACGTCGCCCGCGCTGGTGAAAACCCTCAGGCACTACAGACCCGCTTGCGAAGCCGATGTCATTCAAACCATCGGCCGCTCAGGTCGGCATCCAAGCGCGGCTGGCGAAATTTCATAACGCCATATTCAATCGGATTTTGCGCCGGGTGGGCCGAGGCATGCTGCCCGGGGATCGCCACTGACCCGCGCACTGACGCGAATAAATGCCCGCGAAGTGATGCGAGTGCGCGACACCAAGGGTAAACAACGGGTATTTCCCTGTGAGATAGCGCCTTCTTTGCGGATCTACGGCTTCTCAATGCCAGGGGCGAGCAGTACCATTCACGCTGCTAGGTGCTAGAGAGAATTGAAGGCTTATGCGGCCTTCACCCGGACCCAGCACATCAACAACTTTTGATGGAGAGAATCGAAATGGCAACTGCAAAGAAGGCCGCACCCGCTAAGAAAGCGGCGCCGGCCACCAAGGCCGCTCCGGCAAAAAAAGCAGCCGCGGCTCCGGCCAAAAAGGCTGCTGTGACGGCCAAGAAGGCGGCTCCTGCGAAGAAGGCTCCTGCGGCCAAGAAGGTTGCAGCTGCACCCGCTAAGAAGCGTACGCCTAACGCTGCCTTCATGAAGGCCTTGACCCCCAGCGCCGCTTTGGCCGCCATCGTGGGCGCAGCTCCGCTGCCGCGCACCGATGTGACCAAGAAGGTCTGGGAATACATCAAGAAGCACAAGCTGCAAGACGAAGTGCAAAAGCGCATCATCGTTGCCGACGCCGCCCTGAAGGAAATCTTCGGCAAGGCCAAGGCCGATATGTTCGAGATGACCAAGCTGATCAACAGCCACCTGAAGTAAATTGTGCTGTCAGGGCGGGAGGCTCAGGCCCTTCGCTCTCGGCAAGACAAAGGCCCGGACTACCCGGGCCTTTTTTCTTGTCGCTTCACATACCGCATTCGAATCAAGCCGCCTCGTCCGACAAGGTCGACCTGAGGGTTTCGGCCAGTCTCGTCACATCAATCGGTTTGAGCCAGTAATCACTGAAGCCCGCCTGCAGCGCGGCCTCAACTTGTTCGCCCAGGCCATCTGCCGATAGGGCGACGCAGCGCAGCGCGGCGGTGGAGGCGTCGGCGCGCAACCGTTGCAGCAAATCGAGCCCGCTCATATCGGGCAGATTCATGTCGATCAGCATCAGGTCTGGCAAGCCGGCCGATAAGAGTTCAAGGGCTTGGGCACCGTCTTCGGCGCAGTCAAGCCGCCAGCCGGGCAGACGCCTGAACACCTCTTCCATCAAGACGATATTGATCCTGTCGTCTTCGACATAGAGCACATAGGGGGCACTGGCCGGATGCATGGGAATGAGAAGTCTGGGGGCTGATCGAAGCCCTGGCACGATAGCAGCGAATGACGCCTCCGCAAGCGGGCAGCGCTGGCTGGCAATGAAAAAAGTAAGCGCCCAGCCGACGCTTGCCAACAAGGCCTTGGGCGCCGTCTCGGCCTGCTTGCGCGGTGGTCAAGCCGATATGGGGCGATAAACCCAAGCAAAAACGTGAATACCGCACCGCTGTAGAGAGTGCGCCCCACGTCAGCATCTCGTATCGAATGTCAGGGTTATTACACTGTTGACATTGCGCATCGTGGAAAAAGCAGGGCTTTTCCCATCTTGCTTTCATGTCGGCTGTGGCTTCTGGCGGCGTGAATGGTGCTACATCGAAGCCTTGTCGTGAAACGGAAATCTAGCCATGTCTTTGCTCGCATCGATTGCTTTAGCGGCTGCCGGCGCAGCCCCCGGCAATGTCTTGCCGCATTGCTCCTGGGACAAACCAGGCGTCAACCCCTTCATGGGCGACGTGGTGGCAGCCGTTGATCGCTACCAAGATATTCCCGTCGCTGCCCGCGAGCGCCTCAAGGCCCGCATGCTCAAGCGTGACTACGACGAATTGGTGACCATTCAGCGTGACGGCATTCAGGGTCAGGCCCAGTACGGCAGCGAAATCCGCGACATGCATTTCGGCGCCAACAGCATTTGCAAGACCGTCAGCCGGGCCAAGTGGACCCAGCAGTATCAAGAGCGTGGTTTGGTGTATTGCGAAGATGGGCAGTGCATTTTGGTGCCGACCGTTTGCCGCAACGTCAGCCGCATCCAGCGCTTGAGCCCGAAGACCGCCGCCGGTGGCAGCACCGTTGCGTCGGCCGCCAATGAGTCGGTCGATCCGCAAACGCCCTTGGAAATTGATCCGCCATCGGCCGGCCCGATGGCGACCGCGGCGCCCACCCCGGCGAACAGCTTCTCGCAAATCGCCAGTGGCAATAACGACGGCTTTGACGTCAGTTCCTTGCCGCCGACGGGTGCTGGCTTTGCGCCGCCTGCCCCGGCCCCCAGTGGATTCTTTGTCCCCTCGCTGCCGCCGGGCACGAACACCATTCCGCCGGTGGTTCCAGGCATTCCAGAGCCCGGCACTTGGGCGATGCTGATGGCCGGCCTCTTGGCCGTGGGCTTTGTGGCTCGTCGCCGCAGCACTTAAGCCGCAGGCACCGTTGGAGTCGATGGCGCCGTGATGGCGCATTGCTCATTTAACGCAACAAAGCCTTCAGATAGCGCCCGGTGTGGCTGCCCTCATGGGCGGCCAAGTCTTCCGGTGTGCCGGCCAGCAGCAGTTGCCCGCCGCCTGAGCCACCTTCGGGGCCCATATCGATCAACCAGTCGGCCGTCTTGATGACGTCGAGGTTGTGTTCGATCACCACGATGGTGTTGCCCGCATCGCGCAGTTGGTGCAAGACTTTCAGCAGCAAAGCGATATCGGCGAAGTGCAGGCCGGTGGTCGGCTCGTCCAGGATGTAGAGCGTGCGACCGGTGTCGCGCTTACTCAGTTCCAGCGCCAGCTTGACCCGTTGCGCCTCGCCGCCCGAGAGCGTGGTGGCGCTTTGCCCTAGCTTCACATAGCCCAGGCCCACATCCAGCAGGGTCTGCAGCTTGCGCGCCAGCGTGGGCACGGCGCTGAAGAACTGGTGGGCGTCCTCGATGGTCATCGCCAGCACTTCGGTGATGTTCTTGCCCTTGTAGAGCACCTCCAGCGTTTCGCGGTTGTAGCGCTTGCCGTGGCAGGTGTCGCAAGGCACATAGACGTCCGGCAGGAAGTGCATCTCCACTTTCAGCACGCCGTCGCCCTGGCAGGCCTCGCAGCGGCCGCCGGCCACATTGAAGGAGAAGCGACCTGGCCCGTAACCGCGTTCGCGCGCGGTGTTCATCTCGGCGAACAGTTCGCGTATGGGCGTGAACAAGCCGGTATAAGTGGCCGGGTTGGAGCGCGGCGTGCGGCCAATCGGCGACTGGTCCACATTGATGACTTTGTCGAAGGCGTCCAGCCCTTCGATCTCATCATGGGGTGCGGGGTCGGCGTGGCTTTGGTAAATCTTCTTGGCCACCGCGGTGTAGAGCGTGTCGTTGACCAAGGTGCTCTTGCCGGAGCCGGACACGCCGGTCACGCAGGTCAAGAGGCCCACCGGGATCTCGACCGTCACGCCCTTCAAGTTGTTTCCGCGTGCGTTGATGATCTTCAGCGACTTGTGCTCGGCATCGGCCGGCACGCGGTGGCGCTCGCGCGGCACCTCGATCTTGGCCGTACCCGAAAGGTAGCGACCGGTCAGGGAGGCTGGGTTGGCAGCCACCTCGGTCGGCGTGCCCTGCGCGATGATGTGGCCACCATGCACACCGGCGCCAGGCCCTAGGTCCAGCACATAGTCGGCGGCGCGGATGGCGTCTTCGTCATGCTCCACCACCAGCACCGAGTTGCCCAGGTCGCGCAGGCGGCGCAGCGTGGCGATCAGGCGGTCGTTGTCGCGCTGGTGCAGGCCAATGGACGGTTCATCCAGCACATACATCACGCCGGTCAGACCGGAGCCGATTTGCGAGGCCAAGCGAATGCGCTGCGCCTCGCCGCCCGACAAGGTGTCGGCGCTGCGGTCCAGGCTCAGATAGTTCAGGCCCACGTCGTTCAAGAAGCGCAGGCGTGAGGTGATCTCGCGCACCACCTTGTCGCCGATCTCGGCCTTGGCGCCCTTGAGCTTCAGGCCTTCAAAATAGTGCAGACAGTCGCGCAGCGTCGAATGCTCAACCTCATAGATTGGCCGCCCCATCTCGCCCACCTCGGCGCTGGCCGGTTGCAGCAAGACATGGCGGGCTTCGCGACGCAGGCGGGAGCCTTCGCAATGCGGGCACTTCTTGGGCGCCATATAGCGCGCCAAGTCTTCGCGCACCGCGCTGGAGTCGGTTTCCTTGAAGCGCCGCTGCAAATTGGGCAGGATGCCTTCAAAGGGGTGCGAGCGTTTTACCGCGCGCTTCTTGGTGCCGCCGCCGGCGGCCGCGCTTTCGGCCTGGTAGACAAACTGGATCTCGTCGGTGCCGGAGCCATACAAAAGCGCTTGGCGCGCCGTTTCGGGCAGTTCCTCAAAGGGCAGATCAATGTCGAACTGGTAATGCGCCGCCACCGCTTCCAGCATCGAGAAGGTGTAGGCATTGCGCCGGTCCCAACCCTTCACCGCGCCGCTGGCCAGGCTCAAGCTGGGGAAGGCGACCACCCGTTCGGGGTCGAACACCGTCATCTGGCCCAGGCCCTCACAAGACGGGCAGGCGCCCACCGGCGAGTTGAAAGAGAACAGGCGCGGCTCCAGCTCCTGCAGCGAATAGCTGCAGATCGGGCAGGCGAACTTGCTGGAGAAAATCTGTTCCTTGCCGCTGTCCATATTCAGCACCAGCGCACGGCCTTCGGCCAAACGCAAGGCGGCCTCGAAGCTTTCGGCCAGGCGCTGGCGCAGCGAATCGGCGCTCTCGGCCTTGATCTTGACCCGGTCGATGACCACGTCGATATCGTGCTTCTCGGCCTTTTTCAGCGCCGGGAAGTCCGGTGCGTCGACGGTCACGCCATCGACGCGAAAGCGCACATAGCCTTGCGCCTGCATGGCCTCGAAGAGGTCCAGAAACTCGCCCTTGCGGTCGCGCACCACCGGGGCCAGCAGCATCAGCTTGCTGTCTTCGGGCATGCCGAGCACCGCATCGACCATCTGGCTGATGCTTTGCGCCTCCAGCGGCAAGTGGTGGTCGGGGCAGAAGGGCGTGCCGGCGCGGGCGTAGAGCAGGCGCAGGTAATCGTGGATTTCGGTGACGGTGCCGACCGTCGAGCGCGGGTTGTGGCTGGTGGCTTTTTGCTCGATCGAGATGGCCGGCGACAAGCCTTCGATGACGTCCACATCCGGCTTGTCCATCAGCTGCAAGAACTGGCGAGCATAGGCCGACAAGCTCTCGACGTAGCGGCGCTGGCCCTCGGCATACAGCGTGTCAAAGGCCAGACTGGACTTGCCCGAACCCGACAAACCGGTGATCACCACCAGCTTGTTGCGCGGCAGGTCCACATCGATGTTCTTCAGATTGTGGGTGCGCGCCCCCCGCACACGGATCATCGGAACTTCAAACGGCAGCGGAGTGGGGTCGGACATGGTCGGCAATCTGGCAAGGCAACCCGCCATCATAGGGCGCCGCGACGAAATTGCGCCAGCAAGCGCGCTTGGGGAGGCTTGGTGGCCGTCGCTGCTCCAGCCTGCACAAGGCCAAGGCGGCGAGAACGGAAGCGTGCCTTTGCTTGGAAAAACAAGGGCTTGGTGATGGTGCGTGGTGATCTAGGGAAAACCCTTCGTCGCTTGATGGCGCAAGCCAAGCGGCTTGGCTGGCAGTTCATCGCATCGGCATGGTGAAGGGCGTGAGCATTCCACACAATGAGTCCAACGAAGCCGAAAAAGGACTTCGCCACCCACTCAACTTTCAGGAGCACTCATCATGTCGACAACATTGAATTTGATCAAAACCCTTTCTGTCACGGCCGCACTTGGCTTGGCATCGCTGGCCCAGGCCGCTCCGCAGCCCGCCGTTGCGCAACTGCCGCCGGTGTTCATCAGTGGCAAGTCAGCCCCCGCCGTCCAGGTGGTGCAACTGCCGCGTGTGGTGGTTACCGGACTCAGCATCAACAGCCAGATGCAGCAGCAACTGCTGGCCGCCGCCAAGCCCGCCAAGAACAGCGCGCGCCGTGTCTGAGTGCGCGGGCACAAGCCTGCCTTTCATGAACCCGGATCGAGCCGAAGCGCAGCGACAGCGCGCCCATTGCACTGCCGCCGCTGCGCTTCGGTTTGATTCGCTCAAAAAGTTCTTGTTCATCCCTGACAATGCCGGCTGATTCAAACGGCGCTTGAGGCCTATGTGTGTCGACCTCGGTCGGTGCATGGGCCTTGAGCATCATGCAGACGTGGCAGGGGTAGAACAGTGACAGACGAAATCCGCAAGCGCAGGTCATGGCTTGACGGCTTCATGGCCTATGCCTTGCCCAGCGGCTTGGGCGAAGCGCAGGCGCGCGACAACATCGTCGTGCTGGATCAGCGGCTCTACGCCCTCTGGGACTTGGGCGAGAACCTGATTTTTGCCTGGACCCCAGCGCCGCGCGGCTTGCGCGTGCTGGTGGCGCCGCATCCTTTGCTGACCGAGTTCAGCCAGTCGAGTGCCGATGCGGTGGAAGCCGCCCGCCGCCGCCGTGTGCTGGATGAATTGCTGGCCAACCAGACCCATGTGCCCGAGTCGCAATTTGAGGCAGTGGCCGCTGAACTGGGCCTGAGCCCGCAGCTGATCGACCTGCCGTTTGCGCCCGAAACCGGCCTGGGCCTGGGTCTGATTGCCGCCATCGTGGCACGTTATGGCATTCGCCTGGTGGAAGACCGGGCCGTGATTCTGTTCGATGCGGTGGGCTTTTCCCTGCTGTCCCCGCTGCAGCAGGTGGTGCAGCTGAACAGCCTGTCTTGCTCGGTCAATGCGGCCTATGCCAAGTTATTGGACCGCGAGATCAATATCAATTTCGCCCGCACCACCACCGGCGACGGCTTCTATATCTGGAACCGTATGCGCGGCATCGAGGCGAATGTCGAGCTCTACCAGTTGCTGCAATTCATCCTGGCCGATAACGCCTTGGCGCGCGAGCGCGCCAAGCGGCCCGAGTCGGTGCCGCAGTTGCGCGCCGCCTTCCATGTCGGCTCGCACTATGAGTTTTATCAAAGTGAGGGGCTGAACCCGACCTCGTTCAGCTATTTGGTCGGCCAGGTGACGATTGAATTGGCGCGCATGATTGACCGAGCCTTGCCCGGGCAGATCGTGGTTGGCAAATTCAACACCTTGATGCGCAGCGAGACTAGCGGCGAGATTCAACGCATCGACAGCATCGAGTTTGTCGAACGTACACGCCGCCCGCTCAAGCAACTGAATGGTCTCAGTTTGGCTGGCGCCGAAATTGACGAAATCGCCTGCTACCTGACCGGTCGCCGCGATGCGCGAGGTGAATTCGGTATCAGCGAGTTCGAGATCAGCGACAAACATGGCCTGCCGCACCGGGTCTACAACGCCAAGATCAATATCCATCGCCGCCAAGGTCAGCCGATCTTTCTGGGCCTGCGGGAAGAGGATTTACCTGCATTCCCGGCGCCCCTTGTGAATCTTTGATTCCAGCGCATCCACAGGTTGTAGGATGGGACGACAGCACCCAGCCGCGACAAAAGCTTGAGGCCATGACCGACCCCAATTCACGCGCGCCAACACTGCATTCGGTGGGGCAGCGGCGCAATTTGACCGTCGTGTTTTCGGATCTTACTGATTCGACACGCTTGGCCGATGGCATGGAGGCAGAGCATTACGCCGCCATGTTGACCGAGCTGCGGGCGCTGTATCAAAGCGTGGTGCCACGGCATGGTGGCACGGTGGTGCGCATCCAGGGCGATGGCATGCTGGCCATCTTCGGTCACCCCGAGGTGCGTGAGGATGATGGTCGGCGTGCCACCGAAGCGGTGCTGGAGTTGCACCAGGCGGTGCGCGGCCTGCAGCCGCCCAGTGGCGAGGCGCAATGGCCGCATGGTCAGGCCTTGAGCCTGCACTCCGGGATTCATGCCGGCATGGTGCTGATCGAAGACGGTGATGCGGTGCGCGGCCGCTTCGAGCTGCTCGGCAATACGCCGAATTTTGCCGCCCGGCTGTCCGATATGGCCGAGGCCGATGAGATCCTGGTCAGCGAAGAAACCTTGGGGCTGCAAAGCCATTACTTCCAAACCGGTGCACGCCGCGAGGTGCAGCTCAAGGGCCGCAGCACGCCCTTGACGGTCTACGCCATCATGGGGCGAGCGGCGATTGGTCGGCGCTTTGAGGCCAGCCTGCGGCGCGGGCTGTCTCCGTTTGTCGGGCGGGTCAGCGAGTTGGCCGCCTTGGAGGCTGCGCTTGAGCAGGCCGTGCGGGGGCAGCCGCTGTGGTTCAGCGTACGGGCCAATGCCGGCGTCGGCAAGACCCGTTTGACCGAAGAGTTTTTGAGCCGCGCCGCCGAAGGCAATTGCCAGGTGCACCGCGGCTATTGCGAAAGCTATTTGAGCGCCGAGCCCCTGCAACCGTTCTTACAGATGCTGCGCGCTTTGCAGGCGCAAGGCATGCAAGAGGCCGCTGACTTGCTGCAGGCCAAGCCCACGGCGCGCCCGGACGCCTGGCTGCAGTGGATGGCCGGCCTGGCCCGGCGAGCCCCGCAGCTGATTTGCATTGACGATTTGCAATGGGCCGATGATGCCAGCCTGACGCTCTTGCACCGGCTGCACACCCTTGCGCGCGAGCAGCGCCTGCCTCTGCTTTTGCTGACCGCCACCCGACCGCAACAGACGGCGGACGTGTTGCCGGAGCCGGCCCTACCGAGCCGGGATGAAGGCATCAGCGTCTTGGACCTGCAGCCTTTCAATGACTGTGAGGCGGCCGCCGCCGTGGTGCAACTGCTGCCCGCCACCGATCCCTTTGTTGCCACTGAGATTCAGCGTCATGCCGGCGGCAACCCCTTGTTCATCGAGGAGCTGTGTCATGCGCTCAAGCATGAGACAGCGAAGCAGCCGACGCCGACTCCGCAGGGGCGAGAACAGGTCGGGCAAGCCTGGTTGGCGGCCTTGATCGAGTCGCGCGTGGCGCGTTTGCCTGCCGCTCAGGTGCATTTGCTGCGTGCGGCGGCGGTGATCGGCAATGTCATTCCGGCCTGGCTCTTGCAGCGCGTGACCGGCTGCGGCGAGCGCGACCCCGCGGTGCTGGCCTTGGCCGAGGCGGACTTTGTGTTCCCTGACCGGCGCGCGGGTTTCCTGCGCTTCAAGCACGGCATCACCCGCGATGTGGTTTACGAGTCGATTGGCTGGCACGAGCGCCAGTTCATGCACCGGCACGTGGCCGCCGAACTGCGCTCGCAGTCGGTCAACACCCCGCGCCAGGCCACCGATGAGTTGCTGGCCTATCACGGCGGGGCCGCCGGACTGTGGGAGGAAGCGGCTTTTCATGCCGAGCGCGCCGGCGACCAGGCGCTGGCCTCGTCCTCGCTGGACCGCGCCAAGAAGCAATACCGTGCCGCCCTGGCCGCGCTGGAGCACCTGCCGCCTGGCCCGGGGGTGGACGAGCGCTGGGTGCTGATCGCGCAGCGTTTTGGGCTGGCCTGTGTGTTTGACGCTTCGCGTGCCGACCTGCGGGTCTTGCAGCATGCCGCCAAATTGGCGGCGGCTGGTGCCGATGCCGGCCGCATCGCACGTGCCGAGTATTGGTTGGGTTATGTCAGCTACGCCTTGGGTGATGCCAAGGCTGGGCTGAAGCATTGCGAGCAGGGCCTGCTGGCCGCCCAAGAGGCCGGTGATGAGGCCTTGCTGGCGCAGTTGCGCGGTGCGCTCGGGCAGATTCTGGCCGCGGCGGCCGACTACCCCGCCGCTTTGCGTCTGCTGGACGAGGCCCTGGCCTTTCAGCGCCAAGCCGGTAGCGGCCCGCGCGGCGGCACCTTGTCCGGGTTGGGTCGCCCGGCGGTCGGGCGCAGCTATTCACTGGCCTGCAAGGCCTATGTGCTTGGGGATCAGGGCCATTTCCAGGCCGCCCACGAGGCCTTTGACGAAGCCTTGTCGAATGTGCGCGGCAGCAATCTGCCGGTGGAGGCCTCGGTGCAAGGCTGGCGTGCGGCCGTGCTGCTGTGGCAAGGGCGCTGGGCGGAGGCGCGCCAAAGCGCTCAGGAAGCGCACCGCATTGGCGGGCGGGTGCGCAGCCTCTTCACCTTCTCAATGGGCCATGCGGCCGCGGCCTATGGCGCGTGGATGGAGGAGCGCAGCAGCAGTGCTGCCGCCGAGTTGCGTGATGCGATCGCCTGGCTTGCACCGCGCGGCGGGGGGCTGTTCAGCTCGTTCAACCATGGCTGGTTGGCCGAAATACTGGTCGCTCAGGGTGATGTGAGCGGCGCGCGCCGGCAAATTGCCCAGACCTTGCGGCGTGCGCGCCAGAGCGATTGGATCGGCGTGGCCATGGCCTACCGGGCGGCGGCGAGGCTGGCTCAGACCGAAGGGCGGCCGGCCGCCGCGCAACATTACTTGGCCTTGGCCCGCCGAGCCGCGGAAGTGCGCGGTTCGGCGCATGAGGCAGCCGTCAACGATTTGTGCGCGGCCGAGTTGGCCCTGTCTCAGGGGGCGCCAGCGCAGCTGCTGCTGGCGCAGGCCGCAGCAGCCTTCGAGGCTCTAGGCATGGGCGACCATCTGCGCCGCACGCAGCAGTTGCTGGCGCAGCATTAGCCTTATCGGCCGTTTTGGCCCTTGCCGCCTTTACCGTCGTTACCGCCTTTGCCACCCTTACCGACGAAGAAGGCCTCGATCTCCTCCAGCGTGCGGCCCTTGGTTTCGGGAAGCAGGAAACTGGCGGTCAGGAAGTAGAGCACCGTGCAGCCGGCCCAGAAGAAGAACATTGCCGCATAACCGTGATTGCCTACGGTGGGCAAAAACACCGCCGCGATGGTGGTGGAGACGAACTGGTTGATCAGCAGCGCAATGCTCATGCCATTGGAGCGGATGCGTGTGGGCATCAGCTCCGACAGCGCCAGCCAGACGCAAACGCCGGGGCCCACCGCGAAGAAGGCGACGAAGGCAAAGATGCAGACCGTCACCAGCCAACCGTGGGTCTCGCTGGGCACCGGGCCGATCAGGGCTTGCTGGATCTTCAGCGGCGCGCCGACGGCGCTGGCCGGGTCGGCAAAGGGGTTCAGATGCAGGCGGCGGAAGAAGGCGCCGATGACGCTGTCGGCCTGCACCGTGTCTTCGCGTTGGATCTGTAGGGTCTTCAGGTCCAATTCATCGCTGCGGCGCGTCTGCACATTGCTGAAGTCGCCATAGGAATAGGCCAGCGTCAGCTGCTGTGCCTGGCGCCCATCGCCCGTGCTGACGCCGGCGCGCGCTAGGAAGGCAGCATCAAAGTCCAACGTGAGGCGATCGTTTTGCACCAACGCTTGCACCGTGGTGGCGACATCGCTGCGGCCGCGTTCGGCCGACCAGAACAGCGCGCCGCTCAGCAGCAGCGAGACGCAAATGCCGCCGCTGCCCAGCATCAAGAGGAATTTGCGGCCCTTGCGATCGACCAGGGCAACGGCAACTACAGTCATCAGCGCATTCAAGACCTTGATCGCTACATCGGCTGCATTGGCGGTGGAGCCTGCCAGGCCGGCCTGGTGCAGGATGGTGACCACATAGGACAAGATCGAGTTCACCCCGGTGGCCTGTGTGCCGGCCAAGATCAGGCAGGCCAACAGAAAGGGCGCCAGATAGCGGCGGCTCAGCAGCGGGTCGGCCCCCGAGCCGACGTGAAGCTGCTGCGGCTGACTCAGCGCCAGCATCTCGCGCATCTCGGTCTCAGCCTGGGCGGGGCTGCGGCTGCGCAGCAAGGCCTGCCGGGCGGCATCCAGGCGGCCGCGGCGCAAGAGCCAGCGCGGCGATTCATTCAACAGCAAGGCCCCCAGCGTGAACACCAGGCCGGGGACCAGGCAGATCCAGAAGATGCTGCGCCAGGCCGCGTCTTTGGCCAGGAAGATGGCGTTGCTTTGCGCGCTGCTCAGCGCGCCGAATCCACTCGTCAGCTGCGTCGCCGCGGTGGCGGCCTCCACCTGGCGGGCGTAGTACAAGCCGATCAAGGCGGCCACTACCAGGCCTATCGTCAGCAGTAACTGGAACATTGCCGTGCCGCGGCCGCGCTGCTCGGCGGGCAGGCATTCGGCCAGATAGAGCGGCACCACTACGCCGATCAGTCCGCCGCTGATGCCTTGCAGGAGCCGACCCAGCAGCAGCGGCATATAGCCTTCGGCCAGCGCGATGATGGGGATGCTGAGGGCGAACAATAGGCCGCTCAGCACCATCACTTTTTTGCGCCCGATCCAGTCGGCCAGCGCGCCGGCAAACAGCGACGACAGCACGCTGCCCAAGAGCACCGCGGCGACGATGAAGCCGAGTTGCTGGGTGCTCAGCTTCCATAGCACCGAGGCGGTCGACTCCAAATAGGGCAGGGCGCCGGCGATGATGCCGATGTCGATGCCGTAGAGCAGGCCGCCCATGCCGGCGATGAAGAGCATGAAGCGCATCGAGCCGAGTGGGGTCGAGGTGGCGGCGGCGCCGCTGAGTCCTGGGGACGGACTTGCGGTAGCGGAACTGGCTGGCGCGTTCATGCGTGGGCGTCCTTGGCGACGGATTGATCGGGGCGATCGGGGTTGAGAGAAAGAGCCTCGCCTTCGATGACGACGGCCTGTAATTGCATCTCGGTGTCAAAGCTGAGCAGGTCGGCCCAGGCGCCGGGGGCGATACGGCCACGGTCGGACAGGCCCAGGTAGTCGGCCGGGTTGCGCGACAGCGCATGTGAGGCCGCTGCCAGATCCACCCCGATCGACAGCAGATTGCGCAGCGCCTGGTCCATGGTCAGCGCGCTGCCGGCCAGTGAGCCGCTGGCGAGCCGCACGCAACCCTGGCACTTCAGTACCCGCTGCGAGCCGAGTGCGTATTCGCCGTCCGGCATGCCGGTGGCGGCGGTGGCGTCGGTGACGCAGTAGAGCTGCGGAATCGCCCGCATCGCCGTCCGCATGGCACCGGGATGCACATGCTGCAGATCGGGGATCAGCTCGGCGAATTGCGCATGCGCCAGGGCCGCGCCGACGATGCCGGGCTGGTAGTGGTTCAGCGGCGTCATGCCATTGAACAAATGGGTGAAGCCGGCTACGCCGGCCTGCAGCGCGGCCAGGCCGTCCTCGTAGCTGCCGGCCGAATGGCCGATCTGGACGCGAATGCCCATCTCGTTCAGCTGCGGAATCAGGGCCAAGTGTCCGCTCAATTCGGGCGCTAGTGTCAGCACCTTGATCGGCGCGATGGCGTGATAGTGGCGCACCTGCTCCAGCGTGGCCGAGCAGACCACATTCGGCTGCGCGCCCAGCCGTTTGGCGTTGATGAAGGGCCCCTCCAGATGCACGCCGAGGATGCGCGGCATGCCGGAGCCACGCGCCGCTCGACCCTGGATTGCTGCGCTCAGGCCTTCCAGCGCGTGCTCAATGGCCGCCGGGCTGGCTGTCATGGTGGTGCCCAGCAGCGCGGTGGTGCCGTGTTGGGCGTGGGCGCGGGCCACCTGCTCGGCGCTGTTGCGGCCGTCCACCGTGCCTTCCATGATGTCCACGCCGGCGCCTCCATGCACATGCAGGTCGATGAAGCCGGGCAGGATGATGCGCTCGGCCGGGGCGCTGGCGTCCGGCGTGATCGCTCTGATGTGTTGATCGAACTCGATGCGGCCCAGCAGCCAACCGTCGGGCGTCAGGATGCGACCCGACAAGGAAGTGAAGGCTGAACTCATGGCGCCGGGTTCTTTTCTTTCAGTCAACGATGATCAGTTCAATGCCCAGCCGCAGCAGTCCTTCGCGGTACTCGGGGCTGATGCCGGCATCGGTGATCAGCGTGTGCACGCGGTCGAGTTGCACGATGCGGTGCAGGCTGGCGCGGCCAAATTTGCTGGAGTCGCTCAGCACGATGACCTTTTTGGCCCGCTCCACCATCATGTGGTTCAGGCGCGCTTCGGCCTCGTGGTGGGTGGTCAGGCCGAACTGCAGGTCGCAGCCGTCGACGCCCAGGAAGAGCTTGTCGAAGTTGTAGCCATTCAGGCAGGCTTCGGCCTGGGTGCCGAGAATCGACAGCGACTTCTTGCGCAGCAGGCCGCCGGTCAGCATCACCTCAACGCCGTCTACGTCGGCCAATTCCCAGGCGATGTTGAGGCCGTTGGTCATCACCGTGACCTCGCGCAGATCGCGGATATGGTGGGCCAGCGCCATCGTGGTGGTGCCGGAGTCGATGATGATGTTGTCGCCGCTGTGCACCATCTGCGCCGCACGGGTGCCGATGCGCTCCTTCAGCGTCGTGTTCAGCGTGTCCTTCTGGCGGATATTGTGTTCGGGCGGCGGCATGCGCTTGAGCGTGGCGCCGCCATAGCTGCGCGTCACCAAGCCCTGCTCTTCAAAGGCGCTCAGGTCGGTGCGTATCGTCACCGAAGACACGCCCAGCAGCGGCGCCAAATCCGAGACCTGCACGCTGCCTTTTTCCATCAGCAGTTGCAAAATCTGTTCGCGCCGTTTTCCGGTGTTTCTTGTCGTCATAGCGGGTAATAGCTTTCGTTCAATGCCGAAAGCTTATACGACCGAAAGTTTTTTGCCACCCGAGCTTTCGATGACGCTTGAAACCTTGTCTTGGGCGCAAGCGCGGGCATAGCGGGCCAGCACCGTGCCGACCTTGTGCTGGGCCAGGGCGGTGGCGCTGGGTGCCAGCCCGCCCTGCAGCACCGCATCGAACTGCTCGGGCAGATATTGGCTGAGCAGCGGCAGCGGGATGCTGAGGGCGTCCAGATTGGCGATCAGCCGCTCCAGCGCGGCCTGCACCTGAGCGTCGCCCCAGTAGTAGCGGCAGCGGTCGCTGAGCGCGTAGGCGCGCAGCAGGCCTTGTTCCTCGGCGCTGCCCCCATAGTGCTTTTGCCACTGCTTGGGCGCAGCCAGCATGGCGGCGTCCAGCACCTCGGGCAGGTGCGAGCAGCGATCGGCGGGCAGCAAGGCGGACTCGATGGCGGCCAGCGCGAACCAAGCCTCACGCAGCGCAAAGGTGACCGCAGGGCCGACCTTCAGGATGGCGAAATGGTCGCGCACCAAGGCGTGCAGCGAGGCTTCGGTTTGGTAATCGGTCGAATGGGCCTCATAGACCAAGCCGCTGTGTTCCAGCACAAAGCTCGACAAGGCGGCGGCCTCGGCCGGACGATAGTGGTGGATGCTGCTGTGGTCGAAGTCCACGCCCGGTTGCACCACCAGGGCAATGACGCGCTGCCAGGCGGCCTGCAAGTCGGGCGCGGCAAAGGCCTGCCGGTGAATCTCCAAGGTATGGGCCGCGGCGGCCGGCGTTGTCACCGCCAGGCCCTGGGCCAGCGAGGCCTCGCCGCCGGGGATCGGGACCTCGGTGCCGATCACATAAACCGGCGGCTGCAGGCCGGCGTCTCGGGCGGCCTGCTCGGCTACCCGGGCCAGCTCGGCCGAGCGTTCGGCCACGCAAGCGTCGGACAGCGGCCGTGGGTCGTCGGCGCAAGACATGCTGCAATCGAGGTGGATCTTCTCGAAGCCGGCCGCCACATAGCTGCGGATCAGTTCGCGCGCAAAGCCCATCGCCTCGGCGGCGGCCAGGTGTTGCCAAGCGTTCGGGCCGAGGTGGTCGCCGCCCAGAATCAAGCGCTTGACCGGAAAGTCTTGCGCTTGCGCCAGTTCCAGCACATAGGCGCGGAACTGCGCCGGCGTCATGCCGGTGTAGCCGCCGAACTGGTCCACCTGGTTGGAGGTGGACTCGATCAACAAGGGCCCGCCGTACTGCTTGGCCACATCCATGGCGGCGCGCAGCACATACACATTGGCCGAGCAAACGCTGTAGATGCCCAGGGCCGCACCAGCGCGATGCTGGGCGATCAGTTCAGAAAGAAGGGACGACATGGCGAGAAGTATTCCGAGTGTTCTAGGGGAGTCGGCGTGGGCGCGGCGTCAGACGCCGTTGCCGCTTGCTGGGTGCGGTGTCTGCTGCATGGCCAGCAAGGCTGCGCCGCGGGTACCGGCGGCGTCGCCGAAGCGCGGCGGCAAGATCGGCGGCAATTGCACGCTGGCAAACAGATGCGTGGCCACGGCCTGCGGCAACTGCGTGTAGAGCCGCTGCATTTGGGACAGGCCGCCGCCCAGCACGATCACATGCGGGTCTTCGATCAAGATCAGCTGCGCCAGACCATAGGCCAGCACATCCAGATGCATCAGGCGCACCCGCAGGGCGAGGGGATCTGCCGCCTCGGCACGGGCTTCGATGGCCGGCACGTCCAGGGCCTCGCCGCCGAAATATTGGTAGAGCGCGGCCAGGCCGCTGCCCGACACATAACGTTCCAGGCAGCCGGTCAGGCCGCAGGCGCAGTGCCACAGTGGCAGCTGGTGTTTTTGCTGCAGCGTGGCCGGCAGGGCGCCGTGGCCCCACTCGCCGGCCAGGCCGTTGTGGCCGCGCAAGAGCTGGCCGTTCAGGCAGAAGCCGCCGCCGGCGCCGGTGCCGATGATGGCGCCGAACATGCTGGGGTAGCCCGCGGCCGCTCCGCCATGGGCCTCGGACAGGGCGAAGCACTGGCAGTCGTTGCCGATAGCGACCGGCCGGCCCAGCCGAGCTTGCAGCGCTGGCGCCAGGGCCTGGCCATTCAAGGCCGGCACATTCGAGCTCAGCTGCCGGCCACTGCGCGGATCGGTGACGCCCGGCGCGCCCAGGCCGACCGAGCCGCTTGCGCCCAGCGCCGCATCGGCTTCAAGCACCAGCCCGCAGACGGCATCCAGAAAGGCCTCGAAGCTGTGTCCGGGGGTGGGCACACGCTTGCGAAAGCGCTCCTGCAGCAAGGCCGCATCGGCATAGGCCACCAGCTCGATCTTGCTGCCGCCGATGTCGATGCCGTAGTGGAACTCAGCCGCGTTCGACATAAGGATGCAGGGTCACGCCTTGAACCACGCGGTTGACGGTGCCATCGGGGAAGGGGTTGTCCGGCGTCAGGCCGAGTGCCACCGAACGTTGCAGCGCGTATTGCTGGGCCATCAGCAGCCACAAGGGCGCCAGCCATTCATCGCCACCGGTCAGCAGTGGCGCGTCCGGCGCGCACAGCCATTGCTCGGCGTCGGTTTGCGGTGAGCCGCAGCCCAGCACCAACACGCGACCGGCAACGCGGTCGCGCTGCAGTTCGGCCAGCAGGTCTTCATCAAAGCGGCGCGCATGCGCATCGCTGGAGAGGAACAGCACGACCAAGGTGTTGTTGTCGAGGATGGATTTGGGGCCATGGCGGAAGCCCAGCGGCGTGTTGGCAAAGGCCAGCACGCGGCCACAAGTCAGCTCCAGCACCTTCAGCGCCGCTTCTTTGGCCAAGGCCTCCAGCGGTCCTGCGCCCAGATAGACGATGCGGGAAAAAGGCTGTTGCGCCAAGGCGGCGACCGGCGCGGCCCATTCGCCCAACAGCGTCTGCGCCTGTGCCGCCAGCGCTTCCAGGCGCTCATGGCGTTGTGCCCAAGGCTCGCTTGAGAAGGCCATCAAGGCGGCCAGCTGCATGCTGCTGAAACTGCTGGTCATTGCAAAGCCGCGGTCGCAGCTGGCGGCCGGCATCAGCAGATTGAGTGTGTCGGCCTGCGCCTGGTTGCGGGTGTAGAGCGAGCCCTCGGCATTGCAGGTGATGTTCAAGAAGCGCGGTGCGTCGACCAGCTGACGCAACAGATCCACGGCGCCGAGGCTTTCGGGGCTGTTGCCGCTGCGTGCAAACGAAACCAGCAAGGTCGGGCGGCCGCGTTCCAGGTACAGCCCGGGGTGGCTGATCAGGCTGGTGGTGGGCACGGCACGGACCTCGGCGGCCCAGGTCTTGTTGATGCGCTCCACCACGCCTTCACCGCAATAGGCCGAGCTGCCGGCGCCGGTGAGGATGACCAGATGGCCGGGCTGGGCCAGCCAGTTGTTCAGAAAGGCGTCGATCTGCCCCTGCTGGCTCAACAGACGCTGGCCCAGCTCGCGCCAGACTTGGGCTTGCTGGGCGATTTCCTCGGCAGTGTGCAGGCCTTGGAGTTGACGCCAAGCCTCTGGCGAGCGGTTGAGCAATGAGTTCATAACAATTCGGTCGAAACGGATGATGCCGTCGATGGCTGAAATTACTTTCACTCTAGCAAAAAAGAAAATAAAAAGAAAGATAAAGTTTGAAGGCCCCTGGGGTGAAAAATTCCGGCCTGGATCGAATTGATCCGAGTCTCTTTCGATTGTTGCTGGGCTTGCCGCGCTGAAACGGCACTCTCAAGGCTTGATTGACGATTTGTTAAGTTTCGTTTCAATCAAAAAAATCTAGTGGTTTTCACTGAATTTTCGGCTTTTATCTTTCGTTGTTGTTTTCGTTGGTTTGACACTGCCGGTTGTCCTGCCTAGAGTCCGCTCAACTCATTTCGATTGATGGCCGTGAAGACAAGAAATTTCCTCAGCATGAAAACGGGTTTGCGCGCCGGGCCATTGCCTATCGGTGCGGGCCTGGGGCTGGCGGCCTGGCTGTTGGCGGGTGCGGCCGGCTCGGCCCAAGCGGCGCCCGTTGGCAATTTGCGTGAGTTGACGCCGCTGGTCGTGCCAGACGCTGGCGCGCTGGGCCAGGGCCAGCAGCATTGGGACTTGCGCACCGACGCCAAGGTGCGTGTGCGGGTCAGTCTCTTGCGGGCCGATGTCTTGCGCATCTGGGCGGGCAGCAAAGATCAGTTGCTGCCGGCCGAGGACAAGGCCGCGCCCATCGTGGTGGGGCGCTATGCCGACAAGGTCGAGCACAGCATGAGCGACCTGGGTGACCATTGGTTGCTGAAGACCTCACAGCTGGCGCTGCGCATCCATAAGAAGCCGCTGCGCTTTGCGCTTTACAAGGACGACAACCAGACCCTGGTCTGGAGCGAAACCCAGTCGCTTGATCTGGCCGACAAGCTGAGCGTACAGACCCTCGCCAGCAGCAAGCAAGAGCGCTTCTTTGGCGGCGGTCAGCAAAACGGCCGGTTTGAATTCAAGGGCAAGCAGCTCGAGGTGGGCTACTCCGGCGGTTGGGAGGAGGGCGACCGGCCCAGCCCTGCGCCGTTCTTGATGAGCTCGCGCGGTTGGGGTGTTTTGCGCAATACCTGGAGCGACGGCAGCTACGACCTGCGCCAGCCGGAGCAGATTTCGCTGCAACACCAAGAGGGGCGTTTCGATGCCTACTACTTTGTCGGCGACGGTCCGCGTGAGGTCTTGGCCCGTTACACCGAGCTGACCGGCCGTGCCCGTCTGCTGCCGCGCTGGGCTTATGAGTATGGCGACGCCGACTGCTATAACGACGGCGATAACGTCAAGAAGCCCGGCACCGTGCCCAAGGGCTGGAGCGATGGCCCGACCGGCAAGACGCCGGACGTGATCGAGTCGGTGGCCAAGAAGTACCGCGAGCACGACATGCCCGGCGGCTGGATCTTGCCGAATGATGGCTATGGCTGTGGGTACACCGAGCTACCGCAGGTGGTGAAGGGCCTGAGCGAGCTGGGTTTCCGTACCGGCTTGTGGACCGAGAACGGCGTCGACAAGATCAAGTGGGAAGTCGGCAGTGCCGGTACCCGTGCGCAAAAGCTCGATGTGGCCTGGACCGGCCAGGGCTATCAGTTCGCCATGGACGCGAACCAGTCGGCTTTCAACGGCATTCTGGACAACTCCGACGCGCGGCCGTTTCTGTGGACCGTGATGGGCTGGGCCGGCATTCAGCGCTATGCCGTCACCTGGACCGGTGATCAAAGCAGCAGCTGGGATTACATCCGCTGGCACATCCCCACGTTGATTGGCTCGGCCTTGTCGGGCCAGGTCTATGCCACCGGTGATGTGGACGCCATCTTTGGCGGCAGCCCGGAGACCTTCACCCGCGATCTGCAGTGGAAGACCTTCACCCCGGTGCTGATGGGCATGAGCGGCTGGGCCGCGCAGGCGCGCAAGCATCCCTGGGCCTATGAGGAGCCCTACCGCAGCATCAACCGCAAATATCTGAAGCTGAAGATGCGGCTGACGCCCTATATGTACACCCTGGCCGAAGAGGCCGAGGCCAGCGGCGCGCCGATCGTGCGCGGCCTGATGTGGGACCACCCGAAGGACCCGAACGCCAACACCGAGGCGCACAAATACCAATTCCTGCTGGGCCGTGAACTCTTGGTGGCGCCGGTCTATCGCAGTCAGGCCGCCTCGAGCGGCTGGCGCAAAAACATCTACCTGCCCGAGGGCGCGTGGTTTGACTACTGGGACGGCCGCCTGGCCCGCGCCGGCAAGGACGGCCGCTCGCTTGATCTGCAGGTGACGCTGGACAAGCTGCCGGTATTTGTGCGCGCCGGTGCCATCTTGCCGATGTACCCAGAGATGCTCTATGACGGGCATAAACCCAAGGATCAGCTGACCCTGGATCTGTACCCGCATGGGGAGTCCAGCAGCACGATCTATGAAGACGATGGCCTGACGCGCCAGTACCGCGAGCAGGCCAAGAGCAGCCGCCAAGAGATTCGCATGAGCGCGGTCACGCAGGGCGCCGGTGATGTGCGCATCGAGGTCGGTGCGGTCGTCGGTGAATACGCCGGCCAGTTAGCGCAGCGCAGCCTGGCCTTGATGGTGCACACCCATGCCCGCCCGCAGTCGGTGGAGTTGGGCGGCCAGGTGCTGCCGGCCTTCGGTGACCGGGCCGCGTTCGAGGCGGCCGGCCAGGGTTGGTTCTTTGATGCGCAAGACAAGTACGGCACCGTCCATATCAAGACCGCGCAGCGCTCAATCCGCCATGCCGCGCAGTTCCTCGTGAAGATCAGCGCCGACACGCCGCTGACCCTGAATGAGGACTTCCCGGCCGCGCCAGAGCTGGGCCGCCAGGTGCCGGCCGACAGCCTGACCGTGGTCAACCGCCCCGGCGAGGAGCCCGGTCACCCGATCGAGAACGCCTTCGACGGCAAGCACGACACCTGGTTCCGCACCACCCGCAACCAGGCCATGCGCGCCGGCCCGCATGAGTGGGTGCTGGGCCTGGGTGAGCGCCGTCTGATCGACGGTATCGAACTGGCACCGCGCAATGACAAAAACTGGAAGCACGGCCAGATCTGCGACTACGAGGTCTATCTGGGCGACAACAACGGCGATTGGGGCAAGCCGGTGCAGACGGGGCGACTGCGGCTGCAGGAAGGCTTGCAGACCATCAACTTCGCCAAGCCGGCGGCCGGACGTTTGCTGCGATTCCGCGTCTTGAGTACGCACAACCCAGAGGGGGATGGCGAAGGTGTGAGCGCCAGTGCGGCCGACCCGATGGTGACCGCGGTTGCCCAGGAGAAAGCGCCCGCCAAGGCCTTCAATGCGCTGGCGGCCAGCGATGTTGAGCCGATTGTGTTGTCGAGCTTCCATGTCTTGGAGTACCGCGCGCCGCAGGGCGAAGAGCAGCAAAGCTATCTCAGCGATCTGAAGGCAATGCCCAAGCTCGGGCTCGACAGGCCGGCCAGCGGCGGCACCGAGATGCGCATGAATGGCCTGCTGTTCCGCAAGGGCCTGGGTGTACGTCCGGGTCAAGGCCTGACGCTGAATCTGAGCGGCAACTGGCACTTGTTCCGTGCCGACGTGGGCATTGACGACAGCTGCCGCAAGGCCGGCGGCATGGAGTTCCAGGTCTGGGGCGATGGCCGTCTGCTGTTCAGCAGCGGTGCCATGCAGGCTCCGGCGGTGGTCAAGCCGGAGTTGGATGTCCGTGGCATCAGCCACTTGGAATTGCGCAGCCTGGCCGCGGCGGGAGCCCCGGCCAAGGTCTGCGGCAACTGGGCCAATGCGGCCCTGATCGGGCAGGAAGGGGCAAGGGCCGCAGTCAGGCCCGCAGCACCCCGCTGAAGTCGAAGAAGAAAAACCTCCGCAGTAAGCAAATGCCGCCTTCGGGCGGTCAAGAAGAACACCGTTGAAAAACAAGGTGGCGGCAAAGCTCGCCCCAATCTACCAGGAGATAGCGATGAAACTGACGAAATTGGCGGCCTTGCTGGCCACCGCTGGCTTGACGACTGTTGTTTGCGCGGCCCAGGCCGAATCCTTGGAGCGTGTTGAAGTCACCGGCTCCAGCATCAAACGGGTGAATGCCGAAACCGCCTCGCCGGTGCAGGTGGTGACCGCCAAAGAAATCGAAAGCATGGGCGCTCGCACCTTGCTGCAGGTGCTGGACAACTTGCCCGCCGCCAAGCCGGGCCAGCAAGACTTCCGCTCCATGTTCACCGGCTCCGATGGCGCTTCGCAAGCCAATCTGCGCGGCATTGGTGCGCAGGGCACGCTGGTGCTCTTGAACGGTCGCCGCCTGTCCTTCTACGGCGCGCCTGAGGGCTTCCAAACCCAGTTCGTCAATATCGACACCATCCCGGCTGCTGCGGTCGAGCGCATGGAAATTCTGACCGACGGCGCCTCCGCCATCTATGGCTCGGACGCCATGGCCGGCGTCATCAACGTCATCACCAAACGCTCTTACCAAGGCCTGGAAGTCAAAGTCAGCACCGACCGCTCGGCCGACGTCAAGACCTTTGGCGAACACCAGGCCAGCGCCACCTATGGCTTTGGCGACTTTGACCGCGACCGCTTCAATATCTACGGCTCGATCAATCTGTTCAAGCGCGACCGCATTGCGCTGGCCGACACCTACGACAAGCGCCCGGCCCAGTTCTACGAGAACAACCCGAACTTCGTCAGCAACTTCCGCCTGGGCATTGGCTCCGAGCCGGGTGTGGTCAACAACGGCACTTTGTTCGTGTTCGACAAGGCCAAGGGCAATGCCCGCTTGCAAGAGCCGGCACCCGGTTGCACCACCACCTTTGCCGAAGCCTCGGGCAAGCGTTGCATCTGGAACACCTTGCCTTACCAGTTGGACACCGGCCCCAAGTCCAGCCGCGCCACCGGCTATCTGGCCGGTCGCTTGAACATCAGCCCGACGATGGAAGGCTTTGCCGAAGCCGCCTTCACCCGCATCGACATGCGCGGCGAAAACGGCCCCGGTGCTTTCAACAGCGGCCGCACCATCAACTGGTACTCGCGCAACACCGGCACCACGCTCAACACCTTCGTCAACCCCTTCCTTGGCCCCAATAACGTCTATAACAAGTTGAGCCCGGCTTTGAAGGACAAGATGGGCGGCACCGCTGGTTTGACCTATCTGCTGCAAGACGCGGTGGGCCATTTCGGCCAGAAGAACAAGGACGAGAGCTACCGCGTGGTGGCCGGCCTGCGCGGTTCGCTGGGCGAGTGGGACTATGAGACCGCCTTGAGCGCCGCTGGCAGCCACTCCACACTGTTCCAAACGGTGAACATCAACACCGCCGGTTTCGAGAAGGCTTTCGGCCCCTTCAGCACCGACCCGGTGAGCGGCCGCAGAATCATTGCCGACAAGCCGGCGTATGAGTTTGGCGTCATCAACGAGAAGAATGCGCAGCTGGTGCGCGAAGCCTTCCCGACCTTTGACATCCAGTCTTGGACCCGCCTGGTCACTTTGGACGGCAAGATCGAAGGCACGGTGGCCAAGCTGCCCGCCGGCGATGTGCGCACCGCTTTCGGCGCCAGCGTGATGCAGGAGTCTTTTGTCACCCCGGGCAACAAGGATGCGGCGGACGGACGCATCACCCAGCAAGGCGGCTCTTGGTTTGACGGCAAGCGCACCATCGGCGCGGTGTTTGGTGAAGCCATCGTGCCCATCACCAAGAGCTTGGAGCTGGACGCGGCTCTGCGCTTGGACAAATACCCCCATTTCGGCGCCAATTTGGCTCCCAAAGTGGGCCTGAAGTTCCGCGCCATGCCGGAGCTGCTGCTGCGCGGCACTTACTCGGAAGGCTTCCGTGCGCCCAACCTGGCCGAATCCGGCGAGGGCGGTGTGTTTGCCCAGCGCGGCGGCATGAAGGACAAGGTGCGTTGCGATGAAACCAATGCTCTGGCCAATCTGCTGAAGAAATCCAGCAGCAGCACCGACCAGGACCTGGGTAAGTCGCTGCTGAACCGCGACTGCAGCATCAATATCGCTGGCCTCACGCCGCCAAACAAAGACCTCAAGCCCGAGACCGCCAAGATCTCGACGCTGGGCTTTGTCCTGCAGCCGGCCAAGGCTTTTGACATCTCGGCCGACTACTGGTTCATCTACCGCCGCAACGAGATCGTGCGTCAAGACTTCCAGGAGTTGTACGACGAGTATGCCAAGCAATACGGCCCGACCCTGGCTGGCGCGCCCGGCGTGATCCGCAGCGGCATCAGCGACGAAGACCGCGCCAATATTGCCGCAGCGGCCGCCATGTGTGCCAACCCCGCGAATGCTGCGGCGTGCGTGGGCGGTGCGCCCAAGTACTCGGTGGGTCTGCTGGCCGGCATGAGCAATCGCTATCTGAACCGCGGCGCCACGTTGACCGATGGCTTTGACATCGACTCGCACGCCCGCTTCAGCTTGGGCGATATGGGTCGCCTGAATCTGGGCCTTGCTGCAACCATCATGAACCGCAACAAGCACAAGGATGACGACGCCGGCAGCTTCACCGTCAACAAGGTTGGCTACTACGAGAATCCCAAGCTGCGCGCCACCTTCAGCGCCGCCTGGCAGCTGAACAACTTTGGCAGCACCTTGTTCGTCAACTACACCGGCAGCCGCAAATGGGCTTATGACGACGCGGACGAGGCGGACAACAACCCCAGCACCTGCACCGCTGGTGGCGTGGCTTTGGCGTCCAACCAGTGCGGCGGCGTGCCGGCGCATTACGAAGTTAGCCTGGGCTTCAACTGGACCCCGATGAAGGATTTGAACCTGGGCCTCAACATCAAGAACGTGCTGAATACCAAACCCTATTACGACCCGAACGGCTGGGAAGGCTATGACCACAGCCTGAACCTGTTCGGCCGTGTGTACAGCTTGTCGGCCAGCTACAAGTTCTGGTGAAAACCCGGCGGCCCCGACTCAGGGGCCGCTGTTTGAGCCGCCTGAGCCGATTGACAATAGGCGAAGGGTAATAGGCGGTGCGGCGCGCCGCCTTGTTGGCTCCGCCTTGTTGGCTCCGCCTTGTTGGCTCCGCCTTGTTGGCTCCGCCTTGTTGGCTCCGCCTTGTTGGCTCCGCCTTGTTGGCTCCGCCTTGTTGGCTCCGCCTTGTTGGCTCCGCCTTGTTGATGATTCAGAGACCACGAAGATGAAAAGACGCAGTTTTCTCTCCTCCACCGCAGCGACCCTGGGCGCCGCCGGCCTGCTCCGCCCCGCCATGGCGGCCACGCGTGAGCGCTTGCGCTTGGGTTTGATCGGCACCGGCATGCGGGGTCAGGTCTTGCTCAAGGAGCTGCTGCGCCGCGAGGACGTGGAGGTGGTGGCCTTGTGCGATATCGAGCCCATCATGCTGGGCCGTGCGCTGGCCATGGTGGAAAAGTTCGAGAAGCCCAAGCCGCAGACCTATGGCGAGAGCGGCGACAAGCAGGCTTATCTGCAGCTGTTGGCGCAGAAGAATCTGGACGGCGTCATCATCGCCACGCCTTGGGAGTTGCATGCACCGATGGCGATTGCGGCCATGGAAGCCAAAGTGGCGGTGGGCTGCGAGGTGGTGGCCGGCATCACTCTGCAGGACCATTGGAATGTGCTGCGCACCCAGCAGCGCACCGGCACGCCGTACATGCTGCTGGAGAACGTCTGCTACCGCCGCGATGTGATGACGGTGCTGCAGATGGTGCGGGCGCAGATGTTTGGCGAGCTGGTGCATCTGCAGGGCGGCTATCAGCATGATTTGCGCGCGGTGAAATTCAACTCCGGCAAGCCGACCGAGCCTTACGGCAGCGGTGTCGAGTTCGGAGAAAAAGGCTGGTCGGAGGCGCGCTGGCGCACCGAGCATTCGGTGCAGCGCAATGGCGAGCTCTACCCCAGCCACGGCATCGGTCCCTGCGCGATGTACACCAATATCCATCGCGGCAATCGCTTCACCCACATCAATGCCTTCGCCAGCAAGGCGCGTGGTCTGCAGGACTATGTGGCCAACAAAAAGGGCACGAAGGAGCACCCGAACGCCAAGGTCAAGTTCAAGCTGGGCGACATCGTCACCACCACCTTGGCCTGCGAAAACGGCGAAACGATTCTGCTGCAGCACGACACCTCGCTGCCGCGCCCCTATTCGCTGGGCTTCCGCGTGCAGGGCACGAACGGCTTGTGGATGGATCTGAACCACTCGGTGCATGTGGAAGGCATCAGTCCGCCGCACCAGTGGGAGGACTTCCAGGCCTACCAAGACAAGTTCGAACACCCCTTGTGGAAGAAGCACGCCGCCACCGCCGCCGGCGCCGGCCATGGCGGCATGGACTGGTTCGTCATCAACGCCTTTGTCGAAGCGCTGAAGGCCGACGCGCCCATGCCCATCGACATCTACGACGCGGTCGCCTGGAGCGCCATCACGCCCTTGTCGGAGCAGTCGATTGCCGAGGGTTTCAAGACCTTGCCTTTCCCCGACTTCACCGAAGGCAAGTGGAAGACGCGCAAGCCGATTTTTGCGTTTGACGACAAGTACTGAGGCTTTGCTCGGGCGCTGCCAAGGTTTGCGCTCGTCACAGCGCTGATGACATGTGAAGGCGCTAAGCTCGGGGCATTGAGGCAATGCTGGGCGCATCACTATGGTCTTGTCGGCTGGTCGGCGGCTGTTTTTGTTCGCAAGGGTCCTCGCACTAGCGGGCGCTTGCGTCGGGCCCATTCAGGCTGCGCCAGGCACGTTGGTGTTCGCGGTGGATGCCAGCACGCAACTGCCTTGGGCCGAGTTGCAGAACAACGAGGTTCGCAGCGGGATTCACCGCGACTTGGCCGAGGGCTTGGCGGCGCAAATGGGGCTGCGGGCGCGCTTTATGGTCTTGCCCCGCAAACGCATCGTCGAGCGTTTGGAGCAGGGGCAGGCTGACATTGCCTGCGCCTATCTGCCGCAATGGCTGCTTGGACCCTTCGATTGGAGCGAACCCTTCCTCCCCGACAACGAACTGGTCTTGAGCCTGCGCAGCGCCGCCATGCCACGTCAGCTGAGCGATCTGGCCGGCAAACCGATCGGCACGGTCAGCGGCTTTGCGTACCCTGAACTGCAAAGGCAACTGGGCGCAGGCTTTGTGCGCGAGGACGCGCCGACCATGGGCGCCAATCTTCGCAAGCTGGAGATTGGGCGCATGCAATATGCGGTCGCCAATCAGCGCTACATCGATTACCAGCGTCGCCAGGGTATGTTGAAGCTGGACCTGCATCCCGATTTCAAGGTGTCTCAGTTGGCCATGGCTTGCGCTTTGTCACCGCGCAGCGAGCTGAAGTTGGACCGTTTGAATGGCGCCATTGCCGAGTTCAGCAACAGCGGTGCTCTGGGTCGATTGCTCGCTCGTTACCGCTGACCCGCGCCGCATCGCCCACCAGAACGCCGCCGGGCTGGCTGCGCACAGAGGCCCAGGCGGCGCGGTCATGCAAGGGCGACCATTCGTCGCAGCCAATCTCACTTCGCCCGCTAAAGCGCGCGTTTCGTCGCTTGCCGGCTGCGCCGCGGCGCGGTTTTCAGGACACTGCAGACATTGCAACAGAGGAGCACCCTCAACACCAAGGAGTACCGGCCATGAAAACCAGCTTTAACACATCCCTTCTGAGTACTTTTTTGACCGCGCTGGGCGCGGTTGCGGCCTCGGCCGTGCTCGGGCTGAATCTGGCCGACCAGGCCGAAGCGCAGCAAAAGGTGGAGAAGCAGGCCGGACGAGTGGTGACGGCGCAGCTGCAGGGCGTCATGGTCCAGCAACTGCCGACCGTGTTGATTGAAGGCCGCGCCCGGTCTTGATCGGTCAGCGGAACAGCTGCGGGTAGTCCTTGACGTAACGCCCCTCGGCTTCGGCGTGGGGCAGATTCAGGAAGGCCCGGTAGCCGGGCACCCACAGATAGCCCAGCCCGACCGTGAAGAGGCCCAGGCCGAACAGGCCATAGACCCAGTCGACATTGCTGCGCAACAGGGTCAGGCCGGCAAGACCTGGCCCCAACACGCCGGCCACCTGCATGGCCATCATATTGACGGCCGTCATGCGAGCCCGGTAGCTCTGGGGCATGGCCAAGAGGCGGTGTGTCTGACCGACCATCTGCACGGTGGCAATGCAGGCGCCGAACAGGCCGAAGCCCAGCACCATCAGCAGCGGCGCATGCGTCAAGCCGATGCCCAGCATGACCAAGCCTTCCACCAAGATCGCGCTCAGGCTGGCATTGAAGCGCCCAATGCGCTGCGCCAGCCAGACCGAACCGCCCAGCGAGCCGAGCAGCAGGCCGGCCGACAAACTGGCTTCGCAGGCGCCCAGCCACACCGCCGACAGGCCTAGCGACTGAACCTTCAGCGGCAGCAGCATGCCGATGCCAGGGCCGAAGAAAATCATCACCAAGAAGGACACAAAGGTCCAGCCGCGCTCCATCGGCATCTTCCATTTGGCGGCCAGGCCGGCGCGTAACTCCCTCAAAAAGTCTTTTTTGGCGCCTTGATCGACCGGCGTGGCGGTCTTGATCCGCAGGGCCAGCACGGCCGCACAGACCAGTAGCAAGGCGTGCAACCACAAGGTGGGCGCGGTTCCGGCGGCGGCCAGTAGGGCTCCGCCCAAGACCGGCCCCATCAGCCGGCCGATCGCCTGGGCGCTTTTTTGTAGGCCCAGACCTTCGGTCAGCTGGGCCGGCGGCAGCAGTTCGGCCACGATGCTCAGCGAGGCCGGCATGATGGCCGCCATGGCAATCACCGCCAGCAACTCCAGCGCGATCACCCAACTCAGATGGTAGTAGCCGGCCTGGGCCAGGGCGGCCAGGACCACGCCCTCGGCGGCCATCAGCATCAGGCCTCCGGCAATCAAGCGGCGTTTGGAGATGCGGTCACCCAAGGGCGACAGCAGGGGCAGGGCCACAAAAGAGGCTGCGGACAGGGTGGCGGCAAACAACGCCAACTCGGCGGCGCCGCCTTGGGTGGCCACCCACCAGGGCACGGCCACATGCCCCACCATCAGCGACAGCAGCATCAAGGTATCGCTGATCAGCAGCAATTTGAAGGGCAGCCCCAGCGGGGCGATGCGGCGCGCGACGGCTTGTAACATCGGGCCAGTTTGGCATGCCTTTGTCGAAGGGAATGTTCAGGTCGCGCGCAGAGCGCCCCAAACCACCGTGATGATTCACCTTGCACAGACGCCAAAAAAACCAAACAGCGTACGGCCCACAGGGGATGGAGATGACAAGCAATTTCGTGACACCAATGCGACGCGCCAGCTGGCTGCTCAGTCTGTTGCTGGCGGCCTGCGGTGGAGGTGGCGGCGGCGGTAGCGGCAGCCCCGAGCCTGCGCCGCTTGAAGTGCCGCCGCTGAGTGCCGTCTGTCAGGCTGGCTCGGTGGCCCGCTTGGCCCAGGAGGCTGCGCCGCAGCAGGGGCGCAATAGCGAGCTGGCCTTGCTCTCGTGCAGCAGCGCAGCGCTGAGCCAGATACGCTGGACGCAGACCAGTGGGCCGACATTGAAGCCCTTGTCTGCGGGCTCGGCGGCGATCAGCCTCGAGCCCGCGGTGGCAGGCAGCTACGGCTTTGAGTTGGGCTACACCGATGCCAAGGACCGCAGCTACAAGGCGGCCGTGACCTTCAAGGCCGAGCCGGCCGCCGACGTCGCGCGTTTGACGCTGCGGGCCGAGCCCTCGGTCGTGTCGGGCGGCAAGACTTCTTTGCGCGCCTGGCCGAGCGGCTTGAGTGAGGCCGAGCTGACCGGCGCCAGCTACAGCTGGAGCCAAGTTGACGGGCCCACCGCCACCTTGGGCGAAACCAGCGCCAACCGGCTGCTGCTGACCGCCCCTGTTGTCACCAGCGATCAGCTGCTGCAGCTGCGCGCCAGCATCAGCCTGGCCGATGGCCGCATCTTGACGGGCCAGTTCGCCTTGCTGGTGCAGGCGCCAGCGGCGCGGCCGGCCGATCCCTTGTTTGCGTCCTCGGATGCGATTGCCCGCGTCTATCCTTACCGGGCTGCCAGCCCCTATGCGGGCCCGCTGAGCGACTGTGTCTACAGCGCCGCCCTGAGCAAGAGCAGCCCAAACAATCTTTGCACCCTGGGCCAGCTGCCGCTGCTGGGCCAGGCCACTGGTGGCGCCGTGCCCACGGTGGAGCAGGTGATGGACCGGGTCTTGGTGTCGAACGACTGGATGGGCGAGGTGTTCGAGCGCTTCCTGCGTGAGCAAGACAGCTTTGGCGACTACCGGCGCATGCTGGCGTCGGTCACGGCGGTGGTGATAGGCGGCCGGGTGCGGCCGGCTTTTTACTGGAACGCCACCGGCGCCATCTATCTGGACGCGGCTTATTTCTGGTTGACGCCCGAGCAGCGAGACAGCCTCAGCGAGGCCCCTGATCCGCGCAGCAATAACGGCGCGCTTCTGAACTTTTCGACCCCCTGGCGTTACGTCAAGGACAACCAGCATGCCAGCGTGTCTTATCCGGTCGCCGGCCGCCAAAGCCGTAGCCTGGAGGATTTGCGTTATGAGCTGGGTCGCCTGCTGTATCACGAGCTGACCCACGCGGCCGACTTCATGCCGCCGCGCAGCCATGCCGGCCTGCCCAGCAATAAGCGGGTCTACGAGGCCGGGCCGGCGCTGAGCAGCTCCGAGAATTTGAAGAATCGCCTGCCCTTCTATTCCAGCCAGATGCAGGGTCTGGCGCGGGTGCTGTCCTTTGGTGAGACGCCCAGCGCGCAGCAAATCGCCTACCAAGCGGCCGACATCACTGCCTTCTTCAGCGCTGACCGGGTCAATGACGATTACAGCTACTCGGTGCCCAGCGGCGAGAGCTACTCGCGCGAGGACGCGGCCATGTTGGTGGAGGAGGGCATGATGCAGCTGCGCTATGGCGTGCTGCGCGACTTCGCGGTGGCCGGTAAGTTGCTCCCCGATAGCAATAGCGCCGACCTGATCCTCAACTGGGGCCAGCGCGGCCGCATCGGCGAGCCCAGCATCCGGCCGCGCTTGCAGCTGGTGTTGACCGAGCTGATGCCCTGGCTCAGCCCCAATATCGTCGATGGCTTGGCCGCGCCACTGCCGCTGCGGGCCGGCCTGAGCTGGGGTGCGAATCTGGATCAGGCCGCATTGGCGGCCGGCCAGGCCAAGCCCTTGAGCGAGCAGCAGCGTTTCAATGAGCAGGAGCAAACCACGCGGATGCTGCGCTCAAGATGAGCTGAGCCGGCGGTAAGAAGTCACGCTGCAGCAGCTTGCGGCGCAGCATCGATGCCGGCCGCAACACCTGCCTACACCTTTTGCCAAGTTCCTCAGCCTGCCATGGGCGGCACTGATTAGAGTGCCGCCCATGGCGCTGCCCCAGCAGCTTGGCCAAAGCCTGGAGCACTTGGTATGAGTGGTTTTATTTTTCGATCCCCCCGCGGCCCAGGCCGTAGCCTGACGGCCTTGCTGTTCAGCGCTACCGTCGTGTTGGCCGGCTGCGGCGGCGGCGGTGGCGCCGCAGGCACGGACAGTGGCAGCGCCACGCCCAGCACGCCCGCGCCGCCGGTGATCGCCAAGCCCAGCAGCCGCGACGAAGCGATGCGTTTCTTGATGCAGGCCAGCTTCGGCCCCACCGAGGCGAGCATTGCTGCCGTCATGGACAAGGGTTATGAGCCTTGGCTGGATGAGCAGCTGGCCAAGCCAGCCAGCGCGCATCGCCTCAACTGGGACGCCGCCGACGCGGCCATCAAGGCGGCCGCCCCCGCCAACTCGGCCGGTACCCGCGAGGTGCTGGACTCCTTCTACAAGGTGGCCATCACCGGTGAGGACCAGCTGCGCCAGCGGGTGGCTTATGCGCTGTCCCAGATCATGGTGATCTCGATGGCGCAAGACAATGTGGGCAATCAACCGCGCAGCGTGGCGTCGTACATGGATGTGCTGTCGGCCCATGCTTTTGGCAATTACCGCGACTTGCTGGAGCAGGTGGCCCGGCACCCGGCCATGGGCTTGTATCTCTCGCACCTGAAGAACCAAAAGGAAGACGCCAAGACCGGCCGCGTGCCGGACGAAAACTTTGCCCGCGAGGTGATGCAGCTCTTCTCCATTGGCCTGATCGAACTGAACCCCGATGGCAGCCCCAAGCTGGAGGCCGGCAATCCGAAGCCGACCTATACCGCCGATGACATTGCCGGCATGGCCAAGGTCTTCACCGGCTTCAGCTGGGACGGTGCCGACACCGCCGATGGTCGCTTCTGGGGCTGGTGCCCGGACTATTGCTCGCCCGACCGGACCATCAAGCCCATGCAGGGCTACAGCCAGTTCCACTCGATCAGCGAGAAGCGTTTCCTCGGCAAGGTGCTGCCCGCGCAAGACAAGGCCGATCCGGCCGCCAGCCTGAAGCTGGGCCTGGACACCTTGGCCACGCATGCCAATGTAGGCCCCTTCATCGGCCGCCAGATGATTCAGCGCCTTGTCACCAGCAACCCCAGCCCGGCCTATGTGGCGCGCGTCAGCAAGGCCTTTGGCGCTGGCGATATGAAGGCCATGGTCAAGGCGATTCTGCTGGATGCCGAGGCGCGCGATGTGGCGCTGGCCGGTCAGCCCAGCTACGGCAAGCTGCAAGAGCCGGTGTTGCGCCTCACGGCTGCCTTGCGCGCACTGGGTGCCACCAGCGACAGCGGCGCCTGGCTGATCGGCAGCACCGATGACCCCGGCACCCAACTGGGCCAGTCACCGATGCGCTCGCCCTCGGTGTTCAACTTCTACCGGCCCGGCTTTGTGCTGCCCGGCAGTGAATCGGGCGCGGCCAAGCTGGCCATGCCCGAGCTGCAGTTGGTGCATGAAACCTCGGTGGCCGGCTATGCCAACTACATCAAGAACGGCGTGGCCAGCGGCTTCGGCCAGCGCGGCCTGGACTTCAAAGCGACCCGCAACGATGTGCAGTTCGACCTGACGGCGCTGCTGGCGCTGGCGCCCAAGCCGGCCGACTTGGTCGAGCAGGTCTGCAAGCAATTGCTGGGTGCCCGCGCCAATGCGGCGCTGAAGGCCGAAATGGTGGCGGCGGTGGAGTCGGTCAAGCTGGATGCGCTCAAGCCCGATGCCAGCAATCAGAAAACCGTCGATGACCAGACGCGCAACCGCGCCAAGCTGGCCGTCTATCTGGCGCTGGTGTCGCCTGAGTACCTGGTTCAAAAATAATGGACTTGTGGGTCAGACCTTGGTGCGCAGCGCCATGCTCTGACCCCAACTGACTGGATGGAAGCGCCATGAGCACAAACGTATTCAATTCCCCGGCCTCGCGGCGTGCTTTCTTGCGGCAGGCTGCAGGCATTGCCGGCCTCGGCGCTGCCGCACCGATGGCCCTAAATCTGGCTGCACTCAGCAGTGCGAACGCGCAAACCGCCGGGGACTACAAGGCCCTGGTCTGCGTCTTTTTGTTTGGCGGCAATGACGCCTTCAATATGGTGCTGCCCACCGATGCCGCTTCGTGGTCGGCCTACAGCCAGGTGCGCAATCAGGCGCCTGAGTCGATTGCCTTGCTGGCGCCCGGCACGGCGCCGCAGATGGGAGCCGGAGCAGGCTCGCCGGAGCGACTGGGCGGCGTGCTGCCCATCAGCCCGATCAGCAACCAGGGCCGCACTTTCGGCCTGCACCCATGTATGACCGGCGTGCGCGATCTCTTCGCCGCCGGGCGCTTGGCCGTGCTACCCAATATCGGCCCGCTGGTGCGACCCACCACCAAGGCCGATCTGAAGATCGCCAGCTTCGCTCGGCCGGCCGGCCTGTATTCGCACAATGACCAGCAGTCCACCTGGCAGTCCTTGACGCCGGAAGGCGCCACGGTGGGCTGGGGCGGGCGCTTTGCCGACCTGCTGATGGCGGGCAACACCCAGCCCATCTTCAGCGCCATTTCGGCCGGCGGCAATGCGGTGTTCCTGAGCGGCCAGCAGGCCTTGCAGTATCAGATCAGCACGCGCGGTGCGATCCGCATTGGCGGCAGCGACACCAGTTTGTTCGGCTCCACCGTGGCGCTGGAGCGCATGCGCAATGTGATGCGCGGCGGCCGCAATAGCGACGTGATCGGCCGCGACCATGCAGCCGTGGTGAGCCGCTCTTTGACGGCTGAAGCCTTGATTGCCAGTGCTTTGCCGGCGGTCAATGTCGCGCCCTACGGCACGCCGGGCCTGGCCAATGGCGCGGCCGATCCGCTCTTGCAGTACGACAACCCGCTGACCGGCGGCAAATCAAACAACAACCTGGCGCAGCAGCTGCAAGTGGTGGCGCGCACCATGGGCGCGCGCAGCGCGCTGGGCGCCGGGCGGCAGGTCTTCTTTGTCAGCATGGGCGGCTTTGACACCCATGACGGGCAGAACCGCGCCCAGGCCGACTTGATGGCCAAGCTCTCGCATGCCTTGGCCTACTTTGACAACACCTTGGGCGCCATGGGCTTGCGCAACAACGTCACCACCTTCACCGCCAGTGATTTTGGCCGCACCTTCACCAGCAATGGCGACGGCACCGACCATGGCTGGGGCAGCCACCATTTCGTCATGGGCGGCGCCGTCAAGGGCCGCGAGTTCTACGGCAAGTTCCCGGTCGTCGGGCTGAAGAACGCCAAGAACAATGACTTCGACAGCAGCCCGAATCAGCTCGGCAATGGCAGCCTGCTGCCCGAGACCTCGGTGGAGCAACTCGGCGCCACGCTGGGGCGCTGGATGGGCGTCAGCGAGGGCTCTTTGGCCGACATCTTCCCGAATCTGAAGAACTTCGACGCCAGCAAGCGGGACCTGGGTTTTATGGCCTAAGCGTCATCCAAGACGCGCAGAATCTCCGCGCCATAGGCTTCCAACTTCTTCGCCCCCACGCCGCTGATCTGGCCCAGCTCATCGAGTGACTGCGGCTGTTGGCGGGCCATTTCGGCCAGGGTCACGTTCTGGAAGATCACATAGGCCGGCAGGCCATGTTCCTTGGCGACCTCGGCACGCCAGGCCTTGAGTTGCTCGAAGCGGGCCTGAGCGGACTCGTCCAAGTCCACCGGCGCGGAACTGCGGCCCGAGCCGCTGGGCTTGCTGCCGCGAGAGAGCTTGCCCTTCTTGGGCGCCACGCTGGGCACGCGCAAGAGCAGTTGCACCTCGCCCTTCAGCACCGAGCGGGCGCTGTCGGCCAGGGCCAGGGTTTGGTATTCGCCCTCGGTGAAGACATGGCCGAGCGCGATCAACTGCCGCAGCACCGCGCGCCACTGCGTCTCCGGCAGGTCGGCGCCGATGGCCCAGGTGCTGAGCGTTTGGTGACCGTATTGCGTGACCTTGTCGGTGACCTTGCCGCGCAGCACATCGATCAAATGGCCGGCGCCAAAACGCTGGCCGCCGTTTTGATGAAAGCGGTAGATGCAGCTGAGTAGCTTGCGCGCGGCATCGGTGCCGTCCCAGGTGGCGGGCGGAACCAGGCAGTTGTCGCAATTGCCGCAAGCGCTGCTCATTTCGCCGAAGTAACTGAGCAGGCGCACGCGCCGGCAGTCGGTCGCCTCGGCCAGGGCCAAGAGGGCATCGAGCTTGCCGCGCTGGCCTTTTTTGAACTCTTCGCCGGCGGGGCTTTCGTCGATCATGCGGCGCTGGTTCACCACATCAGCCAGGCCGTAAGTCATCCAGGCATCGGCCGGGGCGCCGTCGCGGCCGGCACGGCCGGTTTCTTGGTAATAGCTCTCGATGTTCTTGGGCAGGTCCAGGTGGGCGACGAAGCGCACATCCGGTTTGTCGATGCCCATGCCGAAGGCGATGGTGGCCACCATCACGATGCTGTCTTCGCGCAAGAAACGGTCTTGGTGGCGTTGCCGCACGGCGGCGTCTAGGCCGGCGTGATAGGGCAGGGCTTTGATGCCTTCGGCCTCCAGCCAGGCGGCGGTTTCTTCGACTTTTTTGCGGCTCTGGCAGTAGACAACGCCGGCGTCGTCGGCGTGCTCGTCTTGGATGAAGCGCAAGAGCTGTTCGCGCGGCTTGTCTTTTTCGACAATGGCGTAGCGGATATTGGGCCGGTCAAAGCTGCTGATGAAAATGCGCGCTTCTTCCAGGCGCAGGCGCTCGATGATGTCGGCGCGGGTCAGCTCATCGGCGGTGGCGGTGAGCGCGATGCGCGGCACCTCGGGGTAGCGCTCGTGCAGCAGCGACAGGGCCAGGTATTCGCTGCGGAAATCGTGCCCCCATTGGCTGACGCAATGTGCCTCGTCGATGGCAAACAGGCTCAACAGGCCGCGTTCATACAGCGAGTCCAGCTGGGCCAGAAAGCGTGGGTTGGTGATGCGCTCCGGCGCGGCGTAGAGCATCACCAGGCGGCCGCCCATCATTTCTCGCTCCACATGGCTGGCCTGCTCGCTGCTCAGCGTGGAGTTCAAAAAGGCGGCGTGCACCCCGGCCTCTTCCAAGGCGCCAACCTGGTCATGCATCAGCGCGATCAAGGGGCTGACCACCACGGTCACGCCTTGGCCGGCGCGGTGGCGGGCAATGGCGGGGATCTGGTAGCAGAGGCTCTTGCCGCCGCCGGTGGGCATCAGCACCAGGGCGTCGCCAGCGGCCACCACATGGTCAACGATATCGGCTTGGGCACCGCGGAACGCGGGGTAGCCGAACACCTCTTGCAAGATGCTCAGCGGCGGGGATGATGGATGGGGCTGACTCATGGATGGCGCCATTGTCGGCCACGGCGAACAAACCCCTCGTCAGCGCGGGTCAAAAGCTTGCAAGTGGCGCGTTTGAGTGGCGCGGCGCTTCAGGGTGCAGAGCTGGGCAGGGCGCGTGCGGTCACGGCCTTGTCGCCACGGGCATTGACGCGTGCAATGCCGCTTGAATTGCGTGTCACCTCCGGGCGACCCCAATAGTCAATCTGGCCAAAGCCGGAGACGCCCAGACTCAAGAGCTCGGTGGCCCAGACCTCGGCACCGCCGATGCCGCTGATGCTGACCGAGGCGCGCTGCGCTTGCAGGTTTTCGGCCTGCAGGCGGCCCTTGCCCGACACTCTCAGATTCAGCTCATTGACCTGGCCGCTGATGCGACCTTCGCCGGCGCCGGAGATGCCGAAGTCCAGCCGTTCGGCAATCAAGTCGTCAAAGCGGGCGGCTCCGGCCCCCGAGATGCTGACTACCAGCTTGACGGCCTTGAAAGCCCCAGGCGCATGCAGGTCCCCGGCACCGGACAGCACCAATTGGTTCAGGCGCCGCATCGTCACATCGATCTGCGGGCGTTGGTTGCGCCACATCTTCCAGCCATCGACCGAACGGATCTGCAGCCGGTCGCCGGCAAATTCCAGTTCGATGGCTTTTTGCGCCTCGGCATCGCCGGCCACAAAGACCTGGTCGCGCTCGCCCTGGATCAGCCGCACATTGGCCGAGCCCGACAACTCAACCCGCTCGAACGGGCGCGATGTATACAGCCGCCCTTCGGCCGCCGGGAGCGGCGGTGGCACCGGTGGCGCTGGGGTCGAAGGCAGCACCAGGATGTGCACCTGGGGTCGATTGGGCTGTGGTGCGGGCTGCGGTGCGGGCAGCGCCGGTGGTGGCGGCGGATTGCCTGCCGTCGCCGGCGCCACTGGCGCCACCGGTGGAAGGGGCAGCGCTTGGCTCCAGCTCGCGCCCACCAGCAAGGCGCTCAAGAGGCCGAGCGAGACGGCGCGGCAAGTCTTGCGTAGGCTCATATCGACTGCTCCCTCAGTTTTTTGGACACTTCGCGATTGGCGGTGAAGCGCGTGCCGTCCTGCATCTGCACGATCAGCTGCGAGTTGTCGTCCGGCGTCATCGAGACGACGAAATCCAGGTTGACGATGCAGCTGCGCTGCAGCTTCAAGAAACGGCTTGAGTCGAGGCGCTGCTCGAAGGCGGCGATTGGCAGTCGCACCAGGAATTGCTTGCCGGCGCTGGCCACCGCGGTGTATTTGATGTCGGAGCGCAGGTACTCGATCGCGTCCACCTGCAAGGGGAAAATCTTGCCCTGGTCGCGCACCAGGATGCGGGTCAGCGGTGAGCTGTCGCTCATGGCCGAGGCCGCCTCCAGCGAATTGCCTAGCCCCGCGCCGCCGGGCAGTGAACGCAGCGCATGGTCCACCGCTTCATTGAAACGCTCTTGCGAGAAGGGCTTGAGCAGATAGTCGGCGGCATGCAACTCAAAGGCGGTCAGCGCATGCTCGTCGTAGGCGGTGGTGAAGATCACCCGCGGCTGCGCCTGGCCCTCCAACTCGTTGGCGTCCGCCAGCGTGCGCAGCACCTGCAAGCCGGTCAGCCCCGGCATCTGAATGTCCATGAAGACCAGCGCCGGTTGCAGTCGGCGGATCTCGGCCAGCGCGCTGACGCCGTCGGCGCAGCAGGCCACCAGTTCCAGCTGCGGTTGTTGCGCCACCCATTCGGCCAGTGCTTCGCTGGCCAGCGGTTCGTCTTCGGCGATCAGGGTGCTGATGCGTGTGCTGTGGTTCATAGGGATTGGGGAATTCTCAAATCGACGCGAAAACCTGCGCCGGGGGCGGTGTGAATCTGCAGCCGCGCGCGGCCTTCGTAGTCCAGTTTGAAGCGGCGGCGCAAGGCCCCGAGCCCGATGCCGCCGAGTTTGGCTTCGGCGCGCGGCCGTTCCAAGGTCAGCGGGTCGCAGCCGGCGCCATCGTCACGCACGCTCAGGGTCAAGTCTTGCGACAAGGCGTCGCGGCGGGCGCTGATGCTGATGGTGCCACCCTGCAGGCGCGGAGCGATGCCGTGAACAATGCTGTTCTCAACCAAGGGCTGCAGCGTCAGCGGCGGCAGTTCGTCGTCCAGGGTTTCCTCGGCGATGTCCCAGCTCAGCTGCAGGCGCGCGCCCAAACGCAGCGACTCCAGCGCCAGATAGTCGCGCACAAAGTCGAGTTCTTCGCGCAGCGAGACCCGGTCGGCGCTGCCGCGCTTGCTGGCCAGCACATAGCGCAGCATGTCAGAGAAGCGCATCAAGGCTTGCTCGGCGGCCTTGGCGTCCTTGCGGGTCAGCGCGATCAGTGAGTTCAGAGTGTTGAAGAGAAAGTGCGGGTTCAGCTTGCCGCTGATGGCGGCCAACTCGGCGCGCGCCAAGGCGCTTTCGGCCTGCGCTGCGGCGACCGCGCTGGCACGGGCCCGGCGGGCATTCAGCACCGCGGCAAACCCGGTCGCCAGCGGCACATAGACAAACACCCCGGTGATGACGCGCCAGGCCGCCGCTTGCTCCAGGGTGGCCCAGGCATGCTCGGCGCCAAACAGCGCGCCGGCCAGGGCCACATCGGCCCCCAACCAAAGCGCGCTGAACAAGAGCGCCGCCAGGCCATGCAGGACGAGTTGACCCGGCAGGCTCAGTTCATGGCGCTGCATCCAGCGCATCCAGGGCCAGACCGCCGTGCCCAGCAGCATCGGGGCCCACAGCGTCAGCGTGGCTTCGTAGATGGCCGACCAGAGCACCCAGGGACCGCGCTGGTAGTCGGTGCCGGCCAAGATATAGAGCGTCCAGCTCAGCAGGCAACTGCCGGCATAGGCCAGCCAGAAGCGGCGCTGGGCCTGTTCGGGCGGGTCTTGGGGCTTGACGATTCTTTGATCCATGGCGGCATCTTAGGCAAGCCCGGCGTGCGCCGGGCCGGGTCGGTGCCCATCTGCGGGATGCGAGGTCTGATTTGCGGGCCTATGCGATTGGCCTTGCCCGCAGCAGCAGCCAGCCCCTCAATGCCGGTGCTTGCCCTGGGCGCCCAGGCCTTTGAGCAGCCCGGCGTCGATCTGCGCCAGCGTCAGCAGGCGTCCGCCGCGCTGTTCGGCGAAGCGCTGTGCCGCGGCGGCATCACCAAAGGCGGGCAGATTGCCGGCCCGCATCGGCCCGCTGGCGTTGGAACCGTGCACATAGACGGCGGCCTCGGCGGCCAGCCAGGCGCCGCTGTTGGCGTCGGTCACATAGCGGGCGGCTATTTGTTCGGCGCTGCGGCCGCGGCTGTAGCGGCCGACGTCTTGCAGATACAGCATCAGGGTCAGCGGCGAGTCGAAGAACTGGGTGTCGCCGTTGTCGAAGATCACTTGCGCCGCCCAGTCGCGCGAGCGTGCAGGGTACATGCCGCAGACCGGGCAGCGCGCATCCGCAGGCACCGGCCGTGGCGCCAGCAGGGCAAGGCCCGAGGCCGGCTCATAGGGCGTTGGCGGCGCCACCACGCAGACCTCGGCGCTGGGGTCGAGGCCGGCCAGCCTGGCCTGGCCGGGCAGCCATTGCAGGCTACCGGCCAGCGCCAAGGCGGCGAAAGCGCCCCAGGCCAGCCGGCTCAAGACGCCCAGCGGGCCGTGCAGCGGTGCGGAAACGGGCAGCATCGCGAGCGCCTTCTACATCTTGCTGTCATGCAGCGCGCCGCCGCTCAGGTCGACCATATCGCGTTTGATCTCGGCATAGCGCAGCAGCTTGCCGCCCCATTTGTCGGCGAAGGCCTTGGCGTCGGCTTCCTGCGCGAAGGCGGCGACCGTTGGTCCCATCGAGCCATGGCGCTTGCTGCCCAGCACATAGATGCCGCTCTTGGCGTCGATCCAGAAGCCGCGTGGCTGCTCCCAGTCGGCGCGGCCCATGTCTTGCACATAGACGGCCTTGATGGCCTTGACCTGCTCGGGTGCCAGCAAGGTGTTGAAGAGCTCGACGGTGTCGCAGAAGAAGGTCGGCGCGGTCTGGCCAGCGTAGTGGATCTGCGCCTTCGGGCCGGGGTAGTCGGCCAGCAGCATGCCGTCCAGATCGCAGGTGCTGCGCGCGTCAATCTCGACCGGCGGCAGCGGCTTGGCTTCGTCCGAACGACCGCAGGCGCCGAGGCCCAGCGAAACCGCCGCGCACAGCAGGGTGACGCGGAGCAGCGAAGGGGAAGAACGGAACAGTTGAGGCAATTTCATTTGAATCTCCAGCGGGCCAGCAGCAGCGGTACGACGATCCAGGCGCCCATCACCAGCGCCATCAGGCCGGGCTTGGCCAGGGCCGGCGGCACGATGCTGGTCAGGCCATAGAGGGTGCGCATATCGTCGAGCGAAAAGATATTGAGGATGCGGAACACATCGGCTGGGTTGAGCAGCAGCAGATAGGCCAAAGCCTCGCCACCGAACTCACCGCTGCTGGCCACCAAGGCGCCGAGCAGCAGCAGGTCAAACACCAGCACGAAGAAGAACCACAAGGCGATGGCCAGGCCCGAGGCCCGGGTGCGCTCGCGGCTGAGCACCGACAAGAGCACCGCCAGGCTCAGAAAGGCCAGGCCCAACAGCGTGCTGCTGAACATAAAGCCTAGGTAATGGAACAGACCGGGCCAGCCAAACTGTTGATACAGCAGCGCCGCCACCAGGGCGAAGCCGCCCAGTGTGGACAGCGTCAAGGCGGCCGCCAGGCCCAGGTATTTGCCCAGCAGCAACTCCAGCTTGGTGATCGGCAGGGCCAAGAGCAGGTCCAGCGAGCCACGTTCGCGTTCGCCGACGATGGCGTCAAAGCCCAGCAGCAGGGCGATCAAGGGGATCAGATAGATCACCAGGCTGACCAGGCTGGCGATGATGAACTCGATCGAGCGCGGGCCGACCTGGCCGCTGCTGGCGCCGCCAAAGTAGGTGATCACCAGCGAGAAGGCGGTGAACACCAGCGCCACCGCCAGCACCCAGCGGTTGCGCATGCGGTCGCGGAATTCCTTGCCGGCGAGGGTGAAGATTTGACTCAGTTCCATGTTCAACGGCCTCCCGCCGCAGCGGTCACCGCCGCGTCTTCATTCGCCGACTGGCCGACGCCGAAGAACACATCTTCCAGCGAACTCTCATGCAGGCTCAGATCCAGCAGGCGCGAGCCCAGGCCTCCGGCCAGGCCCAGCACCGCCATCTTGGCCGCGCGGGGGCAGGTCAGGCTGAGCCCTTGCGGCGTGCTGCGGCAGGCCAGACCATCGAAGCTCAACTGGCTCAGCGCCTGCCGCGCCAGCACCGCGTCGACCTCGCTCAGGCGCAGCTCGATGCGCAGCGGCGCACGCTGTTGTTCGCGCAGCTCTTGAACGGTGCCGAGCGCCTGGATGCGTCCGGCCGCCATGATGGCCAGCCGGTCCACGCGCTCCTGCAATTCGGCCAAGATGTGCGAGGTGATCAACACCGTCACGCCCTTGGTCTTCAAGTCTTGCAACACGCTGTAGAAGTCGCGGATCGCCTGCGGGTCCAGGCCATTGGTCGGCTCGTCCAGAAACAGCACGCGCGGTTCGCCCAGCAACGCTTGCGCAAAGCCGAGCCGTTGCCGCATGCCCTTGGAGTACTCACGCAAGGGGCGCGTACCGGCATGCGCCAGGCCCACCCGCTCGAGCGTTGGCGCGCATTGCTGCAGATCGGCGCCCTTCAGCTTGGCGAAGAAGCGCAGCGTTTCCAGGCCGCTGAGGTTGTCATACAGCACCACGTTCTCGGGCAGATAGCCCAGGCGGCGGCGGGTGGCGCGAAAACCGCTGCCGCGCACCGAACCCCCGTCAATCAGGATCTCACCGCGGCTCAGCGGCGTGAGCCCCAACATCATCTTGAACAAAGTGCTCTTGCCGGCGCCGTTGTGGCCGATCAGGCCGAAGATTTCGCCGGCTTCAACCCGCAGGTCAACGCCGTCCACCGCGTGGATGGCGCCGTAATGCTTGCTGACGCCGCGCACCTCGATGGCTGGCGCAGGGTTGACCTTATTGGCCGGGATAGTGCTTGTCACGCCACTCACTCCATTGCTTGTTGCCGGGCTGCATGCGCGGGGCCGGGTCGACCACGCTGGGCACACGCAGCACCGGAAATTGTTGGCCGACCAGACGCAGCGCCTGCACGGCAGGGCTGGCTAGCAGTAGCTTGACGCTCGGATGACGCCAGCTCAGGCGGTCCACCATGTCATTCGCCTCATAGGGCACATCGCCGACGCCGTCGCCATTGCGGTCCCAGCCGAGGTAATTGCTCCAATGGTTACCAAAGGATTTTTTGTCCTTGCCGCCCCAAACCTCATCGCGTGCACCGACATAGCGCACCTGCTCGCGGTTGGCGATGAAGTCATTGCCCTCGACGACATTGCGGGTCGATCCGGCGGACAGGTGCACGCCGACTTGGTTGTCGACCACCAGATTGCCCTTCAGCGTCGCGTACTCGACGTCGTAGATGAAGAAGCCGCGCGCGTTGCCGGCAATGATGTTGTTCTCTATCACCGAGTCCTGCAGCGTGCGCAGCATGATGCCGTGGTCGCTATTGCCCCAGGTGCGGTTGCCGCGCACCACCTGGTTGCGCACCTCCATCAGGGCCAGGCCGCCGCGGTTGTAGTAGCTCTCGTTGTCCTCCCACAGGTTGTAGTAGGAGTTCATATAGTGGCTGCCGTAGCGGCTGTGGTGCAGCTTGTTGCTCTTGAAGACGGCGTGATGGCTAACGTCCACATAAAGCGCATCGCGGACGAAGCCGATGTTGTTGCCGATGATGCGGGCGCCGTCGGTGTTGTAGAGCTGGATGCCGTTGCCGCGCTGTGAGCTGTTCAGCTCGCGCTTGCCGGTGATGAGGTTGTATTCCACCCGCACCCCATTGGCCTTCTCAATCCACAGGCCAAACAGGTTGTAGGCCAGATCGCAGTGCTGCACCAGCGCCCGGTGCGCTCCGGGGCGGATGTAGATGCCGGCGTTCTGATCCTTCAGGCTGCTGCCGGAGTCGCGCACGATCAGGCCTTCGATAGTCACGTCGGCGGCGGTGACGCGCACGGTATCGCCTGTCAAGGCGCCGCTCAGCGTCGGCCGATCGATGCCGCGCAGCGTCAGCGGCTTGTCGATCAGGAAGTTGCCCACATAGAGGCCGCGTTCGATCTCCAGCACATCGCCGGGTGCGGCGGCGGCAATCGCCTCTTGCAGCGACTGGCCGGGCTTGACCCGCAGCGTGGCGGCCTGCGCGCTGCCCAACCAAGCCAACAGGCTCAGTAGCAACAAGCACACAGGATGCAGATGAACTCTCATGCCAGCATCAGCCCGCTTGCCTTCAGCGCCAGGAATAAGGCGGCGCCGATCAGCAGATTCTTGAAGCCGACATAGCTGAGCATGTCCATCACCGAGGCGCGGCGGTAGTGGCCCTGCCACCAGGGGCCGTCTTTGACGTAGCGCTTGCCCGCCAGGCGGATCAAGACCTCGTAGACACTCCAGCCAAACCACCAGCCAATGATGGCGCTTTGCGACAGGCGCCCGCTGCCGGCCAGCACCCAGGCCAGCGTGGCGGCCAAGGCCAAGGAGAAGCCGGCAATCTGCAAGGCCTTCTGGCTCTTCCAGCTGTCCTTGTGCCAAGGCCAGAGGTGGTCGAACAACTCCGCCCAGATCCATTTCAAACCCTGGGCCTCGGCCTTGTGGGCCGGCGCCACCGGGTCGGTGGGCATGCGCGGGTCCGGCCCCAGGGCCACCTTGTCGCTCATGGCAATGGGCTGAATGGGCTGGATAGGAATGAAATAGCCATCGCGGCTAATCGGGGTGATCAGCAGGCCGTCGCGCTCGCGGCGCTTGCGCTCTTTGGCCAGGGGTGGGCAGCCCTTGGTGTCGGTGTACAAAATCATGCAGTCCAGGCAGTGCAGGCATTCGCGGTGGTCGATGCGGCCGGCCGCATCAATCGCCAGCGAGCCGCAACCGACTGCGCATGCCTTGCAGCTATTGCAGTCCTGCTTGCGCTTCAGACCGAACCAGCGAAAGGTGCTGGGCATGGCCAGCGCCGCGCCGAGAGGGCAGATGTATTTGCAATAGGGCCGCTCGATGAACAGCGACAGGCCCAGCAGCGTGGCAACGAAGAGGCCGTAAGGCCAGGCCCTGTTTGTAATGCCGACCAGGAAGGTGGTCTTGAACGGTTCCACCTCGGCCAGCTTCTCGGCCAGGCCCATCGAGAACATCGAGATCGCCAGCAGGCCAAAGAAGATGGCGTACTTGAGCCATTTCAGCCGGTGGTGCCAGGCGTTAGGCAGATGGCCCTGGAAGCGTTTCAGCCCAATCTTCTCGCCGACCTTGTAGATCGCCTCGGACAGCGAGCCAAACGGGCACATCCAACCGCAGAACAGGCCTCGTCCGAACAAGAAGACGGTGAGGATGATGAAGATCCAGAACAGGAAGATGAAGGGGTCGGACAGGAACAGCGACCAGGTCCACTGGAACAGCAGCGAATGGAACCAGGTCAGCACCTGGGTGATGGAGGGCTGCGCCATTGCGCCAAAGCCGACAAAGGCGATGCTCAAGCCCCAGGCCGTGTACTTGAAGGCATTGACCGGCCATTTGTTTTTGTGGGTGGAAAGACGCGTCAGTTTTTCGCGCAAGGCGTAGACCACGGTCACGCCGAGCAGCAGGGCGATGAAGAGCCCGATCTCGACCGCGCGGGTCTTCCAGACGCGTACCCAAGGGGCGTCGGCCTCCACCACCACCGGGCGGCCGCCCTCCAGCAACTCAGCCGCCAGCCAATACTTGCTGTCGAAGTTGGCAAAGCTGCGCGTACCGGTGGCCCGGTCCACCCGGTTGCCCAGGAAGGCCAGCTGCCAGGGGTAAGCGGCAGAGAAAGACTTCGAGCGAATGATGAAGATGGCCGATTCGTTGAACTCTGGCGCGCCAACCGCCTCCAGGCCGTAGAGATTCAGATAGTCCAGGTCGCGAAAGGTGAAGGAGTCGGCGCCTTGTTTGACCTGCACCCGGTCGTAAATGCCGCCGCGCACAAAACCCGAGCCCTTGAAGGATTCGATGCCGGCCGTGCGGATGATGAAGAAGGCATGTTCACCCTCCTTCATGCGTGAACGCAGATTGGCCCAGTTGCTGGCACCCATCAGGCTGGCGCCGATGGCGGGGTGGTTCAAGTCGCCAAACCAAAGTTCGATAAAAGGCTCGGGGCCGCGCGGCAGCCCCACTTGCTCGGGGCTGACCCGCAGGCGTTGCACGGCGCCGAGCTTGACCAGCTGCGCCCAGTCAAAGCGCCGCTCGGTCTGGGCGTAACGGGCCGGATCGCGCACCGTCGGCGCCAAGATGCCAACCTGCTTGGCCACCGCTTGGCCCGAGGCCATCAAGACCTGGTTCTGGGCGATCACGGTGACGGTGGCGCCGGAGATCGCGTCGACGCCGAGTACGTTCTCGTCCGGGCGGGTCTGGCCGACCTCGATCTTGTCGGCCACCGACTTGCCGAGGTATTGATCATTGAATTTCAGCAGCGCTGATTCGGGGATGCCCAGCAGCAGAATCGGCTCCGAATGCTTGAGCACCTTGATGCCGACGAAGTGACCCCTCAGGTCCATGCCGATCAGGGTCACCACCGGCTTGCCGGAATAGGCCGGCGTGTCGGTGATGTCGGTGGACAGCATCACATAACCGAGCAACTTGTCGGCCTCGCCCAGCGCCTTCACATAGGGCGGCGAGCCCAGCCGCTCGGAAAAGCTCTTGGCACCAGGGAAGACGTCCCTGCAAGGCAGCAGGGCGCACATATCCTTGGCCGTGGCCAGCTCGGCCGGCAAGGCGGCCTCATAGGCGCCATTGCCCGAATGCCCGGCTTGTGCAGTTTGCGTGGCTTGTGCGGCCTGCGCACCCAGGCCCAGCACCAGAAAAAATGCGGCCAACTGGAGAAGTTTCCCCCACTTGGCCGCCAGTCCTTGGCAATGCAATTTCATCTACTTTTCCTGTTCGCCGGACGGGCGCCGGATGGCGCCGTCCGCGAGGTGGCGGCGGGGCTCGAGTCCGCACGCCACCGGGGCCTTCATCTCCGGCCCTTTGCTTGGCCTAGGGCTTAGGCTTCCACGATCATGCGGGTGCGCATTTCAAGGTGTAGCGCATGGCAGAAGTGGGTGCAGTAGCACCAGAACACGCCCGGCTTGTCGGCGATGAAGCTGACCGAGGCGGTTTCCAGCGGGTTGACGATGAAGTTGACGTTGTACTTGGGGATGGCAAAACCGTGCGTCAGATCTTCGATCTTGTCCAAGTTGGTCAAGATCAGCGTGACCTCGTCGCCCTTTTTCAGCTTGAACTCGCGCATGCTGAAAGCCGGGGCTTGGGATGTGATCTTGACGGTCACCTTCTTGCCATTGCGGAACACGCCGGTTTCCTTGGGGTCCTTGATGGCCAGTGGGAAATCATCGAGGTTGTAGACCTGCTTGGGCTTCAGCAGATCACGCTTGAAGATGATGAAGTCATGCGGTTCGCCGCGCACCGGGTGGTCGGCCATCAGCACCATCTTGTCGCCGGAGATGTCGATCAGCTGCTCGTTCTCGGGGTGCAGCGGGCCGACCGGCAGGAAACGATCCTTCGAGAACTTGCAGCCGACGGCCAGGTACTTGCCGTCCGCGGCCTTGGTTTCCGACTGCGAGGCGTTCAAGTGGCCCGGCTGGTACTGCACGTCGATGCGGTCGACCACGTACTTGGCGCTCTTGTCGCCGCCGTGGAACTTGATAGCGGCTTCAACATTCCACTTCACCACCTGGCTATCCAGGAACAGCGTGGTGTAGGCATTGCCGCGGCCGTCGAAGGCGGTGTGCAAGGGGCCCAGGCCCAGCTCAACCTCGGCGACGATGGCCTTGTCGGCGGCGTCCAGCTTGCCGTCAAAGTAATCAAGCACCTTGGTGAGTTCGATCACGGTGCCGGTGGGCGAGAGCTTGCCGGCGCAGATGAAGTACTTGCCGTCCGGGCTGGCGTTGACGCCGTGCGGGTTTTTAGGCACCGAGACATAGGCGGTCAGCGCGGTCTTGGCGTCCTTGTTGGCCTCGCGGGTGCCGTCCACCACAGGCACCTTGGAGTCGCCATAGGTCTTGAACTTGCCGGCCTTGACGGCCTCTTCGATGCGGGCGATGTTGAAGAACAGGCAGGCGTCGCGCTCGGCGGACATCATGTCCTCGTAGTGCACGCCCATCTCGGTGTTGTACTGGTTGGTGGCCGCCAGCTTGCCGTCATACGAGGTGGCGGTCAGGTCGCAGTTGCCGTCGATCAGTACCTGCCAGCGCACGTCCATGCTCTCGGCGTCCACGCAGGTAAACAGCGAGCGGTACTTCGTGCCATCTTCAATGCCGGCGTTTGGCAGCGGGATCGAGAACTCGGCGCCGCAGAAGACGCGGGTGGTGTAGTTGATCTTCGGATCGACCGGGTCGGCCTTGTCCGGGAAGATGCCGTGGAAGCCCTGCACATTGGGCAACTCAGTGATCTTGTCGCAAACGAAGTAGTCTAGGCGGATGCGGGCGATGCGGCTGTTGATCTTGTCGTTGACCCAGGCGTAGCGACCGTCGTAGTTGCCGTCCTTGTAGGAGGCGTGCACGTGGTGGGTGTCGGCCACGCTGTAGCGCAGCGAGCCGTCGGCCTTGGTGCCCATCACCTTCTTCGACTCATTGGTGTGGCCCCAGCCCACCAGCGCGTCCGGGTTGAAGCAGGGGATGCGGGTGATTTCGCGGCCGGAAGGCAGGCCCAGCACGCGCACGTCGCCGGTGTGGCCGCCGCTCCAGAGGCCGTAATAGGTGTCCAACTCACCCGGCTTCAGGTGGGTGGCGTTGGCTGCGCCGCCGCTGTGGGCGGTCGGGGCTGCGCCGGAGGCGGCCGGCGCTGCGGCGTTGGTGGCGGCCTTGTCGGTGCAGGCCACCAAGCCTGCCACGCCGGCCACGGCGGCGCTGTTGAGGAAGCGGCGGCGGCCCATGCCGCTATTGCCTGCGTTGGAATTGTCTGAAGCCATGGTGGGTCCTCGGTTGTGGCCGGGGCTTCTACAGCGAAGACGACCGGCGCTTGACATTGATTTTTGTTCGACCGAATCGTTCCTCAGTGGCGCTTTATTGGCCTTGAACTGGTTCAAGAAATTCAAATATGCGACGGTGGGCCTGAAATAAACCTGACAGGCGCTTTACTCCAGAGTGCGGATTCATAGAATTCATTTCCATATCCCCTTTCGGAGGCGCTTGGCCATGCATAAGAAGTTTGTTTTAGGTTTGTCGGTTTTCGGTTTTTTGGCCCTGGCCGCCTGTGGCCAGAAGGACGCGGCGGCGCCGGCTTCGACCCCTGCCGCGACCTCGGCCACGGCGCCCGCTGCGCCCGCCTCGGCAGCGCCGGTCGTCGCCGCCGCCGAGAACGAAGTCGGCAAGGGCGTCTTCGGCAAGACCTGCGCCATGTGCCACGCCGCCGGTGTGGCCGGCGCGCCCAAGCCGGGCGACAAGGCCGACTGGGGCCCGCGTATCGCCCAGGGCAAGGACACCTTGTACAAACATGCGATCGAAGGCTTTACCGGCGCCAAGGGCATGATGCCGGCGCGTGGTGGTGGCTCGACGCTGAGCGACGACGAGGTCAAGGCTGCTGTTGATTTCATGGTGGCCAAGTCCGAGTAAAGAACGAAGCCATGAGCGATAAAGCAGAAGCCAGCACTAACTTGCTTGGGGTTTCCGGCAGGCGTCGGGTGCTCGCTCTGGCCCTGCCGCTGCTGGGGCTGCCGGCCTGGGCCGCTGCCTTGCCGAGTTCCGCGCGGACGGCCGGGCCGGCCTCGCTGCGGCAGTCGCGCCCCTTGATGGGGACGCAGGTCGACATTGCGGTGGAGGCGAACGCGCAGTCGCAGGTCGCGGCCACTGAGTTGGCCCCGGCGCTAGAGCGCGCCTATGCCGAGATGGCGCGTCAGGTCGACATGATGAGTCGCTACCGCGCTGACAGCGTCGTCAGCGCGCTCAAGCTGGCCGCCGGCGTGCAGCCGGTGCAGGTGCCGCCCGAGATGATGAAGATACTGCTCGACGCCCAGCAATTGGCTCGGCGCAGCAATGGCGTCTTCGATATTACGGTGGGCGCGCTCAAGGCTTGGCATTTTGACCAGGGTCAAAGTCAAATACCGCCGGCCGAGTTAATTGAGCGTCAACTTCAATGGGTTAATTACCGCGAACTGATATTGAATCCATCGGCCGGCACGGCATATTTGAAACGGCGCGGTATGGCGATTGACCTGGGTGGTATTGCCAAATTACCGATACTCGAGGCTGGTTTGAATTCACTGCGCGCCGAGGGTTTTGAAAACATCATGGTGAATGGCGGCGGCGATGTGCTTTACAGCGGCCGCTGGCAGGGCAGACCCTGGCGCATCGGGCTGCGCGACCCGCGCGCGCCGCAGCAACTGCTTGGCGTGTTGAAGCTGGAGGGCCGCGGCCTGCTGGCCTCCAGCGGCGACTACGAGCGCTGTTTTGTGCAAAACGGCGTGCGCCAGCACCACATCCTCAATCCGCGCAGCGGGCGGCCAAGCCAAGGCCTGCGAGGCCTGAGCCTGCTGGCCACCGGCGAAGCCTCTGTGGCGGCCGTCAATGGCCTGGGTGCGGCCTTCATGGTCGGCGGATTGGCGGCCGGGCGCCGCCATATCGAGGCCGCGCCAGGCCTGGAGGCCTTGATGGTCGATACACGCCATGGCGTCTGGACTTCGGCGGGCATGGGGCAAGCCCTCGGACCGCTGGCCTGAGCGGTGGCGGCATAATCCCGGGTCGAATCAGTCAGCAGCGGAAAGCTCCACCATCATGGCCTCGGTCAATAAAGTCATTCTCATCGGCAACCTGGGGCGCGACCCCGAGCTGCGCTACAACCCCAGCGGCGTGGCGTTCTGCACACTCAGCCTGGCCACCACCCGCAGCTGGAAGAACCGCGAGTCGGGCGAGAAGCAGGAAGAGACCGAATGGCACCGCGTCGTCTTCAACGACAAGCTGGCCGAGATCGTCGGTCAATATTGCAAGAAGGGCCGCCCGCTCTATGTCGAAGGCCGCCTGCGCACTCGCAAGTGGACCGACAAGGAAGGCAAGGAGGTCTACACGACCGAAATCATCGCCACCGAAATGCAGCTGCTCGGCGGCCGCGATAGCGGTGATGAAGGCGGCGGTGGCGGCTACGGCGGTGGCCGTGGTGAAGCCCGTGGCGGTGGCGGCTATGGCGGTGGTGACGATGAGTACAGCGCCCCAGCCCGCGCGCCTGCCGCTCGCCCGGCTGCAGCCCGTCCGCCAGCCCCTCGCCCGGCCCCCGCGCCCAAGTCGGCGACCGGTTTTGACGATATGGATGACGACATCCCTTTTTAAATTGATCGTCCCTTCGGAGGACGATATGGATGACGACATCCCGTTCTAAGACACACCTTGTAGGAACGTAAACAAAAGCCCCGTAGCCTCAGCGCTACGGGGCTTTTTTCTTGTTTACATCACTTTCCTTGTTCTGTGTGGGTCATCCAGCAGCTCAAGGACGAGCTGCTTGCCATCGGGGCGCAAGGGGGCGATGCGGTGGCTTTGCGTGGTCCCGCCTCAGGAACAGACCGACTGACCCATGGTTTATGCATCCGGTCGGATTGCGCTTCAAGGCAGGCGGTTTGGCCGGAAGAATGAAGCTTCATGTCGGGCAGGGCGCATGGTTCGTCCTTGTCAGACCGTCTTCTTGGTGCAGCTCGTGGCTTCGGTTTGCGGCGCAAAATCAGATGAATACCCACAAATGAAAAGCATCTCCAAACCCGCTCTCTCCCGCTTGCCATCGGCCATCCTGGCCTTGTCCCTGATGGGGTTCTTTGCCGCAAGCACCGCCGAGGCCGCGCAAACGACGGCGGCAAGCGCCGTTGCTGAAGACAGTTTCGATGCAGCGCTGGCGCCGTATTTCAACGCCAATCTTCCCGGCGTCTCGGTGATCATGACGCGCGCCGGCAAGACCATCTTTCGCAAGTCTTATGGTCTGGCCGATCTCGAAGCGAAGACCGCCTTGCGCCCCGACATGATGTTTCGGGTCGGTTCGGTCTCCAAGCAATTCACTTCGACGGCGATCTTTCAATTGATCGAAGCGGGCAAGTTGAAGCTCGATGACGATATCAATGCCCTGCTTCCCGAACTGCCAAGCCAGGGCGCGAAGATCACGCTTGAACAAGTGCTCAGCCACACCTCGGGGCTGAAGGATTACGTCCGCTCACCCAAATTTGCCGAGACTGCCGGCAAGCCGATCACGCGGCAACAGATCTTCGAGCTTTTCAAAGATGATGGCTTGGCATTCCCGCCGGGTCAGGGCTTCGCTTACAGCAACACCGGCTACTTCCTGTTGGGCTTGATCATCGAGAAGACCTCCGGCATGAGTTACGCGGACTACCTCGCCAAAAACATCTTTGAGCCCTTGAAGATGACGCACACGGCTTACGAAGGGCGCGAGCGCGACGCTCAGCGTCGGGTTGAAGGCTATATGGGCCAAGGTGAGAAGGTTCAGAAGGCTGACCCCATCAACATCGACATCGTCTATGCCGCAGGCGGACTGGTGTCCACGGTGGATGATTTGGCCACCTGGGACCAGGCCATTGTTGGCGGCAAATTGTTGAAGCCCAGTTCCTGGGAACTTGCAATGCAGCCGCACAAAATTCATGGCACTCAAAATGAAGGTTATGGCTATGGCTGGAATAACTATCGGATTCGTGGTGCTCGTGCGATTGGGCATGACGGCATCATCCCCGGCTTCAATGCCTTTGCCGTGAGGATTCCTGAACATCAGCTGTACGTGGCGGTGCTTGGCAACAACGGTTTTGCAGCGCCGAACTCCGCCTACTTGGCGGAGAAGATTGCGGCCATTGCCATGGGCAAGCCCTATCCCGAGTACAAAGCCATTCAGTTGGATACGGACAGCTTGGAGAAGTTTGTCGGGGTTTACAAGATCAATGACAAGGAAGATCGCTCGATCAGCCGTGAAGGCAATCGTCTCTTCATGCAGCGCAGCGGGCGCGGCAAGTTTGAAGTCTTGCCCTGTGGCCCGGCGGAGTTCTTCATCAAGGACAGCCCCAGCCGTGTGCATCTTCGCTTCGTGGCCGATGCGGCAGGTGTGTTTGAGCAATTGATCGTCACGCAGAACGATCAGCCCAGCGCTGAAAGCCGAAAAGCAGGGCGCTAAGCGTTGAGGCCGGTCGTTGGCCTTAAGTGCTGCCGCGTCGATATGGCTGTCAAGGTCGAAGTCGAGGCCTTGAGTCCGTCTTGCGCGTTGTGCCCGAGAATGCGGGATGAATGAATCCTCAAGCCTCGGCGCCGGCACCCATCCTGTCTTGCATTGGCTCGACGCCGACGATTGCCTCCAGCAGGCGCGTTGGTGCTCCTTGGCTGACAGCCCGCCGCCGCAGCGGGTGCAGATGGTGGACGATGGCCTGAGCGCCGACACCGCGTTTCGGCTCGCCAGCGAGGGTGTGGGCCTGCTCTGGTGTGGCGACTATCAAAACGCCCGGCTGATGATGCAGGCCTTGGTGCGGCGATTGGATGCACAAGCGCGGCGTCAATCGAGCAAGAAGCCCAAACCTAAGGCGGACTCGTCCAGTCCGCAAAGCATGCGCGCCGCCTTTGTGCAGCAGCGCAAGACGCAGGCGCAGCGGGCGCGGGTGCTGGGCTTGTTGTTGCTGCCTTTTGATGCCGACCACAGCGTGCCGCTGCCGCGTGCGGCCGATGTGCGTGAGGCGGGCGCGCAGGCGCGCGGCGCCATCGGGGAGCACTATGTGGCTTCGCTGCGCGAGTTGCAGGGCTTGATCGGCGCGCATCAGTGGCGCAAGAAGGGCGTCTACATCCCGGCCTTGAAGGCCGCGATTTCGCCGCACTACGGCGTGTTTTCGCCGGTGCGCGGTGAGTATGTCGATCTGGTGGCAGACACCGCTTTGCCGGCCAGTTTGAAAAGCAGCGGCAAGGCCGGCGTGGCTTTTGACATCGGCACCGGCAGCGGCGTGCTGGCCGCAGTTTTGGCGCAACGCGGGGTGCGCCAGGTTGTGGGTACCGATCAGCAAGACCGCGCCCTGGCTTGCGCCAGCGACAACCTGGCCTTGCTCAAGCTCAGCTCGCGGGTGCAGCTGCTGAGTGTTGATTTGTTCCCCGAGGGCTTGGCGCAGCTGATTGTCTGCAACCCGCCCTGGCTGCCTTGGCCGGCCGAGTCATCGCTGGAACATGCGGTGTATGACCCCGACAGCCGCATGCTGCGCGGTTTCTTGAGCGGCTTGGCTGCACATCTGTCGCCGGGCGGCGAGGGCTGGTTGATTCTGTCGGACCTGGCCGAGCATCTGGACTTGCGCAGCCGCGAAGAGCTGCTGGGCTGGATCCATGAAGCCGGTTTGCAAGTGCTGGGCCGCAGCGACGCCAAGCCTCAGCATGCCCGTGCCAGCGATGCAAGCGACCCGCTGTTCGCGGCGCGCTCGGCCGAGCTGACTTCGCTGTGGCGACTGGGGGCCGTGGCCGCCTGAGGCGCCATCAAAGCCGACCATAATCTGCCAACACAGCGGTGCTGGGCCTGAGCTTCATGCCGGCAAGAATCGCTGATGCCTATGAGCCAAGCCTGGGAGGCGCAGATGCCTGTCGACAAGATTCGCGTGATGATTTCAAGCCGTTGCAAGGACTACAAAGGTCCGGACGGCAAGCTCTTCAAACTCGCCAAGCTGCGCCAGGACTTGAAGCGCGAGATCGAGGCGACGCAGCTCTTCGGCGAGCCCATCTTCGAGTGCTTCATCAACGAAGAGGAGCCCGCCAAATCGGCCGCCCTGGATTTGTGGGACGTTTGTTTGAAGGAAGCCCGCCGAGCGCAGATCGTGATTGCGCTCTACAACGGCTCGGCCGGTTGGTCCAAAGGCCCTGCCGATGTAGGCATCTGTCATGCGGAGCTGATGGCGGGATTGCAGTCCGGCCGCGAGCGCACCCGGGTCATCCAGCTGCCGCTGAGTTCGGCCAAGAGCACTCGGCGCGATGAGCGCTTTGCGGAGTTGCTGAGCCAAGAGGCCTTGTTCAGCGGCGCACCGGTTGAGACCGAGGACCAGGCCTTGGCGCTGGCGCGGCAGAGCCTGGGCCAAGCGGTGGCCGCCTTGGTGCGCGGCGGTAGCGCCGTCTTGAGCAAGGACAGCTATGCGCTCGGTGAGGCTCTGGCCTGGAGCCGCTTGTCCTTCTCGGGCCGCAAGGCCGCCATGGAGGCCAGCTGCAGCGCGGCGCTCTTGGACCGAACGGCGGCACGGCCCGTGGTGGATAGGCCGACTCAAGTCTTGCTGCGCGAAGAAGACGCGGCGGACCTGCTGATCTGCGTGCATGCCATTCCCGCCGCCACCTCCAACGCAGCGGCGCGCGAGATGGTCGGCCGGCCTTTTCTTTCCGACCATCTGCAGCTGCCCTCGGCCGAGGCCTTGCCGGAGGCGGCCGGTCCGGTGCATCTGATCGCCTGCCACCGCACCGCCACCGAGAAGCAGGCCACCGATCTGTTGGGCTTCCCGGATGCCACCGTGGTGTCCACCGGTTTTGGCGTTTATGTGGCCGACCCGGTGCAGCGCATCCAGCTGGTGCTCTTGGCCAATTGCCGGGATGACAGCAGCACCCGTTACGCGGTGCAGCGATTTTTTGACTGGCTGGACCGCTCCGGCCAACGCGAGTTGCTGCTTCAACATGCGCAGGCGCGCGCGAGGATTGTGCGCAGCATCCAGGCGGAGACCGCCAGCGCACCCTAACTTGAAGAGGCTCCGGCCTTGACGCTTACACGCGCCGCCAACTACGCTGGCGCACCCTTCTTCAATGACGCGCTAGCCGCCCGGAGACGCCGCCCGCCATGAGCATTCGCCCGCATGCCTTTGTCGCCATGCCCTTCGGCAGCAAGCCGGGCCCGGACGGACAGCTGATCGACTTCAATCGCGTCTACACGGAATACATCGCGCCGGCCATTGAAGCGGCCGGCCTGAGCGCCTTTCGGGCCGACCAAGAGCAGCATGCCGGTGATATTCGCAGCGATATGTTTCAGGAGCTGCTGATCGCCGACCTGGTGGTGGCCGACCTCAGCATCGACAACCCCAATGTCTGGTACGAGCTGGGCGTGCGCCATGCCCTGCGGGCTCGCGGTGTGGTGCTGGTGATGGGCGGGCGGTCCACCACGGCTTTTGATGTTTATACCGATCGCAAGCTGCGTTATGGCCTGAAGGACGGCGCACCCGACCCGGCCACGCTGGCCGGCGATATCGTCAAGCTCAGCCAGATGATTCAGGCGACGATGCAGTCTTGGACCGGCCGCAAGATCAGCCCCGTTTATTCCCTGCTGCCCTATTTGCAAGAGCCGGATTGGAAGTCGGTGCGTGTGGCCTGTGCGCAGGAGTTTTGGGTCCAGCATGAGGAATGGGAAGGGCGCATCGACCTGGCGCGCAAGCAGGGCCTGATCGGCGACTTGTTGGTGCTGGCCGATGAAGCGCCGGTGGCGGCCTTTCGCGCTGAGGCCTGGATCAAGGCTGGCATCGCCCTGCGCAAGGCCGAACGCTTTCGCTTTGCGCTGGAGCAGCTGGAGTTGGGCCTGGCCATCGAGCCCAAGAACTTGGCCGGCCTGCGCGAGAAGGGCATATGCCTGCAGCGCCTGGCCCAAGCTCAGCATGAAGGGCATTCCCTGGCACAGGCTCGGGCTCATTACCAAACGGTGTTGAAGGACTTCCCGGCAGATGCCGAAACCCTGGCCTTGCTGGGCCGGGTCGACAAAGACGCCTGGACCGAGAGTTGGCTGCGGGCCGAGTTGACGCCCGAGCAAAGGCGCGAGGAGGCCGGCGAGCAGGCCGCCTTGCTGCGCGCAGCGATTGACAGTTATGCCCAGGCCTATCGGCGCCATCCAGGGCATTACTTCTCCGGCATCAATGCCCTGAGCTTGATGCATTTGCATGAGCATTTGTGCGCCGACCAGCGCTACGCCGCTCAACTGCCCGCCCTGCAAGGTGCGGTGCAGTTCGCAGCTTCAAACGAGCCCGTAGCGGCACAGGCTTTTTGGGCGCAGGTCACCTTGGCGGACGTGGAGTTGCTGCAGGGCAGTTCGGTGGAGCGGGTGCGGGCCGCCTACCGCGAGGCGGTGGCCAAAGCTGATGGTGATGGCTTTGCGCTCAAGTCCAGCCGGGCGCAGCTGCAGCTGTTGGCCGAATTGGGTTTCAGGCCCGAGCCGGTGGCGGCGGCCCTGGCTGTGTTCGACAAGGCCTTGGCCAAGCTGCAAGCGCCCGCCGGGCCTTGGCAGCCGCGCAAGGTGATTCTGTTCAGTGGCCATATGGTGGACGAGCCCGGCCGAGTGGAGCCGCGCTTTCCGGCCGACAAGCAGGCTGTGGTGGCGCAGGCGATTGCAGCATCCCTGGATGAGATGGGCGCCGGCCCCGAGGATCTGGCGCTCTGCCAAGCCTCGGCGGGCAGTGACCTTTTGTTCTTGCAAGCGGCGCAGGCGCGCGGCCTGCGCTGCCAGATCCTCTTGCCTTTTGGCGAGGCGGAGTTCATTCAGCGTTCCATCGATTCGCGCAGCAGCAACAGCGCCGCTTGGCGAGACCTCTACTACCAAGTGGTGCAGGGCTTGCGGCCGGACCGGCCTTTGCGATTGATGCCGGATGCGCTAGGCCCCTTGCCCAAGGGCGTCAACGCCTATGAGCGCTGCAATCTCTGGCTGCTGTATTCGGCCATGTCCTGGGGCTTGGCCAAGCTGAACCTGCTGACCTTTTGGAATGGCGGCGGCGGTGATGGCCCCGGCGGCACCGCGCATATGGTGCAAGAGGTGCGGCGCCACACCGGGCGGGTCAGCTGGATTGATCCGCGCAAGCTGTGGTGAGTCAAGAATTGTCTAACCCGTGAGGTCTACGTCATGAGTCAACGAGTCATTGATCGCATCAAGTCCCCAGGTGCAAAGAAGATTCTCAGCTGCGATGGCGGCGGCATCTTGGGCTTGATGAGCGTGGAGATTCTGGCCAAGTTGGAGGCTGATCTGCGGCAGAAAACCCAGAACCCCAGTCTGGTCTTGGCCGACTATTTCGACTTTGTTTGCGGCACCAGCACCGGCGCCATCATCGCCGCCTGCATCGCCACCGGCATGGACACGGCCACCTTGCGCCAGTTCTATGTCGGCAGCGGCGAGCAGATGTTCGACAAGGCGTCCCTGCTGAAGCGTCTGCGCTACAACTACAACGACGAGCCACTGGCCCAGCTGCTGCGCATTCAGCTGAACCAAGCGTTGGGCTACCCTGCGGATGCCGCGCCCGCCACGCTGGGCGACGAGCAGCTGCGCTGCCTCTTGATGATGGTGATGCGCAACCACACGACCGATTCGCCCTGGCCGGTCAGCAACAACCCCTTCGCCAAGTACAACCAGAAGGCTCGCATTGATTGCAATCTGAACCTGCCGCTCTGGCAGCTGGTGAGGGCCAGCACGGCGGCGCCCACCTTCTTCCCGCCGGAGGTGGTGACTTTTGCGCCCGACACGCCGAATGAGTACCAGTTCGTCTTTGTCGATGGTGGCGTCACCACCTACAACAACGCCGCCTTCTTGGCCTTCCAGATGGCAACGGCTGCGCCCTACCAGGTCGGATGGCAAACCGGGGTGGATCAGCTCTTGATCGTCTCGGTCGGCACCGGCCAGGTGGCGAATGCACGGCCCGATTTGCAGGCCGATGATTTGTGGCTGCTGGACCATGCCAAGAACATCCCCGGCGCCTTGATGAATGCGGCGGCGGCTGGCTGGGACATGGCTTGTCGCACCCTGGGCGAATGCCGGCATGGCGGGCTCATCGACCGCGAGATCGGCGATATGGTGCTGGCGCCCGACGCCACCTCAAGCAACTGGAGCGGTCACAAGCAGTTCGCCTATGTGCGCTACGACCCCAATGTCTCACAGGCCGGTCTGGATCAGCTGGGCCTGGACGGCATCCGCGCCAAGGATGTGCAACTGATGGATTCGGTCAAGCACATTCCCGCCATCCAGCAAGTGGGCCAGGCCTATGCACAGCGGCATGTCAGCCTGGCGCACCTGCGCGGCTTTGTTTGATCAGCGCCTGATCAACGATGCGGCCAGGCTGCAGATCGCCAGGGCCCACACAATCACCGCGCCTGAAGGCAGGTCCAGCAACGCCGACAAGGCCAGGCCCAGGCCGTAGGCCACGATGCCAATGCCATAGCCGGCCAGCAAGCGCGCCGAACCCTGCAGCTTGACGGTGCCCAGGGCCGGGATGATCAAGCTGGCGAAGACCAGATAGACGCCCACCAGCTGCACCGAGGCGGTGACGGCCAAGGCGAAGACCGCGTAGAAGCCAAATCGCCCCAGCCGGTCCACCCAACCCAGGCGCATGGCCAGCAGCAAGGCGGCCGAAACACCGCCCAGCCAAAGCAGCTGCGTGTGGTTGACCCAAAGGATCTGGCCGACCAGCAAGTCCTTCAGATGCTCGCCGCCATGCGGGTTGCCGGCCAGAATCAAAAGGCCGGCGCAGGCCGCCAGGATGAACATCACGCCGATCAAGGCTTCTTGATGCTTGGGCGCTTTGCGTTCGGTCCAGGTCAAGAGCCAGGCGCCCAAGAGCGCGGCGGTGACGGCCGCGGCCTGCACTGCGGGGCCGCCTTCCGGCAGGCCTAAGGCATCGGCGGCAATGACGCCCAGGCCGGCGATCTGCGCAATCGCCAGGTCGATGAAAACGATGCCTCGGTCCAAGACCTTGGCACCCAGCGGCACATGGGTGGACAAGACCAAGAGCCCCGCGATCAAAGCCGGGCCGAGGATGGCCCAATCCATGGCCGCCCAGTTCATTTCTTGGTTCCGCCTTGACCGGCTTGCGCTGCCAACAGACGCGCCAGCGTGTCGTCAAACAGGCCGAACAAGTCTTTCGCACCTTCGCTGCCGCCCACGGTGAAGGGGATCTTCACCGCCGGCAAGCCGGCGTTCTTGCTCAACCATTCAGACGGCTTGCCGTCTTGATAGGCTGCGTAGAGCACCATGCTGGCCGGCTTGGCCTTCAGTCGCGCCAGCACGCCTTGCAAGTGCGAGGCGCTGGGCTCGACGCCGGGCTTGGGCTCCAGCACCGCCACCTCGTTCAGGCCTAACCAGTCATACAAGTAGACAAAGGCCTTGTGCTGCGAGACCACCGAGGCGCCCTTCAGCGGCGCGGCCTGGGCGGTCCAGCGGGTCATGGCCTGCTCCCAGCGTTTGCTGAAGTCGCTGTAAGCCTTGGCGTAGGCTCCCGCGTTGGCCGGATCCACCTGCTGCAAGCGCGCACTCAAGGCCTTGGCCACGGCCGCAAGCTGGCGTGGGTCGGTCTGGATATGCGGGTTGCCGCTGGCATGCACATCGCCTTGGGAGCGGTCCAGCAGAGCCGGCACTTCCAGCTTGCGCACATGGTCGGCGGCGGCAAAGTGGCCGGGCTGACCCTCTTGGATCTTGGCATTGCCCGATTGCTGCAAGAGGATGGGCAGCCAGCCCACCTCCAACTCAGCCCCGGTGCAGACCAGCAGATCGGCATTGCGCGCCCGCACGATCAGGCTCGGCTTGGCCTGGATCTGATGCGGGTCTTGCAGCGCGGTGGTGGCCGAGTTGACCTCCACCAGAGAGCCGCCCAGCTCTTGCGTGAGCGCCGCCCATTCAGGCTCGCAGGCCAGCACGCGCAGCGCGGCATGCGCTGCGCTGAGGGGCAGGGCGGCCAGGCAAAGCCCGGCCAGCAGCATCGAGAGACGCGGCCGAAGTGGGGACTTCGAAAAGTTCATCACAAGCTTCTCCTGAGGCGCGCTCAGTAGCCGTGAGCGCCGTGGGCGCCCAAGCTCATTTGATACTGCAGCATCAGCTGACGGTCGCTGACGCCTTCACGCGAGCGGTCTTGCGCCAGCTGCAGGCGGATGCGCGAGAACTCGCTGGGGCTGTAGTCCAGCATCAGCGAATGCTTGGCCGGCTTGTAGCGGCTTTGCGCGTACAGATCGCTGTTCAGGCCGTAGTCGGGCCGGCCGGCGTCCAGGCGCTCGGTGCGCAGGCCGACGCGCCAGGCGGGCATGAATTGATAGACCCCTTGCACATACCAGCCCGACAAGGTGGCGCGGTAGTCGCCGCTGCTGGCGGCTTCGCTGTCGGCGGCATAGAGCAGGCTGCCCTTGCGGCGGCTTTGCAGATACTCGCCCTGCAGCTTGAAGTTGCTGCGGGTGGCATTGCCGTTCGGTGCCCATTTCCAGATCGCGTCCAGCACCCAGACCTGGGTGTCGCCATTGAAGGCGCTGTGCACCGATTCGCCCGCTGCATTCAGGCCGACCAGCTCTTGCGCGCTGGCCTTGGCGTTCAGCAGCGAAGCACCCAGGCGCCAGCTGTGGCTTTCACCGATATCGCCACCGGTTTTGGCGGTCAGCGCCCACATGCCGGGCTTGTTGCGCGAGGTGTCGGTGCCGGGGTGGCTGCGGCCGCGGCCGATCTCGGCACCCAGCTCCAGGTATTGATTCAGTGGCGCCAGCCATTTAAGTTGTAGGCCGTCGTCACCATACTGGCCGCCCAGCAAGGCTTGGTAGGCCAGAGCGTTGTCAACAAAGTCCCAGGTGTGGGCATGCTGCGAGTTCAGCGAGCCCACGCCGGACAAGAAGCGCCCGGCCTTGGCCGTCAGCCCATGGCCCAGCGACGTGGTCTGCACATAGGCTTCTTCCACCGAGACTTGGTTGTCTGGGTGCAAGGCCAGATGCAAGGCGCCGCGCCAGAAGGGGTCGATCTGGGCCGAGATGCCCAACTCCGATTCGGCCAGGCTCAGGCCGCGGGTACCGGGGCCAAACTCGCCGTCGGTGGGCAGGTGGAAGCCGGTGATGCGGTAGTTCTCGGGGTCTTGCGAAGTGTTGGCATAGGTGCCCGAGAGGATCAGCGAGATGGCTGGGTTGAAGGCATTGGCGCCAGCCGTCTTGGTGTTGACGGGGGCTGCTGCAACGGCGGTCGCTGCCTCCGGGTTTGCGCTTACAGCCGGCTTGGTCGCCGCTGTCGCGCTGGCTTCAGCCGAGCGCAGGCGTTGCTCTAGCGCTTGCATACGCGCCTCGTAGGCGGCACGCATGGCCTCCATTTCTTGGCGCAGGGCTTTGATGTCGGCGGCGGTTTCGGCGGCCGGAGTTTGGGCTTGGGCGGCCATAGGTAGGGCCATGGCGAGAGCGAAGCTCGCGGGAATCAGCTTGTGCATGTTCAGAAATCTCGTAGGGTCTGCGGCCCAGCAGCGCCCAGCGTGACAGCGACGGGGAGTCGCCATCGTGGAACGCTTGTGCCAGGGGCGGCAAAGGCAAAAGGGCGCTTGGCCGCGCGCGACCAAAACACCAGGCTTGGCTTTAGACGAAACGAGCAGGAGGGGCGCGGCTTTGATAGGCGCGCAGCGGCCGCTTGGACGGGCCTTGGCCGGGGCTGAACAGGGCCAGTGTCTCGCCCAGGCTGGGCGCGTCAAAGTGCAGGGCAGCCGCAGGCGGCGCGATCGCGTCGATGGCCGCAGCGGCCAAACAGAATTCGCAATGCGTCAGATGCAGCGCGCTGCTTTCGCGTTCGCTGCCGCCTTTACTGCTCTGCGTGCTGTTCGTCGACGGACTCAGGTGCGAGAACGCATGCCAGCCCGACCAGCCCTGCGCCAAAGGCACGAGCAGCGCCAAGCACAAGACCCACAAGACGCGGGGGTCCATGCGGCGGGGCTTGGTGTTGGCGGGGAGGGTGTGGGGTGCGATCACGATGGGGGGCGATCTTAGCCCAGGGGGAAGATGCCTTGGCTGGGGGATTCGACCTCGGTTGTCCTTGCGAAGGCTTCGGCCAGCCTTTTTGAGGCTGACCCAATAGCTGCAGTCCGGCAGGCAACCTCATATGCTGGTACCGGCCGGCAGCAGGCGCATGTATCCTCCTGGGCGCGTTGTCGCCTAACGAATCATTTCTTCAGAATTGCAGTGGCGGCGCGACTCGGATTTTTTATGCTTTGCATACTTCGTTACTTTGGCGCAAGCCGATTCACTCAGTCATTAAGCCTAACAAGCCGCTCCCGCCCCATGCGTACTGTTCTTACGGCTCTGCTCGTATCGGCCATTGCCATGGCTGGAATGGAAGAATCAGCGCGAGCAGCGACCATCAGCGTTCGAAGCAGCACCTTGGAGATGCGAGGCACGATTGACGCGGGCGATGCGGAGGCGTTTGAAAGGGCACTGACCGACGACATCCAACTTGTGCAAGTGCGGTCACCCGGTGGATTGCTGCTCGAAGCGATGAAGATCGGGAAGACTCTGAAGGCCAAGCAACTTAAAGTTGAAATTGTCGGCCTGTGTGCATCTGCGTGCGCTCAATTAATACTTCCTGGCGCACATCTTTTGAAGATAAAGGACGGAAGTGTCATCGCGATGCATGCAGCAGCAGAAGGCGCCTTCTTATCTGCACAGCGTGAAGGTGGCCTTTTGAATCTTCCAAATGCTGCACGGCAAGTCTTGCTCGGTACCCTTGGTCCGCTAAGGGACGAGATGACTGCTTACTTTGATGCAACGGGCGTCAACCGAAATGCAATGAACTTTATGTACCTTCTCACTTCCACATCACAGGTGGAAGTTGCATACAAAGAGGAGTCTGCTGGAAATTTCGCATTTCAACTGCAAGGACAACGCGACCCCCTGTGTCGTGCTTGGCTGCTGGATGCTGAATCACTAGCGTCATTTGGCGTCAAGGCAGATCGCTGGGAGTCAGCTGGCCGCCTCTGGGCTTCATTCGTGTTGGGCGAAAAGTACGACCAAATCTACGATGGGCCGGTGCGCCAAGAAAGTGAACTTGGCGCAGTCAAAGACTGTGCTGCACTTCGCCGCCTACCCAGACTTCATGCCGCCGCTCAATGATGCCCAATCTCGCGCTCGAATGGGCCTACGGCATCTGGCGGGGTTGAGCGGCCGTAGCGTTTTGTAGCTCTGCGAGGCCGGCCGACGCAGACCCATCAGTGGCAAATTTGAACGACTGTCTGTCCGGTAGTCCATCCCACGTGGGGTTGAGCGCTTGTAGATCACCAGATGCTGAGTCACGGTCGAACGAGAAATCCCAAGTGGGGCACATCGATGGCTCCAAGAACAAAGAACTGCCTTCGCCATGAACCTACGATTTCTCGAAGCCTTTCATTGGGCCGTGTCTTTGCAAAGCGTGACACGCGCCGCCGAGCGCTTGCATCTCACCCAGTCGGCCTTGTCGGCGCGGATTGCGGCGTTGGAGCAGGAGCTGGGCGTTGTTTTGCTGGACCGGCGCGACAAGCAACAGTTCCGACTGACCCAGGCCGGCCAGCGCTTTCATGGGCTGGCGCAACAGATGCTGCGCTTGCAGCGCCAGGTGAAGGAAGAAATGGGCCGCCATGGCGACGGGGCCGACAAGGATACCGGCCCGCGCCGCCCGGTGCATCTGCGCATTGGCGCCATCGAGTCGGTGCTGCACAGCTGGTTGAGTGACTGGCTGCTGAGCGTGCGCGAGACCCTGCCCGAGTTTGAGCTGGCGCTGACGGTGGAAACCTCGCTGGAGCTGGTGGAACAGCTGCGGCGCGGGCAGCTGGATCTGGTGTTTGCCTCCTTGCCGGCCGCAGATACCGCCGCGCTGCGCAGCCGGCCGCTGCCCAGCATGTCCATGGCCTGCCTGGGGCCTCAAAGCCTGCCGCCCTTGCGGGGGCGCCGCCGCCGCTACGGCCTGAGAGACCTGGCCGGCCAGGAGTTGCTGACCTTTCAACGCGGCTCGCAGCCGCACCAAGCCTTGTTGCAGCTGTTCCAAGACGCGGCGCTGGAGCCGCCGCGCATTCACACCATCTCCTCGATTGCAGCCATGCTGCAGCTGGTGCAGGCCGGCTTTGGCATTGCGACCTTGCCGCTGGCGGTGGCGCAGCGGGTCGTGCGCCAGCAGATGCCTGCGGTGGCGTTGCAGATCCTGCCCTGCAACTTCGAGCTGGCGCCCTTGCTGATGCATGCCAGCTACCGGCCGGACCCAGCCTCGGACTTGATTGAGGAGCTGCTGGCCTCGGCGCAGCCCTTTGCGGAGCAAGGCTGAACGACTTCTTCATCAAAAAATTCGATCAGTTCAACAGAAATTTTGTTGTTTGATCGCGGCGCAATCGGATCGCACAATGCCTGTCGAAATCGACTCGAGGCCTTCGCCCATGTGCCCTGCCGACGCTAGTTCTGCCATCTCCACGCCCATCGCCGCCCAGCGATGGCAGTTCTGGATCGACCGTGGCGGCACCTTCACTGACCTGGTCGGGCGCGCACCCGATGGCGCGCTGCGCACACTCAAGCTGTTGTCCGAGAACCCCGAGCAATACCGCGACGCGGCGGTCGAGGGCATTCGGCGCTTGTTGGATTTGAAGCCCGGCGAGGCGATCACGCCGGAGCGGGTGGAGTGCGTGAAGATGGGCACGACGGTGGCGACCAATGCTTTGCTGGAGCGCAAGGGTGACGCCACGCTGCTGATCACCACCCAGGGTTTTCGTGACGCCTTGCGCATCGCCACCCAGGCGCGGCCGCGTTTGTTCGATCGGCATATTCTGCTGCCCGAGTTGCTCTATAGCCGCGTCATCGAGGCCAAGGAGCGCCTGAGCGCACAGGGTGATTGCGTCACCGCGCTCGATGAGGCGGCGCTGGCCTGCGAGCTGAAGACGGCCTTCAAGGCCGGCCTGCGCGCCTGCGCCATCGTCTTCATGCATGCCTACCGCTTCCCGGCGCATGAGCTGCGTGCCGAGGCGCTGGCGCGCGCCGCGGGCTTCACCCAGGTCTCGGTCTCGCACCGGGTCAGCCCCTTGATGAAGCTGGTGCCACGTGGCGACACCACGGTGGTGGACGCCTATCTGTCCCCCATCCTGCGTCGTTATGTTGAGCAGGTGGCCGGCCAGATGCCGGGCGTGCCGCTGTTCTTCATGCAGAGTTCCGGCGCCTTGACTGAGGCCCATCACTTCCAGGGCAAGGATGCGATTCTGTCCGGCCCGGCCGGCGGCATTGTCGGCATGGTGGGCACCGGGCTGGCGGCGGGGCACGCCAAGCTGATCGGCTTTGATATGGGCGGCACCTCTACCGATGTCAGCCACTACAAGCACGAGGGCGGCATCAGCGATCCGGCGAACTATGAGCGCGCCTTTGAGACCGAGGTGGCCGGCGTGCGCATGCGCGCGCCGATGATGAGCATCCACACGGTGGCGGCCGGTGGCGGCAGCATCATCCGGTTTGATGGCGCGCGTCTGCGCGTCGGGCCCGAGTCGGCCGGCGCCAACCCGGGTCCGGCCAGTTACCGGCGCGGCGGCCCACTGGCGTTGACCGACGCGAATGTGATGCTCGGCCGCATCCAACCGGACTTCTTCCCGGCGCTGTTTGGACCGACGGCCGATCAGCCGCTCGACCGTGACACGGTGGCGGCGCGCTTCGCAGAGCTGGCCCAGGCCAGCAGCCAGGTCGGTGGCCCCAGCAGCGCTGAAGAGCTGGCCAGCGGCGCGTTGCAGATTGCCGTCGGCAGCATGGCCAATGCGGTCAAGCGCATCTCGGTGGCGCGTGGCTATGACGTGACGGCCTACACCTTGCAGTGCTTTGGTGGCGCGGGCGGTCAAGCTGCTTGTCTGGTGGCCGATGCCCTGGGCATGAGCCGCGTGCTGGCGCACCCCTTGGCCGGGGTCTTGAGCGCCTATGGCATGGGCCTGGCCGAGCAGGGGGTGTTGCGCGAGGCCTCGGTCGAACTGGCGCTGGACGCCGCAGGCTTGGCCGCGGCAAGGGCCACGGCGCAGCTCTTGCAGCAAGAGGCCTGTGCCGAGCTGCTGGATCAGGGCATTAGCCCCGAGGGCGTGCGCAGCCGCTGCCGCCTGCTGCTGCGCTACCAAGGCACCGACACCGCCTTGCCCTGTGAAGTGACCGATTTGGCGCGGCGCGATGAAGACGTGGTGGCCGGCTTGCGGGCCGATTTTGAGGCCGCCTATCGCCAGCGCTTTGCCTTCTTGATGCCGGGTCGGGCCTTGGTGATCGAGGCGGTGGCGGTCGAGTGCACGGCGGCCGGCGCGCGCGCCGAAGCGCTGGCGCCAGGGGCTGCCGCGAGCGCCGCCTACAGCCCCGAGCCCGCCGCGCTGCGCCGCATGTACTGCCCGGCCGATGAGGCTGGCCCCGCCGGCTGGCGGCCGGCCGCCCTGCATCGGCGCGAAACCTTGCATGCGGGTGCCGTGATCGACGGCCCGGCCATCCTGGCCGAGCAGAACGCCACCACGGTGATCGACCCCGGTTGGCAGGCTCGCTTGCTGGCCGGCGGCGGGCTGGAGATTCGCCGCGTCACGCTGCGCCGGCCGCGCCACGCGATCGGCACTCGGGTCGACCCGGTGATGCTGGAGGTCTTCAACAACCTCTTCATGAACATTGCCGAGCAGATGGGCCTGCGCCTGCAGAACACCGCGCACTCGGTCAATATCAAGGAGCGGTTGGACTTCTCTTGCGCTTTGTTCAGCGCGCGCGGCGAGTTGATCGCCAACGCGCCGCACATTCCGGTGCACCTGGGTTCGATGAGTGAATCCATTCAGGTGGTGATGGCGCGCAACCCTGCGATGGCGCCTGGCGATGTCTTTGTGCTCAACGACCCCTACCAGGGCGGCACCCATCTGCCCGACATCACCGTGGTGACCCCGGTGTTTCTGCACGCGGCCAGCGGCGATGCCGAGGGCGAGGCGCTGTCGGACAAGCCCGACTTCTATGTCGCCTCGCGTGGCCATCATGCCGATATCGGCGGCATCACGCCCGGCTCGATGCCGCCGTTCTCGACCCGTATCGAGGAAGAAGGCGTATTGATCGACAACTTCAAGCTGGTGGACCGGGGCGTCTTGCGCGAAGCCGAGATGCTGGCCCTGCTCGCCAGCGGCCCCTACCCGGCGCGCAACCCGGCCCAGAACATGGCCGATCTGCGCGCCCAGATTGCCGCCAATAAAAAGGGTGCGCAAGAGTTGCAAGCCATGGTCGAGCAGTACGGTGCCGCCACCGTGGCGGCCTATATGCAGCATGTGCAGGACAACGCCGAGGAGTCGGTGCGCCGCGCCATCACCCGTTTGCAGGACGGCGCCTTCACGCTGATGCTGGACAACGGCGCGCAGATCCAGGTGGCGGTCAAGGTCGATCAGGCGCAGCGCAGCGCCGTCATCGACTTCAGTGGCAGCAGTGCACAGCAGCTAACGAATAACTTCAACGCGCCGCGTTCGATCACCATGGCCGCGGTGCTGTATGTGTTCCGCACCTTGGTGGAGGATCAGATTCCGCTCAATGCTGGTTGCTTGAAACCCCTGCGCGTGATCGTGCCGACTGGCTGCATGCTCAACCCCTGCGCGCCGGCCGCGGTGGTGGCCGGCAATGTGGAAACTTCCTCCTGTGTCACCAATGCGCTCTACGGCGCCTTGGGCGTGATGGCGGCGGCCCAGTGCACGATGAACAACTTCACCTTCGGCAACGCGCAGCACCAGTATTACGAGACCATCTCGGGCGGCTCCGGCGCCGGCCCCGGTTTTGCCGGCACCAGCGTCGTGCAAACCCATATGACCAACTCGCGCCTGACCGACCCCGAGGTACTGGAATGGCGCTTCCCGGTGCGTCTGGAGTCCTACGAGATCGCCGCCGGCACCGGCGGCGCCGGCCAGTGGCGCGGCGGCGATGGCGGCCTGCGCAAGATTCGTTTCTTGGCGCCCATGACCGCCTCCATCCTCAGCAATGGTCGCAAGACCGGCGCCTTCGGCATGGCCGGCGGCGCGGCCGGCATGCCGGGCCTGAACTGGGTGCAGCGCGCCGACGGCAGCATCGAGCCACTGCCGCATCTGGGTCAGGTCGAGATGCGCCCCGGCGATGTGTTTGCGATTCGCACGCCGGGTGGGGGTGGCTACGGCAAGTCGGCAGACTTGCCCAGCGAATGAGCAGGTGGCCGCCGGGGCGGCATCGCGGCCATTGGACCGAAAGTCCGGTGACGGCAAAGTGCCCGGAGCGGAAGTCCATTCCTTATTGCTCTGGCGGCACGATGCCGGGTGTTCGGCCCGGCGGCCGACTCACTTTTCTTGCTTCACCAAGAAAAGTAAGCAAAAGAAGGCGCCCCGGACGCCTGGCCCCTGCGGGGTCCGTTGCGGTGCTCGCAATTCAGGGCCCGTGCCCAACTCACTTCGCTACGCTGCGTTCAAACAAGGGGCACGAAGTCAGATGTTGAGGGCGCTGCGCGCCTGCCCAGAATTGCTGCGCTCCTCACCCAGTCATACGGGATGAAGAGCTACGGCTCGCTGCGCATCGCCTCGAACAGGGTGCTGCACGCAGCACGCACCCCTTAAGGCGATGCGCAGCGAGCCGTGTTCTTTTGGGTTCCCCTTCTGTATGGGCGAGGAGCACAGAGTTTGCCGGGCGTCGCGCAGCGACTTCAAGAACTGGCTTCGTGCCCCTTGTTTGAACGC
>NZ_JBBHJX010000007.1:0-239211 GCF_037482915.1 Paucibacter hankyongi
CACCTCGCGTCGCAGAACCCCCAAGCGTCCTGATCCAGTGCGGCCGTCCTCCCTCGACGCGGAAGCACATCGGTGGAACTGCCGAGTGGCGTCGGGGGTGTGATTCCGCGAGGTTATGGAGGAGCCGGTGCCTGCAAGGCGACGGCGGGGGACAGGAGCGGAATTACGCCCACGGCGGCGATCGGCACCATGCACATCCACAAAGCTCCACTGCGGGCACTATGCCGCCTTCAGCTAAAAAGGCGATCACAGGCGCCCGCTCGGGCTTAGAGCCGGTCTCAGCCTTCAGAGATCCGCTTTGCCAAATGGGCCAGCGCCTCTTCCACCTGATCGACCAGCACCAGGCACAGATCGCCCGGTTGCAGGCGGGCCAGCGCCGAGTCAATGGCGATGAACTCGCCGCGGATCTCGTCGATGAAGCTGGTGCGCTCGGCGCCTTCCAGTCCCTGGCGCAGCAAGGCCAGCACTTCGCCGTCCTCGCGGCCGCGTTGGCAGGCATCCTGGAACAAGATCACATCATCAAAGGCCGAGCCCAAGATGACGGTCTGCTCGCGGATGTCTTCGTCGCGGCGGTCGCCGGCGCCGCTGATGACCACCGAGCGTTTATTGCCCGGAAGTGCTGCCACGGCGGCTACCAGGGCCCGCATGGCGTCGGCGTTATGGCCGTAATCGGCAATCACGGTGGCGCCCCGATAGTCCATCACATTGAAGCGGCCCGGTGCGTTGTCGGCGTCATTGGCGAAGCTGGCCACGCCTCGGCGGATCGTGTCCCAGTCGATGCCGATGCCCCAGCCGGCGGCCACCGAGGCCATGGCGTTCTCGACTTGGAAACCGATTGCGCCATTGCGGGTGATCGGGATGTCACGCAGCGGAATGTTTTCACGCCAAGCGCCCTGTGCCGCGACCAGCATGTCGCCGTCCACATAGACGCAGCGCTTGCCTTGGGCGCGGTGAGTGGCCATCAAGGGGTGGTGACGGTCGGCCGCGAAGAAGATGATCTGGCCCGGGCAGGTGCCGGCCATATTGGCGACGATGGGGTCGGCGGCGTTCAGCACCGCATAACCGTTAGGCGCCACGTTCTGCACGATCACCCGCTTGACCAGGGCCAGCTCTTCCACGGTGTTGAGGAAGTTCATGCCCAGGTGGTCGCCGGCGCCCAGATTGGTGACCACGGCCACCTGGCAACGGTCAAAGCCCAGGCCTTCGCGCAGGATGCCGCCGCGGGCGGTCTCGAACACGGCGGCTTCAACGTCCGGGTGCATCAGCACATTGCGGGCGCTCTTGGGGCCGGAGCAGTCGCCGCTGTCGATTTGCTTGCCGTCCACGTAGACGCCGTCGGTATTGGTCATGCCGACCTTCAGGCCGCAGCTGGCGAAAAAATGGGTGATCAGGCGCGACGTCGTGGTCTTGCCATTGGTGCCGGTGACGGCCACCACAGGGATGCGGCCATCTTCGCTCTTGTGGCCGTGGCCATAGAGGTGCGAGATGATGGCTTCACCGACATTGCGGCCCTTGCCGTAGGACGGCGACAGGTGCATGCGCAAGCCCGGCGCGGCATTCACTTCGACGATGCCGCCATTGATTTCTTCCAGCGGCCGCAGCACGCTTTCAGCCACCACATCGACGCCGCAGACATGCAGGCCCACCACTTGGGCGGCGGCGATGGCGCGAGCCGCGACTTCGGGGTGCACATCGTCGGTCACATCGGTGGCGGTGCCGCCGGTGGACAGATTGGCGTTGTTGCGCAGGATGACGCGGCGGCCTTTTTCAGGCACAGATTCCGGGGTCAGGTCTTGCTGGGTCAGGCGCGCCACGGCAATGTCGTCGAAGCGGATCTTGGTCAGCGAGGTGGCGTGGCCGTCGCCGCGTTTGGGGTCGGCATTGACCTTGTCCACCAATTGCTTGACGGTCAACACGCCGTCGCCAATCACGTGCGGCGGGTCGCGGCGTGCGGCCGCCACCAGCTTGTCGCCCACCACCAGCAGGCGGTAGTCGCTGCCGGGCAGGAACTTCTCCACCATGACCTGGCCGATTTCGTCGGCGGCCTTGTAGGCGATTTCCATGTGCTCGCGGGTGACCACATTGACGGTCACGCCCTTGCCCTGGTTGCCGTCTTGCGGCTTCACCACGACCGGCAGGCCGATCTCCAGCGCGGCGGCCCAGGCATCGTCAATCGATTCCACCGGGCGACCGGTCGGTACCGGCACCCCGGCCGATTGCAACAGGCGTTTGCATAAGTCTTTGTCTTGGGCGATCGATTCGCTGACGGCGCTGGTGGCGTCCACCTCCGCAGCCCAGATGCGGCGCTGCTTGGCACCCCAGCCGAACTGCACCAAGCTGCCCTGGGTCAGGCGGCGATAGGGCACACCACGTGCCACGGCCGCGTTGACGATGGAACCGGTCGAGGGGCCGAGGCGCACGTCTTCGTCCAGATCACGCAGTTCCTTCAGCGTAGCGTCAGCATCGAAGCTTCCGCCATCACGTGCCGCTTCCACCAGCTTGCAGGCGGCTTCAAAAGCCATGCGGCCGACGTCTTCTTCGCTGTACTCGACCACCACTTGGTAGCTGCCGGGCTCCGAAGTCACGTGGGTCTGGCTGAAGGTGACCGGGCAGCCGGCTTGCGCTTGCAGGGCCAGGGTGGCTTGCTCCAGCACATGGGCCAAAGAAATCGGGGTGCGCTTGGCGCTGGCTGGCCGCAGCGGGCCGATGCTGGGGAAGAGGGCGCGCAGCCGGGCCTCGAACTCGGGCATGTCGGCAATCGACTGCTCGGCCGGCGTGCAGTGCACCACGGCTTCGATGGCGGTGTGGCGGCTCCACATATTCGGGCCGCGCAGGGCGCGGGTGCGAGAGACTTCCATGTTTGCTCTTCCTCGGGAATCTAGTGTTCGGGCGCTGGGACTCGGACTTCAGTCTTGAGTCAGGCGGCCAGTTCGGGCACGAAGGTGTCCATGCCTGCAGAGATCAACTCAGGCGAAATATTCATGGCCCAGGCGGTCGCCACGGCCGCCAGCACAATGCCGGCGTCCACTTCGGCGCCGACGGCGGTCTGCGTGGCGGTGAAGCGCTTCAGCAAGGCGTCGACATTGGCGCCGACGGTTTCTGACGCACCATCGGCCAGCACTGCAGCGCCGCCTTGCAAGAAGACGGCGCGACCGCCCTTGGCGCGGTGTTCCACCAAGGCGGGCAACTGGCCGTCCAGCGCGTAGAGCAGCACATCACCATCGCTCAGCTCGGCCATTTCCAGCACTTGGGGCTCGGCGGCGTTCAGCACGGCCACGCCCTCGGGCAGCACCACATCGACCTGGGTGCGCAGCACCTTGTACATCTGCGCTTCGGTTTGCACATCGAACTCGCTCAAGCTGTCCATGCCGCCCATATCGGTGACCAGGCCGACTTGGCAGCGGTCATAGGCCAGGCCATCGCGCAGGATGGAGGCGGCGCTGTTCTCGATGACCACCGCGTCCACGGTGCGGTTCATCAGCAAGCGGTGCGAAGCGTCCCAGTTGTTGGAGGCGCGGCGCTCGACCCGGCGGCTGCCCAGGAACAGGCCATCGCGGCAGGCCAGGCCGACATGGCGGCCGTTCAGATGCAAGAGCCAGGCGACCAAGCGGCTGATGGTGTGGGTGCCGCGCGAGCCGGCCACGCCGACCACCGGGATGCGGCCCGACTCATCTTCGGCAAACAGATGGTCAATGATGGCCTTGCCCACGGGCTGCGGGCTGCCGCCGGCGGGCTTCAGGTGCATCAAGAGGCCGGGGCCGGCATTCACTTCCACAATCGCCGCGCCGGTTTCACTCATCGGCTTGCCAATGTCTTCGCTGACCAGGTCCACGCCGGCGATGTCCAGGCCGACCACACGGGCCGCCAGCGACACCGCATGGGCCACATCTGGGTGAACCTCGGCGGTGCAGTCGATGGACACATTGCCGTTGCGCTGAATCAGCACTTGGCGGCCGGCATCCGGCACCGCCTCGGGCGTCAGGCCCTGGCGCTGCAGGTCCAGAATCACCACCGGGTCTTCGCCCAGGGTGATGCGGTTGAGCGGGAATTCTTCGGTCAAGCCCCGGCGCGGGTCGGTGTTGATCTGGTGGTCCACCAGTTCGCGCACCGTCTGGCGACCGTCGCCAATCACCCAAGCGGCCTCGCCGCGAGCGGCGGCCACCACCCGGCCGCCCACCACCAGCAGGCGGTGTTCGTTGCCGCGGATATAGCGCTCCACCAGCACTTCCGAGCCTTCTTCATCGGCCACTTTGAAGGCGGCTTCGATGTCGGCTTGGTTTTGCAGGTCCAAGGTCACGCCACGGCCATGGTTGCCGTCGCTGGGCTTGACCACCACCGGCAGCCCTAGATCCTGCGCCACTTCCCAGGCCTCGGCCGGGGTCTTGACAGCTTGGCCTTCGGGCACCGGCACGCCCACTGACTTCAGCAAAGTCTTGGTCAGATCCTTGTCACCCGCAATGCCTTCGGCAATCGCGCTGGTCATGTCGGTCTCGGCCGTCCAGATGCGGCGTTGGCGGGCGCCATGGCCCAGCTGCACCAGATTGCCGTCGTTCAGGCGAATATGAGGAATGCGGCGGTCGGTGGCGGCGGCCACGATGGCGGCTGTGGAGGGGCCGAGGTAGCAGTCGTCCAGCTTGTCGCGGATGCGGGCCACGGCGGCATTCACGTCAAAGGGCTCGCTGTTGATGGTCGCCATCAAGAGCGCATGGCCTTCGGCCAAGGCGCTGCGGGCGACTTGCTCGTCGCGAGCACGAAACACCATGCGGTACACGCCATGCTGGCTGGTCGAGCGGGTCTGGCCAAAGCCGGTGGGCATGCCCGAGAGGTTGAGCAGCTCGATGACGATGTGCTCCAGCACATGGCCACACCAAGTGCCTTCTTCTAGGCGCTGCAAGAAGCCGCCGCGCTCGCCGACGCCGCAGTGGTGCTCGATCAAGGCCGGCAGGGCGGTGGTCAGGCGGGGAGTGAAGCCGTCCAGCTTGTTGGTGGGGAAGTCTTCCAACTCGCCCAGATCCAGCCAGACCTCCAGCACGGGACGGTATGTCCACATATTGGGGCCGCGCAAATAGTTGATGCGCAACAGCTTGATGTCTTCTTTCTTGCTCATGGATGAGGGGGCCGGTTCAGGGCCGCATGCTTTGGCGTGAATTGGGGTCTGGCTTGGCAACGGGGCGCGGTGAAGTTCACCGGGCGTCGTCAAGCGCGACAGGGCGCAATTGTGCGCTCACTTGAGCCTTCGTTTCGGGGAGCTTTGTGGGCTTTGTGTGAGCCGGGGCTTGCGGCGGGTTTTGCCAACTGGGGCTCAATTTGCATGCCTTGTCTTGCATCTGGGTGAAAATCCGGGGGTCAAACCTTGCCTGGCGTCTCTTTGGGGCGGCGGGCTTATCACGAGAGTGCACCCTCACATGTCAGTTGAAGTGTCCTTGCAGCACCCGAAATGGGCGGAGTGTCAATCGCGGCTGCTTGCCCAGGAGAACGTCCTGGCCCCGCTGGAGGTTGACCTGGACTCGCAGCTGCGCTTCGCCAGCGGCTTGCTGGTGTTGACGAACCGGCGCTTGCTGGCCTGGGACCCGGCAAGCGGGAACTGGTCGGACTGGGATTTGCAGGCCGATATGAGCATGCAAATCTCCGACCAAGCCGGCGTTGGCGCTTTGGAATTGCTCAACGCCCAGGGCCGGTTGGCGATCTGGCGCTTCACTTTGCAGATCAATTTGCAGGCGCAGCGTTGGCAAGAAGCCTTTCAGCGCCGCATCGAGCAGGGCGACGCGCCGCCGCGCGAGACGGCCGAAGACCTGGAGTACTGCCCGAGCTGCAAGGCCCCGCTGCCGCCGGAGAGCGAGGAATGCCCGACCTGCGACCGCGAGCTTCACACCCCGCCCTCCACTTGGGTCTTGTTGCGTCTGGGCCGTTTTGCCAAACCTTACCAAGCGCAGTTGCTGGGCGGCTTTGCCCTGATGCTGGGTTCGACGGCGGCCACGCTGGTGGCGCCGTACCTGAGCATTCCGCTGATGGACCGGGTCTTGATCCCCTTCCAGAACGGTCAACAGATCGACCCCTGGCTGGTGGCGCTGATTCTGAGCGGCCTGTTTGGCGCGGCCCTGGTGTCTTGGCTGCTGGGCTGGGCCAAGACTTATTTGCTGTCACTGGCCTCCGAGCGCATTGCGGCCGATTTGCGCACCGCCACTTTTGATCATTTGCTGAGCCTGTCGCTGGAGTACTTCGGCAACAAGCGCACCGGCGACTTGATGGCCCGCATCGGCTCAGAAACCGACCGCATCAGCGTGTTCTTGTCCCTGCATGCGTTGGACTTCATCACCGACGTCTTGATGCTCTTGATGACGGCCACGATTTTGTTCTCGATCAACCCCTGGCTGGCGCTGGTGACCTTGCTGCCGCTGCCCTTCATTGCCTGGATGATCCACCGCGTGCGCGACCGCTTGCGCACCGGCTTCGAGAAAATCGACCGGGTCTGGGGTGAGGTGACTTCGGTGCTGGCCGACACCATTCCCGGCATCCGCGTGGTGAAGGCCTTTGCGCAAGAAAAGCGCGAGGCGCAGCGCTTTCGCGATGCCAATGCCAACAACTTGAAGGTCAATGACAAGCTGAACAAGACCTGGAGCTTGTTCACTCCGACGGTGTCTTTGTTGACCGAGTTCGGGCTCTTGGTGGTCTGGGCGTTTGGTATTTACCTCGTGTCCAAGCAAGACATCACGGTCGGTGTCTTGACCGCCTTCATCGCCTACATCGGCCGCTTCTATGGCCGCATGGATTCGATGAGCCGCATCGTGTCGGTGACTCAAAAAGCGGCCGCAGGCGCCAAGCGCATCTTTGACATCTTGGATCACCAGTCCAATGTGCCGGAGCCGACGAATCCGGTGCCCAGCCCCAAAATCAGCGGCGGTTTGCAGATCCATGACATCGGTTTCCGCTACGGCAACCGCGCGGTGATCCGCGGCCTGAGCCTGGACATCAAGCCCGGTGAAATGATTGGTTTGGTCGGCCACTCCGGTTCGGGCAAGAGCACGCTGGTGAACCTGATTTGCCGCTTCTATGACGTGACCGAAGGCAGCATCCGCGTCGACGGCATCGATCTGCGACGCATTGCGGTGGCCGACTTCCGCCGCCATATCGGCCTGGTGCTGCAAGAGCCCTTCCTCTTCTTCGGCACCATTGCCGAGAACATTGCTTACGGCAAGCCCGACGCGACTCGCGAAGAGATCGTCGCCGCCGCGCGAGCTGCCCATGCGCATGAGTTCATCTTGCGGCTGCCTCAGGGTTACGACTCGCTGGTCGGTGAGCGTGGCCAAGGCTTGAGCGGCGGCGAGCGTCAGCGCATTTCGATTGCGCGCGCCTTGCTGATCGACCCGCGCATCCTGATCCTCGACGAAGCTACTTCTTCGGTGGACACCGAGACCGAGAAAGAGATCCAAAAGGCGCTCGACAACCTGGTCAAGGGCCGCACCACGATTGCGATTGCTCACCGCTTGTCCACGCTGCGCAAGGCCGACCGCTTGGTGGTGATGGACCGCGGCCAAGTGGTCGAAGAAGGCCCGCACGACGAGCTGATGGCCAAGCAGGGCGCCTACTGGCGCTTGTATGAGGCGCAGGCCCGTCGCGTGGATGCCGATGGCGATGAGGTGCCGCCGATGCTGCCCAATCTGAACGCCCACACGGCTCAAGCATGAGTGAGAACAAGACCATGGCGATTTTTCAGAAACTCTCGCGCAATGCCTTTGGCCGCCTGGTGCTGACCGATCTGCAGGGCCAGGAGCACCGCGACATCAATGTGGTGCGAGCCCACCCGATCTCGGCGCCGGATGAAGGTATTTCGCTGCTGGGCAGCGATGGCCATGAGCTGGCCTGGATTGACCGGCTCAGCGATTTGCCGGCGACTGAGCGCGAGCTGCTGACGGCTGAGCTGGCCAGCCGCGAGTTCGTGCCCATGATTCAGCGCATCAAGGAAGTCTCAACCTTCTCCACCCCCAGTCAATGGACGGTGGAGACCGACCGCGGCGAAACCCGCTTCATCCTGAAGACCGAAGAAGACATTCGCCGCTTGGGCGAGGGGCGGCTGCTGATCTCCAGCAGCCACGGCCTGCAACTGATGGTGCAAGACCGCTTTGCCCTGGATCGCCCGTCGAAGAAGATTCTCGAGCGATTCCTTTAAGCGCCGCTCGCTGGCTCAGCTGGGGATCACCCGCTGAGCCACGCTCACATACAGCGGAATACCCAGCAGAATGTTGAAGGGGAAGGTCAGCCCCAGCGACATGCCGAAGTAAAGGCTGGGATTGGCCTCCGGGATGGCGTGGCGCACGACCGCCGGGACGGCGATGTAAGAGGCGCTGGCCGCCAAGACCATCAACAAGGCGGCATTGCCGGTGGACAGTCCGCACAACACGCTCAGGCTCAACGCTAGGCCTGCGTGCACCAAAGGCGCGCCCAAGGCATAGCCGATCAGCAGCGGCGGCTGGCTGCGCAGCTTGCCCATATTACGTGCGGCCAGCAGGCCCATGTCCAGCAAGAAGAAGGACAGCATGCCTTTGAACAAGTCGCCGGCGAAGGGCTGCATCGCCGACTTGCCGGCCTCGCCGCTGAGAATGCCGACCAGCATGGCGCCGATCAAGAGCAGTTGAGCACCGTCGGTCAGGGCTTCGTGCATCACCTTGGACAAGGGGCCGGGCGCGCTGATTGCAGCGGTGCCGGCTTTGGCGGCCTCTTTACGGCGCACCAAATTGGCCAGCAGCACTGCCATGATGATGGCGGGCGACTCCATCAGCGCCATGGCCGCCGCCATATGGCCGCCGTAGGCGATGCCATGGGTATCGAGGAACTGCACCGCAGTGATGAAGGTGACCGCGCTGACCGAACCGTAGGTGGCTGCAATCGCCGCGGCATCAAAACCGGAGAGCCAGCGCCGCAGAATCAAATAGCCGATGGCGGGCACCAGAACGGCCAGCAGCAAGGCCAGTCCCAGGCTGATGCTGACTTCGTGCGTGAGGCCTGATTTGGCGAGCGCGAAGCCACCTTTCAGGCCCAAGGCCATCAAGAGATAGAGGGACAAAAACCTCGAAATCTGCGGCGGGATTTCGAGGTTGGACTTGAGCGCGCCGGCGAGGATGCCGAACACGAAAAAGAGGATGGCGGGGTCGAGGAAGCTCTGCATCGCGCTTGTTCTTTCATTTGGTTTTGACGTGCAGAGCGCGATTGTCCGGGGATTCGAGTCAACCCATGAGTTGTGTGGGTAAGTTGGCGATCAAGCCCCAAAGTTCCAAGCCCCAGATCCAGCCGGCGGCCAAGACCGCCACGCTGAACAGCACCGAGACGGCCGCCATCGCGCTACCGGCCAGAATGGCCAGGCCATCGCGCGCCACCAGTCCCATGCCCACCAGCATCAAGCAGATCGCGGGGAAGAGGTTGCCCAGAGGAATGGGCAGCACAATCAAGATGGCCATCAGGCCGACTTTTGCTGCCAGCCAGCGCTGCGCGCCGCCTTCGGTCAGATGAGTCATGCGGGTACGCGCCATGCGGCCAGCGGCGCCATAAAAGCGTGCCAGCAGTTTCAAGACCCGCTCGGCCCAGAGTCTTGGCAATTGAATGTCCGCCACCTTGGTCGGCAATTGGGCATTTGATTGAAGCTGCAAGGGGTCTTGGCGCCACAGCGCAATCGCAATCGCCAGCAAGCCCCAACCGAGCACGCTGCCGACGCCCGGCACCGGCAGCACGCAAGGCGCCGAGAGCAGGATCAAGAGCGTGCCTTGAGCGGCCGGCCCATGGGCGGCGGCCAGGGTTTGCAGCGTGACGCTGTCGGGCGGCAAATCGGCAGCGGCGCGACTCAGGCGCTCGGACAGGGCTTGGGTCATGGTGAGCGGCTTTTGTTGATTCAGTGGGCCAGTGCGTTGACAGGGCGACTTGCCGCATCACTCAGGGCCCAATGCAATTCCCATTGCTCCAGCGCGGCCAAGAGCACCAAGGACTCGCCGGCCTCGATGCAGGCGTCGGCTTCGATCACGGCCACACAGAGTTGCAGCAGGGTCAGTCGAAGTTGGGCGTCATCAATTTCGGCCAGCACCTCACTCAAGGTGTCCGGATCGATGGCGCAGACGCTGGACTGCGTCAGGCGGGCCTGGTTGAGCAGGTCCGTGCACAAGCCGCGCATCACCTCTTGCATTTGCAGCGGATGCAGGCCCAGTTGACCGTAGGCATCGATCTGTTCGAGCGTGGCTAACTCGACGGGCGAGAGGCTGCCATCGGCCAGGGCGGCCAAAGACAGGATGCGGGCGGCCGCTTGCGGGCTGTTGCGGGGGTAGGGACGCATGAGAGTGGTACTTACTTCTTGCTAGTGTTTGGATCAGATCAGGAAGGCCGCGAGGCTGCCGGCCAGGCCGACGCCGCCGAATCCCGCCAGCAAGCCGGCGTCACGCTGATTCTTCGCGGCGTATTCGAAATAGGCGCCATACAAGATGGCGACGGCGAGCAAGGCCAGGCCGATAGCGAGTTGATTCATCGAGCGGCCTTTCAGTCAAAGAAGTCGTTCAGCCAAGACTTCTTGCGGCGCTGTACCGGGCCGCCGTGTACTTCATGGCCACGGTGGCCTTGGTTGCCGTGGCGAACCGGGGCTGGGCCGTAGTCGGAGTCTTCAAAGTCGGCATGTCCTGAAGCACGGCGAGATGCTTGATTGGCGTTGCTTGCGGCGAACTCGAGCAGTTTGTCGAGTTCGCCGCGGTCCAGCCAGATGCCGCGGCAGTCGGGGCAGTAGTCGATTTCAACGCCTTGGCGCTCGCTGAGCAGCAAGGTGGTGGCGGGGCATCGAGGGCATTTCATGGAAGTCTCGCTTTTCAAAAATAGGGCTTAGTCGTCAGAGCTGCCAAAGCCGAACAAGGCCATCAAGCTGCTGAACAGATTGAAGATCGACAGGTAGAGGCCCACCGTGGCCATGACGTAGTTGGTCTCGCCTCCGTTCACGATGCGGCTGGTGTCAAACAGAATCAGGCCCGCCGACAGCAGCGCAACCATGGCCGAAACCGCCAGGCCCAGCGCCGGGATCTGCAGGAACACCGCACCCAGGCCGGCCAGCAGCGCGATCACCATGCCGGCGAACAAGAAGCCACCCATGAAGCTGAAGTCACGCTTGGTGGCCAGCACATAGGACGAGAGCGCCAGGAAGGTCGCGCCGGTGGCGGCCAAGGCCAGCATCACCGTTTGCGCGCCGCCCGGCAGCGCCAACGACTTGGCCAGCACCGGGCCCAGGCTGTAGCCCATGAAGCCGGTGAAGGCGAATACGGCAGGAATCGCCCAGCCGCTGTTTTGCAGCTTGTGGATGCCAAACAGCAGACCGAAGCTGAAGATCAAGGTCAGGATCAGGCCTGGAGCCGGCAGTTTGAAGGCCACGCCTGCGGCGGCCACGGCGGCGCTGAACAGCAGCGTCATCGACAGCAGGGCGTAGGTGTTGCGCAGCACCCGCGCTACGGCGGGGCTGTGGCGTTCGCTGAGGCTGGCGCTTTGATGGCCGCCCAGGTGGGAGTTCATCTCGCTGTTCGCGCTGATGGCATAGCTTTTGTTTTGGGTTTCCATGATGAAGTTCGTCCTTGTGTTCAATGTTTGATGAGGGTGGGGCTGGGCGCTATCAGCGAGGCTCAGCCAACAGGCGCTTGTCATTGCGCGGGTGGCTGCGGCTGCGCTGCCAGGCTTTCACCAGGGCGTGTGCCGCTCGGGCCAGTGCGGCCTCGAAGGCCGCGCGCCACGCTCGGGCGGTGGCCACGATCACCAGCGTGCCGGCTCCATGGGTGCGCAACTCCAGCGTGCAGCGCTTGTCGATGCCGCCGCGCGGCCCGTTCACATCGCTCATCTGCACCCGAGCCAGTGGCACGTTCAAGGCCACGCGTCGCATGGCAAAGCGCAGTCGCTCGGCGGCGACATCGCGAAGAGCCAGCGCCGAAGCGTCTTTGGATTCGAAATGGACTTGCATATCAAAACTCCTGGCGGGTTGAGGGTGGCTGAAGCATAGGTAGAGCACGTAAATTGAAAAAGCAGATAATCATTGAAAAATACTTCTGAAAAAACGTAGTTAACCAAGGGCGCAGCATGAGCACCAACTACAGCTACCGGCATCTGTATTACTTCTGGGTGGTGGCCAAGGAGGGCGGCCTGACGCGTGGCGCCGAGCGCCTGGGCATGGCGGTGCAAACCGTCAGCACTCAGGTGCGGGAGTTGGAGCGTGCGCTGGGCTTTGCCTTGCTCAAGCCCGCCGGGCGCGGCGTGGTCTTGACGGAAGCCGGGCAAGCGGCGCTGCGGCAGGCGGATCAGATCTTTCAGTTGGGCGAGCAATTGCCGGCCTTGGTGCGCGACGCCGCCAGCACGCCCTCGGTGCGCCTGGCGGTGGGCATCTCCAACGGTCTGCCCAAGCTAGCCGTGCGGCGCCTGTTGCTGCCGGTGATGGACGACCCCGGCCTGCGCCTGCTCTGCCATGAAGACCAGTTCGAGGGGCTCTTGAGCGACTTGGCGCTGCACCGTCTCGATGTGGTGCTGGCCGACCGTGCGGCGCCTGCCAACCCCAATCTCAAGGTCTACAGCCATTCGCTGGGCGCCTCAGCCATGGCCTGGTATGCACCGCCGACCTTGGTGGAGGCGGCGCGGACGAACTTTCCGCAGTCATTGGCAGAAGTGCCCGTTTTGCTGCCCACCACCCATGCGGCTGTGCGCGCCGGCATCGACCAATGGTTCGAGCGCGTCGGCGTCAAGCCGCGCATCGTCGGCGAGTTTGAAGACAGCGCCTTGCTGGCCACCTTTGGCGGCGGCGGCATGGGGGTGTTCCCGGCCACCGAGTTGGTGGAGGACAAGCTGCTGTCGCGCTACGACCTGACGCGGGTCGGCGACTGCGAGGGCGTGCAAGAGAATTTCTTCGCCATTGGCGCCGACAAAAAGGTGGCGCACCCGCTGATCCGGCGCTTGCTGCTGGCTTGGCATTGAAGCTATCGCCCACCCCTGGCTTGCGATTAGAATTTGCGGATCAATTGACGTTTACGTAAACGTCAATTGGCACGAAAGCCGACCCGGCGATACGATGACTCGGTGCAGCGAGAGCCTGCGCCGAGCGCATCGCGCGGGCGAATTTCGCCTCAATATCGCCTCAATAAATGACTCTGACCCCAATTTAGAGATCTTGGAGACACCCATGAATTTGCCCGGCCTGAATTTCCAACTTGGTGAAGACATCGACGCGCTGCGCGATGCGGTGCGCGACTTTGCGCAGGCCGAGATCGCGCCGCGCGCGGCCGAGATCGACCATTCCGACCAGTTCCCCATGGACCTGTGGCGCAAGATGGGTGATCTGGGCGTGCTGGGCATCACCGTCGGCGAAGAGTACGGCGGCGCGAACATGGGCTATCTGGCCCACATGATCGCCATGGAAGAAATCAGCCGCGCCAGCGCCTCGGTGGGTCTGAGCTACGGCGCGCACAGTAACCTCTGTGTCAATCAGATCAAGCGCAACGGCAACGAAGCGCAAAAAGCCAAGTACCTGCCCAAGCTGATCACGGGTGAGCATGTCGGCGCCCTGGCCATGAGCGAGCCCGGTGCCGGCTCCGATGTGCTGAGCATGAAGCTCAAGGCCGAGGACAAGGGCGGCTACTACCTGCTCAACGGTAACAAGATGTGGATCACCAACGGCCCCGACGCCGACACCCTGGTGGTCTACGCCAAGAGCGAACCCGAGCTGGGCGCGCGCGGCGTCACCGCCTTCCTGATTGAGAAGGGCATGCCCGGTTTCAGCATTGCGCAAAAGCTCGACAAGCTGGGCATGCGCGGCAGCCACACCGGCGAGCTGGTGTTCCAAAACGTGGAAGTGCCGGCCGAGAACGTGCTGGGCGCTGTCAACGGCGGCGCCAAGGTGCTGATGTCGGGCCTGGACTACGAACGCGCGGTGCTGACCGGCGGCCCGCTGGGCATCATGCAAAGCGTGATGGACAACGTGATCCCCTACATCCACGACCGCAAGCAGTTCGGCCAGAGCATCGGCGAATTCCAGCTGATCCAAGGCAAGGTGGCCGATATGTACACCGTGCTGCAAGCCGGTCGCTCCTTTGCCTACACCGTGGCCAAGAACCTCGACCTGCTGGGCGCTGAACACGTGCGCCAGGTGCGCAAGGACTGCGCCTCGGTCATCCTCTGGACGGCCGAGAAAGCCACTTGGATGGCCGGCGAGGGCGTGCAGATCTTCGGCGGCAATGGCTACATCAACGAATACCCGCTGGGCCGCCTCTGGCGCGATGCCAAGCTGTATGAGATTGGCGCAGGCACTTCGGAAATCCGCCGCATGCTGATCGGCCGCGAGCTGTTTGCCGAAACGATGTAATGACCGAAGCCCAGGTCCAGATCCCACCGCTGCAAGGCAAGCATTGCTTGTTGCGCGAATTGCGCCTGGGCGACGCGCCGTCCTTGGCTCGGCATGCCGATGACGTGGAGGTCTGGCGCAATCTTCTCGACGGCTTTCCTCACCCCTACACCTTGGCGGACGCCGAGGCCTGGTGTGGCAGCGGGTGGCGCGATTGTGGACATGTCTGGGGCATCGAGGTCGACGGTCAAATCATCGGCTGCATTGGCTTTGAGGCGCAGTCGGGTTGGCTGCGCTGCAATGCCGAGATCGGCTATTGGATTGGCCAAGCCTTTTGGCGGCGCGGCATCTGCAGTGAAGCGCTGCGTCTGGTCACCGCCTGGGCCTGGGCCAATCTGCCCGATCTGAACCGGCTCTGTGCGGGCATCTTTGCCTGGAACCAGGGCTCGCAAGCGGTGGCGCGCAGCGCCGGCTACACGCTGGAGGCGCAGTTGCCGCAAAGCGCCTTCAAGGCCGGGCACTTGATTGACCGTGTGGTGTGGGCGGCGTATCGGCATCCAGTCTCGCCCGCAAGCCAGCTGTCATTCGATCCCCTGACAATTACGCCATGAGCACCGAACTTCAAGAGCTGCTGGACAGCAACAAGCAATGGGCTGCGGACACGGAAGCGCGTGAGCCCGGTTTCTTCTCTCGTCTGCTGAAGCAGCAAACCCCGCAATACCTGTGGATTGGCTGCGCCGACAGCCGCGTGCCAGCCAATGAGCTGGTCAATCTGCTGCCGGGCGAGTTGTTCGTGCACCGCAATGTGGCCAATGTGGTGGTGCACTCCGACTTGAACTGCCTCTCGGTGATGCAGTTCGCGGTGGACGCGCTCAAGGTCAAGCACATCATCGTGGTTGGTCACTCCAACTGCGGCGGCGTCAAGGCCGCGCTGCTGGATGCCCGCACCGGCTTGGTCGACAACTGGCTGCGCCATGTGCAAGACGTGCGCAACCATCACCAAGAGTGGCTGGACCAATTGGACATCGAGCAACGCGTCAACGCCTTGTGCGAGTTGAATGTGCTGGAGCAAGCACGCAACGCCTGTCAGACCACCATCGTGCAAGACGCCTGGGCGCGCGGGCAAGAGATCGTCGTACACGGCTGGGTTTACGGCCTGCACAACGGGCTCTTGGAAGACCTGCGCATCACCGCGGCCTCGGCGGATCAGGTTGGCCCCGCATTCCAGCGTGCTTTGAGCGCGGTCAAGCAGCGCTACGAGAGCCAACGGCTACAGTCGACCGGCTGAACAACTCCTCAAGCCCCGCCGACAAGGACTGCGCATGTTCCCGCAGAAGCTGACAGACTCGCGAGCGTTTGAGATCGCCCAGACCATGTTGGGCGGCTTCAATCGTCACTACCGCTTGTTCCGCGCCACCAGCGCCGAGGCCAAGCGGCGCTTCGAGTTGGCCGACTGGCATGGCCAGCAGCGGGCCCAGCGCGAGCGGATCGAGTTCTATGACAAGCGCGTCGACGAAGCGATCGACTTGCTGGAAGAGCGCTACCAGGCCAGTTCGCTGCCGATGGAAGTCTGGCAGCAGGTCAAGCTGCACTACATCGGCCTGCTGACCAACCACCACCAGCCCGAGCTGGCCGAGACCTTTTTCAACTCGGTCTGCACCCGCATCCTGCACCACAGCTACTTCCACAACGACTTCATCTTTGTACGGCCGGCGGTGTCCACCGAGTACATCGAGAACGAAGAGTTGGCTGCCAAGCCGACCTACCGCGCCTATTACCCGACGCGCGAAAACCTGCACAACACCATGCGCCGCGTGGTCACCAACTTCCAGCTGGAGCTGGAGTTTGAGGACCTGGACCGCGATGTCGACTTGGTGCTGAATGCCGTGCGCAAGCAGTTGGGCGACTTTCGCTGGCGCACCAATTTTCAGATCCAGGTCTTGTCCAGCCTTTTCTATCGCAACAAGGGTGCCTATTTGGTCGGCAAGATCATCAACGGCTTTACCGAGACGCCGTTTGCGCTGCCCATCCTGCATCGGGAGCCAGCCGATCCCGTTGCGCCCGCAAGCGGCAAGCCCTTGCTTTACATCGATGCGGCCCTGTTTGGCGAAGACGACCTCCTGATGCTGTTCAGCTTCGCGCGGGCCTACTTCATGGTCGATATGGAAGTGCCCAGCGCCTATGTGCAGTTCCTGCGCTCGATGATGCCGCGCAAGCCGCGCGCCGAGCTCTACAGCGCCATCGGCCTGCAAAAGCACGGCAAGAACCTGTTCTATCGCGACTTCCTCTATCACCTGCGCCACTCGTCCGACAAATTCCGCATCGCCCCGGGTATCAAAGGCATGGTGATGCTGGTGTTCGATCTGCCCAGCTACCCCTTTGTGTTCAAGCTGATCAAGGACTTCTTCCCGGCGCAAAAGGAAAACACCAGTCGCTTGTCTGTTCAGAGCAAGTACCTGCTGGTCAAGCAGCATGACCGCGTCGGCCGCATGGCCGACACGCTGGAATACTCTAACGTTGCATTTCCTCGCCATCGGTTTGATGAGGAGTTGGTCGCCGAGCTGAAGCACTTTTGCCCCAGCCTGCTGGAGATCCAAGGCGATGACTTGGTGCTCAAACATGTCTACATCGAGCGCCGCATGGTGCCCTTGAACATCTATCTGCACGAGGCCACCCCGCAGCAGATGGAGCATGCCGTCATCGAATATGGCAATGCCATCAAGGACCTGGTGGCCGCCAATATCTTCCCCGGCGATATGCTGTGGAAGAACTTCGGCGTCACTCGCCACGGCAAGGTCGTGTTCTACGACTACGACGAAATCGAATACCTGACCGATTGCAATTTCCGTTATGTGCCCGAGCCGCGCAATGAGGAAGAAGAAATGTCGGGCGAGGTTTGGTACCGGGTGGGCCCCCGCGATGTCTTCCCCGAGACCTTCGGCCCCTTCTTGCTCGGGCACCCCGGCGTGCGCGAACTCTTTATGCGCCACCACGCCGATCTGCTCGATGCCGACTACTGGCAACAGCACAAGCTGCGCATCCTGAATGGCCATGTGCACGATGTCTTTCCCTACGACCCTCACAAACGCTTTGCCCATGCGCAAAGTCGCTTGACGCCCGCATCACCACCCACCGTCGATGGCGCCGCCTTGATGGCGGCCAGCCATCACGATCTTTCCGTTCAATAAACCAGGAGCTTTCACCATGTCTGATTCCATCGTCATCGTCTCTGCCGCTCGCACCCCCATCGGCGGCCTCTTGGGCGACTTCGCCGGCCTGCAAGCCTGGGAACTCGCCGCGGTTGCCATCAAGGCCGCGGTCGAGCGCGCCGGCGTGCCCGGCGACGCCATCCAAGAAGCCTTCATCGGCAACTGCCTGATGGCCGGCCAAGGCCAGGCCCCGGCACGGCAGGCCGTGCTCAAGGCCGGTCTGCCGCAATCGGTCGGCGCCGTAACCCTGTCCAAGATGTGCGGCGCTGGCATGCGCGCCACCATGTTTGCCCACGACACGCTGAAGGCCGAAAGCGCCGACATCTTGATCGCCGGCGGCATGGAGTCCATGACCAACGCCCCGCACCTGATGTTCGCGCGCAAGGGCGTGAAGTACGGCGCCGCGCAGATGTACGACCACATGGCTCTGGACGGCCTGGAAGACGCTTACCAGCGCGGCAAGGCCATGGGCGTGTTTGCCGAAACCTGCGTCGCCAAGTACGGCTTCACCCGCGAAGCGCAAGACGCCTTCGCCGTGGCCTCCACCGAGCGCGCCAAGCGCGCCAATGAAGACGGCAGCTTCGCCTGGGAAATGGCACCCGTCACCGTCAGCAATCGCGGCGTGGACACCGTCTTCAGCCGCGACGAGCAGCCCTTCAAGGCCAAGCTCGACAAGATCGCCGGCCTCAAGCCCGCCTTTGTGAAGGACGGCACCATCACCGCCGCCACCTCGTCCTCCATCTCCGACGGCGCCGCCGCCCTGGTGCTGATGCGTGAAAGCACCGCCGCCAAGCTGGGCCTGGCCCCCATCGCCCGCATCGTCGGCACCGCTGTGCACGCCAACGCTCCTGAGTGGTTCACCACCGCCCCGGTCGGCGCTATCGACAAGCTGCTGAAGAAAAACGGCTGGGACGCCAAGAGCGTCGATCTGTGGGAAGTCAACGAAGCCTTCGCCGCTGTGACCATGGCTGCCATGGCCGAGTTCAAGCTGCCGCACGAGATCGTCAACGTCAACGGCGGCGCCGTCGCCCTGGGCCACCCCATCGGCGCTTCCGGTGCCCGCATCCTGGTCACCCTGCTGGGCGCGCTGAAACATCGCGGCCTGAAGCGCGGTGTGGCCGCGCTGTGCATCGGCGGTGGTGAGGCCACTGCCATGGGTGTGGAACTGATCTAAGTTCCAGACACTGCTTCACTAGCCAAGCAAGCCAGCGTCCTCAGGGCCGCTGGCTTTTTTGTTCTCCGTCTTGAATTCAGCTGGAGCGTGGCGCCGGCATGAGGGACGGAATAGGCCGCATGAACCCAAAGCGCCTCCCTCGGCCCTCATAAAATCTGGCCCTTCTCTCGCTTGCCAATTCGCAGGCCCCGTCCCTTCTTGCCGCAGCGCCACCCCATGCCCAAATCTACCCACAAACCTTTTGTCATCGGTGTCGCAGGCGGCAGCGGCAGCGGCAAATCGACGGTGACGCGCCAGGTGGTGGCTGCCATCGGCTCGGAGAACGTGGCGGTGGTGATGCAAGACGACTACTACCGCGACCAATCCCACATGCCGCCGGAAGACCGGCGCAAGCAGAACTACGACCACCCGGATGCCTTTGACTGGCCGCTGATGACCCAGCACCTGGCGGCGCTGCGCAAGGGCGAGGCCATCGCCATGCCGGTCTACGACTTCGCGGCCGACAACCGCTCCAGCGACACCATCACCGTGAACCCCGCGCCGATCATCGTGGTGGAAGGCCTGTTCGCGCTGTACGACACCAAGCTGCGCAACATGATGTCGCTGAAGATCTATGTGGACACCGCCTCGGACGTGCGCTTCATCCGCCGCCTGCAGCGCGACATTTCAGAGCGGGGTCGCAGCACCGAGTCCGTGGTGAGCCAGTACATGGACACCGTGCGCCCCATGCACAAGCAGTTCATCGAACCCACCAAGCGCAATGCCGACGTGATCCTGCCCCACGGCGCCAACGGCCCGGCGGTGGACATCATCACCACCAAGGTGAGGAGCTTGTTGCAGGAGATGGGGCGGGGGTGAGCTTAGGCCACGCTGGCTGAGGCCTAACCCTCTCGCTGCGCGCCTTCAGCTTGTTGATCACGACTGGGAAGGCGAAGCGGAAAAGCCGGGCCGTGATCGGTCAACGTCGGGTGTGGGAGTTAGGAGTCTGGGCTATTGATTGAAGGCCTTAGACCTGGTTCTCAGGTTCCTGCGCCTCGCCAAATTGCCACAATGTCCCCAGCTCCCAATCCCTTGAAGATGAAACCCACACTCGTCCCGCACCACGCTATTGGCAAGACTTTGTGGCACTTGGTGTGCTGGTTTGTCTTGTTATCGCCGGCAAGTGCGTTCGCGCGCGAATTGAAGTTCGTCGGGCCCGACCAGCCGCCGTACTTCTGGCTTGCCGACGGACGGCCCAACGGGGCGATTGTGCAGGCGTTGGATCTCGCCTGTGCCCGGCTAGGCCATACATGTAGCTATGAAGTGCGTCCCATGGCGCGCGCTTGGACCGAAGTCAAGGCGGGCGCTTTCGATGGCGTGGTGGGCCTGTCGTTCAACAAGGACAGGGCGGACATCTTGTTCAACCCTGCCCCGATCTTCCCCGCCAATGTGGCGTATCTGCGCATTGCCGGCAAGAGCAAAACGCTGCGCAGCGAGGCCGAATTGAACGGCGTGATGATTGGCGTGGTCCGGGGATCGACCAGCGCGAGAAAACTGCGTGAGCGTCAGGCGCGCATCGAACAACTAAAAATCAGCGAAGAAGCGAATGTCGAAACCTTGGTCAAGCTTTTGAAGCTTGACCGATTCGGCGCCGACGGCGCCATCTTTGGCATCGGCCCTTCCTTTGTCTTCGAGGCGCGCCGCCAGGGAGTCGCGTTGGAGCCCATCCTGGTGGCCGACCTCAACCACTTGGGCGTGGCCTTCTCTCGCAAAGCCCTTGACGATGCCGAGGTCGATGCCTTCAACCTTGAATTCAAGGCCATGGCCAAGAGCGGGGCGATCAGAAGGATTTCCGCCCAGTACGGACTGTTGGACGCGCCGCGAGACAGTGCTCGGTAAGGCCGCTGCGGTCTTGTTCATGCGCTCAAACGCCAGCCCGTCCTTTTGGCTTCGCCAGCTGAGCGTGTAACAGTTGGGGTCACCCGTTAGCCGACCTCGTCAAGTAGCAAGCACGTGCTCCTGCACTGCAAAAGCACGCCGCCTTCCTTCAAGACTGGGTTTACCGTTGAGGTTTGAGTTAGGCATCGCCGCCTTGCCGCTTCGGCTTCTGCAAGCTTCGAGAAAGCGACTTTCGGGCGAGAAGCAGTCGCTCAGCAAGTTCCGTGACGACCCATTCCTCCGCAATGAGTGTGCCGGAAAAGCGACTGACCACCATCTCGCGCCAGATGATGGGCTGACCTGTACCAGGGAATCCTTTGAAGGAACCTGTATGGGTTGCGCGCATGGTCCTCTGCCAGTTCACGGTGTCTGATGAATCAAGGAAGAACTGCACCTCAACACTCAGGTCGGGAAACGCTCCGCGATACAGATCGACAACTGATCGAACCAAACTTGTTCCACCTTGTACGTCCTGATCCGTGAGGTGAACCACGTAGTCAGGAGCGAAGTACTGACTTGTGGCGTCGACCTGGCCATCGCGAAACAGCGTGTAGGTGGCATTCAGGATCAGATCACGGGCAGAGTAGTTCATGGGCAACTGCGGGTGTCTTTCGATGCCCAATGTAGCGAGTCCGGTTGAACGACAGGTTAGGCCTCACGCAGCCTCCCCGAGGGACCAAACCCTGACGCGCTCACCAGCAAGCTTGTGCGGAACCTGCCCTGGAGGGAGCCCGGGGCACATGTAGAACACATAGCGATGAGCATGGTGTGCCAAGAGCAACTTCTTTACATCAGCAATTAGCTTCTGATTGTTCGTCGGCGTCACCGCGGCGAATACCTCCGCGACGATGCCGCCATCTTCAGAGGTCTCGATGTCCCAGCCAGAAACGTTGCCCAAGTTGAGCGTCAAACCAGCAACAGCCGGATGTCGTTCAAAGAGTATCTCGGCCGCCCTGAACGCCGCCAGGTAGGTAAATGTTTGGTTCAGCTGTTCAATCAGATTCAGGCGCCTCGATCGATCCAACGGATCGTGGCCCAAGGGTTCGAACTTCATTCGCGTAAGGGCGCGAAGTGGGTCTGCTCCTGCAACGGCCGCAGCTAGTGCTGAATGCGTTGCGGCCGCCGATGCGCGGAGCATCTCAAGGCGCTGGTCCGTTCCTTCATCCCGACGTAGCTCTATTCGCTTTGTCACTTGCTGAGGCCTAACGTTGGACGTAACGGGCGCCGGCGCGCAGCGGAGGGCACCAAAAAGCAACGCTTTTTGGCGTCCCGTTGACAGACTTGTTAGCCGTTTGAAGCGCCATGGTTCTGCCTACAGCGGCAAGGTATTCAACAGAAACTGCGAGAACGAAAGCTTTTCGCTCCCCGGACGGACGTCCTGAAACAGTTGACTGACACGCGATGAAAGCTCAAGGCTGACAGAGCCTTTGTCGTCGCGAATATGAAACTTCGCCAAGTTATCTCGAACGTACGCCGTTGGAACGCGGAGATGATGAATGGACGTGGAGTCGCTGCTCACTAACAACAGATCAAGCGCCTCATACCGGCCAGATGTGAACTTTTCAACTGGAATGTCAAACCACCAAACCGACTTGCTGGCATTGACGTTTGCGAAGTGCGTTGTTGCGTTAGCGAGGGAGAGATTGAATGCCTGGCTAACCGTTGTGATTGCCTCGCGCTTAGTGATGCTGGCGGTCATGTCTCGGCCTCGTGTGTGAATGGCTAACGTGTTGTATATCGACGGCAAACGCCGCTTATCAAAACCGGTGTCGTCATAACAGGCGCCATGCACTTAGGGGTAAGTGTCTGATTGCACAGAAATTTTTGCGGGTGAGTTGGTGTGTCATGCGACATTAAATTTCCTGAAACAAGCGGCGTCAGTTACAGATGTCAGCAAAGCCAATGGCTGACTGGTTCGCCCACTATATTGCCAGCATTGCCGGAGGCGATGTCCATGGCTGGGCGAAATCTAACTGGGGATTTCCCCGGTCAGTTGCAAGTTTCTCGTAGAAGTGTTGAGGCTAGCCTTAGACCCAAAGCCACGGTGTAGTGCTCAAGGCTGGCGCTCAGGGTGGCGCAGGGGGGGGCAGCCCATTTCGGCGGCGTCTGCGTTGTTGTCGCCGCTGCTATTCATCAGCTCGGTCAGATCTCGCGGCTCGCCCTTATGCAGCAACTCCAGGTCGACCTGAATTCATCAAAGCTGTTGCAAACCACCAGCAAGCGGCCGCCGCCTGCGGCATCTATCGCTTCGCTGGCTTCCAGCGCGGAGAGGGCGGAGGGGCGGACGTATGTTCATGCAGGCGGTCTAGGCGCTGCCTTGGCGATCAGGTGTTTCACAGCAGGTAGAGCGCCAAACGCATTCCCCGACAATCCAGTTTCATTGGGATACACCCAGCAGGCATTCAATCAATCAGTCTGTCGGTCAGTCAGACAAACGAGGGTGAGCAAAGATGGGCAGTCGCAACAGTGTTTTGATCGTCGGCGCTTCGCGCGGCATTGGCTTCGAATGGGTGCGGCAGGCGCGCGAAGCGGGCGACCGGGTGGTGGCCACGGCGCGCGACGAGGCGGGGCTGCAGCGCCTGCGTGATCTGGGTGCGGTGGCGCTGAAGTTGGACGTCATGAACACGGCCAGCGCCTCGGGCCTGGCCTGGCAGATCGATGGCTATGCCTTCGATCAGGTGGTCTTGGTGGCGGGTGTGTACGGCCCGCGCTCGACAGGGCTGCAAACGCCGACCGAGGCGGAGTTCAACACCGTCATGCAAACCAATGTCTTGGGGCCGATGCGGGTGTTGCCTCAGCTGCAAGACGCGCTGGCGCCGGGTGCGCGGCTGGCCATCATTTCCTCGCGCATGGGCTCGATCAGCTTGCGCAGCAATGGCCAGGGCTGGCTGTACCGCGCCTCCAAGGCGGCGGTGAATTCGGTGCTGAAGGACGCGTCGCTTTTGCTTCAAGGCAAGGCGGTGTGCATCAGCGTCCACCCCGGCTGGGTGCGTACCGAGATGGGTGGCGAGGGCGCGGACATCGAGGTGCACACCAGCGTGGCCGGCATGCGCGCGGTGATGGCGGGTTTGAGCCCAGCCGACAGCGGCAGCTTCATCAATTACGACGGCGAACGACTGAGCTGGTGAGCCGGTGAACGGACCGCACCCTGCGCCTCGGCGAAGGCAGACTTCGCCAGACGCGGTATCGTTCAGGTTTTGCCGCGCGCTTGATGCGCGTGGCGCTTGAATACAGACCTATCCGAGACAAACGCCATGTTGCTTTCCGACGACCACCGCGCCATCCAGGACGCGATCCGCGCCTATGTGCAAACCGAGATCGCCCCGAAGGCGGCGCAATGGGACAAGACCCATCACTTCCCAGCCGCTGAGCTGCAGGGCCTGGCCGAGCTGGGTTGCTACGGCGTGGCGGTGCCCACCGAGTACGACGGCGCGGGTCTGGACTATCTGGCGCTGAGCATCATCTTGGAAGAGATCGGCGCCGGGGACGGCGCCACCTCCACCGTGGTCAGCGTCAACAACTGCCCGGTCTGCTCCATCCTGATGGCTTTTGGCAATGAAGACCAAAAGCAGCGCTTCCTGAAGCCGCTGGCGCGCGGCGATATGTTGGGCGCGTTCTGCCTGACCGAGCCGCATGTGGGATCGGAGGCCGGCGGCCTGCGCACGACCGCAGTGCTCGACGGCGACGCCTATGTGCTGAACGGCGTCAAGCAGTTCATCACCAGCGGCAAGAATGGCGATGTGGCCATCGTCATGGCGGTGACCGACAAGGCCGCCGGCAAGAAGGGCATCAGCGCCTTCTTGGTGCCGACCACAACGCCCGGTTACGAAGTGGACCGCATCGAAGACAAGATGGGCCAGCACGCCAGCGACACCGCGCAGATCCGCTTTGAGAACTGCCGCGTGCCGGTGGCGAATCGCTTGGGTGAAGAAGGTCAGGGTTTGAAGATCGCTTTGTCGGGCCTGGAGGGCGGCCGCATCGGCATTGCCTCGCAAGCGGTCGGCATGGCGCGTGCGGCCTTTGAGGCGGCCTTGAAGTACAGCAAGGAGCGCACTTCGTTTGGCCAGGCCATCTTCAACCACCAAGCCATCAATTTCAAACTGGCCGACATGGCCACGCAGATCGAAGCGGCGCGCCAGCTGATCCACCACGCCGCCAGCTTGAAAGACGCCGGCCAGCCCTGCCTGAAAGAGGCGGCCATGGCCAAGCTCTTCGCCACCGAGATGGCCGAGCGCGTCTGTTCCGATGCGATCCAGGTGCATGGCGGCTACGGTTATGTGAGCGACTTCCCGGTCGAGCGCATCTACCGCGATGTGCGCGTCTGCCAGATCTATGAAGGCACCTCGGAAGTGCAAAAGATTTTGATCGGGCGCGCGCTGACTTAATCGGCTTTGGTTGCTTGGGGCCTATGAACTGCGCCCAAGCGGCGCATGTTCTGCGACTTGGCCGATTGCCCGGCGGGCCGGGCTGAGGCGGCCGAGGCCCTGGCCTACCATTCGGCCTATGTCATCCCATGCCCTGAGTTTCAAGATCGCCGATCGACCCGAAGAGTTCGAAGCCATTCACAGGCTCAACTACCGGACCTTTGTCGAAGAAATCCCGCAACATGCCAGCAACGCCGAGCGGCGCTTGGTGGATCGCTTTCATGCCGAGAACACCTATGCCATCTGCCTGAATCAGGGCGAGGTGGTGGGCATGATTGCCGGCCGCTGCCAGCGCCCCTTTTCTTTGGACGGCAAGCTTGCCGAACTCGATCAGCATTTGCCGCCGCACCAAAAGGCGGTGGAAATTCGTCTCTTGGCGGTTGATCCTGCGTTTCGCAAGCATGCGGTGTTTGCGCGCTTGGCCGGTGTGTTGGCGCGTTACTTCCGCGGCCAGGGCTGTGACCTGGCTTTGATCTCCGGCACCTTGCGGCAGACCAAGCTTTATCGGCACTTGGGGTTCGAACCCTTCGGCCCTTTGGTCGGTACGACGGATGCGCCTTACCAGCCGATGCTGATGCGCCTGCCTGAGTACGCGGCGAAGGCGGCGCATCTTGAATACCTCTCGGATGGGCAGCACGCCAGCTTTTTGCCGGGGCCTGTGGCCATCTCGCCGGCGGTGGCGCAAGCGCTGGCTGAGCCGGCGCATTCGCACCGCGGCGCGCAGCATCTGCAGCGCTTGGGGCGAGTTCGCCAGCGCTTGTGTGAGCTGGCCTCTTGCGAAGATGCCTTGGTGTTCCCGGGTACGGGCACCCTGGCCAATGACGCCGTCGCGGGGCAGCTCTCTTTGTTGAACCAGCCAGGCTGGGTCATCAGCAATGGCGAGTTCGGCGAGCGCTTGGCGGACCACGCTCGGCGCTGGCGCTTGCCGCATCAGGTGTTGAATTTGGGTTGGGGCGAGGCCTTGTCGGCTGAGCGCTTGAACCAAGCCATGGATGAGCAGCGCCCCGCTTGGTTGTGGGTGGTGCTGTGCGAAACCTCCACCGGAATGCGCAACTCGCTGCCGCTCTTAAAGGGGGCCTGTGCGCGTGTGGGCGCTCGGCTGTGTGTGGATGCGGTCAGCGCCTTGGGGCTGCAGCCAATGGACCTGCAGGGCGTGTGGCTGGCCAGCGCTGTCAGCGGTAAGGCACTGGGGGCGTATCCGGGCCTGGCGATCGTGCTGCACAACGGCGCTTTGCACGCGCCAGGGCAACTGCCGCGCGCCATTGACCTGGGCGTTTTTGCGCAGGCGCAAGGGGTGCCTTACACCCAGAGTTCAAATTTGTTGGCGGCTTTGGAGGCGGCCCTAGACATCGATTGGACGGCCCGCTGGCAGTCGGTGTCTGAAGCGGATGCCTTTTTGCGGGAGGCCTTGGCGAACGAGGCCACGGCTGTGGCCGGCGAGGCGCCATGGCAGTTGCTGGTCAGCGGGCCCGAAGCGATGCCGGGTGTGTTGACCTTGGTGCTTGACCCCTCGCTGCGCGCCAGCCGATTAGGCCCCTGGCTCGAGCGTGCAGGCTTCAAGCTGGCCTGGCAGAGCAGCTATTTGCAAGAGCGCAATTGGCTGCAAATTTGCTTGATGGGTGCTTGGAATTCGGCCGCCTTGGACCTGCTGCCCTCGCAGTTCAAACTCGGCTCAGCCAGGCTGGCAAGGGTCACGGTGCCGGCACGGGACATCTGAGCGGCCTGCCTCTTGGCCCTTCCTTGTGACCCTGCGGCGGAGCCCGTTGCTTGACTCCGTATGCCCGCAGCGGCACCAGGGTCTGTACAAAACACACACAGACAAGCGAAACCAGCATTTTTAAAATGCCGCCTAGCTGTCCAAAACACCTAGTTTTCAGGGGTGTTAGACACATTTCGCCGCCAGGCCTAGACCCCAGCCTTTTTGAAAGCTCTCGAGGAATATCCATGGATAAGCAAGCCGCCCACATCAATACCAGCCCCCGTCTTCGCCCCTTGCTGGCTTTGATGACTTTGTCGGCGGCTGCCCTGCTGAGCGCATGTGGCGGCGGCGGTGGTGGCGGCGGCGAGGTGACACCACCTCCTCCGGTGGATGCTGCGGAGTTGGCCGTTTTGGTCAAGCCGATCAGCAGCCCGACTCCCTCGAACAGCACCAGCCAACCAGTGGCGACCATCAAGCTCACCAATGTCGGCAAGGGTGTGGCGGAAACGACCGACTTCAACATCACGGCCGATGCTGATTTGGAGAGTCTGAAGGTGGTCAAGTGCACGACGGACAATCCCGCCTCGGCCTGCCCGGGCCTGGGTTCGCGCATGACCGTCAGCAAGCTGCAGCCCGGCACTTCGCTCACATTCGAGGTGGCCGGCTTGCTCAAACTGGGCACCAGCAAAGTGATCAATATGGGGGCTTCTGCCAGCACCACCAACAGCGGGCAGGTTTCGAATGCCAACCATTCGGTCGGCTTCAAGGTCTACAGCGTTGATGCCGCCGTGCAAGCCACTGGCCCCAGCACCGCCGTTCCGGCCGGTGGCAGCTTTAACTATGTGGTCACTGTGACCAACAAAGGACCGGATGCCGCCACGGATGTTTCTTTGGGCACTGATCTGCTGAGCAACCCCACTGCGCCTATCTTGGGCACCATCAGCTGCAGCGCCTCGGGCGGAGCCGTATGCCCAACTGAACTGAAGGTGGGCGTGATGAACATTCCCAATCTGCCGAAAGATGCTTCCCTGGTGATCACGCTGCCTTACCAGTTTGCGCCCGGCGTCACCCAAGGCTTGAGGTTCAACACCAGTGTGCGAACCGCCGCTGACACGGACAGCAGTAACGACAGCTTCTTGGTCATTACTCCCTGATTTCAGTCGCTTGCAGCGAGGGGCCAGACCGGCGGGTCTGGTCCCTTTTTTTATCAGCGGCATCCCTGCAGCAATGGTGGTGGAGGGCTTGCTCGATTGCACTGGTGCGTCAGTCGCACCAGCCTTGTTGTGGCTGTAGTTTTGCGGGCGAACCTGCTCGCTTGTCCGGCTGCACTTTTGCCTTGAAATGCACTACGGTTGAGCCATGCTAGAAACCACTTTCCCTGAGCGCGCCGCGCAAGCCATGCAGCGCGGCCCCATCCAGTTCTATTTCGATTTCTCCTCGCCGTATTCCTATATCGCTTCGGAGTGGATCGGTGCTGTGGCCGCGCGCCATGGTCGCCGCGTGCAATGGCATGCGATCCTGCTTGGTGCGACTTTCCAGGCGGCCGAGTTGAAGCCCCCGGTCGCCTATCCCCTCAAGCGCGAATATGCCTTGCGTGACTTTGAGCGCTCGGCGCAGTTCGCCGGTTTGCCTTATCGCCAACCGGAGAATTTCCCCATCCCCACGCAAAACGCGGCGCGGGTTTTTTGGTGGCTCAACAGCCAAGATCCTGCAAGCGCTGTGGCCTGGGCGCGGGCGGGCTTTCGCGCCTATTTCGCGCGCGGCGTGGCCTTGAATGACCCCGTCCAGCTGAAAGAACTGGCCGTGCAAAGTGGCTTGGATGGAGACGCCGCTGAGGCCGCCTGGTCGGACCCGCAATGGAAGGAATGCTTGAAAGCGGCCAATGACGCCGCGATTGCGGCGGGCGTCTTTGGCGCCCCGTATTTCATCATCGACGGCGAGCCCTTCTGGGGCAATGACAGGCAGGCGCAGATCGAGCGTTGGCTCAGCTCAGGCCCGTTCAAGGGCTTGGCTTAGGCCGCAGCTCGGTAGCGTCTTGCTTGGCGATACAGCCGGCATCGTGATGCCTCTGTCTAGCGCAGTTTGAAATAGGCCACGCCGGCCACCAGCTCTTCGGCTTGCGTCTTCAAACTGCTGCCTGCGGCGGCCATTTGTTCTACCAAGGCTGCGTTCTGCTGCGTGGCGTGGTCCATCTGCGTGACCGCTTCGCCCACCTGGGCCACACCGGAGGCCTGTTCGCTGCTCGCAGCGCTGATCTCGCCCATGATGTTGGTGACATGGCGAATGCTGCTGACCACCTCGGTCATCGTGGTGCCGGCCTTGTCCACCAGCGCGGTGCCTTGTTCGACGCGCTCAACGCTGGCATTGATCAAAGTCTTGATTTCCTTGGCCGCCTCGGCCGAACGGCCGGCCAGTGAGCGAACCTCCGAAGCCACAACGGCGAAACCACGTCCCTGTTCACCTGCCCGAGCCGCCTCCACCGCTGCATTCAGCGCCAGGATATTGGTTTGAAAGGCGATGCCGTCGATGACGCTGATGATGTCGCTGATCTTGCGGCTGGACTCGTTGATGCCCTTCATCGTTTCCACCACCTGGCCGACCACTTCACCGCCTTCCACTGCCACATTCGATGCCTTCTGGGCCAATTGATTGGCTTGACGGGCCGAGTCGGCGTTTTGCTTGACGGTGGCGCCCAGCTCTTCCATGCTGGAGGCAGTTTCTTCCAGCGCACTGGCTTGCTGCTCGGTGCGTGCAGACAGGTCGTTATTGCCCGAGGCGATTTCGGCACAGGCGGTGGCCACGGCTTCCGAGCCTTGGCGCACGGTACCCACCACTTTCACCAAGTTGGCGCGCATGGTTTCAAGGGCCTGCAACAAGCGCGCGGTTTCATCGCGGCCTTCGGCGTGGATGACCTGGGTCATATCGCCGTCTGCAATGGCATTGGCGGAATTGACGGCCGCTTCAATGGGCTTGGCGATCGCTCGCGAAATCATCAGGGCCAAGGCCACCGCGAGCACGACGGCAAACACGATGGCAATGATCACCAGCATACGGGCCTGAGAGTAGGTGGCCTGCGCACTCGTCCAGGCGGCCGCTGAGCTCTTGGCGTTGATCGCTCCCAGCTGCTCCGCATCGGCCAGTGCTTTGTTGAACGTTGCAGAAGAATCTTCCCGGTACAGTTTTTGCGCCTCTGCAGCGCCGGCTTCACCTTTGCGAGAAACCGGGCGCAGCTTTTGATCCCATACGGCATACCACTCATCCCGGTGCTGCTTGAAGGCAGCGAGTGCTTTGATTTCCGCCTCCGAGTCAAATATCTTGGCCGCCTCAGGTTCTAGATCCGCCAGCTCCTTGCGGGTCTTTGCTATTCGGGCTTCTTGTTCGTCCATTTCGCCATCATTGACCGACATCACATGGCGGGCTTCTGCTCGACGTATCAACTGCAGCAAGTTGCCCATTCGAGCCGCGGTCATGACGCTGGGCAGGTTGTTGGTGGCGATCTGTTCGGTCGAGTCATTGACCGAACTCAGTTGCGACAGGGCCAGCAGCCCTAGGGCGAAAACCAGGGCCACGATGGCCGCAAAGCCGGCGCCGATTTTGGCGCTGATGGAAAGGCTGGAGAAGTTCATGTCAATGACTCCATTCACGGGCTATATATCCACTCGGGCCATGCTAGCCGAAGCGCTGCCGTTTGAGTCAAGCATTTGCCTGAACTTTCATGCCAGCGGGCAAGAACTGACCCCGCGATAGTCAGGGTGCCGCCGTGCTCAGCCCTGCGTTACTGAGGATTTTTTGATAGCTGCCATCCGCCCGCATACTGCGCAGGCCTTGGTTGAAGGCGCCGAGCAGGGCCTCCTGCTCGGGGTGGCTTTTGGCGCAAGCCAGGTAGGTGTCCTTGCGCTCAATGCCGGGCGGCAGCCACTGCACCGTGCCTTGCAGGCCGGGCTCGTTCCTGATGGCGTACTCGCCGCTGTCCTTGTTGCCAAATGCCAGTTGTATCCGCTCTCGCGCGAGTTTGAGTAGATTAAATTTGATGCCGCCCGAAGGGTCCAGACGCAGCCCTGCTTCTTGCAGCGCAGGTGGCAAATAGCTGCCTCGTTCCACGCCGATCAGCTGCTGCTGGAGCGCGCCGGGCTCGCGCCAGTCTTTGAGCGTGGAGTCACGCCTGACGAAGAAGCCCAGCTCCTGCTGAACAATCGGCAATGAGAAGTTGAATAGCTGTTCTCGCTGTGGATTGCGCCAAATGCCCAACACCAGGCAGCGCGTGTCTTCGCCTTCTTTCAGGATGCGGGCCCAGGGCATGAAGTGTGTCTGCACGACATAGCCCGAGCGCTTGAAGGCCTCGGTGGTGATCTCGATCACAGGCCCCATTTTGGGCAGCCTGGGGCTGTTGAAAGGCGGGAAATCACCGACGCAGATCGGGACAACGGGCGCGATAGACGCTGCCGGTGCAGCCTGGGCGCTACTCCCCGCCGCGCTGCAAGCCAAACCAATCCACAGCCCGGCCAGCAGGCGCAGCGATGAATGGTTTAGACGAGAGAAGCGAGCCGGGTGTTTCACCCTCTAACGATAACCTGAAGTGGGTGGGGCCAAAGTACCGGCACGGGCGAAGCTTGCACAGCGCTCAGTGTCTCGTCATAGCTCCGCTACGCTCTTGATCCGCTGCGGCATGGCCACGCTTTGCGCCAGCGGCTCGGCGGCTCGGCCGTGAAAGCGGTCCAGCAGCGCCTTTTGCTTGGCCTGGGCTGTCACCACGTTCGCATGCTTGACATGGCCGTAGCCGCGGATTTGCTCGGGCAGCCGGGCCAGTTGCAGGGCGATGTTCAGCTTCTCGGCTGTCAGGCCGGCCAGTAACTCATCGACCAGCGCTTCGTAGTCTTTGATCAGCTGGCGTTCCATGCGCCGCTCTTCGGTCTTGCCGAAGATGTCCAGTGCGCCGCCACGCAGACCCTTGAACTTGGCCAAGAGCTTGAAGGCCTTGAAGGTCCAACTGCCCATTTCGATCTTCTTGGCGCGACCATCGGCGCCGGGTTTGGAGATCAGCGGTGGCGCCAGGTGGAAGCTCAAGCGCTCCCAGTTCTCGAACTGCGCCTTCATCGCCGCTTCGAACTTGCCGTCGGTGTAAAGGCGGGCGACTTCGTATTCGTCCTTGATGGCCAGCAGCTTGGCGTAGTAGCGGGCCACGGCCTTGGACAGGCGCTCGGCCTTGCCGGCTTCGCCCAAGCTGGACTCGGCCTTGCGCACGCGAGCGACCAAATCGGCGTAACGCTGCGCATAGGCGGCATCTTGATAGGCGCTCAGATGCTGCATGCGGCGGGCGATCAAGCCGTCTGGCCCGTCGAGCTTGTCTTGACCCAAGAGCAGCTGCACCTTGTGTTCGTTCGCGCTGCCGCCGCGCAGGCGGTCCAGCGCTTCGGGCGCGCCAATTGCCAAGCGTCCCAGCGCAAAGGCGGTCTTGTTGCCTTCCACCGCTACGCCATTGAGTTCCATGGCACGCAGCAGAGCGGCCTGGCTCAGTGGGATCAGGCCGCGCTGATAGCAGGCGCCCAGCATGATGATGTTGCTGGGCATGGTGTCGCCCATCAGGTCTTGGGCAATGGCTTGCGCATCCAGCGTGGAGAGCAGGCTGTCATCGGCAATCGCGTGGCGCATCTTGGCCAGCAGCGAGTCGCCTTGCAGGCTGGCGTCAGGGTTGCGCACAAAGGCCGCGGTCGGCAGCTCGTGCGTGTTGGCCACGATGATGGTGCGGCCGGGCTTGACGGTGCCCAATGCATCGGGCGAAGCGCCCACCACCATATCGCAGGCCAAGAGCACATCGGCCTGTTGGGTGTCGATGCGCACCTGGTTGAGCAAGTCTTGCGTCGGCGCCACGCGCACAAAGCTCAGCACCGAGCCACCTTTTTGCGCGAATCCCATGAAGTCCAGCACCGAGGCTTGCTTGCCTTCCAAATGCGCGGCCATGGATACGAGTGCACCCACCGTCACCACGCCGGTGCCGCCCACGCCGGTGACCAAGAGGTCAAACGGCCCCGTCCAGTTCCAGGGTTTGGGCGTGCCGATTGCCGCGATCTCGCGTGCCAGGTCTTGCGCCGTGAAGCCACCACCGACGCGCTTCTTCAGCTGCGCGCCATGTACCGAGACGAAGCTCGGGCAGAAACCGTTAACGCAAGAGAAGTCCTTGTTGCAGCTGCTTTGCTCGATGGCGCGCTTGCGGCCGAAATCGGTTTCCACCGGCACGACCGACAGGCAGTTGCTGGCCTGGCCGCAGTCACCGCAGCCCTCGCAGACCTGCTCGTTGATGAAGATGCGTTTCGGCGGGTCGTAGAACTCTTTCTTTTTGCGGCGGCGGCGCTTTTCGGCGGCACAGGTCTGGTCGTAGATCAGCACCGTCACGCCCTCTATTTCTCGAAGCTCGCGCTGCACCGCATCCAGCTCGCTGCGGTCGTGGAAGGTGGTGCCGGGCGGGAACAGGTTCTCGTGGCCTTGGTACTTCTGTGGCTCGTCGCTCACCACCACCAGGCGCTTCACACCCTCGGCTTCGACTTGGCGGGCGATCTGGGGCACGCTGGTCGTGCCGTCCACCGGTTGGCCGCCGGTCATGGCGACGGCGTCGTTGTAGAGGATCTTGTAGGTGATATTGGTCTTGGCAGCGATGGCCTGGCGGATGGCCAAATAGCCCGAGTGGTAGTAGGTGCCGTCGCCGAGGTTCTGGAACACATGCTTCTCGGTGGTGAAGCGGCTGTGCGCCGCCCAGTCCACGCCCTCGGCGCCCATCTGGATCAGCCCGGAGGTGCCGCGCTCCATCCAGCTGGCCATGAAGTGGCAGCCGATGCCGGCCAGGGCCCGTGAGCCTTCGGGCAGCTTGGTCGAGGTGTTGTGCGGGCAGCCCGAGCAGAAGTAGGGCTGGCGGCGCACACCATCGGCCGCGTTGGACAGCAGGCAGGGGGTGAGGAAATCCACCACCAGGTTGCGGCGGTCCAGGGCGGGGTTGAGACGGGCCAGCCAGTCCGCCACGGTGTTCATGATGCGCGAAGGGCGCAGCTCGCCAAGCGCGCTCAGCACGGCCTGGCCATGCTCATCGGTCTTGCCCACCACACGCGGGCGCTGCGCATCGGGCAGGTGGTAGAGCAGCTCCTTGATTTGGCGTTCGACGACCGGGGCTTTCTCCTCGATCACCAACATATCGGTCAGGCCCTGGGCGAACTCGCTCATGCGCGAGGCTTCGAGCGGGAACACCAGGCCGACCTTGTAGACCCGCACGCCGGCCGCGGCCAGGGCGTTGGGGTCCAGGTCCAGGCGGCGCAGCACTTCCATGAAGTCGTAATGCGCCTTGCCCACGGTGACGATGCCCAGCGTCGCGCGCGGGCTGGTGACGATGTGCTTGTCGATGCTGTTGAGCTTGGCAAAGGTCTTGACGGCGTTCAGCTTGTGCTCAAGACGGGTTTCCAGCTCCAGCGAGGGCAGGTCCACCGCGCGGATGTGCAGGTCCACCGGTGGCTTGTGGTCCACCGGCAGCTCAAAGTCCAGCGGCACGCTGTCCAGGTCCACCGTCATGCCCGACTCCACCACTTCGGAGATCGCTTTGAAGCCGACCCAGGTGGACGAGAAGCGGCTCAGCGCCCAGCCGTAGAGCCCGAACTCCAGGTATTCGGCCACATTGCCCGGATGGACGATGGGCATGTGCCAGGCCTGCAAGGCCAGATCGCTCTGGTGCGGGGTGCTGGAGGACACGCAGCCATGGTCATCACCGCAGACGACCAGCACGCCGCCTAACTTTGAGGTGCCATAGACATTGCCATGCTTGAGCGCATCGCCCGAGCGGTCCACGCCCGGGCCTTTGCCGTACCACATGGCGAACACGCCGTCGGCCGTGCGCTTCGGGTCCAGGGCCACGCGCTGCACGCCGAGGCAGGCGGTGGCGGCCAGGTCTTCGTTGATGGCGGGCAGGAAGTTCACCTTGGCGGCGTCGAGGAATTTCTTGGCCCTCCACAGCTGCTGGTCCACCATGCCCAGCGGGCTGCCGCGGTAGCCGGAGACAAAACCGGCGGTGTTCAGTCCCTTGCTTTCGTCCTGCGCTTTCTGTGCCAGCAGCAGGCGCACCAGGGCTTGGGTGCCGGTCAGGAAGACCGCGCCGCTGGTGGCCGCGAGGTTGTCCGAGAGCTTGTAGTCCCGCAGCGCGGGCTCCTGGGGAGCGGGGCTGGTGGTTTGGATTTCTGAGCTGGACATGGGCTTTCCTCGAGGGACGATCGAACGAGCGATAGGTGGCCGGGATTTTTCGTCAGAGGGCCAAGTGTTTGTTGCTCTGTTTACCGCTGTCAAGCGGGTGAATGAGAGAATTCATCTCAAAGGAGCATTAAATGGAGATGGATCGTTTTGATCGGGCCACTAGGCAGATTTTGGAAGCCCTGCAGGCTGACTGCCGGCAAAGTACCCAAGCGCTGGCCGACAAGGTGGGCCTGTCGGCCACGCCGGTCTGGCGGCGCATCAAGGAACTGGAAGACAGCGGGGTGATCCGCCGCCATGTGGCCTTGGTGGACCGGGAAAAGCTGGGCCTCAATATCTGCGTGCTGGCCAACGTCAGCCTGGTGCGGCACAGCGAGGGCGCGGTGGAGCAGTTCGAGCGTCTGGTGCAGGCCAGCCGAGAAATCATCGAATGCCACGGCATCACTGGTGAGGCCGACTATGTGATCAAGGTCGTCGTGCCCGATATGAAGGCCTACGACCTGTTCCTGCAAGGCCAAATCTTCAAGGTGCCCGGCGTGGCCAGCGTGCGCAGCAATGTGGTGCTGCGCGAGGTCAAGTACGAGACGGCGCTGCCGGTGAGCACTTAGGGCGGCGCGCCTGCGTAGGCCCTCGCCTAAGACTTGCTGGGTTTGATGCCGGACGAGGGGTTCAGTGAGCCGTGCAGCGCGCGGCCAACCTCGGCGGCGATATCGTCCTGAATCATCAGCAGGTCGGTGGCCGGCCGGTCATAGGACTCGGACCACACCACAAAACCTTGTTCGACCCGCACCAGTTGGGCGCTGACCCGCAGCGTCTGTCCGGATTTGTGCACGCTGCCTTCCAGCACATAGTGCACCCCCAGGGTTTTGGCGATCTCGCCGATCGGCGTGTTCTTGCCCTTGTAGGCAAATGACAGCGAGCGCGCCGCCACGCTGATTTTGGGCTGCTTGCCCAGCATCTCGATCAAGGACTCGGTCATGCCATCGGCAAACACCTCTTGATCCATCTCGGGGCTCAGATCCAAGAACGGCAGCACGACGATGGCTTCCTTGTTGGCTGCTGTTCGGGTGCTCGACCATAGACCTAGGCCAAGCGCCAGCAGCAGGGCCAAGAGGGTCAAGATCAGGCCGGGCTTGAGCCAAGGTGGGTTCGAAAGGGGCGGTGTTGCGGCGCTCTCGTGCGCTGCCGCGTTGCCTAGCGCGGCGAGCGGCGGTTCGCTCGCCTCAGTGACCTCGGGCGGCACGGCATCGGCCGCGCCGAGTGGGGCCACCAAGCGGTAACCCATTCGGGGCACGGTGGCGATATAGCGGGCTTGCCGGGGATCGTCCCCGAGTGACTTTCTTAGGCCGGCAATGGCTTGGTAGACCGAATCCGGCGACACCACCACGCCGGGCCACACCTGCTCCAGCAACTCTTCGATGCTGACCACCTCACCGGCCCGCTCGGCCAGATAGACCAGCAAGCGCATGCTGCGGGCCTCCAGGCGAACGCAGCTGTCGGCCAGGCAAATCTGCCCGCTGTTTGGCATCACGCGCCAGTCGCCCAGCAGAAATTCTTGTTCGGAGCTTCGGTCCACGGCAGGCCCAGTCAGAGTGCCTTCCCGCAATGTTTACGCAGCGCAACCCCTTGTGGATCGCGCCGGCCGGGCCTGGCGCATGCCGGTTTGAGGCCGGCGCCGGCGAATTCTAGGGCGCCGGGGCCTCGGCTTTCGACGGGGGGCGCGATTCGGCTTGGCAAAGCTCGTCAAGCTGAAGCGACAAGCCCTCGACGGCGCAGTGATTGCGGCGCGTGCTGCCAAGCCACGCACAGGAAGCAGACGATCATCAGCACCGGGTATTCGCAACCATCTACTTCGCTGCCGGAGGAGAACCAGCCGTTTTGCAGGTGGTGAACCGGGATGCCGACCATGTAAATGAAGGCATAGACCAGGCTCATCGGGAAGACGATGCGACGCCAACTCAGCAGCAAGGGGGCCAGGGCTTCGAGCGCGGTCATGGTGGCGCCAAGAAAGGCGGCCATGGGCAGGCCGTGGTGACCCAGATAAACGCCGAAGCCGGGCACATGACCATGCAGGAAACGGGTCCAGCCGTGGATGGCGATCAGCACGGCGATGGTGAAACGCAGCGCGTTCAGGGCTTGCTGGCTGCGCGCATCGGAGAGTGCATCGTGAGTGGGGGTGAGCAACATGAATCAGAGTCCTCGTTCAAAGATTGACCCGCGCCTTGGCGCAGGGGGAGGCCGGGTGGCCGGTGTCCGACCCGGCGTCACACCGTCCCGCCGCCTTGCAGCCGGTCGATGTCACAGGCCTGCATGCTGCGGGGAAGCAGCTCAATCTCGTTTGAAAAGTTCTGAAACTTGTCTGAAGAACTCTGAATACCTACGTTTTAGTTTGGAATTGACGCTGTTGTGCCCGAATTGGCCCAGAGCTTGGCCAAGTCAAGGCAGTGACTCAGGCCTTCTTCAAGAACTCCGACTTGAGGCTGAGGCTGACGCCGTCAATCTTGCAGTCCACATCATGGTCGCCGTCGACCAGGCGAATCCCCTTGGCCTTGCTGCCTTTTTTGAGCGTGATCGAGGAGCCCTTGACCTTCAGATCTTTGATCAGGATGACGCTGTCGCCGTCGGCCAGCGGCTGGCCGTTGGCGTCACGCACCACCTTGGGTCCGTCTTCATCGGCGCCGCCGGACTCGGCGGATTCGCTCCATTCATGGCCGCAATCCGGGCAAATCGTCATCGCACCATCGCGGTAGGTGTTTTCGAGGGTGCAGACGGGGCAGGCGGAGGGTGTGGTCATGGTGGGCAATCGAGAAAGGGCTTGGGGGCCAGGCGGCGGGCGCCGAAACTGGGTCGGGAGGGGGCGCGATTTTTGAGGTGCGAAACCCAGTGGGGCAACGCCGCGAGGGAATAAACCGAGCATTTTCGCTCATGCCTTTCGACACGGTCGGCGCGCTCGGGCCATACTCGCGGCTGTTTGATCGAACCCAAACTCGGAGAAGCATTGACCATGAATCGTTTGCTCAAGTCTCGTCGAAGCGCGCTGTTGGCCAGCGTCACCCTGTTCGTCGGCATGACGGCGCTGGCGCCTGCCGCCCATGCGCAAGTGGATGAGGGCTTGAAGGCCGCTATCGCCGGCACGCACCGCACCCCGGCCTTTGCCGCCCGTGATGCGGCCCGTCACCCCTATGAGACCTTGAGCTTCTTTGGCATCAAGCCGACCATGACGGTGGTCGAGTTGTCGCCCGGCGGCGGCTGGTACACCGAGATCCTTGCACCCTATCTGCGCGACAAGGGCCAGCTGATTCTGGCCGGCGATGATCCGGCCTCCGAGCAAGCCTATTTTCAGCGCAGCGCCGCCCGCTTGAAGGACAAGCTGGCTGCCACGCCGGCGCTTTATGACCGCGCCCAGGTGACGGTGTTCGCCGCCGGCACCGGCAAGCTTGACTATGCCAAGCCCGGCAGCGCCGACATGGTGCTGACCTTCCGCAATGTGCACAACTGGGTCGCCCTGGGTGAGGCCAAAACGCAGGCTGTCTTCAAGAGCGCCTTCACGGCCTTGAAATCCGGCGGCACCTTTGGCGTGGTCGATCACCGTCTGCCGGCCACTGCCACCCAGTCGGAGAAGGCCGAGAGCGGCTATGTCCATCAGGCCTATGTGATCCGCATGGCCGAGGGCGCCGGCTTCAAGCTGGCTGCCAGCAGCGAGATCAACGCCAACCCGAAGGACAAGGCCGATCATCCGAACGGTGTCTGGGACCTGCCGCCCACCTTTGCCAGCAAGGACAAGGACCGCGCCCGTTTCGAGGCCATCGGCGAGAGCGACCGTATGACGCTGAGGTTCGTCAAGCCCTGAGCCCCAGCGCTGCCCGGTCGGCTTGAACATGCCGCGCAACAGCATCGCCTTCATCGGCGCGGGCCGTTTGGGCCGCACCTTGGCGCGCGCCTGGGCGGCGCGAGGTGAGCCGGTGGTCGCGGTGGCCAGTCGTTCACCGGAGTCCGCGCTTGAGTTGGCCGCGCAACTGCCCGGCTGCCAAGCCCTGACGCCGGCGCAGGCGGTGCAGCAGGCTGATTGGGTGTTTCTGACCGTTGCCGATGACGCGATTGCGCCCCTGGCCGAGTCGCTGCCCTGGCGACCCGGCCAGGTGGCTCTGCATTGCAGCGGCGCCACCGAGTTGACGGCCTTGGCGGCGGCCAGTCGGGCCGGTGCTCAGGTGGCCGGTTTTCATCCCTTGCAGATTTTTTCGGACCCCGCGCGGGCCGAGCAATTGCTGGCTGGCAGCAGCGTTGCCATCGAGCTGGGGGCACCGGACGCCGCATTGCAGCAGCGCTTGCAAGACCTGGCCCTGGTGCTGGGCATGAAGCCGCTGCAACTGCCGCCGGGCAGCCGGGCGGCCTATCACGCCGCGGCCAGTTTCTCGGCCAGCTTCTTGTTGTCGATGTTGGATGAGGCGGCGCAGCTGTGGGCGCGCGTGGGGCTGCCCGAAAACGCGGCCTTGCCGGCCTTGTTGCCGCTGGCGCGCGGCACGCTGGATGCGGCGGCAGCGCGCGGGCTGGCCGGCGCCTTGTCGGGGCCGATCTCGCGCGGCGATCAGGGTGTGGTGGCGGCCCATCTGCGGGCGCTCGATGGTCTGGGCGACGCACATGGCGAGTTCTACCGCGAGCTGGCGCGGCGCCAACTGTCCCTCGCACGCCTCAGCGGCAGGCTCGATGAGGACAGCCTGCAACACTTGCAGGCCTTGCTGTGCCCTGCGCGACTAAATCGTTAGCGGCGGCCGGCACGGCTTCTAGAATGCCCGCCATGAACTTGGACATGCCGACCCTGTTTGTGGTGGTGACTTCGGTCGCCCTGCTGCTGGCATTCTGGGTTGCATTCATGGCCTGGGGGCAGCCGGCGCGGCACCCCTTGTGGGCCTGGGCGCTGGCGCTGCTGTTCTACGCCGTCAGCCAAGTGTTGTTTGGCATGCGTGACGCCTTTCCGCAGAGCGTGGTGGCGATCATTGGCAACACCGCTTACGCGATCGCGTTTGTCCTGATGCTGCTGGCCCTGCGACGTTTTCAAGGCGTGGAGATGGCCGGCTTGCGTTGGATATTGCCGGCGGTCTTGGTGTTTGTGATCGCCGTGTTGGGGTTGGAGCAGGCGCGCTGGCGCGTGTTGGGCGTGTCCTTGGTGTTTTGTGCCCAGATCGGGGTGATCTTGCAGGCGCTGCTGGACCGCAGTCAAAGACAGTATGGGCGCGGGCGCTACATCCTGGTCGGGGCCTTCATCGCGCTGTTGCTGATTTTGCTGCTGCGCGTCGGTAGCGCCTTGTCGGGGGCCATCGAGGGGCCGAGCGGGGTCAGCGCCAGTTCTTGGCTTGGGCTGCTTTTCCTGGTCTCGATGTGCGTGATCTTGAGCATCACCCTGGGCTTTGTCTACATGACGGTGGAGCGCGCCGAGCGCCTCAACTTCGAGATGGCGATGAAGGACATGTTGACGGGCTTGGCGAACCGTCGCGCCATCACCGACCAGCTCTTGAACACGGTGGCGCGTGCCCAGCGTCAGGGGCAGTATCTGAGCGTGCTGATGTTGGACATCGATCATTTCAAGCGCGTCAATGATGGTTACGGCCACCAAGCCGGCGATATGGTCTTGCGCGGCGTGGCGCAGACGCTGCAAAGCCGTCTGCGGGCGCAGGACCAGATCGGCCGCTTTGGCGGCGAGGAGTTCATGGTCATCCTGCCCGACACCAGCCTGGACGGCGCGCAGACGCTGGCCGAGGCGCTGCGGCAGGCGGTGGAGGCCACGCCCACCCAATGGGGCGCGCACAGCATCGCCGTGACCATCAGCATTGGTGTGCGCGGCGGCGCCATCACCGGCGGCGACACCGCGGACAGCCTGGTCGGTTCCGCCGACGCAGCGCTTTACCGCGCCAAACAAAACGGCCGCAACCGGGTTGAACTGGCGGCGCCCGTGGCGGCACCCTTGACGGCGTTCGGCACCTTGGACTACTGAGATGTTCACCGTCTACGGGCTCAATGGGCGGGTGTTCAGCGGCAGGCTGGAGGGCTTGCGGGAGCTTGGGCCGGTGCAAGCGGTCTCACGGGTGCGGGCGGTCGAGCCGGTGCAGGGCGGGGCGGCCCAGCAAGCACCCGGGGTGCTGCTGGCCGGGCCCGCGCCAGACACGGCCCTGCCGGCCTTGGGCGGCGCCGAGCCGCGCGCCAGCGATGCCCTGGCTGTCTATCAACAGGCGCAGAGCTGGGGTGATGGGGCGTCCGAGCGGCGCGTCTTGAGCCTGGTCGAACAACTGATGAGCCGGCGCTTGCACACCGTGCCGGTGGATTCAACGCTGGCCCAGGGCCTGGCTGCCTTGAGCCGAGCCGGGGTGGGGCAGGCGCCGGTGGTCAATACCCATGGTCGCCTGGTCGGCCTGCTGCTGCGGGCCGACCTGCTGCCCGGCCCGCAGCAACTGGAAGACGCCCAGGCCTGGGTCGATTGGCTGAGCCAACCGGTGGCGGCGGTGATGTGGAGCCCGGTGCCTGCGGCGCGCCCGGATACGCCGATCCGCGAGGTGGCGCAGGCCCTGCTCGATCTGCGCCTGCCGGGCATGCCGGTGGTGGACGAGTTCGGCAATATGCTGGGTTTTTTGTCCCGCAGCGACATCCTGCGAGCCCTCACCCGCGAGGCCCCGTTGGACCTCTGGAGCTGAGCCCGACCGGCGGCCGCACCCATGTCGCGCCCGCCGGTGCCAGCCGCGCCGGGCGTGAAATATCCCTCACAGACGGCCCCTTCATGCTGGCCCAATCCCCCTCGAACACGGGGGTGCCCCCGGATAATTGCGGGCAAGTTTTCGCCGCGGCTGTTTGCGGTCAGTTCAGGGAGTCGAGTGCCATGTCAGCAGTTCTTCAACACGTGCATCAGTCCCAAGTCCCCGCCGGCAGCGTTGACGCGGCGCTGGTCGATCCGGTGCAGGTGCTGCACAAGGTGGTGCAAGAACTGCCCGACGCTTGCGAGCGGCTGGCCTATGTGCGCAGCATGACCGAAGAGGCCGCCACCAAGGTGCTGGGCCTGGTCGATGCGGCGCAGGACGATGCCGAGCAGGTGCGTCGCCAGGGCGCCGATTTATCGGAGTCGCTCTGCCGCATGGCCTTGTCGCCCGATCTGACTGTTGAGCGCGCCCGCCAGATGATGAAGCTGTGCGCAGCTTATGCGGCCAACGCCGCCAGCTTCGCCGCCCGTGAAAAGTCGCTGCACACCGAGATCATGATGGCCCAGGGCTTTCAGGATCTGTCCGGCCAGGTCATCAATAAAGTCGTCGGCATGCTGGAAAGCGTAGAGTCGCCGCTGGAACACTTGCTGGCCCAGTTCGAACCGCCCGCCGAGGCTCAGCAAGCCAGCGCTCAAGTCTTGGAAGGTGTGCAAACGCCAGACAAGGCCTTGCAGCAAGACGATGTGGACGACTTGCTGGCGTCTTTGGGCTTTTGAACCCCTTCGCTCTTCCTATTGCCAGGTGATCGGATTGAGTCGGTAATAGCCGCTCAGTTCGGCATACAAGGCGGGATGCTGCAAAGCCAAATCCAGCGGCCGCTCAAAGAACAACTCACTGCAGACGGCAAAGAACTCCGCCGGATCAGTCGCACCGTAGGCATCGATCAGGCCCAGTTCGCCCTGGGCTAGGCGGGCTCGCAGCGCATCAAACTCGTTTTGCATCACCGTGGACCAGCGCCGGTAGGCCTGGGCGCTGGCCAAGACCGGCGCCCCATTGGCATGGCCCTTGGCCTGATCGAGTTGGTGCGCAAACTCATGGATGACCACATTGTGGCCATCGGACGGGTCGGCAGCCCCCGCCTGCACATCGCGCCAAGACAGCAAGACCTGACCCTGCACCCAGCTCTCTCCAGCCAGCGCGCGGCGCTGTTCGCGCAGCACGCCGCCCGCCTCGGTGACCGGGCGGTCCACCATGAAGGCACCGGGGTAGAGCAGGATCTGCTTCAGCTTGGGGTAGTAGTCGCGCCGCGCACCCAGCAGCGGCATGCAGGCTTGCGCAGCGATGGTGACGCGCATTTCATCGGTCACATCCAAGCCATCGCAGCCGATGATGGGCTTCTCAGCCAAGAACACCTGAATCTCTTGCTTGAGCCGCAGATGCAAGTCTGCCGGTAAGCGCTGCGCCAGCGGCACCCGGCGCCGCAAGATGCGCCGCCAGGCCTGCGGGAAGGGGTGCGCACGCAGACGCTGCCGACGCCGGCGCTGCAGCAAGGGGCCGCTCGCCAGCCACAAGACCAAGCCCAGCGCCAGGGCGATGGTCAGCAAAAGGGGCAGGGCATTCGTGTCCATAGACTGCCATATGGGCGCGCAGTTGCTGATTACAAGTCGGCGCGGGATCGCTTAGGCTTGAGCCATGCCAAATACCCCTGCCGAAACCTTGAAAGCCTGGCAAGTCATCGTCGGCGGCATTTGCGGACTGGTGCTGACGATTGGACTGGCCCGCTTTGCCTACACGCCGCTCTTGCCGCTGATGCAGACCCAGGCCGGGCTGAGCCATTTGCAGGGCGGTTGGCTCGCCTCTATCAATTACCTGGGCTATATGAGCGGCGCGCTCTTGGCCGCTTGGATGGACAGCCCGGCGCTGCGGCAGCGGCTCTACAGCGCCGGCTTGTTGTTGAGCCTATTGATCACCGCCTTGATGGGTTTGAGTGATCAGCTGTGGGTCTGGGCTTTGTCGCGCTATCTGGGGGGCTTGTGCGGCGCCGCCGGCATGTTGCTGGGCTCGGGCCTGGTGCTGGGTTGGTTGATGCGGCAAGGGCGCCGGCCGGAGCTAGGGCTTCATTTCATCGGACTGGGTCTGGGCATTGTGGTGTCGGCGCTGGGCGCTTACTTGATGGCCGAGTGGGCGCTGACTTGGTCGCAGCAATGGCTGGGCTTTGCTGGCATTGGTCTGCTCTTTCTTGCGCCGGCTTGGGCCTGGCGGCCGCCGGTGCCGCCGGCACCAAGCCCAGCACTTGCCGCCCCGGCAGCTCCGGCATGGCGCTGGATGGCGCTGATGATGGCCATGTACTTCTGCGCCGGCTGGGGCTTTGTGACCAGCGCCACCTTTACCGTGGCAATCGTCGAGCGCCAGCCGCTGCTGGCCGGTCAGGGGCCTTGGGCCTGGGCCTTGGTGGGCTTGGCGGCCACGCCGGCCGTTTTTATCTGGGACCGGGTGGCGCGGCGCTGGGGTGAGTTGAAGGCCTTGTTTGCCGCCTTTGCCTTGCAAATTCTGTCGGTCTTGCTACCTGCCTGGTCCGACGGATTGGCGGCGGCTTTGTCCGGTGCTTTGCTCTACGGTGCCACCTTCATCGGCATCGTCAGCCTGACGCTGGCGCTGGTCGGGCGGCGCGCGCCTCACAATCCCGGCAAGGCCATGGCCCGGCTGACGCTGAGCTATGGCCTCGCCCAAGTAGGCGCCCCAGCACTGGCCGGCGCGATGGCGCAAGCCAGCGGCAGCTATCGCGGGGCGCTGTGGATCACGGCCGCGGTGCTGGCCTTGGGTCTGGGCTTGTTGACGGTCTTGATGCGCGAGGCGAGCGCTTGAGGGATCAGTGCGCGCCTGGCCCGCCTTCTTCAAAACGTTCGCCCTTGGCGGCCATCTCCACCAAGCGCTGGGCCGGGGCAAAGCGCTCGCCATACTGCGCCGCCAGCGCTTGAGCACGCGCCACAAAGGCAGACAGGCCATAGGCGTTGATGAACTGCAGTGCGCCGCCTTGGAAGGGCGCAAAGCCCCAGCCGAAGATGCTGCCGATATTGGCATCGGCCACCGAGCGCAACACGCCTTCTTGCAAGCAGCGCGCCGCTTCATTGGCCTGGGCAATCATCAGGCGGTCGATCAGCTCGGCCTGGCTCGGTTGTTCGGCTTTCAACGGGTACAGCTCGGCCAGACCCGGCCACAAACTCTTCTCGCCCTGGGAGTAGTCATAAAAACCTTGGCCGGCCTTCTTGCCGATGCGGCCCAGCGCGCAGAGTCGGCGCAAGACCGGCTCGCCGGGATGTTCGACATAACTGATCTCTTCGGCGGCCAGATCCTTGCGCGTTTGCTCAGCCACATGCAGGCCTAGGCTCAGCGAGACCTCGTCTTGCAAGGCTAGCGGCGGCATGGGCATGCCGGCTTGCAAGCCCGCCATCTCGATTGAGCGCGGATGCACGCCTTCGGCCAGCAAGGCCAGGCCCTCCATCACATAGGTGGCGAAGACCCGGCTGGTGTAGAAGCCGCGCGAGTCGTTCACCACGATGGGCGTTTTGCCGATTTGCAGCACATAGTCAAAACCACGGGCCAGGGTCTCGTCCGAAGTCTCCTTGCCGACGATGATTTCCACCAGCGGCATCTTGTCCACCGGCGAGAAGAAATGCAGGCCGATGAACTGCGCCGGCCGCTGCGAGGCCTGGGCCAAGCCGGTGATGGGCAGGGTGGAGGTGTTGGAGGCGAACACTGCGTCCGGGCCGATCACGGCCTCCGCTTGCCGCGTCACATCAGCCTTGACGGCCCGGTCTTCGAAAACCGCCTCGATGATCAGATCGCAGCCGGCCAGCTCTGCATAGCTTGTGGTCGGGGTGATCTTGGCGAGCAGGGCTTCGCGCTTCTCGGGCGTGCTGCGGCCTTTTTTGACCGCCTTGTCCAGCAGGTCTTGAGAGTACTGTTTGCCCTTGTCGGCGGCAGCTTGGGTGCTGTCCAAAAGCACCACATCGATGCCCGCCTTTGCCGATACATACGCAATGCCCGCGCCCATCATGCCGGCGCCCAGAATGCCCAGTTTGCTGACCTTGCTGCGTGGCAGGCCAGCGGGCCGCGAAGCGCCTTTCTTCAGCGCATTCAGCTGGTACCAAAGCGTGCCGATCATGTTCTTCGATTCGGGGCTGATGGCGCAGGCAGCGAAGTAGCGCGCTTCGATTTCCAGCGCGCGGTCAAAGTCGGTCAAGCCGCCTTCGAAGACGCTGGACATGATGTGCGTCAGCGCCGGGTAGTTGCCATAGCTCTTGGCCGAGGCCATCGAGGGCGCAATCGCCAGCAGTTGCGCCACGGCGGGCGAGCGCGAGTCGCCGCCGGGGTAGCGGAACTTGGGCGCATCCCAGGGCTGCTTGGGCGACTTGTTGGCGCTGATCCAGGCGCGCGCTTGCGTCAGCGCGTCCTCGGCGTTAGCGGCCAAGGCGTTCACCAAGCCGCTGGACAAAGCCTGAGCGGCGCGCACCTCGGTGCCTTCGCCCATCCATTGCAATGCTTGTTGCATGCCTACCAGGCGCGGCATGCGCTGGGTGCCGCCGCCGCCCGGCAGCAGGCCCAGCTTGACCTCGGGCAGGCCCAGCTTGGCGCGGCCGTCGTCGATGACGATGCGCCAGTGGCAGCCCATCGCGATCTCCAACCCGCCGCCCAGGCACATGCCGTTGATGATGGCCACCACCGGCTTGCCGCAGCGCTCAAAGCGGCGGATGAAGTGCTTCAGCGCCATCGAGGCGTCAAAGGCTTCTTGGGCGGTGCTCAGCGCGCGCAGGCGGTCTATGTCGGCGCCGGCGAGAAAGTCTTTTTTGCCCGAGCGCAGGATCAAGCCGGTGACGCTGGCGTCTTGCTCCAGCAGATCGGTCAGGCCGGCCAGCGGCGCAGACAAGGCCTCGTTCAGCACATTCATCGAATGGCCGGGCAGGTCCATGGTGGCGATGACGATGCCGTCCTCGCCGCGTTCAATGTTCAAAGCGTTGCTCACGATCAGACCCTTTCGATGATGGTGGCAATGCCCATGCCGCCGCCCACGCAGAGCGTGGCGCAGCCGGTGCTCAAGTTGCGGCGCTCCAGCTCATCGAGCAGGGTGCCCAGAATGACGCAGCCGGTGGCCCCGAGCGGGTGACCCATGGCGATAGCGCCACCGTTCACATTGACCCGGTCCAAACTCACGCCCAGGTCACGGGCCGTCTTCATCGGCACCACCGCAAAGGCTTCGTTGATTTCCCAGAGGTCGATGTCGCTAGCTTGCATGCCTGCTTGCTTCAGTGCTTTGTGGCAAGCCGGCGTGGGGCCGGTGAGCATGATGGTGGGCTCGGAGCCGATCACCGCCGCTGCGCGGATGCGGGCACGGGGTTTGAGTCCCGCCGCGTCGCCACCGGCCTTGTTGCCGACCAGCATCAGCGCGGCGCCGTCGACGATGCCGGAGGAGTTGCCGGCATGATGAATATGCGGGATGCGTTCCAGCGTGGTGTACTTGCGCAGCGCCGTAGCGTCAAAGCCCATTTGGCCCATCATGGCGAAGCTGGGGTCGAGCTTGGCCAAGGTGTCCAAGCTGGTGCCGGGGCGTATGGTTTCGTCCTGGGCCAGCAGCAAAAGGCCGGCAATGTCATGCACCGGCACGAGCGACTTGCTGAAGTAACCTTGCGACCGAGCGGCATTTGCGCGGCGATGGGATTCCACCGCAAAGCCGTCCACATCGCTGCGGCTGAAGCCTTCCAGCGCAGCAATCAGGTCCGCGCTGATGCCTTGCGGAATAAAGCCCAGCGCTTGATTGATGCGCGGGTCCATGAACCAGGCGCCGCCGTCGCTGCCCATGGGCCAGCGGCTCATGGACTCCACACCGCCGGCTACCACCAAGCGCTCAAAACCGCTGGCGACCTTGGCTGCGGCGAGGTTGATCGATTCCAGCCCCGAGGCACAAAAGCGCGACTGCGTCACCCCGGCCACGCTCTCGGCCCAGCCGGCATCCAGCACCGCAGTGCGGGCAATATCCGCCCCTTGTTCACCCACTGGCGTCACGCAGCCCAGCACCACATCGTCCACCAGGGCGGTGTCCAGTGGTTGACGCTGCGCCAGGGCCTGTAAGAGCGTGCGCAGCAGCCAGACGGGGCTGGCCTGATGCAGGCCGCCGTCTTTTTTGCCCTTGCCGCGTGGGGTGCGGACGTGGTCGTAGATGTAGGAATCGAAGTTCATGGGCCGAGTCTCCTGTTTTCTTATCGTGTGTTGGCCGTGGTGTCTTGCGCAAGCTTGGGTTTCAAGTCTGGCGGATCAAGGCGACCGGGCACTCTGCTCCGTCCATGTCCCCCGCCGGCTTCGCCGGCTCCTCCTTTACTTCCCTCCGCAGAGTACCCGGCCGCCCGTCTGGCCCGCATCCTGCTTGTTCGTTTCGATGTGGGGGCGCTCAATGTCGGATTCCGCACTGGGAACGCGCGGAGAGGTGCGGCTCACATAAACCGCGACGCCAACTCCTTCATGATCTCATTGGTGCCGCCATAGATTCGGGCGACACGGGCGTCGGCGTAAAGCTCAGCGATGGGGTACTCCATCATGTAGCCATAGCCGCCAAAGAGTTGCAGGCATTCGTCCATCACCTTGCAGGCGAGGTCGGTGGTCCAGGCCTTGGCGAGGGCGGCGCGGGCGGCGTCGAGCTCGCCTTTCAGATGGGCTTCCATGCAGGCGTCCACAAAGGCGCGGGCGGCCAAGACTTGCGACTGCACCTCGGCCAGCTTGAAGCGGGTGTTCTGGAAGTTCCAAATCGTCTTGCCAAAGGCCTTGCGTTCCTGGGTGTAGGCCAATGTCTCGGTGAGTGCCCGCTCCATCGAGCCGACCGCGGTGACGGCAATGATCAGCCGCTCCTGCGGCAGCTCTTGCATCAGCTGGAAGAAGCCTTGGCCTTCTTCGCCATTGGCGCCGCCCAGCAGATTCGCGACAGGCACCCGCACCTCGTCGAAAAAGAGCTCCGAGGTGTCTTGCGCCTTCATGCCGATCTTGTCCAGATTGCGGCCACGGCGGAAGCCGTCTACCAAAGTGCCGTCGGCCTTCTCGACTTCCACCACCAGCAGCGAAATGCCCTTGGCTGCTTGCGTCTTGTCGGTCTTGCAGACGACGATGATCAGATTGGCGTTCTGGCCATTGGTGATGAAGACTTTTTGCCCGCTCAGCACATAGTGGTCGCCATCGCGGCGGGCGTGGGTGGCCACGTTTTGCAGGTCAGAGCCGGTGCCCGGCTCGGTCATGGCAATGGCGCCGACCAGCTCGCCGCTGGCCATCTTGGGCAGCCAGCGCTGCTTTTGTTCTTCGTTGCCGTAATGCAGGATGTACGGCCCCACGATGGCCGAGTGCAGGCCGCCGCCGAAGCCGCTCAAGTTCGCCTTGGCCTGCTCCAGCAAGATGATGGCGTCATGACCAAAGTCGCCGCCACCGCCGCCGTACTGCTCGGGCATGGAGGCGCAGAGCAGACCGTTGGCGCCGGCTTGCAGCCAGGTGTCGCGGCCCATCATGCCGGCCTCGCGCCACTCGGCTGCACGCGGCACCCATTCCTGCTTGAAGAAACGGGCGACCGAGTCTTGCAGCATGCGGTGCTCTTCGCTGATCCAGCTGGAAGGAAAAAGAGGCAGGGCAGACATGGTGTTTACTTCTCCTGGGCGGCCAGTTGCTGGCGCACCGATGTGTTGATCAGGCGCAGCTCGGCGAGGGTGGCCTCGATATGGGCGCGCTTTTGTTCCAACTCGGCAATCGCCTGATCGGTGCGCTCCAGCGTGAATTGCAATTGCTTGGCCCGGCCCTCGCCGTGGGTGCCGTACAGGTCCAAGAACTGCTTGATCTCCGCCAGCGAAGAGCCCAAGGCCTTGGCACGCAAGATCAATTTCAGCCGAGTGCGGTCGCGCTGGGTGTAGACCCGCGCGCCATTGACGCGGCGTGGCTGCAACAGGCCCTTGTCCTCATAAAAGCGGATGGCGCGGGCCGATAGATCAAACTCGGCGCACAACTCGGTGATGCCGAACAGCTCATCCACCTGGGCGCTGGCTGCGCTGTGATTCAGAACTTCGCGCGCGGCGGCGGCGCGTGCCGCCGAGCCCGCGCTGCTGGCCGTGGCGGTGGATTTGCGGTCCATGCTTGGGTTCATCCGTTCAGACCACGCGTTGCAGCTTCATGGCCACGCTCATGTCACCGGAGACCTTGAACTTGCCCATCATGAAGCCGTTCATCGGATTCAACTCACCGCTCAAGAGCGAGGCCAGGTTCTCCAGCGTGATGGCCACGGTGCAGTCGGCTTCGCGGTCTTCGTTGCTGACGCTATTTGGCACCGACTTGCCATCGATCACTGCCACGCCATCGGCGCCGCAGTCGAACTTGAGGATGGCATTGAGGCCGCTGTCGTCGCCGACTTTGGCGCGCAGGGCGGAGGTGGCGGCTTGCATGTCCATGGGGCTCTCCAAAAAAGTATTGAGGAAGGGGAAAAAAACAACGATGGATCGCATGCTACGCAGATTGACTGCCGTTTGCTTCATGGTAATCACCGATAGGCAATGGGGGTGACGTTAAGGGAAGCTATCGATCTATTAGGTCATGGCCGAGATAGGTCTAGGCCCCAATGCGCAGGAGCTTCCACGTATGAGTGATGTTGCCGCCGATCCGATGAAGCAGCCTTCATCGCACTATCGTTCCGTTTTTCGCCCTGGGCTGTTTGCGGGTCAACTGATCTGGGTGACCGGCGGCGGCTCCGGCATTGGCCGCTGCGTGGCGCATGAGTTGGCCGCTCTTGGCGCCAAGGTCTTGATCTCGGGCCGCAGCGAAGAAAAGCTCAAGGCCGTGGCCGCCGAGATCACTGCCGACGGCGGGCTGTGCGCCTGGCGTGCTTTTGACATCCGCGATGACGAAGCGGTCAAGACCCAGGTGGCTGGCGTGATCGCCGAGCATGGCCCGATTCATGGTCTGGTCAATAACGCCGGAGGGCAGTTCCCGGCGCCGCTGATGATGATCAGCAAGCGCGGCTTTGAGGCGGTGGTGGCCAACAATTTGACCGGTGGCTTCTTGATGATGCGCGAGGTCTTCACCCAAAGCATGCAGGGGCAGGGGCGCGGCGCCATCGTCAATATGACGGCTGACTTCCGCAACGGCATGCCGGGCATGGCGCACAGCGGCGCGGCCCGCGCCGGCATGAGCAATCTGACCATGAGCGCCAGCTTCGAATGGGCCCATGCCGGGGTGCGGGTGAATGCGGTCGCACCGGGTTGGGTGGCGTCCAGCGGCATGGACAGTTATGGCGACGCCATCAAGCCCATGATTCGCAAGCTCAAAGATCATGTGCCGCTGCGCCGCTTGGCCAGCGAGGCTGAGATCAGCTCGGCCATCGTCTTCTTGCTCTCGCCCGCAGCCGGCTTCATCACCGGCGTAACGCTGCAAATCGACGGCGGCGCTTCGCTGGGCAATCCGATGTTCCCCTCCATCGATCACGGGGGCACGCCGGCTTTTGACGGCTTTCATCGCGCGGCCGTGCCCGAGGTGCTGAAATGAGCGCCATCCAAAGCCGCCTCAACCCGCGCTCGGCCGCCTTTGCCGCCAATGCGCAGCGCATGAGCGAGCGCCTAGCCGAGATTCGCGCGCTAGAGGCCAAGGTGGTGGCCGAGTCCGAAAGCAAGCGCGCCAAGTTCGAGGCCCGGGGTCAGCTCTTGCCACGTGAACGGGTGGCGCGTCTCTTGGACCGTGACTCCGGCTTTCTGGAACTGTCGCCCTTGGCCGGTTTGGGCATGCATGATGACGATGGCAAGAAAGCGGTGCTGGGCGGCGGCTCCATCGTCGGCATCGGCGTGGTGGCCGGCAAGCGGGTGATGATCTCCGCCAGCGACAGCGCCATCAAAGGCGGCACCGTGGCGCCCATGGGCTTGAAGAAAGCGCTGCGGGCCCAGGAGATTGCGCGCGAGAACAAGCTGCCTCTGATCTATCTGGTGGAGAGTGGTGGCGCCAATCTGATGTACCAGAGCGAGATGTTTGTGGAAGGCGGCCGCAGCTTTGCCAACCAGGCGCGGCTCTCGGCCATGGGTCTGCCGCAGATTGCCGTGGTGCATGGCTCCAGCACGGCGGGTGGCGCCTATCTGCCGGGTCTGTCGGACTATGTGGTGTTGGTGAAAGACCGCTCCAGCATCTATCTAGCCGGGCCGCCCCTGGTCAAGGCCGCCATTGGCGAGGATGCCAGCGACGAAGAGTTGGGTGGCGCCGACACCCATGCGCGCATCACCGGCCTGGGCGAATACCTGAGCGAGAACGATGCGCACGCGATCGCGCTGACCCGCGAGTTGCTGGGGCAGCTGAATTGGGATGAGGTGAAGGCTGCGCCTCCCGCACTCCCTCCCTTGTATCCCTGCGAAGAGTTGATGGGCGTGGTGCCGCAAGATGAGCGCGAGCCCTATGACGTGCGCGAGGTGATCGCCCGCGTGGTCGATGGCTCGGACTTTTTGGAGTTCAAGGCCGAGTACGCCGTCGAGACGGTCTGCGGCCATGCGCGCATCGAAGGCCAGCGCGTCGGCCTGATCGGCAATAACGGGCCGATTCAGCCGCAGGGCTCGACCAAGGCGGCGCAGTTCATCCAGCTTTGCGATCAGAGCGGCACGCCCTTGGTCTTTCTGCAGAACACCACCGGCTATATGGTGGGCAAGGCCGCTGAGCGTGGCGGCGCCATCAAGCATGGGTCCAAGATGATTCAGGCGGTGGCCAATGCGCGGGTGCCCAAGTTCACCATCGTGCTGGGCGGCTCTTTCGGGGCCGGCAACTACGGCATGTGTGGGCGCGGCTTCGACCCGCGCTTCATCTTCTCTTGGCCCACGGCCCGCACCGCGGTGATGGGGGGTGCGCAGGCCGCCAAGGTGATGGACATCATCAACCGGGCCAAGCTGGAGCGCATGGGGGCCGAGGTCAATGACGAAGCCTTGTCCGCCATGAGCGAGCAACTGCGCGCCCGCATCGACCGCGAGGCCAGCGTGCTTTTCGGCACCGCCCGCCTCTGGGACGACGGCGTGATCGACCCGCGCGATACCCGTCGCACGCTGGCCCTGGCCCTGAGCCTGGCGCGCGAGGCCGATCAACGCCATCTGCATGGCAATAGCTTTGGCGTGGCGCGGCTTTAGGCCCGAGCGCGGATCACTAAAACAAGCACGGAGACAAAACCATGAACCTGAGCCCAGAACACCGCGCCCTCTACGACACGGTGGCCAAGTTTGTCGAGAAAGAGCTGAATCCCCATGTGCCCGAATGGGAGAAAGCCGAGCAATTCCCCGCGCACGAGGTCTTCAAGAAGCTGGGCGACTTGGGCCTCTTGGGTCTGAAGTACCCGGAAGAGTTTGGTGGCGCCGGCCTGGACTTCAGTTACTCGATGGTGATGGCCGAGGCCTTAGGCACCTGCTACTGCGCCGGTGTGCCCATGGGCATTGGCGTGCACACCGATATGTGCACCCCGGCGCTGGCGCGCTTCGGCAGCGATGAGTTGCGTCGCGAGTTCCTAACACCCTCTATTGCCGGTGACTTGGTCGGTTGCATCGGCGTCAGCGAAGTGGGCGGCGGCTCGGATGTGGCGGCAGTCAAGACCACGGCGCGCAGCGAAGGCGGCGACTATGTGATCAACGGCGGCAAGATGTGGATTACCAATGGCATGCAAGCCGACTGGTGCTGCCTCTTGGCCAATACCAGCGAAGGCCCGGTGCACAAGAACAAGAGCTTGATCGTGGTGCCCATGGATGCCGTCGGCATCAGCCGTCAGAAGATCCACAAGATCGGCATGGATGCGTCCGACACAGCGCAGCTCTTCTTCGACAACGTCCGCGTGCCCAAGCGCAATCTGATCGGCCAAGAGGGCCTGGGCTTTATGTTCCAGATGATGCAGTTTCAGGAGGAGCGCCTCTGGGGTGCGGCCTCCTCACTGAAGAATCTGGACCGCCTGATCGACCTGACGATTGAGTACACCCGCGAGCGCAAGGCTTTTGGCAAAAGCATCTTGGACAACCAAGTGGTGCACTTCCGCCTGGCCGAGTTGCGCACCGAGGTGGAGGCGCTGCGGGCGCTGACCTATGCGGCGGTGGAACAGTATGTGGCGGGCAAGGACGTGATGAAGCTGGCCTCTATGGCCAAGCTCAAATGTGGCCGGCTGATCCGCGAGGTGGCGGACAGCTGCTTGCAGTACTGGGGCGGCATGGGCTTCACCTGGGACAACCCCATCAGCCAGGCCTTCCGCGATGGGCGGCTGGTGTCCATCGGCGGCGGGGCAGACGAAGTGATGCTGGGCATCATCTGCAAGCTCGAAGGCACGCTGCCCAAGGGCAGCCACTGAAGGTAAAGGGCATCGTCATGCTGCAGCACTACAAAACGCTGGATCTGCGCCGCGAAGCCGGTGGCGTCTTACACCTCACTTTGAATCGGCCTGAGTTGCGCAATGCGCTCTCGCTGGAAATGGTGGCCGAGTTGCGCGTCGCGCTGGCCGATGCCGAAGGAGACGGTGAGACACGAGTCTTGGTCTTGCGCGGCGCTGGTGGGCATTTTTGTGCCGGCGCCGACTTGAAGGACATGGCGCAGGCGCGCATGCGCATGGCCGACGAGGGCGCTGGCGTGTTGCAGCAGATAAACGCGGCCTTTGGCCATCTGTGCGGCGCTTTTGCGCGCAGCCCTTTGGCCGTGGTGGCGGTGCTGGAGGGCTCGGTGATGGGCGGCGGCTTTGGCCTGGCCTGCGTGGCCGATTTGGTCTTGGCCTGTGAGACGGTCAGCTTTCGTTTGCCGGAAACCTCATTAGGCTTGGTGCCGGCGCAGATCGCGCCCTTCTTGGTTGAGCGCCTGGGCTATTCGCAAGCGCGTCGCTTGGCGGTTTGTGGAGGTCGGCTTGATGCCGCCCAAGCCTTGCAGCTGGGGCTGGTGCATGAGCTGCACGCCGGCGCCCAATTGGAAGCCGCGCTGACGCGCCATCTCGGCGGCATGCTGCAGTGCGCGCCCCAGGCGGTGGCAGCGACCAAACGCTTGATGGCGCGCGCCTGTCATCACGAAGCTGCCTCGCTGGTGGAAGAGGCGGCTGAGGCCTTTGCCCACGCGGCGGCGGGACCGGAAGGTCAAGAGGGCGTGATGGCTTTTGTTGAGCAGCGCAAACCACGATGGGCACCGCAATGAGTTTTTCAAAGATCTTGATCGCCAATCGAGGCGAGATTGCTTGCCGCATCATGCGCACGGCGCGGCGACTCGGCTATCGATGTGTTGCGGTCTATAGCGACGCCGATCGCGGCGCGCCCCACGTGTTGCAGGCCGATGAGGCCGTGCACATCGGCGCCTCGCCGGCGGCGCAGTCTTATTTAAATATCGAGGCAATTCTGGCTGCGGCGCGCGCGACCGGCGCTGATGCTATCCACCCCGGCTATGGTTTTTTGTCCGAGCGGGCCGACTTTGCTCAGGCCTGCGTGGATGCCGGCCTGGTCTTCATCGGCCCGCCTGCGGCCAGCATCCTGGCCATGGGCAATAAGGCCGGGGCCAAACGCCGCATGTTGGCAGCGGGTGTGCCCTGCGCGCCCGGCTATTTGGGCGAGCAGCAAGACGAGGCCTGCTTGCAACGCGAGGCCGAGGCCTTGGGCTTCCCCTTGCTGGTCAAGGCGGTGGCTGGCGGCGGTGGCCGTGGCATGCGCTTGGCCTTGCAGGCCAGCGAGCTGGCGCAGGCCATTGCCGGCGCGCGCCGCGAGGCCGAGACCGCATTTGGTGATGGCACCCTGATGCTGGAGCGCCTGATTCAGGGCGGGCGCCATATCGAGGTGCAGATTTTTGCCGATCACCAAGGCAATGCCGTGCACCTGGGTGAGCGCGACTGCACGGCGCAGCGGCGCCGCCAGAAGGTGATTGAAGAAGCGCCTTCGCCCATCGTCAGCCCGGCCATGCGCGAAGCGATGGGCCGCGACGCGGTGGCCGCCGCCCTGGCCGTGGGCTATGTGGGTGCGGGCACGGTGGAGTTCATCGTTGACGCTGAGTTGAAGCACTACTTCTTGGAGATGAACACCCGGCTTCAGGTGGAGCATCCGGTCACCGAGGCGATCACCGGTTTGGACTTGGTCGAGTGGCAGTTGCGCGTTGCGGCGGGCGAGGCCTTGCCGCTGGCCCAGTCGGAGATTCAGTTCGAGGGCCACGCCATCGAAGCGCGTTTGTATGCCGAGGACCCTTACAGCGGCTTCGCGCCGCAGACCGGTCGCATTGCCGCCTGGCGGCCCGAAGGCGCGGCTCCCGGGGTGCGCATCGACGCCGGCATTTGCGAGGGCGGCGAGATTTCGCCCTTTTATGACGCCATGGTGGCCAAGCTGATCGTGCATGGGCGTGATCGTGTGGACGCAAGGCGGCGCCTGGCCGCCGCGCTGGAAGACCTGCCGCTGCTGGGGGTGAAGAACAACGGCCGCTTCTTGCGCGACCTGCTGCGGCACCCGGACTTTGCCGAGGCCCGCATGCACACCGGCTTGATCGACGAATGGGCCCTCAAGGCCGAGACGATCTTGCAGGCGCCCCAGCCCGATGCGCGCGACTGGTGGCTGGCCGCCGGGCTGACGGCCGTGGCGTCCTTGGAGGGCAAGGGCCAGGTGCAGATCCGGCCCCTGAGCGTGCAAGGCTTCGATCTGAGTTTGCAATGCGGGCAGGCCCGTCAAGTGTTTCGGGTCGCCTGCTCGGGCCTCAAGGTGGCATTGAGCCGGGGCACGGAGACGCATCACTTTGAGCTGCTGAGCCAGCCGGGGGCGAAGGACGAGTCGGTCTGGACGCGGGTGCGCCTGGACGGCATCGAGCGTCGCCTGATCTGCCGCCGCCTTGACGACGCCGAAAGCCAGGGTGGCTTCGCTCTGCACTTGGTCAGCGATGCGGCTTGCTTTGTGTTCAGTGAGCCCTCGGCCTATCCCGCGCAGGGCGGGCGTTCCCAAGACGATCCCATGCGCGCATGTGCGCCGGTGGCCGGCTTGGTGGCACAGGTCTTGGTGCGCGTCGGTGACGAGGTCAGCGAAGGGCAGGCCTTGATGAGCGTGGAGGCGATGAAGATGGAGATGTGGCTGAGCGCCGGCGCCGCCGGGCGAGTCAAGGCCATTCATGCCGCGCCTAAAGACGCGGTCGCCGCCGGCGCGCTGTTGATCGAACTTGCAAGCAAAGAACAGGACGCTGAGGCATGAGCACGATGAAAGAAGCTTCACACGACAAGGCCATCCTCAGCTGCGCGCTGACTGGTGTGTTGACCAATCCCAAGCAACACCCGGTGCCGGTGACTCCGGCTCAAATGGCGGCCGAGGCTCGTGACGCTTTCAATGCCGGGGCCTCGGTGATGCATGTGCATCTGCGCATGCAGGAGGAGGGCTTGGGGCATCTGCCCAGCTGGGACCCTGAGGTGGCGGAACAGGTCATCGCCGCCATCCGCGCAGCCTGTCCTGGCGTCATCATCAATCTGACCACCGGGGTCATCGGTGCGGACATCTCAGGGCCCGCCGCCTGCATTCGGCGCGTCAAGCCCGAGGTTGCCGCTTGCAATGCGGGAAGCCTCAACTACCTGAAGCTCAAGGACGATGGGCGCTGGGCCTGGCCGCCCATGGTTTTTGATAACCCGGTGTCCAAGATCCAGGCTTTTTTGGATGTGATGAGCGAATGCGGGGTGCACCCCGAGTTCGAGTGCTTCGATGTCGGCATCGTGCGGGCGGTGGGCATGTTTGTGAAGTCCGGCATGTTCAAACCCGAGATGGGGCGGCCTGAATACAACCTGGTCATGGGCGTGGCCTCGGGCATGCCGGTGGATGGCGACTTGCTGAAGCTCTTGCCGCGCTATCTGGTGGACGAGGCCATTTGGCAAACCACCCTCATCGGCCGGCAGGAAATTTGGCCGGTGCATCAGCTCACCGCGGAACTCGGGGGCATGTTGCGCACGGGGCTGGAGGACACGTTTTATCTCCCCGATGGTGAGCGAGCCCGCGGCAATGGGGTCTTGATCGAGGCCTTGGCTGCTTGCGCAGAGCGGGCGGGTCGTGGCGTCGCCAGCCCTTCGGAAGCGCGTCAACTCTTGGGTCTGCCAACTGAGGACTAGTTAACGAAGCGCCAGCCTGCAGGCAAGCCTTGTGGTTTTTGTTCCAAAGCGTGAGTGAAAACCCAGCCGTTCCGCCCTGATTTGGCTATCGTTGCAGCAAAGCTTGGCTTCGGGAGGGGTCAAGTGGGTGCCGCAACAAGGGCAGAGGGCCAGCGCCGAGATCACGCGCAGCCGGCTCTTCTTCAAGCCCTGGGTACAGAGATGTTTGGTGAAGCAGTTTTTCCCTCTACTCTGACTGGAGCTTGGCATGGTGCATCGTCGACAGGCGTTCTTGGGTTCAGGTTCAGCGGCGCGTAGCCGAGGTGTCCTGGCTGTGTTGAGTCTGGGTTTGGGCCTGCCACTGGGAGCCCAGGCCCAAGAGCTCAGCACTTCGGGCTTTGCGTCTTTGGTCCTGGGTCGAACCTCGGGCTCTTGTGTCAGCAGTGGCCTCGCGCCCGCACACAGCAATAACTGCACCCGCTTCATCGCTGATTGGGGCCACGCCGGTGTGTATGGGGATGACCTCACGGCCTCACCTGAGTCGCGCGCCGGCGTGCAGGCCACCGTCAAGTTCAATCCGCAGTGGAGCGCGACCACTCAGCTCACCACCCGCGCCGTCAAAGATCAGGCCTTGAACCTGGAGTGGCTCTATCTGGCGTATCAGATCGCGCCAGAATGGACGCTGCAAGTTGGGCGCAAGCGCTTGCCGCTGTACTACTACTCTGACTTTCAAGATGTGGGCTATGCCTACAACACCATCAGACCCAGCCCGGATGTGTACGGCTGGGACGTGGTCAATTACAACGGCGCCAGCCTGAGCTATTCGACTGAAGTCGGTGCCTGGTCCCTGCGCACCGAGGCGCTGTTTGGCAGCGAGAACAGCAAGAAGAACCCCTATGCCCGGCTCTACAACGAAGCTCCTAAGGATGTGGAATGGGGCGATATCGGCGGCCTCAGTTTTGAGTTCTCGAAAGACTGGTTCAGCGGGCGTTTGAGTTATGTGCGCAGCACCGTCAAGCAGGTGGACCGCGACAGCGGCGTGGTGGAAGTTGAATCGAACGGCCCCAAACAGGACTTCTTGGGTCTGGCCTTGAATGCCGACATAGACAACTGGATCGTGCGCAGCGAATTCGGCCAGGCCAAGCGCCAGTCGCTGAACTACAAAGCCAAGTACTACCTGCTGACCGTGGGCTATCGCATGGGCGCCTTCACTCTGACGGGCGGCACCAGCGCCTATCTGGAAAGCAGCTATGACATGGACGCCTACTCCCCGGTCAAGCTGCGCAGCCAGCTCTTGGCTTTGCGCTACGAGGTGCACAAGGGCGGCGCCTTGAAGCTGCAGTTTGACCGCGTTCGCGACAGCGGTGCTGTTCCTGGCGCGGGCAATGCGCAACTCATCAGCGCGTCCTACGATGTGGTGTTCTAAGCCCTGACATCGACGGACACCGAATGAATCCGGCAATTGCAATCCTTGATCAGGACACAGCCATGAAAAACTCTTCTTTGTATTCCAAGTTTCGCGTCCTCGTCGCCCTGCTGCTGTGTGGGCTCAGCAGCCTGGCTGCGGCTCAGACGGCGGTGATCGTGAACCCCAAGAGCCCGCTGAGCGCACTGAGCGCGGAGCAGGCTGCGGCCTTGTTCCTGGGCAAGTCCAGCACCTTGCCCAGCGGTGGTACGGCGGCACTGGCCGATCTGCCTGACTCCAGCAGCGTGCGCGAGCAGTTCTACAGCAAGGCGGCGGGCAAGACCGGCGCGCAGGTGAAGGCGGCTTGGTCGCGTTTGACCTTCTCCGGCAAGGCCACCCCGCCCAAAGAGCTACCCAGCGCGGCCGATGTTAAGAAATATGTGGCGTCCAATGTCGACGCCATCGGCTATATCGAAAAGTCGGCCGTCGATGCCAGCGTCAAGGTGGTCTTGGTGGTCGAGTGATGGGGCATCTGTAGTCGACAGCCATTCGGCCGTCGATTCAGTCTTCGCTGGCCTCGTCCTCAGCTTCCGCTTCCGGGGCTGAGCCCGAACTGGCCTCGCGCACGCCGCTGCCCTTGCGCCGCGCCTTGCGTGCATCGGCCTTGGCCTTGCGCGCCGCTTCCGCTGCCTCGGCCTTGGCGGCCCATTGCTTGAACTCTTCAGGTGTTTCGAGCGTGATGCGGCCCAAGATGCACTGGCGGAATTCGTAGATCAGCACTTCCGCGGCTTTTTGCAAATTGACGCGGCCGCCGCTGAGCATGGCGCCGCGCTTGCGACCGATGGCCATCAGCAGTTCCTCATCATTCAAACCGCTGATGTCGCCGAGCTTGTAGCGCTCGATCAACTGCGCTGGATAGTGCACTCGCAGATAGTCCAGCAACTCCAGCGCGACTTCATCTTCCTCGAAAGCATTGCGGCCAATGGCGCCGCTGGCCGCCAGGTTGTAGCCACTCTCCTCAATGGCAATGCGGGGCCACAACATGCCGGGCGTGTCGAAGAGATAGAAGTCCTCGGCCAGCACGATCTTCTGCTCGATCTTGGTGATGCCGGGTTCGTCGCCGGTCTTGGCTGCGCGTTTGGACGCCAGGGTGTTGATCAGTGTTGACTTGCCGACGTTGGGGATGCCGCAGATCAGCACCCGCACCGGCTTGACCATGCCGCCGCGCAGCGGTGCCAACTCGCGGCAGGCCTTGATCAGCGCTTGCGCTGGGGCCTTGATGCTGGCGTCCAGCGCAATCGCGCGGGTGTCGGGCAGGGCGTTGTAATGCGCCATCCACAGCGCGGTGCGCTCCGGGTCGGCCAGGTCTTGCTTGTTCAAGAGCTTGAGCGTGGGCTTGCCCTCGGTCAGCTGGGCCAGCAGCGGGTTGGCGCTGGAGCCGGGGATGCGGGCGTCCAGCATCTCGATGACGACGTCAAGCCCGGCCTTCATCCGCTCATTGATCGCGTTCCGGGTCGAATTCATATGCCCGGGGAACCAGTTGATGGCCATGCTTCTTGCTCTTTCTTTTTTGCTGCGCTGACAGCGCTATTGTCGCGGGTCCCGATGCTGGCTGCGGCATGCACAGTTCTTACTAACTGTTGCAGCAGCTTTTTGCCGTTCGGGCACGATGAAGACCATAAGAAATCAGGGGGCGGCGCTTGTGGCCGTGCCCGCCCTGGCTGGGCGGGAGCTGGCTCCGGGCCATTGTTCGAGAGGGGTATTCATCATGAGGTTCGAAGGCACATTGACTCAGTGGCAGGTGGACCGCGGCTTCGGCGCGATCACGCCGCTGCATGGCGGGCAGGCGCTGTTTGTTCACATTTCGGCATTCCCGGCCAATAGCGCTCAGCCGATGCAAAACGAGTTGCTGAGCTTTGAAGTTGTGTCAGGAAGCAACGGGCAGAAACAAGCGGCCCGGGTTCAACGCCCGAAATCGACCCCAAGCTTTGCAGAGGCCTCGCCCGCGCGCGCTCAACAGCGCCGCGCGCCCTTGAAGCCCAAGCGGCCGGCCATGGCCTATCTGGCGCTGGCCTTGGTGCTGGGCGTGGGGGTAGTGGCCTGGCTGGACTACGCCAAGGCCGAAGGCAGCCATGTGGCGAAATTGGTGGGCAGCAAACCGCAGGCCGGTGCTACGGTGTTGCGTTGAAGCAGTGCTACGCCAACACTGGGGTATTTTTCGCTTCGGCTCAGTCGGTGTGTTTGCCCCAGGGCAGGGCGGAGGCCTTGCGGTCCGCGCCTTTGCGGGTCCGCAGCACGGCGTCAAAGGCTTGATTGGCGCCGTTGGTGACGCAGGTCAGCAGGCCCACCAGATCCTCTTGGCTGAAGGCTTCGGCATCGCGGCGAAACTGTTTGACGGCCATGGCCAGCATCTCGCGTGACACGCCGGGGTGCGTGACGGCCACGGCCTGCACGGCACTGAACAAATCGGGGTAGCGACCACACAAGGCCTTGATGCGGCGCAGTGATTGCGCCGGCGAACTGCGCGCCGCCGGGCCGATCCAGGCCAGTTCTTCGTCGGCTGCCTTCAGCCCCAGCTCAAGGCAGCGAATACGTGTCATCAAGTACTCGCAGTCCTTTGCTTCCAGCGCTTGCTGCTCGGCTTCGGCGTCGCTCTCGGCCTCGAAATAGCGCTCATGGACCATCTTGGCGAGCGCCGCCTCAAGGTCTTGCAAGGTCTGGTCTGCTTTGACGCTGTGGCTGTCGGCCATGCGGGCACCCCTCAGTCTTGTGACAGCTCGGTCACTTGAAATCGGCCAAAGTGAAGGGAACTTGAGCTTTTTTGCGCAGGCGGCTCCCGCCGCCCGGACCTCGCTTGCTCGCCTCAGGGGCGTTTGAGCGCCGTCAGCACGGTCTTGCCCTGCACCATCTCGGCGCGGAACAGCAGCTTGTCGCCCGGTTTGACTTGCTTGATCAAGTCCTCGCCGCTGGCCCCCGCCTTGATGCCAAACACCATGGTCATGCCGGGCATGTCCAGGTTCTTGATTTCGCCATGCTTGAGGGTCAGTTTGTTACCGGCGATATCGACGCGCCGAACTTCGGCCTCGGTCCAGTCTTGTTGGGCCGCGGCTGCTGCCATATTGGCTGCGCTGGCCGGTTTGGCGGCGCTGTCTTGGCTGTACGCCAGTTGGGGCAGGCAGGCCATGCTTGCTGCGGCGGCCAGGGTGATCAGGATTTTTTGTTGGGTGTTCATGGTGTCTTCAGGTCAAAAGGATTAGTTGCTGCCGCTTGCGGCCTTGGCTTGAACGGTGATGCGGCCGCGCATGCCGGCCTGGTAGTGGCCATTGATCAGGCAAGCGAAATCAAAGCTGCCGGCGCGGTTGAACTTCCAGATGATGCTGCCGCTTTTGCCGGCCGGCACATGCGCCATATGGGCTTCTTCATGAGCCATATCGGGGAACTTGGCCATCAAGGCCGCGTGTTGGTCCAGGTCCGCCGGGGTTCCTATGACCAGTTCATGCAAGACCTGGCCCTTGTTGTGCAGGCGCAATCGCACCGTCTCGCCTTCGCGCACATCGATCCGATCCGGCTTGAAGCGCATGTCATCGCTCATGGTGATGTCGATGCTGCGACTCACTTCAGCGGCCCGGCCGGCGATGCCGAAGACTTGCTGCTCGGCCGGCGTTGCGTGCGGAGGCTTGTCATGAGCGGCATCGCCGTGCGCCAGCGCAGCGCCACTGAAGCAGGTGCTCAACAGCGCTAGGCTCAGGGCCTTGAAAGAAGCTGGGTTCGTCATGTCAGTGGCTCCCATGCTGATGTGCGCCCGGCTTGCGTACTGTCACTTCGGCGCCTGCCGTTTTGGCGCTGGCGTCAGCGGGGGCTTGCGGTTGTGGCGCTGCAGGCAAGGCGCCCTCGTAAAGGCGGGCCACGCTGCCCTTCGGCACTCGCTCGGCCCACCAACCGGGGTCGCTGTAGTCACCCGGTTTTTGATCGCGCCGCACCTTCAAGACGCTGAACATGCCGCCCATCTCCAGCCCGCCATAGGGCCCGGTGCCTGTCATCATCGGCGCGGTGTTGTCGGGCAAGGGCATTTCCATCTCGGCCATATCGGCCATGCCGCGCTCGCCCATCACCATGTAGTCGGGAATCAACCGGGTGATCTTGGCGGCCAGGCCGCGGTGATCCACGCCGATCAAGTTCGGCACGTTGTGCCCCATGGCATTCATGGTGTGATGGCTCTTGTGGCAGTGCAGCGCCCAGTCGCCTTCCTCGTCGGCGATGAACTCGATCTGCCGCATTTGCCCGACCGCCACATCGGTGGTCACCTCGGGCCAGCGGGCGCTCTTGGGCACAGGGCCGCCGTCGGTGCCGGTGACTTCAAACTCATGGCCATGCAGATGGATAGGGTGGTTGGTCATGGTCAGATTGCCGACCCGCAGTCGTACCCGGTCGCCATGGCGCACGTTCAGCGAATCGATGCCGGGGAAGATGCGGCTGTTCCAGGTCCAGAGGTTGAAGTCCGTCATCGTCATCGGCTTGGGCGTGTAACTGCCGGGCTCGACGTCATAGCTGGCCAGCAGGAAGCAGAAGTCGCGCTGCACCTCGGCAATCTGCGGGTGATTGCGTTGCTTGGGGTGGGTGATCCACATACCCATCATGCCCATGGCCATCTGCGTCATCTCGTCCGCATGCGGGTGGTACATAAAGGTGCCGGGGCGACGCGCGGTGAACTCGTAGACGAAGGTTTGGCCCGGTTTGATGGCCGGCTGCGTCAGGCCCGAGACGCCGTCCATGCCGTTCGGCAAGCGCTGGCCATGCCAATGCACGCTGGTGTGTTCGGGCAGGCGGTTGCTGACATAGATGCGCACCCGGTCGCCTTCCACCACCTCGATGGTGGGGCCGGGCGACTGGCCGTTATAGCCCCACAGATGCGCGCTGAAGCCGGGGGTCATTTCGCGCACCACCGGCTCGGCCACCAGGTGGAACTCCTTGACGCCGGCGTTCATGCGCCAGGGCAGGGTCCAGCCATTGAGGGTGACGACCGGGTTGTAGGGGCGGCCGTTTGGCGGCACGAGCGGCGGCGCGGTGTCGGCGCTGCCATGCTGCACCGCTTCGGGAATGGCGCTCAAGGCGACGCGTGACACGCTGGCCGCGGCCACCGCGCTGGCGCCTAAGAAAAGATTGCGACGGGAAACCATGGTGCTTTCTTTCAATGGCCGCCGCTGGCTTCAGCGGCGGTGGACATGGGGGCGGCGCTGCTGGCTGCGGCGGTCAAAGGGCCCAGCAAGGCCTGATTCAGGTCGGCTTCGGCGACAAAGAAGTCACGCTGCGCGGCAATGGCGGCGGCCACGGCGCTGATCTGTGCCCTGGCATCGGCCAGCAACTCAAAGGTGCCGATGAACATGCCGTTGTAGAGCAGCAGGTTTTCATCCGAGATGCGTTTGCGCAGCGGTACCACCTCGTCGCGGTAATGGCGCGCAATGTCGAAGGCCGAGCGGTACTGCGCATAGGCCTCGCGGGCTTCGGAGCGGGCGGTGATGGCCACATGCGCGGTGCGTTCCAGTGCCTGCATATAGCGCGCCTCCGCATGCGCGACACGGGCCTCGCCCCAGTCGAACAGCGGCAACTCCAGGCTCAGCTCGAAGCCGGTCTGGGTGGGGTCATGGTTGCTGCGGTTGCTGACCCAGCCGAGCTCCAGCACATTGATGAAGCGGGTGCTGCGGCTCAGGCCCATCTGCGCGGCGCTGGCCTCGGCCGCTTTCTTGGCCTCTTGCACATCCAAGCGTTGTTGGATGGCCAGGCGCTCCACCTCCGGACGATCGATCGCCTGGGCGGGCAGATCGGGCAGGCGCTCGGGCAGCGTCAGCCGCGCCAGCTGTGGGCCCCACAGGCCTAGAGCTCGAACCAAGGCTTCGCGACGCGCCAGCGTTTCAATCTCGGCATGCGCAAGACCCAGTGCGGCATCGGCATAAAAGCTCTGTTCGCGCGCCTGCTTCAGCTTGCTCAAATTGCCGACGGCGGCCATGCGTTGTGCCAGGTCGGCGCCGGCCTCGGCCGCTTCCATCACCTGTTGGCTGTACTGTTGAAGCTGCTGCGCGGCCAGGGCCATCCAATAGGCGCGGCGGGCATCGGCCGCGACCTTCAGCACCTGTTGCCCGAGCTCGCGCTGCAGCAGCTGTGCGTCCAGCTCGGCCACGCGGCCGCGTGTGCTGCTGGTCAGCAGACTCATCAGATTGAAGTGCAGACCGCGCTCGATCTCCAACTCATCGCCGCGCTTGAGTCGGCCCAGGCTGAAGCCCGGATTGGGCAGCCGGGTGGCCTGCACCAAGGCCGCATCGGCAATGCCCAGTTGGTGCAGCTGGGCTTGCAGACCGCGGTGGTTCAGCAAGGCGACTTGAACCGCGCGATCGACCGTCAGCGGCGTGGCGAGCAGTTCCGCCACGCGGGCATCCAGGGCTGCACGTTGCTCGGGCGTACGAGCCCATTGCAGATCCTGTTTGAGCAGGGTCTGGGTTTGAGCCTGGATAGGCTCGAAGCGGGCCTGCGGGTTCAGGCTGGCGCAGCCGGCCAGCAGCGTCAGGCTGAGCAGGGCGGCGCTGGCGATACGGCTGCGCTGGGCCGGGGCGGCGTCAAACGAGCGCGGCGTCATGGGGTCTCTCCGTGATGGGCATGCGAGTGGCCGCTCGGAGCCGAGGCTGGTTTTGCAGCGGCTGCTTCTTTGGCATAGGCCCGCCAGCCGCCCGCTTCGTGAACGCGTCGATTGGCGGCCGACCAGTCGCTCACCGGTGCATCGAGCTTTGAGGGTTTGTAGTGTTGCAGCGCTTTGGGCGCGCGGGCTGCTTCGATGGGCGCTGCGGGCTCGGCGGGGTTGGCTGTTGCGGGAGTTGTGGCCAGCTTGCTGCTGCCGGCCTGCGCCCAGGCCGCAGGGCCGAATATCAAGCTGCTGGACAGCAACAGGCCCAGCAGCGCCGATCGCGCAGCGTGAGGCGCGCAGGGGCGAGGCTGCAGAAATGCATTGCAGAAATTCATGGAATCCTCTTCATCGGAGGGGTCGGCGGCCCCATTGTCAGCAATGGGGTGCAGAGGCGTGACGCAGGCGCACGAGAAGTGGGCTGCGTCGATGGGGCGTGTTAGCGCTGCAGAAGGGCCCTGGGCGGGCGCTCCAGGGTGGCCGTCACCACAGCCAGGCTGGCCGGCTCGGGGCTGGCGGAAAAAACCGCCGCGCCAAACGATGGGACCAAGTTCAGCGTGGCGCAGGGCAGGGCCATGCCCAGGCAACAGGTCGCGCAAGCGCTGCAAGCGTGGTGTGTGGCGGTCTCATCCAGCGAGGGCGTCTCAGCCTGGGCCTTGTCCTGGGTCTGATGCACTTGATGGTGCCCACGCCCAAGCGCATGCCCATCTTGCTGGGCCAGCATGGCCTGATGGTCATGCTCAGCATGCGGGAGGGCACCAAGCCCATGCGCCGAGCTAGACACCAAATTCGAGGCCGCTCCGCAGCCCAGCATGGCCATGCGCGCCTGGGCCTGCAGGGGCAGGGCCAGGGCGATGATCCAGACCAAGGTCCGGAGCCAAGCCAGCGATGACATCGAAGCGATGGAGGGCATGGGCGGAAGTTTAATCGCCGAAATGCCTGCCCTGTGTTGCCATAACAAAAGGCCCGCCGGGACGCGTGTCTCCGGCGGGCCCTTGCGGAACCGTTTGACTGATGCTTGGCCGGGCTGCTCGTAGCCGCCGCGGCCAAGACGCTGTCTCGCGATCAGTCTTCGTTGCTGAACACCAGCTTGACTTCGTGCGATTGCTTTTCGCCGCTGGCCTCAAAGCGCCAGTCCATCAGCGCGCGGGTGACGGCCTTGTCAAAGACCTTGCGCGGCTGCGCTTCGATGATGTCAACGCCGGTGACCGAGCCATCTGCATCGATGGCCATCTTGGCCTTGACCGTGCCGCTGGAGATCGACTGCTTGCTCGCCTCGGGCGGGAACTCGGGCGGCACCTTCTTCAGGATCTTCGGGGCGGCGGCGTGGGCGCTGAAGGCCACGGCCAGAGCGCCGCACAGGAAGGCAGCCGAACGCAGCAGGCGGGACAGGGAAGGAGTGGTGTTGCTCATGGAGTGCATGTTTCGAAAAAAATACGAGGGGAGGAAAGAATCTGAAAAGTAAATCAGGCGTTGGCGCCGGCTGCGCGGAAGAAGCCCACAGCTTCGAGCAGACGTGAGGAACTGGACTTCAGCGCGTCGGTCGAACGACCCAGGTCGTCCACCAAGGTGGTGTTTTGCTGGGTGGTGCGATCGAGTTCGTTCATGGCGTTATTGACCACGCCGACACCGGCGGCCTGTTCATGGGCCGAGTGCGAGATTTCCTCGATCAGCTGGCCCATATTGTTGACCTCGTCCACCACGCTGCGGATGGTGATGCCGGCGTTGTTGACCAGGCTGGTGCCGTTTTCAACCTTGACCGAGGACTCCTGGATCAAGACCTTGATTTCCTTGGCGGCGGCAGCCGAGCGAGAGGCCAGCGCGCGCACTTCCGAGGCCACCACCGCGAAGCCGCGGCCATGCTCACCGGCACGGGCTGCTTCCACCGCTGCATTCAAGGCCAGGATATTGGTCTGGAAGGCGATGCCGTCGATGACGCCGATGATGTCGCCGATCTTCTTCGAGCTGGCGCTGATTTCTTCCATCGTGTCCACCACCTTGGCCACCACCGTGCCACCGGCCTGCGCCGATTGGCGGGCCTTGGTGGCGATGCCGGCGGCGCGGCGGGTTAGGTCGCTGGCGCCGTTCAGGTTGGCGGCGATCTGTTCCACCGAAGCGGCGGTGTTTTGCAAGCTGGCTGCCGAGCGTGCGGTGCGGTCGGACAGGTCGACATTGCTGTCGGCGATGTCGTTCGAGTTTTGGGCCACCTCGCCGGCGGCGTCGCTGACGCTGCTAACCACACCGGACAGTGCGCGCTGCATGTCCTGCATGGCCTTCAGCATCTGGGCCAATTCGTCCGAGCCTTCGACGTGAATGTCTTGGGTCAGATCGCCGGCGCTGATGGCTTCTGCGGCCTGCTGTGCCTTCTGGGCCGGCAGCACGATAGAGCGGGCAATCACGAAACCACCGCCGAGGCCGATCACCGCCGCCACCAGCACCAGGCCGGCGGTCAGCAGAATCGAGGAGCGTGCCATTTCGCCGCCTTCAACGGCCAGCGTGCGGGCATTGTCGAATTGCATGTCCACCAGGCCCTTGAGTCCGTCTTGGTAGGCCTGCTGGGCCGGGCGCACATCGGTGATCAGGCTTTCGCGCGCCTCATCGGGGCTGCCATCCTTTTGCACCTTTTGGAACTTGGCCACCGAGGCGATGAACTTGAGTTCGGCGGCGCGGACTTGAGCGACCAGGTCTTTTTCCTTGTCGCCGTCGACCTTGCCTTCGAGGCTGCTCAACTGCTTTTCGGATTCTTGCAGCGCGCCTTCGATGGCGGCGTTTTGCTTCTTGATTTGGCGAGCCTCGTCGAGCAGCAGCAGGTCACGCGAAGCGCGGGCAATCACGTTGACCTGGCCTTCCAGCGCATTGGCCGAAGCGATCTTGACCAGGCTGGAGTTGGCCGTCTGATCCAAGTCCTTGGCCAAACGGTTGGCGGTTGATGCGCCGTAGCTGCCGATCGCGATCAACAACAAGATGAGCAGACCGTAGCTGACGGCCAGACGCTGGCTGATGCGCAGCTGTGTCAAAAAATTCATGTCTCGATATCCCTCGTCAAGGATTGTTCTTGGGGGTGGCAGCAAGCAAGCTCCGATGTCGCGGCGCGGTGCTGACACTGGCGCCGTAAAACGCCTGCTTGGCTTTCGGTTCTCATCATTAGTTTCTTGATCGGGGTTTTCTGCTATTTCGCAAAACGCCGTGATGTAAGTCGCGCTTTTCTCGGCGGGCTGTCAGGCCTCAGTAATTTCGGCTCACTGGAGCCGCTGAGGACATTCGGCCCGTTCGAAAGGCGTGCTCGAAGTGTCGGCCCTGCTGGGCTTCAATGCGCAAGTGGAGTTCGGGGCGGGCGTGAACAATTGCGCAGCAAGCGCGCGGGAAATCCCCCGGATGGGGGCTTGCCGAAGTGCGCGCGCCAATTGCCGGGGCGACCTGGTTTGCTAGTCGACCCGGCGCGCCTTCAGCCGCAGCACATCGACCGGGCGCACATCCGCGGCGCCAGCGGGCTGATTGCCCCAGGCATTGCGCACAAAGCTGGCGACGGCGGCCTGTTGGGTGTCGTCCAGCACGCCGGCGAAGGGCGGCATGCCGAAGGGGCGCGGGTTGTCCGTTGTGGCCGGCGCAAAGCCGCCGCGTTGGATGATGCGCAGCAGATTGGCGGGGTGCGCCATCAAGACCGCGCGGTTGCCGGCCAGGGCCGGGTAGGCGCCGGCTACGCCCGCGCCTTGCTCGCCGTGGCAGCTGGCGCAGTGTTCGCCGTAGAGCGCTTGGCCCATCTCGCGCAGTTTCAACTCGGGCCGTTGGCGGACGCCGGCTGCCTCGGGGTGTTGCGGCAAGCCTTGCAGGTACTCGGCCATGGCGTTCAGATCGTCCGGGCTCAGGTATTGGGTGCTGCCCTGAATCACCTCGGCCATGGGCCCCTGCGCGCTGGCACGGCTGTTGCGGCCGGTCTTTAGCCAGCTGCTCAAGGCTTGGCGGTCCCAGTTGGCGACGCCGGCCTGCGCCGCGCTGTGCAGCGAGGGCGCGTACCAGCCAAGGCCTTCCAACATATTGCCTGAAAAGTCATTGAGACCGACGGTGGCACCCAAGCTGTTGCGGCTGGCGTGGCAGGCATTGCAGTGGCCGAGGCCTTGGCTCAAATAGGCGCCACGGTTCCAACTCGCGCTGCGACTGGGGTCAGCCGTAAACACCGCCGGGCGAAAGTACAGCGCCCGCCAGACGGCCAGGGCCGCCTGCGTGTTGTAGGGGAAACGCAGCTCATGGTCCAAATTGGGCTGTGCCACGGCCGGCAGACTGCGCAGGTAGAAGTAGAGCGCGTCGGCGTCGGCGCGCGTGACCAGGCTGTAATTGGTATAGGGGAAGGCCGGGGTCAGCAGGCGCCCATCTTTGCCGCGCCCATGGTGCAAGGCGCGCCAGAAGTCGTCGGCACGCCATTGACCGAGACCGGTTTTGTCATCGGGGGTCAGGTTGGGCGTGAAGACACTGCCGAAGGGCGTGGGGATGGCGCGCCCGCCGGCATAGGGCGCGCCGCCGCGCTGCGTATGGCAGCCCTGACAGTTGCCGGCGCGCGCCAGATAGGCGCCGCGTTCAATCAGGCTGGCGCTGGCCTGCGGTTCGTCGCTGGGGGTTGAGCCTTCGTCGAGATGATTCAGCCCATACACCGCCAAGCTCGCCACGGCGAACAAGCCCAGCAGTCCACCGAGTGCCCAAGTCCAAGCCCCGCGCTGGCGCTGCTTCATTGCAGACCTCCGCAGTCGAGTGGGAGTGGCGCGGGCAGGCTGGGGGCGGGCTTGAGGCCCGAGGGCGGATCTTGGGCCGCCAGCCAATGTGAGATGGCGTTGATCTCGGCGGGCTGCAGCTGCTTGGCGATCTGTGCCATGCAGTCGGGAGCCACGGCGCGGCGCTGGCCGCTGCGCCAGGCGCCGAGTTGGCCGTTCAGGTAGTCACGAGGCAGGCCCAGCAGGCCGGGGATGAAGGGCTGCACACCGGCCAGCGCTTGACCATGACACTGCACGCAGGCTGGCAGCTTGCGCGCCGGGTCGCCGTGCAGCACCAGTTGCTTGCCGGTGTTCAAGGCTTCGGCGGGCAAGCCGGGCGGCTGGGCCGGCGCATAGGGCAGGCTCAGCTGCGAAAAATAGCCGGCCAGTTCTTGCAAGTAGGCATCGCTCAAAGGCGCGATCAGCTCGCTCATCAAGCCGTAGTCGCGCCGGCCGTCGCGGAAATTGAGCAACTGTTTGTAAAGATAGCCCGCCGGTTTGCCGGCCAAGCGCGGGTAATAGCCATCGGCGGCGGCACGCCCTTCCTTGCCATGGCATAGCGTGCAGGCCTTGGCGCGCTGCGCGATCGTGTCTTCGAATTTGGCCGCGACCGGTGCCGACGCAGCCGGCACGATCCAGCCCAGCAGGCCGGTGGCGAACAGCAGTCCCCGCCAGAAGCTCATGCCGGTCGACGCGAGCCGAAGATGGCCGAGCCGACCCGCACCAGGCTTGCGCCCTCGGCGATGGCGGCTTCCAGGTCGGCACTCATGCCCATCGACAGGGTGTCCAGGCTCAAGCCCAACTCCCTGTTCAAGGTTTGCAACAAGTTGGCCAGGGCGCGGTGCGGAAGCCGCTGAGATTCAAGGTCAGCGGCCGGCTCTGGAATCGCCATCAGCCCGCGTAGCCGCAGCCGCGGTAAGGCGCTCACGGTCCGCGCCAGCGCTGCCACTTCGGCCGGCGCCAGCCCGCTCTTGCTGGCTTCGCCGCTGATGTTCACTTGCAGGCAGATATTCAGCGGCGGCAAATGGGCCGGCCGTTGCTCGGACAGGCGCTGCGCCGTCTTCAGTCGGTCCACGCTGTGCACCCAGTCAAAGGTCTCGGCGACCGGCCGGGTTTTGTTGCTTTGCAGTGGCCCGATCAAATGCCATTCCAGTTGGCTGCGCAGGTCAGCCAACTCGGCAATCTTGTCCAGCCCCTCTTGTACATAGTTCTCACCAAAACGGTGCTCGCCGGCCGCAAAAGCCTCGCGCACGGCCGCGCCGGGGAAGGTCTTGGAGACTACCAGCAATGTGACACTTTGCACGGCTCGGCCGGCCTGGCCGCAGGCTGCGGCGATCCGTTTGTGCTGTTCTTGTATGTTCTCTGCGATCGTCGCCATAATGGCCTTCAGCTTTTTTGCCCCACCTATGGACATTACTCAACTGTTGGCATTCTCGGTCAAGAACAAGGCCTCCGACCTGCACCTGTCGGCCGGCCTGCCGCCGATGATTCGTGTGCATGGCGATGTGCGTCGCATCAATGTCGAGGCGCTCGAGCACAAGGACGTGCACGACATGGTGTACGACATCATGAACGACTCGCAGCGCAAGATCTACGAGGAGTCCTTGGAAGTCGACTTCTCCTTCGAGATTCAGGGCTTGGCGCGTTTCCGGGTCAATGCCTTCAATCAAAACCGCGGCGCGGGTGCGGTGTTCCGGACCATTCCGAGCAAGATCCTGTCCCTGGAGCAGTTGAATGCGCCGAAGATCTTTGCCGAGTTGGCGCTGCGGCCGCGTGGTTTGGTGTTGGTCACCGGGCCCACCGGCTCGGGCAAGTCGACCACCTTGGCCGGCATGGTCAACCACCTGAATGAAAACGAGTACGGCCACATCCTCACCATCGAGGACCCGATCGAGTTTGTGCATGAGTCCAAGAAGAGCCTGATCAATCAGCGCGAGGTTGGGCCGCACACGATGAGCTTTGCGAATGCGCTGAAGTCGGCGCTGCGCGAAGACCCGGACGCGGTGCTGGTCGGCGAAATGCGCGACCTGGAAACAATTCGCCTGGCCCTGACCGCGGCGGAAACCGGTCACTTGGTGTTTGGCACCTTGCACACCAGCTCCGCCGCCAAGACGGTGGACCGTATCGTGGATGTCTTCCCCGCGGCCGAAAAAGAGATGGTGCGGGCGATGGTGTCGGAGTCGCTGGTGGCGGTGATCTCGCAAAGCCTGTGCAAGTTGAAGGATGGCTCGGGCCGTGTCGCCGCGCATGAAATCATGCTGGGCAATTCGGCCATCCGCAACTTGATCCGTGAGAACAAGGTGGCGCAGATGTATTCGGCCATCCAGACGGGCAACAGCCAGGGCATGCAGACCTTGGACCAGAATCTGACCGACCTGGTGCGCCGCAACATCATCTCGCCCGCCGAAGCGCGCTCCAAGGCCAAGTTCCCGGAAAACTTCCCTGGCTGATCGGGGACGCTCTTTTCGGGCGATTGAACAGCCTGTTTGCCCCGTACATTGGCGCCGCTTTATTCAAACAGTCGTTTAGGGAACAACAGCCATGGAACGCGATCAGGCCACCAAATTCATCAACGACTTGCTGCGGCTGATGATTTCGCGCAAGGGCTCGGACCTGTTCCTCACGGCCGACTTCCCGCCCGCCATCAAGGTGGATGGCAAGGTCACCAAGGTCTCGCCGCAGCCGCTGACTGGCCAGCACACGCTGCAACTGGCGCGGGCCATCATGAACGACAAGCAGGCGGCCGAATTCGAGCGCAGCAAAGAATGCAATTTCGCCATTTCGCCGCAGGGCGTCGGGCGTTTTCGCGCCAATGCCTTCATTCAGCAGGGCTCGGTCGGGCTGGTGTTGCGGACGATTCCGGCCGATGTGCCGACCATTGCTTCGCTGGACCTGCCACCGGTGCTGCGGCAGGTGGTGCAGGCCAAGCGCGGGCTGGTGATCGTCGTGGGTGCCACCGGCTCGGGCAAGAGCACTTCCTTGGCGGCCATGATCGATGAGCGCAACAGCACCACCTACGGCCACATCATCACGATTGAAGACCCGATTGAGTTCGTGCATCCGCACAAGAATTGCATCGTGACCCAGCGTGAGGTCGGTATCGACACCGACAGCTGGGATCAGGCCCTGAAGAACACCTTGCGCCAGGCGCCAGATGTGATCCTCATGGGTGAGGTGCGGGATCGCGAGACCATGGAGCACGCGGTCGCCTTTGCCGAAACCGGCCACCTCTGTATGGCCACGCTGCATGCTAACAGTGCTAACCAAGCACTTGATCGCATCATCAACTTCTTCCCGGAGGAGCGCCGCAGTCAGTTGCTGATGGACTTGTCGCTGAATCTGCGTGCCTTGGTGTCGCAGCGGCTATTGCCGCGGCGCGAGGGCAAGGGTCGTGTGGCGGCGGTGGAGATCATGCTGAATTCGCCGCTGATTTCGGACCTGATCTTCAAGGGCGAGGTGGGTGAGATCAAGGAGATCATGAAGCGTTCGCGTGAGCAGGGCATGCAGACCTTTGACCAGGCTTTGTTCGATCTTTATGAGGTGGGCAAGGTCAGCTATGAAGACGCGCTGCGCAATGCCGACTCGCTCAATGACCTGCGCCTGCAGATCAAGCTCAATAGCGAGCGGGCGCGTTCGGAGGACCTGTCCTCCGGCACCGAGCATTTCACGATTGTTTGAGAACCTTTTGCTATGACGACAAGAACCTACGAAGCGATCGCGCCCGTTAAGGTGGCCTTTCTGGGCCTGGGTGTGATGGGCTATCCGATGGCCGGGCATTTGCAGCGCGCCGGCCATGCGGTGACGGTCTACAACCGCACGGCGAGCAAGGCTGCGGCGTGGGTGAGCGAGTACGGTGGCAGTTCAGCTGCGACGCCTGCCGAAGCAGCGGCGGGCGCTGACATTGTGTTTGCCTGCGTGGGCAATGACGATGACTTGCGCGCGGTGGTGCTGGGCCGGGCCATGGACGGCGGCCTGCGGGCCGCTGACGGCGCCTTCGCCGGCATGAAGGCGGGCGCGGTGTTTGTCGACCACACCACGGCCTCGGCCGAGGTGGCGCGCGAATTGCACGCGGCGGCGCGGGCGCTTGGCTTGCACTTTGTTGATGCCCCGGTTTCAGGTGGTCAGGCCGGTGCGGTCAATGGCGCGTTGACGGTGATGTGCGGCGGTGACGCCGGTCCTTTTGCTCAGATTCAGCCCGTGACCCTGGCCTTCGCCAAGGCGGTCACCCGGGTCGGCGAATCGGGTGCCGGCCAATTGGCCAAGATGGTCAATCAAATCTGCATCGCCGGCTTGGTACAGGGCCTGGCCGAGGCGATTGCCTTCGGTGGCAAGGCCGGCCTGGACATGAAACAGGTGCTGGATGTCATCGGCAAAGGCGCGGCGCAGAGCTGGCAGATGGACAACCGTGGCAAGACCATGGTGGACGGCCAGTTCAACTTCGGCTTTGCAGTCGACTGGATGCGCAAAGACCTGGGCCTGGTGCTCGATGAGGCGCGCCGCAATGGCGCGCGCCTGCCGGTGACGGCAGTGGTGGACCAGTTCTATGCCGATGTGCAAGCCACCGGTGGCGGCCGGCTGGATACGTCCAGCCTGATCAAACGGCTTGGCTGAGCCAAGCCGTCGGCGCCATCACTCGGCGGCAGGTTTGGGTGTTGATGCGGGGGCGGGCACGATGCGCGCCAGCTCTTCTTCGCTGATGATGTCGAAGGCCCGCACGACTTTTTGCACGCCGCTGATGCTGCGTGCGATCGTTGCGGCGCGTGTCGCTTCACGTTCGGTCACGCGACCCATCAGGAACACGGTGCCGCGCTCGACCACCACGTAGAAGGCGTTCGAAATCAACTCCGGGGCATCCAGCAGGCTGGCCTTGACCTTGCTGGAAATCAGCACGTCATTGGAGCGGCTGCCCAGCGATGAGGCCGGCATCACCGCGGTCTCGTTCAAGACGCTGCGAACGTTTTCAACCCCGCTGACGATGCTTTCCAGCTTGGCGCGATCGGCTTCATTCGGCACTTCGCCGGTCAGCAGAACCAGGCGGTTATAGCTGCTGACGGTCACGTGGGCGTTGTCGCTGATCTGGCCCTTGATGCGAGAAGAGGCCTTGACCTCGATACCCTTGTCTTCCACCTGGGTGCCGGAGGTACGCCGGTCGGTGGCCACCAAGGCCCCGCCCACCATGGCGCCACCAATGACCAAGGGCGCGCAGGCGCTGCTGACAAAGGCCGCGGCCAGCGCCGCTGCCAGCATCAGGCCACGCTGGGGGCGAGCGGTCTTGGAGGTTTGCAAAGTCATATCTATCCTGTTTTCCTGTCGTCCAGAGAAGGGGTATCGCGAGTCGGTTTACTCGCTGGCGCCCAAAAGTTGCACATCGACCGCATCGCATAGGCAATGGGCCAACAGGCGTTGCGCCTCGGCCACCCGGGCGGCGCGGCTGTGCTGCACTCGAATTTGTACATCGGTGTCGCGCAGCAGCGTGCGCATCTCGTCCTGCAGCCCGCCGGTGATGGCGATCACACTCATGTCTTGCGCATGAGCGGCGGCCAGCACCGCTTGCCAGGCGGGGCTCAAGGTGGGCATGGCATCAAACACCAGCAGCAGGTCGCCGGGGTGGCCGTGCGCCTGCACCTGGCGGGTCAAAGCCTCTTCAGCGTTGCTGCCGTGGGCCTGGGCATCGAGGCTCCAAGCGGCCAGCCCGGGGCGGTCTTGCTCGAAGCGGCCGACCAGCAGGGCCGCCATATAGACCGCGTCCAGCGCCGACTGACCGAAGCCGCAGCACAGCACGCGCCCGCCGCTGGTGATGCCGTCCATCAGCATCTGGGCGGCCGAAGAAACCGGGCGCGAAAGGTTCTCGGCGACCTGGTAGAACAGGTCGGCGCTCTCGAAGAATTGTTGTTGGATGCGTTGCTCAAGCATGGGGCGGAATCATAGTTCAGCGCTGGCTCCGCTCGTTTTAAGCGCAGCCATCGGGCTCAGCTGGCCTCGAAGGCGGCCGGAATCCACTCGATGTCTGCGCCGTCGATGGCCACCACATCGAAGCGGCAGGGCGGCGGGCTGGCGTGGCGCAAGAGGTAGTGCTGGGCCGCGTAGATCAGCCGTCTTTGCTTGGCAATGCCGACACTGGCGGCCGCGCCGCCGTGGGAGCGGTCGGTGCGCGCCCTGACCTCGCAAAACACCAGACTGCCGTCGCGGGGGTCGCGCAGAATCAAGTCCACTTCGCCGGCGCGCGCGCGCGGGCCGGCCGCGACCCGATAATTGCGCTCCACCAGGCGCAGGCCTTGTTGCTGCAGATATTGCAGCGCTCGGTCTTCTGCCGCCGATCCAAGCAGTTTGGGAGAACCCTTTTTGAACAACATTGCCGACGCCTCCCTGCTGATGCAGGCGGCCGCCGCTGCGGCCGGTGCTCAGCAGTATCCCGCAGCCACGCTGTATGTGGTGGCCACGCCGATCGGCAATCTGGCCGACATCACGCTGCGTGCGGTGCATGTGCTGGGCTTGGTTGATGCGGTGGCCTGCGAGGACACCCGCGTCAGTGCCGGGCTGTTGCGGCATCTGGGCCTGCACAAGCCCCTGATCAAGCTGCATCAGCACAATGAATATGAAGCCAGCGAAGCCTTGATTGCGAGGCTGCAGTCGGGCGAGCGCATTGCCTATATCAGTGACGCGGGCACGCCAGCGATTTCGGACCCTGGGGCGGTGCTGGTGGCGGCCGTGGCCAAGGCCGGTCTGCGTGTATTCCCGCTGCCTGGGGCCAGCAGCACGGTGACGGCGCTGAGTGTGGCGGGCGATGTGGCGGCCGATGGCTTTGCCTTTGCCGGCTTCTTGCCGACCAAGGCGGCCGAGCGCCGCAGCGCCTTGCAGGCCCTGTGCGGCAGCCCGCGCAGCCAGGTGCTGTTTGAGGCGCCGCATCGGATCAAGGCCTTGATCGAGTTGCTGGCCGAGCTTTGCCCGATGCAAACGGTGACCGTCTGCCGGGAATTGACCAAGCAGTTTGAGACCGTTCACAGCGCCGCGGCCGCGAGCTTGCCGGCTTGGTTGGCGGCCGATGCGCAGCGCGAACGCGGCGAGTTTGTGCTGGTCTTGCATGCGCAAAAAGCCCAGTCAGCGGCCGAGGCCGACTTGCCGGCCGAAGCCTTGCGGGTCTTGGGTCTGCTGCTGGCCGAGTTGCCTTTGAAGCAGGCTGTCAGCCTGGCGGCCGAGATCAGCGGCGCGCCGCGCAATGCTTTGTATGAATGGGCGCTGGCGCAAAAGAAAGCCCGCTCCGACTGATCGCGAAGCGGGCTTCACTGCGGGTGTCTGGCGCTAGTGCCCGGCGCGAACGGCAGACCTATGCCGCAGGTTTATTGCCCGGCGACCTTGCCATTGTGTTTGGCATGCTGGATGTCGTGGCTGGCTTTGTCTTGCATCGCATGCAGCTTTTGGCGCTCCTTGCGGGTCACCTGGCCATCGGCCTTGGCCTTCGCTTCGACCGTGTTGATGCGGGCTTGTTCGCGTTCCAAATGTTGGGTTTCCTTGGCCGTCAGGGCGCCCGAACCGGCGCCTTCGGCAATGCGGGCCTGCTGCTTGGCTTCACGCTGATCAATATTGGGCGTCTGGGTGCCGGCCTGGGCGAAGCTGCTGATTGCGGCAAGGGCCAAAACGGTGAGGCTGCGTGCGATCGGGTGCATAGACTTTCATCCTTTTTCAGAGTGCTGGCGAGAATGCCGGGGCGCGATCTGAGGGCGAGCTTGGCGCCCTCAGCGTCGCGTTGCAGGTTCAACGCCCGACTCGGTGCAGCCGGATGACGTCGGTCTGCGTAACAGTTTGTGAAGTTGCACTCTCGTTAAGGCGCTTCGTTCCGCGGTGCCGGATGGCTTGCTTGGCGGTCTTCGCTGGATTGGTCCGCCGCCAGGCGTTGCACGGCCGTCGCTAGGCGGCCCTTGGCCGGCACCAATTCGCCGGCCCGCCCCAGCCCGAAGGCCGGCATATTGACGTAGACGCTCTCTGAGCAGCCCGGTCGGACGGCGTAGGTTTCATGCCAGATGCCGACCGTGCCATCGGTACCGACCGCCTTGTTGAAGGCCGCCCAAGCGGGTAGGTGCTGGGCCTGCCGGTCCTTGGCGTAGGCCAGCAGTTGCGCCATCGAGCGCCAGTACTGCACCTGAATGACGGTGCGAGAGAACCACATCTCGGCGTGCAGAAGGCCTGAATCGGGCTGGGACTTCAGCTCATTCAGCATGCGCGGCATGGCATTGGCCACCGGCCACCATTTGTGGATCAGCCAAGGCTTGTTGATGCGCATGCCAATCAAGAAGACCACATAGTCGCCGTCCAAGCGAGCCGTCAGGCGCTCGCGCAACACCGGGCCGCTCATGCCAAGGCCTCGCTTGCGATGGCGGCTTTCGGGCCGGCCAGCCCCAGGGCCGCAAGGCTGCCGCGCATTGCCTCGACTAGCGGTGTGAGCGGGGGCTCGCCAATCAGCCGGCGCAACTCGGTGTCGTCCAAACGATGCGGCTTCAGCCATAGATAACGCATCTCGGCGATGGCGCGCCAGCTGGCGATGAAGGGCGAGCCGAGGCGAATCATCAGCCATGGCAAGTGACTCACCTTCAGGGGGCGGCCCCAGGCTTGTTCCAGGGCTTGATGCAAGACCTGACCCTCGACCGTGTGGCCGCTGAAGTGCAAGCGTTGGTGTCCGGTCAGTTGCGCATGGCGCTCGGCCACACGCACAAAGCACTGCGCCAGGTCCGGCAGATAGGCCCAGGCATGCGGCACATTCAGCGGGCCGGGGTGCACGACCTGGCCTTTTCGGATGCGACTGGCCAGAGCCAGGTCAAACCATGAACCCTGACCGATGCCGCCAAAAAAGTCGCCGGCACGCAGCACCACCGATCGCAGCCGCGGGGCGGCAGCGGCCATGCGGGCCTCTTGTTCAATGCGCAGCCGGGCCTTCGCGGTGTTGCCCTGTTCGGGCGTGCCGCTTTGCTCGAGCAGCAGCTCAGGCAGCTCGTGGCCGAAGTTGTAGACATTGCCGGGCAGCATCAGCAGGGCATTCAGGGCCAGGGCGGTGTCTTGCGCCACCTCGGCCAGCGGCAGCAGCAAGGTATTCCACTCGGTATAGGGCGGATTCAGGGCGTTGATGACGACCTGAGCGCCCTGGCCACCGGCCAACAAGGCGGGGCGGTCGTGTGCATCACAAGTCAGCGCGCGCACATGGGTCAGGGTCGCAATGGCGCTGGGCAGTGGCTTGCGGGCTTGGGCAATTACTTGCCAGCCCGCGCTGGCAAAGGCGAGTACCAGGCTCGTCCCGAGCCGGCCCGCGGCGCCTAGGATCAACACGGTGTTGCGCATGTTTGGGTTTCCTTGTGTGCTGCTGTCGATGAACTCAGTGTCTGGTTTCAGCGAGGTCTTCGGAAGTCACGGTTTTGTATTGCGGTCATTCATGTTTGAATAGCTGATGCGCGCGAATTCACTTGATTGGTCTTTGTTGCAAACTTTCCTTGTCCTGGCCGAAACGGGCTCGCTGAATCGAGCGGCGCCCGTCCTGGGCCAAAGCCAGCCCACGCTCAGCCGTCAGCTGGCGGCGCTGGAGGCGGCTTTAGGGCAGAGCTTGTTTGAGCGCCATGCGCGGGGCTTGAGCCTCACGCCCGCCGGCCAGGCCCTGTTGCCTGCCGCCCAGCGCATGCGGGAGGGTGCGCAGGAGCTGGCGCTGGCCTTGTCCGCCCAAGACCAGTCTTTGGCCGGCACGGTGCGCCTGACGGCCAGCGAAATCGTCTGCGCTTATTTCCTGCCCTCGGTGCTGAGTGATTTGCGCCAACGGCACCCAGAGATCCAGATCGAACTGGTGGCCAGCAACGAGGTGGAGAACTTGTTGGAACGCAGCGCCGATATCGCTTTGCGCATGGTGCGACCCGAGCAGCCGACGCTGGTGGCACGCAAATTGGGGGAATGGCCGGTGGGCGTGTTTGCGCATACCGACTATCTGGCGCGGCACGGGGTGCCGACTATGGGCAATGTCCTCACGCATCAATGGCTGGGCTATGACCGCAATGACCAAATGTTGCGGGGGTTTGCGGCGGCCGGCTTTGTGATCCAGCCCGATTTTTTCGGCTTCCGCTGCGACAACCAAGTGGTGGTGTGGGAGTCGATGCGGGCCGGCATGGGCTTGGCGGTCGGAGCCAGGGCCTTGGCCGCGCGGGACCCGGCGTTGCAAGCGGTCTTGCCGGAGATCCAGATCCCGGCCTTGCCCATGTGGTTGACCGCGCACCGAGAGCTGCGGGATACACCCCGACTGCGGTTGGTGTTTGATGCCCTGGCCGAGGCGTTCGCATCATGAAGTAGAGGTTTGGCGGACGTATTGGCGCTGCGTCAGTCCATGGATGGCGAAGCGCCAGCGCTTTGGCGCCGCCGCTCCTACAATGGCTCGCATGATTTCGCGCGAACCTACTCTTGCCCGCCTGGTGGCGGCCCGCAGCCAGTTGCTGGAGCCCTATGGCCTGACTGAGGCGGTGCTGACCAAAGCCCTGCGATTGATCACCGAACACCGCGTTGACGACGCCGACCTTTACTTTCAGACCACCCGCGCCGAGGGTTGGAGCCTGGAAGAGGGCATTGTGAAAAGCGGCAGTTTCAGCATCGACCAGGGCGTGGGAGTGCGCGCCGTAGCGGGCGAGAAAACGGCCTTCGCCTACTCCGACGATATTTCCGAAGCAGCCATCATCGATGCCGCCTTGACGGTGCGTGCCATTGCCGCCGCCGGTCAAAGTCGCCGGGTCAAGGTGCCGAGCAATCCGGTCGTGTCGGCCAGTCGCTCGCTTTATGGCGCGGCCGATCCGATTGCCAGCCTGGACAGTACCGAAAAGGTTGCCCTGCTCGAGCGTACCGAACGCATGGCGCGCGCCAAAGATCCACGCGTGGCCCAAGTGATGGCCGGTTTGGCTGCTGAGCACGACGTGGTGCTGGTGGCCCGCGCTGATGGCACTTTGGCCGCCGATGTGCGCCCGCTGGTGCGCTTGAGTGTGACGGTGATTGCCGAGAGCAATGGGCGGCGCGAGGTCGGTAGCGGCGGTGGTGGTGGCCGTTTCGGTCTGGCTTATTTCACCGATGAAATGATTGCCAGCTATGTGGACCAGGCCGTCAACGCGGCACTGACCAATCTGGAATCGCGCCCGGCTCCGGCCGGCGAGATGACCGTGGTACTCGGCCCCGGCTGGCCCGGCGTGCTCTTGCATGAAGCGGTTGGCCATGGTCTGGAGGGTGATTTCAACCGCAAGGGCTCGAGTGCCTTTGCCGGCCGCATCGGCCAACGCGTGGCCGCCAAGGGCGTGACGGTCTTGGACGACGGCACCTTGCCGGATCGCCGCGGATCGCTCAATGTGGACGACGAGGGCTGTGCCTCGCAGCGCAATGTGCTGATCGAGGACGGCATCTTAAAGGGCTATATCCAAGACGCGATGAACGCGCGCTTGATGAAGGTGGCTCCGACCGGCAACGGCCGACGTGAAAGCTATGCCCACACGCCGATGCCACGCATGACCAACACCTATATGTTGGGCGGCGACAAAGACCCGAAGGAAATCATCGCCAGCATCAAGAAGGGCATCTACGCCACCAACTTTGGCGGCGGCCAAGTGGATATCACATCCGGCAAGTTTGTCTTCTCGGCCAGCGAAGCCTTCTGGGTCGAGAACGGTCAAATCCAGTACCCGGTCAAGGGCGCCACCATCATTGGCAGCGGTCCCGAGGCGCTCACCCGCGTCAGCATGATTGGCAACGATATGCAACTGGACACGGGCGTTGGCGTCTGCGGCAAAGAGGGTCAGAGCGTGCCGGTGGGTGTGGGTCAGCCGACCTTGCGCATCGACGGTTTGACCGTCGGCGGCACTGCCTGATCGCGGCCAAGACTGTTGTTGCAAGGCCGCAGCGCCGCGCTGACTTGCAAGAACTGCGTGCTACATTCAAAGCCATGCACTCGCCAAAGATCTATTTCTTTAGCTTTTTTTGGTTCTCCAACCGCACCGGCGGCCGAGAGGCGAGAGCGTAAGCAGGCAAACCAAGCAAAGCGCACAAATCTCTAGAAACCGCCGGGTCCACCACCCGGCGGTTTTTTTTTCGTCTGAGCGCTGCTTCATCTGAAACCGAATCCAGACCACGGAAAGTGAGAGTTACGCCCATGAATGCCAAGTCCGCCAAACCGGAGATTCAGGCCGAACGCTGGTACTCGCAAGAGGACAAGACCAGTGCGACCGATGACGAACGCATCGTCGACATCACGCCGCTGCCGCCGCCAGAGCATTTGATTCGTTTCTTCCCGATCCGTGGCACACCGATGGAGCAGCTGATTGCCAGCACGCGCCACAGCATCCGCAAAATCATGCAGCGCAAGGATGACCGCCTTTTGGTGATCATCGGCCCTTGCTCCATCCATGACCCCTCAGCGGCGCTGGAGTACGCGCGCCGACTGATGGTGCAGCGCGAGAAGTACGCCGACACGCTGGAGATCGTCATGCGGGTCTACTTCGAAAAGCCGCGCACGACGGTGGGCTGGAAGGGCCTGATCAACGACCCCTATCTGGACGAAAGCTACCGCATCGACGAAGGCCTGCGCATCGCACGCCAGCTGCTGCTGGAGATCAACCGCTTGGGTATGCCGGCCGGTTCGGAGTTCCTGGATGTGATCTCGCCGCAGTACATCGGCGACCTGATCTCCTGGGGCGCCATCGGGGCGCGCACGACCGAGAGCCAGGTGCACCGTGAGCTGGCCTCGGGCTTGTCCGCACCGATCGGCTTCAAGAACGGCACCGACGGCAATATCAAGATCGCCACCGATGCGATTCAGGCCGCGGCTCGCGCCCACCACTTCTTGTCGGTGCACAAGAACGGCCAGGTGGCCATCGTCGAAACCAAGGGCAATAAAGACTGCCACGTCATCTTGCGCGGCGGCAAGGCCCCCAACTACGACACCGAAAACGTAGCCGCGGCCTGCAAGGACCTGGCCGCTGCCAAGCTGGACACCACGCTGATGGTGGACTGCTCGCATGCCAACAGTTCCAAACAACATTTGCGGCAAGTTGAAGTGGCGCGTGACGTCGGTGCTCAGATCATGGCCGGTGGCAAGAACATCTTCGGCGTGATGGTGGAAAGTCATCTGCACGACGGCGCGCAAAAGTTCACCCCGGGCAAGGACGATGCCAGCAAGCTGGAGTACGGCAAGAGCATCACCGACGCTTGCTTGGGCTGGGATGACTCTCTCGAGGTGCTGGAGGTGCTCAGCGCAGCGGTCAAAGCGGCGCGTTCCTGAAGATCTTGGCCGGACATCCAACGCGTTCCTAAGGACTGGCGCCGCCAGGGCTGAGCGTTTGCTTTTGACAAGGCGCCGCTCGGCCAATTTCTGCGCCAGAATCAGGCTGCGTTCATTCTCGAAAGGCCCGTGATGCGCAGTGAAGTGAAGGTCGTTTTCAGCCCGGTGCAGCAGTTTGACTTGGCGGTCGATGCAGAAGAAGTCCTGAGCTTTGAGGCCTCGCGCCAATGGCTGGACGAGCAGTACGTCAAGTACGAGTGCGAGCCGATGCGCGGCTCGGGCAAGGTCTTGCTGGCTGACAAGATCCTGGGTGTGGCTGCCGCGGCCGGGCCGGTGGCTTTTGACGATCCGGCCTGGGCGCTGGACTATGCGCGCGCCACCAGCGGAGCCTTGAGTAAGGCGCTGCTGAGGGTGGATGTGTCCAAGCGGACGCTGTCCTATTGAGGCAGGCTCAGCTCGGCTCAGGCCCGCAGCTGAGGTGCGGGTAGCTGCCAGCCATAGTGCAGGGCGGCCAAGCGCAAGGTGACCACCATCAGCATGCCGGCGATGAAAGCCGCTTGGCGCGGCAGACCAAGGGCCCGCAGCGCCAGATAGCCAGCGATCCCGCCAATTGCGGCGCTGGCGTAAATATCGCGCCGCAGCAGCAGGGGCACTTGGCTGGTCAAGAGATCGCGCATCACGCCGCCGCCGCTGGCGGTGATGGTGCCCAGCAGCACCACCACCAAGCGCGACTTGCCGGCCTCTTCGGCAATCTCGGCACCGCACAGGGCAAACAAGGCCAGCCCTAAGGTGTCGGCAATCACCAGGGCGCCATTGCCGGTGGCTAGCAAATGGCCCCAGCTATTGGCCAGCAAAGCGGTGAACAAGGCGGTCAGCCCAATGACCTTGATGTAGCGGGTGTCGCTCATCCAGAAGATCGGGTGGCGGCCCAAGAGCAGGTCGCGCAGCGTGCCGCCACCGATGGCCGTGATGGCGGCCAAGACCAAGACCCCAAACAGATCGAGCCGTGCCTGCATGGCCGCCAAGGCGCCGCTGATGGCAAACACGGCCACGCCGGCCAGGTCCATCCAGTACAGGACGATGCGGGCCTTGGGGGTGAGGGACTCTTGGGGTAACTGGGCGTGGGAACTCATGGACGGCATTTTCGCAGCTGAGTGCCCCTGCTTTTCACCTTGTAGCGGCAGGGGTCTTGAAGCCCCGCCACTTGGCCCCACATCGTGCTCACGACCGCAAGGTCGGCCGGGTTGGCCTTGACTCTGGTGCTTTCAGCCGAGCAAGCCGCCCGCCATCGACGATTTTGTTTTTTGAGAAGAGCTTCAGACATGACAAAGCAAACCCATGCCTTCCAGGCCGAGGTCAAGCAGATCCTGCACCTCGTCACCCATTCGCTCTATTCCAACAAGGAAATCTTCCTGCGCGAGTTGGTGTCCAACGCCTCCGACGCTTGCGACAAGCTGCGCTTCGAGGCGCTGGACAATGCCGCGCTGTTTGAAGACACGCCGAACCTGGAAGTGCGCGTTTCCTTCGACGAAGCCGCCCGCACCGTCACCATCAGCGACAACGGCATCGGTATGAGCGAGGAAGAGGCGATTGCCCACCTCGGCACCATCGCCAAGAGCGGCACCCGCGAATTCATGGCTAAGCTCGAAGGCGACCAGAAAAAGGACGCCAACCTGATCGGTCAGTTCGGCGTGGGCTTCTACTCGGGCTTTATCGTCGCTGACCGCATCACCGTCGAAACCCGCCGTGCCGGCGTGGCCGCCGAAGCCGGCGTGCGCTGGACCTCGGAAGGCACCGGCGACTATGAAGTTGAGACCATCACCAAGGCCGGCCGTGGCACCGATGTGATCCTGCATCTGCGCGAAGGCGAGGACGAGTTCCTCAAGACCTGGCGCCTGAAGTCCGTCATCAGCAAGTACTCCGATCACATCTCCCTGCCCATCCTGATGAAGAAGGAAGAGTGGGACGCTGAAGCCGCCAAGCAGGTGATGAAAGACGAGTGGGAGTCGGTCAACAAGGCCTCGGCCCTGTGGTCGCGCTCCAAGAGCGAAGTCACGCAAGAGCAGTACGACGAGTTCTACAAGCAGATCAGCTACGACACCGAAGCGCCGCTGGCCCACACCCACAACCGCGTGGAAGGCCGCAGCGAGTACACCCAGCTGCTCTACATCCCCAAGAAGGCCCCCTTCGACCTGTGGAACCGCGACAAGCGCGGTGGTGTGAAGCTCTACGTCAAGCGCGTCTTCATCATGGACGATGCCGAGGCGTTGATGCCGGTCTACCTGCGCTTCGTCAAGGGCGTGATCGACTCGGCCGACCTTCCGTTGAACGTCAGCCGCGAGCTGCTGCAGGAAAGCCGCGATGTGAAGGCCATCCGTGAAGGTTCGACCAAGCGCGTGCTGGGCATGCTGGAATCACTGGCGGATAGCGAAGACGCCGCTGAGCGCGCCAAGTACGCCGACTTCTGGAAGGACTTTGGTTCTGTCTTGAAGGAAGGCGTTGGCGAGGACCATGCCAACCAAGAACGCTTGGCCAAGCTCTTGCGCTTTGCCTCGACGCACGCCGATGAAGGCGTCTCGCTGGTCGACTACCTGAAGCGCGCCAAGGAAGACCAAGAAGCCATTTACTACATCACCGCCGACTCGCTCAGCGCCGCCAAGAACAGCCCGCAGCTGGAAATCTTCCGCAAAAAGGGCATCGAGGTGTTGCTGCTGGTCGACCGTGTTGACGAGTGGATGCTCTCGCATCTGTATGAGTTCGAAGGCAAGCCCCTGCAGTCGGTAGCCAAGGGTGCCATCGACCTGGGCAAGCTGCAGGACGAAAACGAGAAGAAGAAGGCCGAAGAAGCGGCTGAAACCTTCAAGCCCCTGTTGGACCGACTGAAGGAAGCGCTGAAAGAGCGCGCCAAGGATGTGCGCGTCTCCACCCGCTTGGTCGACTCGCCCGCCTGTATCGTGGTGGAAGAGGGCGATATGAGTGGCCATTTGGCCCGCCTGTTGAAGCAAGCCGGCCAAGCCGCACCGACCTCGCTGCCGACGCTGGAGATCAACGCCGAGCACGCCTTGGTCAAGAAGCTGGAAGCCGCGACGCAGTTCGATGATTTGGCCAACGTGATCTTTGATCAGGCGGTGCTGGCCGAAGGCGGCCATCTGGAAGATCCGGCGGCCTATGTGAAGCGCGTCAACGCGATGCTGCTGGCCTAAGTCCTTTCGGTCTAAATGCGAAAGCCCCGCAGCGTTGCCGCTGGCGGGGCTTTTCTTTTGTCTGTCAGCTGAGTCTTTGATTTACTTAAAGCCTTCGTCGAACTGCACTTCATCGTCGCGGAAGTCGTCCAAGGGCCGTTCGTCCTTGGGGCGCATGGCCTCCAGTTGTTCGCCCAGTTTGGCGACTTGGTCGTTCCAATAGTTGGAGCTGCCGAACCAAGGAAAGGCCAGCGGGAAGGCGGGGTCGTTCCAGCGCTTGGCCAGCCAGGCGCTGTGATGAATCATGCGCAAGGTGCGCAAGGGTTCGATCAGGCTCAGCTCGCGACGGTCGAATTCGGCGACGGTCTCGTAGCCGTCCAAGACCCACATCAATTGCTGGCGCGCCGCCACTTCGTCGCCTGACAGGAGCATCCACAAGTCCTGCACCGCCGGGCCGGTGACCGCATCATCCAGATCGACAAAGTGCGGGCCGTGGTCGGGTGTCCAGAGGATGTTGCCGGGGTGGCAGTCGCCGTGCAGGCGCAGCGTTTGCAAGTCTGGGATGGCATCAAAGCTTTGCTGGATGCGGGCCAGGCAGGCTTGCACCATGGCATCCCAGGCCGGCAGCACTTCAATCGGAATGCAGTCTAGGTCGAGCAGCAACGTTCGAGCGACTTGGCCCGGTTGTGCTCCGACCCAGCTCAAACGGTGCTCAAACGGGCGCTGGCGCCCGACATTGTGCAAGCGGCCGAGCAGGCGGCCGATCCAGCTCAAAACCTCGCGATCTTCCAGCTCAGGCGCGCGGCCGCCTTGGCGCGGTGTGACGGCAAAACGCTGGTCGCCAAAGTGGGCCAAGGTGGCCGGGGCGCCCGCCAGTCTCAACTGCGCTTTGGCATCGCTGAGCGTCCAGGGCGCCGCGACCGGCACCTCGGCCTCGGCCAACTCGCGTGCGAACTGGTGTTCTTCCAGGATCTGGGCATCGCTCCAGCGGCCGGGGCGATAGAACTTGGCGACGGCAATGCGACCGTCTTCCAGGTGCACTTGCAGCACCCGGTTTTCGTAGGAGTTCAGTTGCAGCATGCGGCCGTCGCCGAACAGGCCGGCCGCGTCGAGCGCATCCAGCATGAATTCGGGTGTCAGGGCGCCAAAGCTGCGGTCCAGGTCTGGGTTCATGGGGGCGGAGAAAAGAAAAACGGCGCCGGACCTTGTTCGGTCCGGCGCCGCAGTATCGCTTGGCGCGTCGCTTGATGGGGAGATGGGTGCCGCTGGGCTGCGAGAGAAATCTCAGCGCGGAAGGCGTCCGCCGTAACGTGGCGAGTCCACCACCATGCCGACGATGTCGTTCGGCGCTTCGTCGGGGAAATGGGAGTCCACGTTCATGGGCTCCACAAAGGAAGTCAGCCCTTGAAAGCTGTTGCTGCCAGCGGGCCGCCCTGCTCGTGGCAATTCACTGCCGGCGGCGGTATCAAAACGGCTGTCGGGCGCGAAGAAGGAGTCGTGGAAAACCGCCGAGTCCTGCCAGAGGCCGTGGCGACCGGCTGGGCTCTTCACGCCGGCACTGTTCGCGCTGCGTGCCGCCGCGCGTTGAATGGCTGAGCGCGCTGCGGCCGTTGCGCTCGGTGTTGGCGCCGGTTGTGGCCCGCGGGCGCTGCTATTGGTATAGGGCACAAGCAACTGCAATTCCGCGGCGCTGGGCAGGTTGTCGATGGAGCAGCGCAGGTAGCGCACCCGGCAGGCGCCCAGCACCGACTGCTTGATTTGCAGGCTTCGGCTCGAGATGCTGCGCTCCCCGTCCAGGTCGACGGCGGCCAAGACGCGGCCGTTCGGGCTGCAAATGGCGAAGGTCACATGAATTGCCCCCAGCAGTTCAAACCAATAGCGCACCTCGCTCGCTTCGGTCGGCTGGCAAAAGCGCACCAGTGGCAGCTTGGCCAGGATCACGTGGTGGGGCAAGGCTTCCTTGAGCATGCGGTAGACCCGGCGCTCCTCGGCATTGAATACCGGACGGGCGGTCAATGACCACTCGGTTGGTAGCGGCTTGCTGGTGGGCGCCGGACGACGCAGGGCCCAGTACACGGCGAATGCCAGCATGGCAAAGCCTGCGAGCAGCGCGATCACCCAAGGAATGGTTGTTTGCATGTCCCTCGACAGCCCATAAGTTTGATTTGCGCTTGTATTGCAGCGCTTATGGACTCAATGTAGCGCAGTTCGGTGACAGCAAACTCGGTAGCTACCCCCGGTCTGAGTGGGGTCGGGCGGATTCTTTTTGCCTCGGCGCTTACTGTTTTGCGGCCTGGCCGGAGGCTTCAAACTTGGCTTTGACTTCGGCCACCCCGTCCATGATCTCGCCGATGACGTGAATGTGACGCTTGAACTGAAAGTCCAACTCGGCCATATGGCGTTCGATCGCCTCACCGACATGGGAAGACACCGTGTCGGGCGGCAGGCGCAGCCAGGCTTCGGACTCCGAACCATCGCGCTCCACGGTGGCGCCTGCATTGCGGGCGATTTTCAGCATGGCGCCGTTTTCGCTCAGTGCATGGATAAACAGGGTGTCGATGCCGCGGTTGCGCCCATGCAAGGCGGCGCGCTCAAACAAGCGTGCGCCCAGTCCGCGGCTGCGCACTTGCGGCAAGACTGACACGCCGAACTCAGCCATCGCAGGCTGCCCAGCACGTTGGGGCTTGGGGGCATAGGCCAGATGGGCCATCACCACCAATTCCAGCTTTCGGTTGAACACGCCCAGCACCTCATCGCGCTCAAAGTCGATGGACATGGCGTAGCGACTGATTTGCTCATCGGTGGCGGGGTAGCCAAAGCGCAAATAGCGATCACGCTCGTTCAGCGCCAACAAATGCTGAGCGATGCGGCGACGGTGCCGACGACCCAGCGAGCGGATCGGAATCCACGACGACAGTCGGCCCAAAGCGGCAACCGGGCCCCAAACGCTGCTGCTGGCAGCTTTGGCGGGGTCGGCAGCGGGCTGCGCGCTGAGTGGGTCGGAGGTCGATTTCATCGGGCTTGGGTTGGTGTTTGTAAGTAATTACCCTCATTTTAGCCTGGGTGACCATGTTCTACCTAGGCTTGAAAGTCGATAAGGCTTTCTTGATTTCGTGACTTGCTGCTAGAATGATCGGCTTTCCCGTATTTGGCTGCGGGGAAGAAGTCTTTGTGCCTGACGTGAGAGGCCGCGAAAGTGGTGAATGTCGGCGCGAGTCGACTCAAGCTGCTTTCAATAAGCGGAACCGAGCGAACACAACATCTGAACAAGATGGGTGCAAAGATCTGAATCAGCCATCCGACCGCTGTCTCCGTTTTGGAGCCAGCATTCGAAAGTAACTCATGAAGACCTTCAGCGCCAAGCCGGCAGAAGTGACGCACGAGTGGTTTGTGATTGACGCCACCGACAAGGTGCTCGGACGTGTTGCCAGCGAAGTGGCACTCCGTTTGCGCGGCAAGCACAAGGCCATTTATACGCCTCACGTGGATACCGGCGATTTCATCGTCATCATCAACGCAGAAAAGCTGCGCGTCACTGGCAACAAGGCCACTGACAAGGTGTACTACCGTCACTCGGGTTTCCCGGGCGGCATCTACGCCACCAAGTTCAAGGACATGCAAGCCAAGCACCCGGGCCGCGCCCTGGAAAAGGCTGTCAAGGGCATGCTGCCCAAGGGTCCGTTGGGCTACGCCATGGTGAAGAAGCTGAAGGTCTACGCTGGTGACACCCACCCGCACGCCGCTCAGCAGCCCAAGGCTCTGGAAATCTAAGGAACGATGATGATCGGAAACTGGAACTACGGTACAGGCCGCCGCAAGTCGTCGGTCGCTCGTGTCTTCATCAAGAAGGGCACCGGCCAAATCGTCGTCAATGGCAAGGCCATTGGTGATTATTTCGGTCGTCAGACCTCGATCATGATCGCTCGTCAGCCTTTGCTGTTGACGAATCATGGCGAAACCTTTGACATCAAGGTGAATGTGCATGGCGGTGGTGAGTCGGGTCAAGCCGGCGCCCTGCGTCACGGCATCACCCGTGCTCTGATCGACTACGACGCAACGTTGAAGTCCGAACTGAGCCGCGCTGGCTTCGTGACGCGTGATGCGCGTGAAGTCGAGCGTAAGAAGGTCGGTCTGCACGGCGCTCGTCGTCGGAAGCAGTTCAGCAAGCGCTGATCGAACTTGGCGTCAGGCTTTGTCCCCTTTGGGTGGGCAAAGCTGCGCTGGAAGGCCGCTTTCGAGCGGCCTTTTTCTTTTTCCGCTTCACAAGTCCCAGCTTGCAGGGCTATTGCCTGCGGATGCTTGTGGTCTTGTCATCATCCGACTGCATTACTCGGGTTTTATGTGGACAATACGGGCATTGAGCCTAACCATCAGGAATAAATATGAGCGCAGTTCTTGAGTCCCCATCGTCGTCCATGGATGAGATGCCGGTGCCCTTGGTCTTCACCGATAGCGCGGCCGAAAAGGTGCGTGATTTGGTTGCTGAGGAAGGCAATCCAGAATTGAAGCTGCGCGTGTTCGTGCAAGGTGGCGGCTGCTCGGGCTTCCAATATGGCTTCACCTTTGACGAGGCCGTCAATGAAGACGATACGCAGATGAACAAGAACGGCGTCACCTTGTTGATTGACGCTATGAGTCTGCAATACTTGGTCGGCGCCGAGATCGACTACAAGGAAGACCTGCAAGGCGCTCAATTCGTGATTAAAAATCCAAATGCCACCACGACCTGTGGTTGTGGCTCCAGCTTTTCTGTTTGAGTTCGAATTTGCCGTAGAAAGCCGCCAGGTTTTGGCGGCTTTTTTCATGGGGCGGCGCTTTCAGGCGGGATAAAGCGCGCCGAGGATGCGCGGTCCCGTGGCGCCGGTGGCTGTCGGCAGATTTCCGGCAAAACCGCGTACGTGGCGCATGGCCAGCCAGGCAAAGGCTGCGGCCTCGACCTGCATGGCGGGCAAGCCGCGGGCATCTGTGGCCATGACCTTGATGCCGGGCAGTAGCGTTTGCAGTCGCTGCATCAACTGCGTGTTCAGTGCCCCGCCGCCGCAGACCAGTAGTTCTCTGGTGGATGGGGCGTACTGTCTGAGGCTGTCCACAGCGCTCTGCGCGCTGAGTTCCAGCAGTGTGGCCTGGATATCCTGCGGCGCTGCCGAAGTGGGTAGCAAGCGCTGTAACCAGGCACGGTTGAATAGATCGCGGCCGGTGCTGCGTGGTGGCGCGAGCGCGAAAAACGGTTCGGCCAACATCTGGCTTAGCAAATCGGGAAGGACCTTGCCTCCGGCCGCCCAGGCGCCTGCCGCGTCATACGGCAGCCCCAGGTGATCACTCACCCACATGTCCATCAGGCAATTGCCGGGGCCGCAGTCAAAGCCGAGGGTCGGGCCTGCGTGGCTCAGCAGGCTGATATTGCTGATGCCGCCAATATTCAACACAGCCACATCGCTGTCGGGCTGTGAAAACTGGGCGCGGTGAAAGGCGGGCACCAAGGGGGCGCCTTGCCCTCCTGCTGCAACATCACGACTGCGCAGGTCGCTCACCACGGCGATGCTGCTTTGTTCGGCCAGCAGCGCGCCATTCAGCAATTGCACGGTGTAGCCGCAACCATCGAATTCACCTGGGCGGTGTCGGACCGTTTGTCCGTGGGCGCCAATGGCGCAGATGTGGTTGTGGCTCAGTGCGCAGGCCTCCAGTAGCTGCGCTACCAGATCGGCATAACTTCGAGCCACCGCCGTTGCGGCCAGTGCAGCGCGGTGCAATTCGTTGTCGCCTGGGCTGTTCAGTGCCAGCAACTCGTCGCGCAATGCGGCGGGAAAGGGCTGATGCAAGTGCCCCAGCACCTGCATCGGGGCGTGCTCCACCTCAGGAAAGCGCGCCAGCACGGCGTCGACCCCGTCCAGCGAGGTGCCGGACATCAGGCCGATGAATAGCTCACGCGGCCCGCGCATGCCTTGGGGTGCTGCTGCGTCCGAGCTTCAATCGGCGCCGCTGACGCCGCCGCTCATTGACTGCGCCACATTCAGCTGTGACGTCACGCTGGCCACGGTTTGCTTGAACTGCGCGCGCGCGTAGTTGGGCAGGGTGACGGCCTCGGAGGCGCGTGCAATCACGCGTGGATCCTGGTGGGCGCCTTTGACGCGGAACTCAAAGTGCAGGTGCGGGCCGGTGGCCCAGCCTGTTGAGCCTACGGCGCCGACTCTTTGGCCCTGCTCGATGCGTTGGCCTTTTTTCACATCGATGCGGCTCAGGTGGGCGTAGACGGTGGTCCGATCGCCGTTGTGGCGTACGTGAACAACATTGCCGAAGCCGTTCTGCCAGCCGGCAAACTCGACCAAGCCATCGCCGACGGTGCGCACTGAGGTGCCGGTGGGGGCTCCGTAGTCGACGCCCAGGTGGGCGCGCCAGGTCTGGTGGATTGGGTGGAAGCGCATCGCAAAGCCAGAGGTGATGCGCGAGAACTCCATCGGGCTGGCCAGGAAGGCGCGGCGCTTGCTCTGTCCATCAAAGCCGTAGAAGTTGCCCTTGCCGGTGGCGCTGTCCTTGAACCAGACAGCCGAATGGCTGCGGCCGTTGTTGACGAACTCGCCGGCAATGACGCGGCCGCTGGCGCCGTTGTCCCAGGTGACGGCCTCGCCATCGGCGGTCAGGCTTTCGTAGACAACCGAAAAGCGGTCGCCCTTGCGCAGTTCGCGGTGAAAGTCGATTTCGCCGGAGAACATATCGGCCATCTGCGATGCGATGGCATCGGGGATGCGGGCCTCATCGGTGGCGGCGAACAGCGAGGTTTGGATGCTGCCGCTGCCGAGGCGAATCTGCGCCTGCAACTCGGCCGTCTCCAACTTGGCGTGGAAGGCTTTGCCGTCACGAGTGACGCTGAGGCGATTGAAATGCGTTGATTGCTGCTCAGCCTTGTCGGCTGGAAAGCGCACCACCATTGATTGCACGGCGCCCGAGGCGTCGGCCGTCAAATGAACGGACTTGCCGGCACGGCCTTGCAGGATGCGGCGAGCCAAGGGGTCGTTGCGCAAAAACTGTGCGGCAGCCGGGTCAAAGGCGCCCAAGCGCTTGAACAGGCTTTCCACCGTGTCGCTGCTGCGGGTCAGTTCGCTGCGGCTCAGGCCAATCTTGTGCTCGGCCAGCGCCGCGAGTTGGTCTTCCAGATCATGCGTTTGTACGGCCTCGGCGACGGTGCGCTGGGGCAGGTCGCGGGCATCGGGCGCCAGCGGCGCAATACCAAAGGCAGTCACGGCAAAGCCGCTGAGTAGGCCGACCACGCTGCCGGTCAAGGCACGGGGATGGCGGGCGGCAAAGGCTTCGGCTCGCGCCAGAGCCTGTTTCACATCGATCATCCGGTCAGTCACGCTCATCAAATCCCAAGTTCTTCTTGTTTTGACGCCTTCCGGTAGGGGAGCGTCTGACAAAGGTGTCGCGAATGCCATGAATCGCGTCCACTAGAATTGATCTTTTGGCGACATCTCACCAACTTTTGGGGGGTGTCGTCGAAAACTAGGCGCGAGTATACAGAGTCGATCGCCGCGTCAACGTCTAGAAAACCCGATAAATCAAGGCTTTACCCGAGGCCAGACCGTTGTTATGACCGAAATCAGAACTCCCGCGCCTGTCAATCCCCCAAGCTCGGCCAAGCCGAACTATCCGATCACCGACAGTGTGCGCGAGGCGCTGGCGATTTCGCTGCGGGCCTGCGATGAGCTGCTGCCCGAGGCGGACTGGCTGCAGAAGCTGGCCAAGTCCGAGGCCACCGGCGTGCCGCTGCGCATCAAGCTGGGCCTCGACCCCACGGCGCCCGACATCCATATCGGCCACACGGTGGTGCTGAACAAGATGCGCCAGTTGCAAGACCTAGGCCATCAGGTGATCTTTTTGATCGGCGACTTCACTTCGATGATCGGAGACCCGTCGGGCCGCAATGCGACTCGCCCGCCTCTGACCGCCGAGCAGATCAAGGCCAATGCCGAAACCTATTACGCCCAGGCCAAGCTGGTGCTGGACCCGGCGCGCACCGAGATCCGCTACAACTCCGAGTGGAGCGACCCGCTGGGCGCGCGCGGCATGATTCAGTTGGCCGCCAAGTACACGGTCGCCCGCATGATGGAGCGCGATGACTTCACCAAGCGCTATGCGGCACAAACCCCGATCTCGGTGCATGAGTTCCTCTACCCCTTGATGCAGGGCTATGACTCGGTGGCGCTGAAAAGCGACCTGGAGCTGGGTGGTACCGATCAAAAGTTCAATCTCTTGATGGGGCGCCATCTGCAGCAGGAGTACGGGCAATCGCCGCAGTGCATTTTGACCATGCCTCTGCTCGAAGGCTTGGACGGTGTGGAGAAGATGTCCAAGTCTAGAAACAACTACATCGGCATCAGCGAGCCGGCCAACACCATGTTTGCCAAGGTCTTGTCGATCAGCGATGAGTTGATGTGGAAGTGGTTCAACCTGCTCAGCTTCAAGCGCATTGAAGAGATTGCCGCGCTCAAGCGCGAAATCGAGGCGGGCCGCAACCCGAAGGATGCCAAGGTCTTGTTGGCAAAGGAGATCACCGCCCGCTTCCACAGTGCCCAAGCGGCGGAAGAGGCCGAGGCCGATTTCAACAACCGCGCCAAGGGCGGTATTCCGGATGAGATCCCCGAAGTCACGCTCGGCGGCGCACCAATGGGCTTGGCCGCCTTATTGAAATCTGCCGGTCTGGTCGCCTCAAATGGCGAAGGTACCCGCATGATTGAGCAGGGCGGTGTGCGCATCGATGGCACGGTCATCAGCGACAAGGGCCTCAAGGTCGAGGCCGGCACCCTGGTGCTGCAGGTGGGCAAGCGCAAGTTTGCTCGCGTGACGCTGAGTTGACGTTCGGCCGTCCGGTTGGATAAAAAAAGGGAGGCCGTTGGCCTCCCTTTTTGCTGCTGTCAGAGCTTCACCGGCCTCGGGTAGGGGCCCGGCTTGACCGGCTGAAGTGGCTTTTCAGCCATCGTTTTCTTCAGCACGGCGATGGCTGCGTCCAGTTGGGCGTCGCCGCCCAGGAAGCTGGCGCGTGGTGGGTTGTCGACCTCGATATCCGGCGTCACGCCGATGCCTTCCACCAGAAAACGGCCGTCGGCCGAAATTTGCCCAGTCTCGGCGGCTCGCATGATGCCGTTGTCCACCAATCGGTTTTGATCCGACAGCCAGACGCCCGCGCCCGAGGTGGTCTTGCCGATCAAGGGGCCCAGCCCCAAGCGCTTGATGCCTTCGGCAAAAGTTTCTCCGTCCGAGTAGGTCTCTTCGTTCGCCAGCACCACCAGATGGCCGCGGAAGGCTTCCTGCATATTGGAATAGGTCGGGCCACCATCGGGAGAGCGGCGCTGCCAGAAGGCCCAGGCGCGGCGCATCAGTTTTTCCAAAATCCAGCTGTCGATATTGCCGCCGCCATTGAATCGCACATCGATGATCAGGCCTTCGCGGTCGGACTGGGCGTAGAACTCGCGGGCGAAATCGGCGATGTCATCCTTGACCATGGCACGCAGATGCAGGTAGCCGATGCGGCCTTCTGAGGCGCGCTCTACCGCCAGTGCGCGCGAATAGCGCCAGTCACCGAAGCGCAACTGCTGTTCGCGGCGCTGCGCGACCGGTGTGACGACCTGTTGGAACTCACGGCCTTCCGCGTTGAGCAATTGCAGCAGCACCTGCTTGCCGGCTTGGCCGCGCAGCAGGTCGGACAAGTCCGCCGCTTGCAAGGCCGGGCGGCCATTGATGGCGGTGATCAAATCGCCCACCCGCACCGTCAAGCCCGGCGCCGCCAGCGGTGCAAGGTCATTGGGCAACTCCGGATCGCTGCGGTAGATGTGGTCGATGCGCCAGCCCTTGGCCTGGCGAGATACGCGCGCGCCCAGGCCCGCCAGGCCGGGCTCCTCGGCCGCTGCGCGCACATCCCCGGCGGCCACCTGGCTGTGCAAGGCACTCAGCTCCCCGACCATCTGAGCCATCAACTCGGCCAACTCGGCGCGATCGGTAACCCGTTCTACCAACGGCGCGTATTTGGCCCGCATGGCAGCCCAGTCGATGCCGTGCATGCCCTTGTCATAGAAGTAGTCGCGATGCATGCGCCAACCGTCGGCAAACATTTGGCGCCACTCCATCCGCGGGTCGGTGGCGATCTGCCAGTCGCTCCACTTGACCTGGAACTTGGCCGGTTCGGCCGGCAACTTGGGCGCTGCTTCGATCAGCAATACCTCTTGCGCCGCGCCCGCTGCCGAGGCATTTTTCACCAGCATCAACTTCTTGCCGTCGGCGCTGAGCTCAAAGCTCTTCACATCCTCGGCCAGCGTCTCGGGTTTGCCGCCCAGGCGGTCGATGCTGAGGGACTTCAGGCTGCGCTTTTGCTCGCCGCCGGCCTCGCCGTCCAACACCCACAGACGCTTGGCGTCCACCTGCAAGGCACTGTAGTTGCTAGCCGGCAGCGGCACTTCGTACAAGCGTTCTTTCAGGCCGGCCCAGACGATGGCGGGCTTGGCCTCGGCCTTGCTGTCCGTTTTGTTGCCGGGCTTGGCGTCTGGCTTGCCGGCGACCTTGTCCTCGGGCTTGGCTTCGGCTTTGCCGTCGCCGTTGCTCTCGGCCGGCGTCAACTCGTCCTTGGCAGCGAAGGGGAAACGCAGGCCCGCTTGCAGTGCCAAGGCATAGACCTTGGCGCGGCGGTCGAAGTAGGGGCCCATATTGCGGTCACCCCAGGGGCCGGAGCTGCCGGTCGTCTCGAAGTTGCGCTTGGAGATGAAATAGAGCCAGCGCCCATCCGGGCTGAAGGCCGGAGACTCGCTGTCATAACGGGCACTGCTGACGGTGTGCGTCTGGCCATCCTTCAGGCTGTAGAGCCGTACCTGCTCGCGATTGGCGTTGCGCAGCGGTTGCGTGAAAGCCAGTGCCTGGCTGTCCGGCGACCAGCGCAGATTTCCGATGCCGGCCGCCATTGCGTCACGGCCGATCTGCTGTGTCGTGCCCGCCTTCAGTTCGGTCAGGAAAAGATGACCTTCTTTGTCGGCATGGGCCAGGTAGTGGCCATCGGGCGAGGGCAGCAACTGGGTGCGCATCGCCGTGGCGCCGCGGGTGATTTGTTGTGCTGGGCTCAAGCCGTTGGCGGCAAAGCGCCAGATCTCACGTTCGCCGCTGAAATCGCAAAGGGCAAAGACCTGCTGGCTGTCGGCGCTGAACTCGCCCTTTAGGCAGCGGCCCTCGGCGGGCTGGGGCAATTCGGCGCGACGCAAGGCGCCAATGCCTTGGGTGGCCAAGTGGCCGCGGCTGGCCAGCAGCACGCGTTCTCCATTGGGCGCCAAGGAAGTGTCGGTGAGGAAGTCTTGCGGCTTCTTGATCCAGCGCTCGCGTTGATGAGCAAAATCGCCGCTCAATTGAATGGCGAGCTTGCTGCCTTCGCCGGAGGCATTGGCGTACAGGTCGATCAAATGGATGTCGGCGCCGACGGCTACGCTGACCTGCGTGCCGCTGATCGAAGCATGCCGGATGTCCCAGCCTTTGAAGCGGCTGTGCTGACGCAGGTCTTGACCCTGGGCATTGACGGACCAGAGATTGACGGTGCCGTCACGGTCGGACAAAAAGGCGATGCGCTCGCCGCCATTGGCGTCGCGGTAGGGCATTGGACGCGAATCATTGGCCCCCTGGGCCAGCAGCGGGCGCGCCTCGGCTTGGCTGTTCAGATCCATCGTCCAAAGCCGCGCGATGGCGCCGCCGCGGTATTGCTTGGCGTTGTCGCCGCGCAGGCCGTTGCGGGTGAAATAGAGTTGCGTGCCGTCGGCACTCAGTGCGCCATCGCTGGCCTGGCCGACCGGCAGCGCACGCCGCGCGCCGCTTGCGGTGTTCATCGCGAACAGCTGCGAGACCGGGCGGCCATCTTGCGCCGGACCGGTGTAGAGCAACTCGCCCTGGGCGCTGAAACCCCAAACCTTTTGAGCTGCGCCCTCCCAGGTCAGGCGGCGTGGCACACCGCCTTGTACCGGCATCAGGTAAATGTCGGCAGGGCCATCGTACTGGCCGACAAAGGCCAACCATTGGCCGTCCGGAGACACCGCCGGCTGCGTCTCCGCGCCCAAGTGGGTGGTCAGCCTTTCGGCGCGGCCACCTTGGGCGGAAACGCGCCAGAGGTCGCCCTCGGCGACCAGATAAAGCTGTTCGCCATGCAGGGCGGGTTGACGGTAAAAGCCGTTCGTGGCGGCCGCAGCTTGAGCGGTGCTGCTGAGTGAAGCGCAGACGGCGCTGAGGAGGGCGGCGGCAATGGCCAAGCGCTGGGCGGAATTCTGTCGTGTCATCGTTCTTGTCTCTGATCCTTGTGGGATTTTTGTGATGCGGCTGTCTTGGCGGCCGGTGTGTTTGCCCGCCGTGTGATCTATGGCGCGGCATGGCGCGCGGCCTATTGTGCCGTTCTCCCGCCCTCTGATGCTTCAGCGGTTACTGACGCCCGAGGCGACATGGCCGGCCGGCACATGGGCAGCTGCGCTGGCGATATGACCGGCCTGGTCGTCGAAGAAAAAGTCGGGTTCGAACTCGCGCAGGAATTCGCCCTTGGCCAGGCCGCCGAGGAACATCGCCTCATCGACCTCAATCTGCCAATCCATCAGCGTGCGGATGGCGCGCTCATGGGCCGGCGCGCTGCGTGCCGTCACCAGCGCCGTGCGCACCCGCATGCCGCCGCTCGGCGAGCGTTGCAGGTCTTGCAAGGCCTCCAGCACCGGCTTGAAGGGGCCGGCGGCCAAGGGGATGTTGGCGTGGCGAGTCTCATGCGACTGGAAGGCGTTCAGGCCGTCGCGCTGGAAGACCTGTTCGGCCTCGTCGGAGAACAGCACGGCGTCGCCGTCGAAGGCAATGCGCAACTCTTCCGGATGCTCGGCCGAAGCTTTGGCCGACAAGGGCAACACCCGTGCCGCGGCCACACCGGCGGCCAGCGCCGAACGCACATCGGCCTCATTGGCGGACAGGAATAACTGTGCGTTCAGTGGACGCAGATAACGCCAAGGGGACTCGCCGCGCGTGAACACGCCGCGCTGAATGCCCAGGCCGTAATGCTTGGCCGAGCGAAACACCCGCATGCCCGAGACTGGATCATTGCGCGACAGCACGACGATCTCCACACGAGCCTGCTCTGGCGTGTTGAAGGCCAGCAGTTTGTTGACCAGCGAAAACGCCACGCCGGGCTTGGCCGGCAGGTCCAGGCGCGCCTGTTGCAGGGCCATATAGGCGCGGTCGTCGCCGGCTTCAAACAGTTCGTTCTCTGCCTCGAAGTCAAACAGCGCTCGGGACGAGATCGCCACCACCAGTTGTCCGTCAAGATTGGCAGGCATGTCTCGAGTTCTCCGTTTTCAAGTCCTTCGCCGGGCCGCCCCAAGAAGGACTTCGGCGATGTTGGGCGGGCCAAGTCCGACCGCCATCGGGCCGCCACGGGGTGCGGCCCAGGTCCTTATGGGCCGGGGGCCTCATTTGACCCAGGTGTTCAACTGGATGATGGGCATCAACACCGCCAGCACAATCATCAGCACGATGGCGCCCATCACCACGATGAGGATGGGCTCCAGCATGGTCGCGGCCGCCATCGAGCGGCGCTGCACCTCGACGCTGAGTTGCTTGGCGGCGCGCTCCAACATCTGTGGCAACTGGCCGGTCTGCTCACCCAGGCGCGCAAACATGGCCAGGATGCCGGGGAAACGTTTCTTGCCGGCCAGCGCATTGCCCAGCGGCGCACCTTCGCGCACCTGCACCAAGGCGTCCAGCGCGTCGGCGCGCATGGCACGGTTCGAGAGCGTTTCTGCGGCTGCTTGCAAGGCCTTCAGAATCGGCACGCCGGCCCCGGCCAGCATGGCCAGGGTGCTGGCAAAACGGGCTGCGTTATAGCCGCGAGCCAGTCGGCCGAGCAGCGGCACGCCCAGCACGGCGGCATCAAAACGCTGGCGGAAGGCTTCGCCTTTTAAGGCTTGGCCCAAAGCTAGGCCACCCCCGATCAGACCCAACAACATCAGCCACCCCCATTGCCGCACAAAGGCACTGATGGCCAGCATGGCTACCGTCAAAAAGGGTAGCGAACGTTTGGAATTGGTGAACACGGTGGCGATCTGTGGCACCACATAGGTGACCAGAAAGATCACGATCAGCACCGAGATCAGCGAGACGATGGCCGGATAGGCCATGGCGCCGAACAACTTGCCGCGCAGGTCCTGGCGCTCCTCCAGATCGTCGGCGAGCTTTTCCAGCACCGCGCCGAGCGCGCCACTTTGCTCGCCTGCCGCCACCACGCCACAAAACACCTCGTCAAATTCGCGCGGGGCGGTGGCCAGCGCATGGGCAAAGGTGGCGCCGGCGTTGACCTCGGCCTTCAGTTGCGAGAGCAACTCGCGCTGGCGGTCGTCCTCGCATTCATCGGTCAGCGCCGTCAGCGAGCGTTCGATCGGCAGCCCCGAGCCGACCAGGCCGGCCAGTTGGCGCGTCCAGACCGCCAGGGCGGTCGGGCTGAAAACCCGGCGGGTGAAGCGGCTGCCGCCCTGCTGCCCATGCTGCTGTACCGTCTGCAGTGTCAGCGGCACCAGGCCCTGGGCACGCAGCAAAGCGCGCGCGGCACGCGGGGTGTCGGCCTCGATCAGCCCGTTGCTGGCGCGACCAGCGGCATTCAGGGCTTCGTATTTGTAAGCGGGCATGCGTACAGACTTCCGGTCTACTCGCGCGTGACGCGCAAGACCTCTTCGGCCGAGGTGATGCCGGCGGCCACCAGGCGGGCGCCGTCTTCACGCATCGAGCGCAGGCCGGCCGCTTGCGCCGCCGCCAGCAGCGCGCTTTCCGGCGCCTGCTGGTGAATCAGTGCGCGCACCTGATCATTCGCCACCATCAATTCATACACGCCGGTGCGGCCCTTGTAGCCGGTGTGGGCGCAGGACTCGCAGCCCACCGGGTGGTACTTGCCCTGTTCGTCGACCTTTTTGCACACCGGGCATAACTTGCGAACCAAGCGTTGCGCGAGCACGCCCAGCAAGCTGGAGCTGAGCAAGAAGGGCTCGATGCCCATATCGGTCAGGCGGGTCACCGCACTGGGCGCGTCATTGGTGTGCAGAGTGGCCAGCACCAGGTGACCGGTCAGCGAGGCCTGGATGGCAATCTGCGCGGTCTCATGGTCGCGGATTTCACCGATCATGATGACGTCCGGGTCCTGGCGCAGGATGGCGCGCAAGGCCTTGGCGAAGGTCAGTTCGATCTTGGCGTTGACCTGGGTTTGGCCAATGCCGGAGAGCTCGTATTCGATCGGGTCTTCCACCGTCAGCACATTGGTGGTGCCGGTGTCCACCGTTTGCAGCGAGGCGTAGAGGCTGGTGGTTTTGCCCGAGCCGGTCGGGCCCGTCACCAGCACGATGCCGTGCGGCTGTTGCACCAGGCGCTTGAAGCTGCTCAGCACGTCGCCGCTCATGCCCAGACCTTCGAGCGTGAACTTTGATTCGCTCTTGTCGAGCAGACGCAGCACGGCGCGCTCGCCATGGGCGCTGGGCAGCGTCGAGACCCGCACATCGATGGCGCGGCCACCGATGCGCAGCGAGATGCGGCCGTCTTGCGGCAGGCGCTTCTCGGCAATGTCCAACTCGGCCATGATCTTCAGGCGCGAGATCAGCGCGGCATGCAGGCCACGGTTGGGCTGCACCACTTCACGCAACGTGCCGTCGACCCGGAAGCGCACCGAGCTGGCGCGCTCATAGGGCTCGATGTGAATATCGCTGGCGCCGTCCTTGGCAGCCTGCGTCAACAAGGCATTCAACATGCGGATGATGGGCGCATCGTTGGCCGCTTCCAGCAGGTCTTCGACTGCCGGCAGGTCTTGCATCATGCGCGACAGGTCGACGGCACTTTCCACCTCACCGATCACCACCGCCGCGCTCGACTCGCTGCCGGCATAGGCCGCGTTGATGCGCTCGCTCAAGGTGCTGCGGGCTTCCTGCTCCAGGCGATCAAGCGCATAGAGACGCTGCACCTCGGACAAGGTGGCCAGGCTGACCTCGGGCGGCGCCCACAGCACCAGCGTGCTGCCGTCGTCTTCCAGCAGCACGGAGTTGGCCTTGGCGAAGGCATAGGGCAGGGGGTGTCGGATGGCGGCCATGCGGCGGACTCGGCTGGGCTCGGTGCAGGAATAGATGACTTACTGGGCGACGGGCGCTTGCTTGCCGCTCGCTTCGCTCTGACCACCCGCCGGCGTGGCGGGCGAGGGCGGCAAGACCGGCGCGCCGGTATTGGGCAGCACCAGGCTTTGGCCCGGCTGCGAACCTTGTTGCAAGGCGCGGATCGCCTCGTAGCGGTCCAGTGTCAGTTGATCGGCGGACGCTTGGTTGCGCATCACCACCGGCCGCAAGAAGACCATCAGATTGGTCTTCACGCGCTTGCGGTTCTCGCTCTTGAACAGGCTGCCGATGATGGGGATGCTGCCCAAGCCAGGCACCTTGTCCTCGCCGTCGCTGTACTCGTCCTTCATCAGGCCGCCCAAGACAATGATCTGGCCGTCATCGACCGTGACGGTGGTTTCGATCGAACTCTTGTCGGTGGTCGGACCGGCGCTGCTGGACTTGCCTTCCACCACCGAGGAATTCTCTTGGTAGACGGTCATGCGCACATTGCCGCTCTCGCCAATCTGGCTGCGAATGCGCAGCGTCAGGCCAACGTCCTTGCGGTCAATGGTCTGGAAGGGGTTGATGGCCCCCGAGCCGCCGGTGTTGGAATAGGAGCCAGTCAGGAAGGGCACGTTCTGACCGATCACGATCTTGGCTTCTTCGTTGTCTAGCGCCACCAGATTGGGCGTCGACAGGATGTTGGCGCCGGCCTGGCCTTCAAGGAAGTTGGCGATCGCACCGAGCGTGTAGAAGTCGCCGACCTTCTTCAAAAAGCCGATGTTCAGGCCCTGTGGAACTGCCGCGCTGGCCAGGGCTGTGGAGATGCCCGCCTTGCCGCCGGCTGCAGCCGCGCTGCCGTTGATGATGTTGCCAAGGCCGGTGCCGAAATTGGTGCCAAGGCCGGGGATATTGCTGTCGCCCTTGCCCCCGAACAGGTTCTGCCATTGCACGCCGAACTGCCCGGACTTGCTGGCGTCGACCTTGACGATCATGGTCTCCACATAGATCTGCGCGCGGCGCGCATCCAACTGATCAATGACGGTGCGAATCTGTCGGTAGAGCGGTTCGGGCGCGGTGATGATCAAGGAGTTGGTGGCCGGATCGGCCTGCACAAAGCCGCCGGTCGATGGGCCTTGCGAGGCGGAAACCGGGCTGGTCGAGGCGGTCGAAGCCGTGTTGCCGCCGGAATTGTTGGCGTTGTTGGCGCCGCTCAGCTGCGCGCCGCCGAGGGCATTGCTGTTCGGCGAACTGCTGCTGCCACCGCTGCCACCGGCGGCGCTCGAGTTGCCGGCCGCAAAGGCCGCGCGCAGCACGGTGGCCAGCTTGGTCGCGTCGGCATTCTTCAGATAAACGACGCGGATATTGCTGGAGCCGTCGACCGACGGTTGGTCGAGTTTCTCAACCATGGCGCGGGTGGCGGCCAGCGTGGCCGGATTGCTGGCGCGCAGAATCAGCGCATTGCTGCGTGGGTCGACCAGCACCGAGATACCGCCGCTGGCTTGACCGGGCACGCCGGCCGTGGCGGCCGCACCGCCGGAAGCCAGCTTTTGCACCAGCGCCGCCAGATCAGAGGCCACCGCATGCTTGAGCGGCACGATCTCGATATCGGTGGCGCCGGGCGTGTCCATGGTTGCGATGATGCGACCCAGGCGCTGCAGGTTTTCGGCGTAGTCGGTGATCACCAGGCTGTTATTGCCCGGGTTGGCATTGATGGTGTTGTTGGGGCTGATCAAGGGCCGCAGCACCGCCACCAGATTGTTGGCGTTCTCGTGATTAAGGCGGAAGATCTGCGTGATGATCTGGTCGCCACGGGTACTGCTGGGCCCGACCGCCACGGCGCCGGCTTGCAGCTTGGCATCGGCTTCGGGCACCACCTTGTAGAGACCGGTGTTCTCCACCACGGTGAAGCCTAAGCCCCGCAGCGCAGCCAGGTAGTTCAGATAGGCCTCGCGCACGGTCAGCGGCTGCTCGCTGTAGAGCGTGATCTGGCCCTTGACCCGCGGGTCGATGATGAACTGGCGGTCCAACATCACACCGATGGCGCGCGTCACGGCCTCGATGTCGGCGTTGACGAAGTTCAATGTCACCGGTGTACTCGACTTCAGGGCCGGGCTGTGGGCGCGGTTGCTGGAGGCTTGCGGCAGGCCGGACTGGGCCTGTGCCAGCACAGGGCTGCTCAGGACCGACACGGCCAGCAGTGACAGCAATGGCCGCATAGTGGGGCTGGCCTGCCGTGCAGGGCGCTCAAGGCGTGGGCGCTTGTTCATGCTCATCCAATCGAAATGACAGAGCGCGCGCCTTGGCGCCGCCCGATGATATTCAGAAGATTGCCCAGGGCCGCCTCGCGGCCCGGTGCGGCGCTGGCTTCACCGAGGAAGCGGGCCTTGCCTGACCCTATCGTGCCTTGGCCGGTCAGCAGCAGTGCGCCGTCCAGCGTGATCAGGTTCATGGTGCTGACGCCCGCCTTGCTTGGATCATTGGATTCCGGGGCCAGGCTGAAACGATAGCTGCCCAAGGGCGCCAAGGTGCTGATGCGTGAGGACAGATTGAGCAGGTCCAGGTCTAACTGGCCAAATTGACGCCAGCGGCCTTGCACCCACTCCAGCCTGAAGTCACGGCTGGCCAAGCGCAAGGAGCCTCCCAGCTGCAGCGTGTTCCAGGGTGTGCCCAGGCCTGCCAGCCAGGCAGCGGGGTAACGCGCCAACCAGTCGGCGTGGCTGGACAGGCTCAGTTCTACGCGCCCCCAGCCCGGCTGGATCAGCATCTGCAATTCGCCATTGATGCAGCAGTCCTGCGAGGCGCGCAATTGCATGCCCAGGCCTTTCAAGCCCATGGTCCAGCGCAGACGGCCCGGCAATTGGCTGGCGTCGCGGCTGTCGGTGCCGCCGGTCAAGACCAGCACGCCGCTACCATTCCAGATGCTGCCGCGCGTGTCGGTGATCAAGAGATGACCTTGGCTGGCGCTGGCCAGACCCTGGGCCAGCCAACTGGCCGGCGCAAACGCGATCAAAGAGCACAGACCACCCAGCACGGCGCCGGCCACGCTCCAGCGGAATGCGGCGTTACTGCGGCCGCGCCAGGCCGGCTCGACCTGGCGGGAGTCCTGCCACTGGGTACTGGCCATTTCGGTCAAGGGGGCTTGGTCCTCGCCGGGCTTGCCGCGCTGCAACCAGCGCTTGATGGAGAAGGCGGCGCTCATGGCGTGGCTCCACTCAGGCTCAGCACGATGCTGCCGCTATAGCCATTAGGGCCGCGCTGCAGCTTGGCCTCTAGCGGCTTGGCGCGAGCAGCGCTGCGCACCTCGCCCAGCCAGGCCTGCAAGGCTTCGGCGCCGATGCCGTTGAGGTTCAAGATGGCGCGGTCACCATTCAGACTCAGCTTGGCGCCCGGCCCCAAGTGCTCGCTGGCCGCTTGCAAGGCCTGCACGGCCAGGGCCGCGGGCACCGCCGGGGTGGCGCGCAGTTCGCGTACTTCAAGCGCCAGCGCTTGCATGTCTTGTAGCTGTGCTTCCAGCGTCTGCAGCTGCCCTGGGGCTTGCCGCAGCACGCGCAGGCCGGGCTGCACGGCCAGCAGCCAGATCAGCAGGGCGCCCAGCACCCAAGCGACCAATTGCAATGACAGGCGTTCTCGCTCACCCAGGCCGGCCCATTGCGTTTGCGCCTGGGTTTTGAGGGCCTGCCAATTGGCGATCTTGGCTTGGCTCATGATGTCTTGCCCTTGCTGTCGGGCGACGAAACCCGGGGCGCGCGGCTCACCGTCAGGCGACCCTCGCTGGTTTCAAGCTGCCAGCCTTCGCTGCGCAGCTGGGTGCGGAATTGTTGAATCTGGGCCTCGCTCCAGCCTGCCGACGGCAGCTGCAGACGGCCGGGCTCAAAGGCGAGCGAGTCCACGGGCCCACGCTCGGTCGGCCAAGCGATGGCCGCCGCGGCCAGCAGTGACTCCAGATCTTGCTCACTGGCGCGCCCGGCGCTGGCGCGCAGCAGGTCGGTTTCCCTTTGCATCTGTATCGGCGCATCACGAATGACGCGCAACTGGGGGAAGGCTTGCGTCAGCGTGCTGTCCAGCGCCAAGCGGCGCGCCTTGACCTGCTGGCTTTGCTGCCAGGCCAACAGGTTCAGGCCCAGCAGGTGAACGGCAACCAGCCCCGCCAGTCCCCAGCGCACCGGCCGCCAATTGCGGCGCATCAGTTCCCGCAGCAGGTTGCGCAAGGCGCGCAGACCGCGGGTCCGCGGAGCCAGTTCAAACTGGCGCAGATTCCAGGGGCTGTCGATGACAGCGAGTGCGCGTTGATTCGGCGTCAGCACCTGCACCGCGGTGCCCAGCCAACGCTCGGCCTGGGCGGCCACGGCTGGGGCGGCGCTCCACTGCGTCATCTGCACCAGCGAGGCCGGAAAGAGTTGCCGCGTCAGGCTGCCGTCGATGGGCAGGCTGGTCACGCCTTCGGGGTGGCTCCAGCGCAAGCCAATCGGGCTGCTTTCGCTGCCGGTCTCGTAAAAATGTCCGCGCGGCGGGGCGTCGGGCCAGCTGAGTGGGGCGATGCGGTCGACAAAAACCTGTGCTGCTTCCAACTCGGCCAGCTGCTGTTGCAGCCAAGCGCGCGAGGTGATGGCGACCCAGGCGGTGTCGCCGCCAACCGCTTCCGGCTCGATGGCGAAGTGCAGGCCGTCCGGATCTTCCAGCAGCGATTCCTCCAGCATGCCAGCCAGGGCAGAGCGCATCTGCCGGCCGGCGCGCGGCAGCGTGACGCGCTGCCAGGCCAGGTCCGACTCGGCCGGGATGGCGATCACTTGTTCAGCATGAGGCAGCTTGGCCGCGCTGCGGCAGCCTTGCGAGCTGATGCCGGTGCCGTCGCTGCTGAGCAGATAGTTGTACTCGCGTGCGGACGCACCGCTACCCAGCCCTTCAAGTGACTGGGTGGCACGGCCTTGGGCCTGCAGGCGGCTGCGTGCAGGCAGGAAGAGGAGCAGAGTACTCATAACGGCGATCGTTGCTGGCGCATTCTAGGAGGCGGCAAAAACCCAAAGGTCTGAAATCAATAACTTAGAACACTTATTTGTAGCGTTTTCATAGCAGAGCGCCGCGGCTCAGGGCTTGCCTTCCAACTGTTGGCTGACACGGCGTCGGTCCAGCACCACCATGTCGCGGCTGCGTCTTTGAATCAGCGAGCGTTCTTCCAGGACCCGCTCTTCAAGCCGCAAGCGGCCCTTGACGATGAAAAAAGAGGAGGTCGTCGCCGCGCGGTCCGGGCTCACCACCACATTGGGCGGAAAGTAGGCCGCGCTGTCTTGCACGGTTTTGAGCGGCGTGGATTGGCGCGCTTGCACCAAGCGTTCGGCCGAGGCGAGATCCATCTGGTCGAACAGGGCCGCGATGACATCGCGCGGCGCCGTGTTCAGGTTCACTGGCGTCGGCGAGGGCAAGAGGATCAGCAGGGGCCGCAGTCGCTCCACCGTATCGGCACTCAAACCCAGCCAAGTCAATTGATCGAGGGTTTTGGGCTGCAAGGGGGCGTCGCCTTTGTCTCCCCTGTCGACCACATCAGCCACGGCGGGGGCACTGGCACCGCCCGATGCGGGGCTAGAAGGCACTTCAAAGGCGGCACGCAACTGCTTGATGATCAGATCGGCCGTGCCGGGCGGCGCAGCAGCGCTGGTGCACAGCCGCTCCAGTACGCGCTTTTCCAGCGCCGGTAGCGGTCCGGCGTTCAGCAGATTGCGCAGGTTGTAGCGTGACTGGGCGTCCTCGATGCTGCCGGACAGAAAGGCTTCCGGGCCGTCTTCGGCATTGCTCTTTTCGGCCGCCAAAAAGGTCGACAGCCGCGCCTCGGCCAGCGGCACGGCCCAGACCTCGCCCAGATGGTCCATCGGCGGATCGCCGCGGGCGGCGACGCGCAGGTTTTCGATCGCGTCTTCGCGCAAGATCAAACGCGCCCAGTCGAGCGAGCCTTGCAAAATCCAAGCGGCCTGGGCGCGTGCGCGCTCGGCCGCCTCGATCTGCACTGCCCGGTACTGGCGCCAGACCATGGCTGAGGCCAGGCTGGCCACCAGGGTGACGATGATCATGGCCGTCAGCAGCGCAGCGCCGGCTTGAGCTTGGCGCTTCATGGCGTTGTGACCAATTCAATCTGTCGAGTCAGCGCGCCGTTGAAGCCGCTGCTGGGCGCAAACTGCATCACCATGCGCACGCCGCTGGGCAAGGCCTGGCGCTGGGTGTTGCCGGGGGGCAGGGGCACGCCACTGGCTGCGGAAGCGGGCGGCGCCGCGCTCTGCACATTGCCGGTGGACAGGCAATTGCTCCAGCTGTTGCCGCGGTAGCAATACAACTGCCAGCCGCTGATGCCCTCGAGCGCCCGGAGTTGACCGCTGTCTTGCGGCAGCAGTTGCGAGGCACGCTGCACGCTGTCGTCCAGCGCCGCCGCCGTTTGGGCCGGTTTGCTTTCCCAGCGATACAGGGTGCCGCTGCGAACGCTCCAGCTCACCACCTGTAGGCCTTGGGCATGCTGGCGGATCAGGCGCAGGCTGGCGCCGTCAAAAGCCAGCGCATCGGCGCGCCCAGGGTCTTGAACCGAGCGCAGGTCTTGCTCCCACTGCGCGATCACGGTTTGCAGGCGCGCGCTTTGGTCGATATGGGTCTGTGCCAACTCGCGGCTTTTCATCAGCGCATCCAGGCCGCGCCAAGCCATGATGGCCATGGTCGCCATCACGACCAGGGCCACCAATACCTCGATCAAGGTGAATCCGCTTTGCCGGCGCCGCATCTCAAAACCGCCCCATGATGGTGGAGAGCAGCAGTTGCTGCTGGCCGGCCTCGTTCAGCACTACGGCATCGACCCGGCGAAAGTTCGGGTTAGGTGTCGGGCGCACGGTGACGCGGCCGGCGTAGCTGCGGCCAAACTGCTCGCAGCTGAAGTCGGAATCGCCCACGCCCGGGAATTGCTTGGACAGGCGCAGCTCGGTCAATTGGTTTTCGGCGCACCATTGAGCCGCACTGATGCTGCGCAGTCGATCGGCGTTGTCGGTCAGTGCGCCGGCGGCCTTGATGCCGGCGCCCAGGGCGATGGCCACGATGACCAGTGCCACCAGCACCTCGATCAAGGTGAAACCTCTTGGGCCCGAGGGGCGCGAGGAGCGCGAAGAGCGCGAAGAATGGGAGACGCGCGCGATGCGCCGACGCGAGCCGGGCCTCAAGGCGCAGGCACCGGCAAGACTTCAAACGCTGACAGACCGTCGGTGCTCAGCAGCAGATGCTGCTGACCCAGGCTCAGCTGGACTTTTTGTGCGCCAATCATCGGCTCCGGCCCCAGCGTGACCTGGCGAGCCCCTGCGATCTGCACCGCCACGCCGTCGCCGAGCCAACGCTGTGGCAGTTGGATGCGCGCCGGCAGACCGCTGAAACGGAATTGATCCTTGCTGTCGTCTTGGACCGGCCGCCAGGTGACGGTCAAGCCGGCGGCGCGGCTCTCGGCACGTGCCGTTTCAAACAGCGCCGCCAGGCGCTCGGCCTCGCGCTCCAGTTGCACCGCGGCCGGGTCGCGCAGCGACAGGCTGACCGTTGCCGTAGCAATGGCGATCAGCGCCACCACCACCAGCAATTCGATCAAGGTGAAACCAAGAGTGGGGCGCCGGGGCACTGGCGTGCGGGCGCCGGAGGGCTTACTGCCAGGAGCCAATGTCGGCGTCATTGCCTTCGCCCCCGGCGCGGCCGTCGGCGCCGAAGCTGTAGACGTCGATCTCACCCTTGATGCCGGGGTTGGCGTACTGGTAGGGGTTCTTCCAGGGGTCCATCGGCAGCTTCTCGATATAGGGCTTCCAGTTCGCCGGCGGCGTGCCGGCTGTGGGCTTGCGCACCAGCGCATCCAGACCCTGTTCTTGGCTGGGGTAGCGCTGGTTGTCGAGTTTGTAGAGCTTCAGGGCCTGCATCAGGTTGTTGACATCGGTGCGCGCGGCGGTGACGCGGGCTTCGTCGGCGCGGTCCAGCACATTGGGCACCACCAGGGCCGCCAGCACGCCAATGATGACCAGCACCACCAGCAATTCAATCAGGGTGAAACCGCGTGCCAAGCCGCGGCGGAGGCCGCCGGACGCCGATGGGGACGAAATGAGCTGAGCTTTTGTGGGCATAAATCGTTGCGGCCTTGTTGCAATAACTCCGCAGCTCTAGGGTAGCGCGGCGCTTGAATCATAATCTGCCGATGCTTGCACGATTGATTGCTTTTTTGCTGTGGGGCTTGCTGGCCTATAGCGGTGGCTATTGGCTGATTCAGCTGTTGGCGAAGCCCTTGGCCACACCGGCTCAAGCGCTGCCCGCGATCGAGCGGCAAGGCCAGCAGGCCGACCTGACGCGCTTGTTCGGCGCGGCGCCTTTGGTGGCGGCTGCAGAAGTGGCGCCTTCGGAAAGTCGCTTCAAGCTGCTCGGCGTGGTGGCACCAAAAAGCCTGAAGGCCGCCCAGTCTGGTGAGGGTGTGGCCTTGATTGCGGTCGACGGTGTGGCCCGTACCGTGCGAGTGGGCGCCTTGGTGGATGGCAATCTTCGCTTGTTGAGCGTTGATGCCCGTTCGGCCAGTTTGGGTGAGGCGGGCGTGAGCAGCATCACGCTGCAAATGTCGGCACCAGCACCGGCAGCTACCGGCGCGCTGCAACCGGCGCAAGCTTCGCCGGTGGTGCTCGGCGGTGCCGTGCAGCCGCCCACAGCGGTCGCGGCGCAAGATCCACCCTACGGCAATGTGCCCGCCGCCTTGCCACTGAGCGACCCCTCGGGGCCTCCGGCGCGCTGATCCTCTTTGTTTAGAGCGCGCGGGCCGGCAGCGTCGGGCCTGCTGGGGCGGGCGTTGTTGCCGTGGGTGATGGCGGCAGCGAATCTAGGCCTTGGCTCAAGGTGATCTGGCGCGGGTCGCTCACCTCATGCAGATCGGTCAGCAGCGCGGCTGCGCTGCGAATCATGGGCCAAGCTAAAGCAGCACCGGTGCCGTCGGCGCTGTCCATGCCCAACTCCAACAAAGCCGAGGCGTGGAAGAGGGCCAATGCTTCGTCCAAACCGCGGTGCACATGGCTGCGGCAAAAAACGGCGTAGTCGGTCACAGGCGAAGCGATTCTGGCTGCGACCTTCAGCGCCGCACAGGCGCTGATGCCGTCGACGATGATCAGATGGCGTTTCGAGGCGGACACCAGCATGGCGCCCACCATCACCGCAATTTCAAAACCACCGAAAGCCGCCAGCACCTCCATCGGGTCGTTGACTTCGCGGTGACGCGACTGAGCGCCCTGCAAGACTGCCAACAAATGGGCCAAGTCGTCTTGGCGCATATCGGGGCCGGAGACGACGAAATCACGTACCGGCGCGTTCGTCAGCCGCGAGAGTACCAAGGCGGCGCTCTCGTCCGAACCTTGACCCATGCCGGCGCAGGCCAGCACATTGCCGGCCAATTTATCCGCGATTTCCATGCCCACACGGACGCCGGCATGGGCTTGCTCGAGGCTCATGGCGGGGCCGACGCGGGCGTTGCGTGTGCCATGGGCAATCTTGCGCGACAGCAATTTGGCGTGCGGAGTCAGGGTCTCGGCGATACCGCAATCGACCACCGCCAATTGAAGCCCCTGAATGCGCGCAAACACCGACACCGGGAGACGGTTTTGCAGCGCCAACATCGCTTGTTCACGGGTGCTGCGACCCCATTGGTTGCCGATACTGTCCACCACCAGACCATGGTCGGCGGCGAACAGGGCCAGTACCGGGTCGCGAAAACGCGGAGTCAAGGTGTTCTGAACCAGCCCCAGGCGCACGGCCAAGGGCTCAAGCTCACCCAGTCCGCCCGCATGGGCCGCTTGGCGGTCGACCCGGTCACGCAAGGCCTTTTCCAGCTCGGGATTGGCCGTCGGCGAAATCAGGGACTGTTGCAGCGACATGGTGGAAGAAGCGGGCGCAGATCGGAGGTCAGGGGTGAACGGGCGGGCGCAAGCAATGCAAAAGCCAGCATTTTGAATTCAATGCGTGACACTGCCCATCCGCAAATGCCCTTTTGTCGGTGCGGCCGGGGCGGCGCCCTCGGGCTCAGCGCAGGAAGAGCTGGTAGACCGGATTGTTGGACTCGTCTTCGAATGGATAGTTGAGCGAGGCCAAAAACTTGCGCAGGGCGGCATTGTCGCTGGGCGGCACTTGAATGCCCACCAAGATGCGGCCGTAGTCGGCGCCTTGGTTGCGGTAGTGGAACAGGCTGATGTTCCAGTCCGGGTGCATGGACGAGAGGAATTTCATCAATGCACCGGGGCGCTCGGGAAAGATGAATCGGTAAAGCCGCTCATCGCGGGCCAATTCGGAGCGGCCGCCGACCATATGGCGGATGTGCTGCTTGGCCAACTCGTTATCGGTCAAATCCAATGTCTCGAAGCCCTGCTTGGCAAAGGCCTTGGCCAGCTTCAGTGACTCCTCGCGCTTTTGCGTGGCGATGCCGACGAAAACATGCGCCTTGTTGGCATCCGAGATGCGGTAATTGAACTCGGTCACGCTGCGGGGGCCGAGCAATTCGCAAAAGCGCTTGAAGCTGCCGCGCTCTTCGGGGATGGTGATGGCAAACAAGGCTTCGCGGTGCTCGCCCACTTCGGCGCGCTCGGCCACAAAGCGCAGCCGGTCGAAGTTCATATTGGCGCCACAGGTGATGGCGATGAAGGTTTGGCCCTTGCAGCCATGTTCGGCCACGTATTGCTTGATGGCGGCGACGCCCAGGGCGCCGGCAGGCTCCAGAATGCTGCGAGTGTCTTCGAAGACATCTTTGATGGCGGCGCAGACAGCGTCGGTGTCGACCAGCACAAAGTCATCGACCAACTCGCGCGTGATGCGGAAGGTCTCCTCTCCCACCAGTTTGACCGCCGTGCCGTCGGAGAACAGACCCACATCGTTCAATTGCACCCGTTTGCCGGCGCGCACCGAGCGCACCATGGCGTCGGAGTCGCGTGTTTGCACGCCGATCACCTTGATCTCGGGGCGTACCGACTTGATGTAGGCAGCCACGCCAGAAATCAAACCGCCGCCACCGATGGCGCAAAAGATCGCGTCAATCGGCCCCTGATGTTGGCGCAGCACCTCCATCGCGATGGTGCCCTGGCCGGCAATCACGTCCGGGTCGTCAAACGGGTGAACAAAGGTCAGCCCCTGTTCTTTTTCCAGGGCCAATGCATGGCCGTAGGCATCGGTATAGCTGTCGCCGTGCAGCACGACTTCGCCGCCAAGGCTGTGGACGGCGTCAATTTTGAGTTTCGGTGTGGTGGCCGGCATCACGATGACGGCGCGGCAGCCCAGCTTCTTGGCGGACAGGGCCACGCCCTGGGCATGATTGCCGGCCGAGGCGCAGATGACGCCGCGCGCCAACTGCTCGGCGCTCAGGTGGGCCATCTTGTTATAGGCGCCGCGTAGTTTGAAGCTGAAGACCGGTTGCTCGTCTTCCCGTTTGAGCCAAATTTTGTTGCCCAGGCGTTTGGAAAGGTTTTTGGCCGGGGTCAGCGATGTTTCTCGCGCCGCCTCATACACGCGCGCGTTGAGAATCTTCTGCAAATAGCTGTTGTCGCTGGGAATCAGGGCGGGCAGGGCTGGCGGAACTGGCAAAGCGCTGCTGCGCTTGTTGTCGACCTTGTTCTTTGTTGCTCGAGCGGGGCCAGCCATGAAATCTCCAATGCCAATCAAGTGCAGCAATCTATTGCAGTGCAACATGATAAGCGAGGGGCTCGGCGGGCCTGTTTGCGCCTATTTGGAGTCAATAGGCAAAAAAAAGCCCAAGCTTTTGCAAGCTTGGGCTGAATCCACCATGGAGGCGGTGGAGGAGACAAACGGTGCGATTCAAGAAGGCCGTGTTCGGCAATATCTCTGAATAGATTCGCTTAGGTAGAATTTTAGACGCAAGTTATGCTGCACTGCAATAAATTTGCGGTGATTTCTGCGACACCCCCCAAGGGAGGGGCGCCGCGAAACTTTCTGGAGTCGGACCGTATGGAATGCACGATCAATTGGATGGGCAACACCGGCATGGCTTTTGTGGCCGAAACCGGCAGCGGCCATCTGCTGAGCATGGACGGTGCGCCCGAGGGCGGTGGCCACAACCTGGCGCCGCGCCCGATGGAAACTGTGCTGGCCGGTACTGGCGGTTGCACCGCTTATGACGTGGTGCTGATCTTGAAGCGTGGCCGCCATGATGTGCGCGGCTGTCAGGTCAAACTGACTGCCGAGCGGGCTGATGCCGAGCCCAAGGTGTTTACCGCCATCCATATGCACTTTGTCGTCACCGGCCGCGGCTTGAAGCAAGAGGTGGTGGAGCGGGCGGTGGCGCTTTCGCACGAGAAGTATTGCTCGGCCAGCATCATGTTGGGCAAGACTGCGGCGATCACCACCTCGGTGGAGTTGGTTGAGGGTTGATCAGGTGAGCCGCGCCACGGCGACCTCCAATTGGCGCTAAATATAGTGAGCGGTGTGCGTCATTAGCTTGGCGCTGAGGCGCATCAGTCCCTTGACCGGTGCCGGCAGTAGCTTGGCGCCGGCGGCCAGCGCCTCTTCTGCGTGGCTCGCCTCTTCAATTTTCATTTGAGTGATGATGGCGCGTGAGGCGTGATCGGCGGCGGGTAGCCGATCCAGGTGGCTGGCCAGATGTTGCTCCACCTGCCGTTCTGTCTCGACGACAAAACCCAGGCTGTTTTGGTCGCCGGCCAAGGCTGCCAGGCTGCCAATCGCAAATGCGCCGCCATACCAAAGTGGCGTCAGATGGCTGATATGGCCGCCCAACTCCTCAATTCGGCGGTGAGTCCAGGCCAGATGGTCGACTTCTTCCTTGGCGGCGCGCTTGAAATGCTCACGCAAGCCGGGGTTGTGGGTCAGCAGAGCCTGAGATTGGTAAAGCGCTTGCGCGCAAACCTCGCCCACATGATTGACGCGCATCAGCGCCGCAGACAACTGTTTTTGCTCGGCACTCAAGTTGGTCGGTGAGGCGGATTGCGCCGCCGGACTTGGCCTGGCCGACTGCGGGACGCCGAACACGGTGCGCAGGCCGTGGTCAACGCTGGTGAGGAGCTGATCCAAGGGGGATAGGCTGGCGTGGGCGGGCATATTGGGCGTGGACGGAAGTTGCGCGGCGGGCCGTAGTGTAGAGATGAGAGCGGAAGAGGGTGGAACTCACGAAGATTCGGCATTCCAAGTTAGGTCCCCAGCTTTTGTCGCTCTTGCGCGGGGACTTTGGCTTTATGAACTTTTTGTGATGAGTGATTTTCGTTGTGTGTCAACAACGCAAACCCTGATTTAGTTGGGCTTGTCTCGCAAAAGCCTCATTCGTCTGGTGCAATACGGCAACTTCCATTGAGGGGGTGGGCCCGATGGGTTCCTTTGCGGAACCCTGCGATTGGGACCTCGTTGAATTTTTAGGAGTATCGAATGAAGAAATCTATTGTTGCACTGGCCGTTCTCGGCTCGTTTGCTGGCGTTGCTGCTGCTCAATCGTCGGTGACCCTGTTCGGCGTGGTCGATGCAGCGGCTCGTTACACCGAAGCCAATGGCAAGCATGTCTACAGCTTGGCTTCTGGCGGTAGCAGCACCAGCCGTTTCGGCGTGCGTGGCGTTGAAGATCTGGGTGGCGGCCTGAAGGCTGGCTTCTGGCTGGAAAGCGAAGTCAACACTGACAACGGCGGCGGCGGTTCTTCGACCGGTTTCTGGGCTCGTCGCTCGACCGTGAGCTTGATCTCCGACAGCATGGGCGAAGTTCGCCTGGGCCGTTTCAAGACCGTCACCAAGTTGGCCATCGAAGACTTCGACCCGGTGAGCGCCACTGGTCTGGGTTCGGCTTTCAATCTGCACCACAAGCTGGGCACCACGGTTGACATGAGCCGTAGCGACAACCAAGTTTCCTACACATTGCCGGCCAATCTGGGCGGCGTGTACGGTGGCGTGGACATCGCTGCTGGTGAGGGCACCAACGCCTTCAACAAGAGCATTGGTGGCCGCGTGGGCTACAAGGCTGGCGCTTTCAACGTTGCCGCTGCTTACACCGAGTTCGGCGCGACCGATAAGTTCAAGCTGACCGTGTTGGGTGGTTCTTATGACTTCGGCATCGCCAAGGTCATGGGTACATACTCGCAGACCAAGTTCACCGCACACAGCCAAGACATCTACAACCTGTCTGTGTCTGCTCCGGTGTTCGGTTCGGGCGTGGTGTGGGTGTCGGGCACTTACGCCGAGTACGACAAGGGCGGCGCCGCCAAGGCTCTGACCGGTAAGGCCGGTCAGGCAGCCGCAGGTTATATCCACAACCTGTCCAAGCGTACAGCTCTGTACACCACCGTTTCGTACATCGAAAACGGCGGCAATGCCAGCTTCTCGCTGAACGGCAACAACCCTGCTGTGGCCGTCAGCGGCAAGTCGGGCGGTGTCGACTTCGGCGTGCGTCACAGCTTCTAAGCCAAACGATGTTTTGCAGGGCCTCGGCCCCGCGGAGAGTCAAAAAGCCACCTTCGGGTGGCTTTTTTTTGATCTGCCGCAGCAAGCTCGCAAATGACAGGGTTTCTGCTTGTTGGGAGTTGACAACAAGGAGTTCTTTTCTGTTCTTGAATACTTGAGAATCAATTCAAAGATATTCCACAACAGCAGGAGACTTTCATGAAAAAAACCGCTTTGGCTCTTGGCCTTTTGGCGCTTGCAAGTTCGACGGCTTGGGCTCAGTCCAGCGTGACGCTTTATGGCATCGTGGATGTGGGTGTCCGCTACACCACGAATTCGGGTACGACCGCTGGGACTAAGGGCTCATCGCTGTCGCAAGTGATTCCTGGCGGCATGTCGAACAGCCGTTTGGGTGTCAATGTCACGGAAGACATGGGCGGTGGTTTGAAAGCGATTGCCAATCTTGAGCATCGCTTGAATTCGGATACCGGTGCTCAAACCGCCGGCGAGTTCTGGCGTCAGTCCTGGGTGGGCTTGGAGTCCAAGGACTATGGTCGTTTGACCTTGGGTCGCCAGTACAACGTCTTGTTCGACGTTTACACCAGCACCTATTCGTCTTTCAAGTACTCGCCCTATATCGAGATTTTCCGTCCAGAGACGGTCATGGCCATGGGCGGTCGTCAGAGCAATATGGTCAAGTATCTGGTTGAGGCGGGAGGCTTCCGTGCCGAGGCTCAGGTGAGTGCTGGTGAGGGCGCTACGCCCGACAAGTCCATGGGTGCGATGGCTCGTTACGTTATGAATGAGTTTGCCCTGGGTGCTGGTTTCTTGGAGGCCAAAGACACTGCCGGCCGCAAGGTGCAAGGCATGACGGTCGGGGGTGCTTACACCTCGGGCCCGATGTACTTGAACCTGTCGTGGGCTCAAAACAAGTTTGACCTCGGCACCAACGTTCTGCAAGCTGCCTACACCAACAACTACACCGTCAGCCCGAATAGCGCATTGAATGCCGCGGGTCTCGATGTCAAGCAGCGCGATATGGTCACCATGGGTCTGACTTATCAACTCAGCCCGCAACTGAATCTGGGTCTGCAAGGTTGGTATGCTGAGCAGACACATCATGTGCTGGGTGGCAAGAGCAAGGCTGGCTTTGCTGCCGCGGTGGCTGATTACGCGCTGTCCAAGCGTACCGACGTTTATGCTGAGCTGGATTACACCAAGTTGGGTGGTGCCGTCAGCTTTAGCAATACCGCCAAGGATCGCGTGGGCGTCAGCAGCGGCATTCGTCACCGCTTCTGATGGGGTTAACGTGCTCAGCTATGCTGGGCACCGCTGTTCTAAGGCAAGGGCCGCTTCGAGCGGCCCTTTCTTTTTTCATAAATGGTCGTAGCGGGCTTGTCACATTGCTTGCGCCAGACCGATTCGCCACCCTGAGAGTTCCCTGTGTTTTTTTCTGGTTTTGTCAGTTCTTGCTCGCGCCTTTCTGCTGGCTGGGTGGCGCTGCTGAGTTTCCTGCTGATGGGTGGCCTGGTCGGTTGTGCCGTGACGGAGCCGGTGGTCGATGCAGAGGCCGCGGCCATGCCTCCCGCCTTGTCCGACTGGTCGCCGCGCGCCTTGCCTGGTAAGCGCATCACACAGTACAGCTTGGCCAGTCGGGCTGGGCAGGCCTGCGTATTGGCTCAGGCGACTCAGTCGGTGAGTCTTTGGAGGCGGTCGATGAATGTCGATTCGGCTCACATTGAGCGGCTTCAATTCGATTGGTGGATTCAAGCTTTGGAGCCTCGTGCGACGGTAACCGATCCCGATACCGACGATGCGCCCGCGCGCTTATTGCTGGGCTTTGCGGGTGATGAAAGCAAACTTTCGATGCGCAACCGTCTGCAATTCGAATTGGCCCAGGCTTTGACCGGTGAAATGCCACCCTATGCCACCCTGATGTATGTGTGGGATGCGAGCGCCGCACCGGAGACGGTGATCATCAGCGCGCGCAGCGACCGCATTCGCAAGATCGTTGTGGGCAGCGGCCTCGGCGGCAAGGGGATGTGGCAGCGCAAGCAGCGCGACGTGAGGGCCGACTACGAAAAAGCCTTTGGCGAGCCCCCTGGCAGGCTGGTGTCGATGGCCATGATGACCGATGGCGACAACACATCCAGTCGCACGTCAGCCTGCTACGGCAACATCTTGCTCTTGGATTCTGCGGGGCAGGCGCTGGTCGGGAGTTTGCAGCTCTGAGCCTGTTCAGGGGCGGGGATCTACGGACGGGCACTCAGGGCTAACCCGTTTGTGGCACGGGGCAGTCTTCGCCATCATGGCGCTGCTTCTTGGCTGGCTGACCCAATGCGTTGGCCGGAATTATCACTTTGACTTCGTGGCTGTCGACGCCTGGCGTCGCGCGTCAGATGGCTAACGATCGACTTACACATGCTTGTTTTCATTCTCAGACGCTTGGCCCAGGCTCTTGTCGTGATGCTGACGGTGGCCTTCATCGCCTTCATGTTGTTTCAGTACGTGGGTGATCCGGTGACCAACTTGCTGGGCCAGGACGCGACTGAAGAGCAGCGCGTGGCCTTGCGGCACGATTTGGGACTGGATGCGCCCTTCCCGGTCCAATTTGCGCGTTTCGTTGCCAATGCGGTGCAGGGTGAATTCGGCTTGAGCCTGAGGCAGGGTCGCAAGGTGTCGACGCTGATCATTGAGCGCTTGCCAGCGACACTGGAATTGTCGATGGTGGCCGGCGTGATCGCCTTGGGTGTCGGCATCCCTTTGGGTGTGTTCGCGGCGCTGCGGCGCGGCCGGGCCAGCTCACAAGTGCTGATGATGCTTTCCTTGCTGGGTGTGTCGCTGCCAACGTTTTTGATCGGGATTTTGCTGATCTTGGTTTTTGCGGTGTGGCTCAAATGGCTGCCCAGTTTCGGTCGGGGCGATGTCATCGCCTTGGGCTCCTGGACCACCGGGCTCTTATCGCTGGACGGGTTGCGTCACATCCTTTTGCCGGCCATTACCTTGTCGGTGTTTCAGCTGACGCTGATCATGCGACTGGTGCGCGCCGAGATGCTGGAGGTGCTGCGCACCGATTACATCAAGTTCGCGCGTGCGCGCGGCCTGAGCAATCGCGCCGTCTATTTTGGGCATGCCTTGAAAAACACCTTGGTGCCGGTCATCACGATCACCGGTTTGCAACTCGGTTCGCTGATCGCCTTCGCCATCATCACCGAGACGGTGTTTCAGTGGCCGGGCATGGGCTTGCTCTTCATTCAGGCGGTCCAGTTTGCAGACATTCCGGTGATGGCCGCCTATTTGTGCCTGATCTCATTTATCTTCGTGAGCATCAATCTGCTGGTGGACTTGCTCTATTTCACCGTTGACCCGCGCTTGCGCCTTGAAGGCAAGGCCCATTGAGCGTGCTGCGCTGCCGCGGCCCATGCTTTTCTCTTGAGACCTGTTCCGATGAGTTCAACTCCTAGTCCGGTGCCAGTGCAGGGTGCCATAGCGCGCTTTTTCGACGGCGATGTGTGGCACTCCTTTCGCTCGTCACCGGTTGCTGTCACGGCGGCGCTGATCGCTCTGATTTGTGTGTTTTGCGCGCTCTTTGCTGAGTGGGTGGCGCCGCACAATCCCTTTGATCTGGCGTCTTTGGAACTGATGGATTCGCGCCTGCCGCCGGCATGGATGGAAGGCGGTAGCAGCAAGTATTTGCTCGGAACCGACGACCAGGGCCGCGACATCTTGTCGGCCTTGATGTATGGCGCGCGAATTTCGTTGTTCGTCGGCCTGGCCTCGGTGCTCTTGTCGATGTTGATCGGAGTAGGCCTGGGACTACTGTCGGGCTTCCTGGGCGGCAAGGTCGACGCCTTCATCATGCGGGTTTGCGATGTGATGCTGTCCTTCCCATCTATCTTGGTGGCTCTGTTGATCGATGGCGTAGGACGGGCGATGTTTCCTAACGCCCACGATGCGCTGGCTTTTTTGGTGCTGATCTTGGCCATCTCCTTGACCGGTTGGGTACAGTACGCTCGCACGGTGCGTGGCTCCACCTTGGTTGAGCGCAACAAGGAATATGTGCAGGCGGCGCGCGTCATCGGCGTTAGGCCGGCACGCATCATGCGCAAGCATGTGCTGCCCAATGTGCTGGGGCCAGTGCTGGTGTTGGCCACCATTCAGGTGGCGGCCGCCATCATCACCGAGGCGACTTTGTCCTTTCTGGGGGTGGGTGTGCCGCCGACCAGTCCTTCCTTGGGCACGCTGATCCGGGTTGGCAATGACTTTCTGTTCTCGGGTGAATGGTGGATCACCATCTGGCCGGGCGTGATGCTGGTCTTGATTGCTTTGAGCGTGAACCTGCTCGGTGACTGGCTTCGCGACGCCTTGAACCCGCGCCTGCGCTGAGAATTGACGAGCCCTTTATGACGACTCCCTTGCTTCAGGTCCGCCATCTGCGGGTTGAATTTCCGACACGGCGCGGAACCTTGCTGGCGCTTGACGATATCAATCTGGACATCGCGCCGGGTGAGATTCTGGGTGTGGTGGGTGAATCCGGCGCCGGTAAGTCGCTGACCGGTGCCGCCATCATCGGCCTGCTTGATCCTCCGGGTCGGATTGCCTCGGGCGAGATCCTGCTGGAGGGGCAGAGAATCGACAATTTGCCCTACGAGCAGATGCGCAAGATCCGCGGCCGGCAGATCGGCGCTATCTTTCAAGATCCACTGACATCACTGAACCCCCTCTATACGGTGGGGCGGCAGCTGATCGAAACCATCACCACCCACCTGAACTTGACCGAAGCGCAGGCGCGCAAGCGCGCGATTGAGTTGTTGGAGCAAACCGGCATTCCCGCCGCCGAGGCCCGCATTGATCAATACCCGCATCAATTTTCCGGCGGCATGCGTCAACGGGTGGTGATTGCCTTGGCCTTGGCGGCCAGCCCCAAATTGATCGTTGCGGACGAACCGACCACGGCGCTTGACGTGTCAATTCAAGCGCAGATCATTGCTTTGCTCAAACGCATCTGCAAAGAGCAGGGGGCGGCGGTCATGCTGGTCACGCACGATATGGGCGTCATCGCCGAAACCTGCGATCGGGTGGCCGTACTCTACGCCGGGCGTGTGGCGGAGATTGGCCCGGTCCATGACCTCATTCACCGGCCCGCACACCCCTATACCCGTGGTTTGATGGGTTCGATTCCGGCCATGGATGAGGACCGCGAACGCCTGTTGCAGATCGATGGCGCGATGCCGCGCTTGAATGCCATTCCACAGGGCTGTGCTTTCAATCCGCGTTGTCCGCAGGTGTTCGAGCGCTGCCGCATTGAGCGGCCTGAGCTCAGGACAGTAGGCCCCACCCAAGCTGCGTGCTGGCTACATGGCGCCGAGAAGGAGGCCGCGCGATGAGCCGCCCGTTGGTGGAGGTGAAGGACCTGGCCAAAACCTTTGACGTCTCGCCGCCTTGGTTGAACCGGGTCATTGAGCGCAAGCCCAAGCAGTTTGTCCACGCGGTGGACGGTGTAGATTTCAGCATTGCTCGCGGGAAGACGCTGGCTTTGGTGGGTGAGTCCGGTTGCGGCAAGAGTACCGTCGCACGCCTGTTGGTGGGCTTGTACGAGCCCACGCGCGGGTCGGTCAGCTTTGACGGCGAAGATATCGCCAAAACCTTGGCCTCGAATGCCGCCTTGGCCTTGCGCCGGCGCATGCAGATGATCTTCCAAGATCCCTATGCGTCATTGAATCCGCGTTGGAAGGTGCAGGACATTGTGGCCGAGCCCCTGCGCGAGCATGGTTTGCTGGCGGGCTTAGAACAGCAGCGTGAGCGCGTTGGCGAGTTGTTGCGCTCCGTCGGTTTGTCGCCGGTGGATCGGGATAAATTCCCGCATCAGTTCTCCGGCGGCCAGCGGCAACGCATCTCGATTGCCCGTGCGCTGGCCACGCAACCCGAGTTTCTGGTGTGTGATGAGCCGACCTCGGCCCTCGATGTGTCGGTGCAGGCGCAGGTGCTCAACATCATGAAGGACCAACAGCGCGCCCAGGGCCTGACCTATTTGTTCATCTCACACAATCTGGCCGTGGTTCGGCATGTGTCCGATCAAGTCGGGGTGATGTATTTGGGGCGTTTGGTCGAGTTGGCCGATAAGGCGCAGTTGTTCGAACAGCCGCGCCATCCGTACACCCGCATGCTCTTGGACGCGATTCCCGACATCCATATGACGGGGCGGTCGCGCACGCCGGTGCAGGGCGAGGTCCCCAACCCACTCAACCCGCCTAGCGGTTGCAGCTTTCACCCGCGCTGCCCCAAGGCAACGGCACGCTGCAAGATTGAGCGTCCGCAGATGCTGCAGTTCCAAGGGGTCAGGGTGGCCTGCCACGCCGTAGAGGAAGGTCGTAACTAGCGCCTTCTTACGGAGCGGCGGCCCGAGCATCAAGCCCTTGTGGGCCTAGGCTAGCGCTCAGAGGGGCGCTGATGCGGCGGCTTTGGCTGGAACCTCGGGCTGCGGCGCAGGCTGGCTTGTCGCCGCAGTCGTGGCGCCGCGGGGCAGCGTCAGCGGGCCTTTTTGCCCGCAGGCGGTGGTCAGCATCAGCAAGCCCAAGCCCGCAACACAGACCAATCTACTGGACCGCTTTGCCCCTGCGGGGTGTGCGGTCGGGGTGCTGCGACCTACACTTGCCGGGCGGGTGAGGGTTTCGCTCGTTGTTTTCATCATTCCGGAAGTTTATCGCCCATGTCTTCTTCATTGCCGGCGCCTGCCGCCACGCCCTTGACCGATCTCGAATACCAAACCAAGGCCCGAGCCCTGCTGGATCTGGTCGAGGCCCGAGTCGATGCCTGGCTGGATGCTGATGTGGTGGACATCGACAGCCATCGCAGTGGCGGCCTGTTGGAGTTGAGCATGCCCGGTGGCAGCAAACTCATCATCAACACCCAGGCGCCGCTGCAAGAGATTTGGCTGGCGGCGCGCGCGGGCGGCTATCACTTCCGATACGTCGACGGTCTTTGGCTGGACACCCGCAGCAGCGCCGAGTTCCTGGCCCTGCTGTCCGAACAAGCCAGCGCTCAGGCGGGCAAGGCGCTGAGCTTCAGCGCTTGAACAAGTCCATGATGCTCTTCTTTTCGTCAGGGCTGGCCGCTTGCGGCATGCTGGTCTCGTCCTGACTCAACTCGCGCACGCCGTCTTTGCCGGAGTACTCGTCGTAGTACCACTCGTTGTTGATGCGCACGATGCCCTCGGGGGCGGCCATTTCGGAAACGGCCACATTGCGCAGCGCAAAACTCATGTACTCGATCCAGACTGGCAGTGAGAGGCCGCCGCCGGTTTCTCGGTCGCCGAGCTTTCTGGGCTGGTCATAACCGATCCAAACCACGGCCACCACCTCTTGCTGATAACCGGCAAACCAGGCGTCCATTGAGTCATTGGTGGTACCGGTCTTGCCGTACAGGTCGGGACGCTTCAGCTGCGCTTGCGCCTTGGCCGCCGTGCCGCTGCGAGTGACTTCCTGCAGAAGGCTGCTCATCATGAAGGCGTTGCGCGCCTCAATGGTGCGGGAGTCTTCGCCAACCACGGTCTGCGCCGCTTCGTAGAGCAAACGCCCCTTGTTGTCGGTCATCTTGGCAATCAACTGTGGCGTGACGCGGTGGCCGCCGTTGGCAAACACCGCGTAGCCCTGCGCCAGCTGCATTGGGGTGACCGAGCCGGCACCCAGGGCCATGGTCAGGTAAGCGGGGTGCTTTTCGGCTTCGAAGCCGAAACGGGTCAGCCAGTCTTGGGCGTAATGCACGCCGATCGAATTAAGAATCCGGATCGACACCATATTCTTCGACTTGGCCAAGGCGCGCCGCAGCGGCATCGGTCCTTCAAAGGTGCCGTCGTAGTTCTTGGGTTCCCAGGGTTGGCTGCCGGTGCTGGACGCGTTGAAGAACAGCGGTGCGTCATTCACCACCGTGCTGGGGGTGAAGCCTTTTTCCAGCGCTGCCGAATAGATAAAGGGTTTGAAGCTGGAGCCCGGTTGGCGCCAGGCTTGGGTGACGTGATTGAATTTGTTTTTGGCGTAGTCAAAGCCGCCCACCATCGCCCGGATCTGGCCGTTGCGCGGATCCATCGACACAAACGCACCTTCCACTTCAGGCAATTGAGTGATGGTCCATTCGTCTTTGCCGGCCCGCGTTGATTTGATGACCCGGATGATGGCGCCACGGCGGATGCGTGTTTTTGGATTGCCCTTCTCGGACAGTCCGGAGGTCGCCGGCTTCAATCCTTCGCCGCTGAGCGTCAGCGTCTCGCCGCTTTGCAGTGCTGCCACCACCTTGCGCGGGTCGGCCTCGAGCACCACGGCAGCCAATAGCTCGTCGTTGGCGGGATGGTCGGCCAGGGCTTCGGCCAGCCGAGCATCCAAGTCCTTTTGTGCCGCCGGCAGATCGACATAGGCTTCCGGGCCACGGTAAACCTGACGCCGTTCAAAGTCCATGATGCCGCGGCGTAAGGCGCGGTAGGCCGCGTTTTGTTCATCGGCGCGCAGGGTCAGATAGACATTCAAGCCGCGCGTGTACGCCTCGTCACCATACTGGCTGAAGATCAGTTGGCGGGCCGCCTCGGCCACGAACTCGGCATGCGAGGGGGTCTCGCTCATCTGACGGTAGCGCAGCACTTCGGCCTTGGCGCTGTCACGCTGCTCGGGCGTGATGAAACCGTTTTCCAGCATGCGCTCGATGATGTATTGCTGGCGGATATTGGCGCGACGTGGGTTGTTGATCGGGTTATAGGCCGAGGGTGCCTTGGGCAAACCGGCCAGCATGGCGGCTTCGGCAATCGAGATGCTGCGCAATGGTTTGCCGAAATAGACTTCGCTGGCGGCGGCAAAGCCGTAGGCCCGATGACCCAGAAAGATCTGGTTCATGTAGATCTCGAGAATTTGCTCCTTGCTGAGGGCGTTCTCGATCTTCAAGGCCAACAAGATCTCGTAAATCTTGCGGGTCAGCGTTTTTTCGGTCGACAGGTAGAAATTGCGGGCTACCTGCATGGTGATGGTGGACGCACCCTGGCTGCGCGATTCACCGACGTTGGCCAAGCCGGCTCGGATCACGCCCAGATAGTCGACGCCGCCATGTTGATAAAAGCGCGCATCCTCAATGGCCAGCACAGCATCCTGCATGACCTTGGGGATTTCCTTGATGGTCAGGTAGTTGCGCCGTTCTTCGCCAAATTCACCGAGCAATTGCCCGTCATTCGACAAAATCCGCATCGGCAACTTGGGCCGATATTCGGTCAAGCCGCTGATGTCGGGCAGGTTGGGGTAGGCCATGGCCAGGGCTAGCGCCACTAGCAAGAGCACCGAACCAAGCCCGGCAAGGCCGAGGCCGAGCAGCCAGCCAAACAGTTTGCCCGCGACAGACAGGGCCGTCTTTGGAATTTCGGGGCGGGACTCGGTATTGGAGTTCCGAGGGACTTTCTTTTTGGCTTCGCTCATGGGCCTCCGCTGGGGTCGGGCGATTATAGAAAGCTCTCTAGCTTGCGTTGTTTTCAACTTGGCCGCCACAAGGAAGCCTCGAAGTCGGAAATGCAGTGTTTTTCCGGTCTTTAGGGCGCGCTTGCGGCGTGTATGTTTCGCAACGTGGTGTTACCGCCTGTGACCTTGTTTCCTTAGGGGGGCAAGGGCTTTGCTGCTAGCATTCAAGTAACTTATTAATAGTCCGGCGAAAAACGTTGGGGGATTCACGTCGTGGGAATACTTGACGTACTGATGGGTCGAAAGCATCCGCCCATGATTGGCTTGGATATCAGTTCGTCCAGCGTCAAATTGGTGGAGCTGGGCCAGACCGCCAATGGCGATATGGTGTTGGAGCGATTTGCCACCGAGCCATTTGAAAAAGGTTGGATCACCGACGGCCAGATCGAGAAATTCGATGAAGTGGCCGATGCGGTGCGTCGCGTCGTGGCGCGCAGTGGCAGCCGTACACGCGATGCTGTGTTGGCCATGCCGCAATCCGCCGTGATCACCAAGAAGATCATGCTGCCCGCCGGCTTGCGGGATGAAGAACTCGAGATCCAGGTCGAGGCGGAAGCCAACCAGTACATCCCGTTCTCGCTCGATGAAGTCAGTCTCGATTTTTGCGTGATTGGCCCCAGCCCGACCTCGGTCGGTGATGTTGAGGTCTTGATTGCTGCTTCGCGTAAGGACCGGGTGCAGGATCGTCAAGGTTTGGCCGAGGCCGCCGGCCTGCGTCCGGTGATCCTGGACATCGAGTCGCACGCCTCTCGCATGGCCATGGGGCGCTTGATCGCCAATCTGCCGAATGAAGGCAAAGATGCCTTGGTGGCTTTGTTTGAGATTGGTGCCGACACCACCAGCCTCAAGGTGCTGCGTGACGATGAAATGCTGTACGACCGTGATCAGGCTTTTGGCGGCTCACAACTGACGCAGTTGATTTCGCGCCAATACGGGTTTTCGTTTGAAGAGGCCGAGCAAAAAAAGCTCGCCAATGATTTGCCGGAAGATTTTGCAAACGCCGTGCTGAACCCCTTTGTGGATAGCCTGTCGCAGGAAATCGGCCGCGCGCTGCAGTATTTCTTTACCAGCACCCCGCACCACAAGGTGCACTATGTGATGTTGGCTGGTGGTACGGCCACCTTGCCGGGATTGAAGGAACGGGTCACCGAGTTGACCGGTTTTGCCTGCATGGTGGTGAATCCGTTCGAGAACATGGCTTTGGGTTCGGCCATTCGTGAATCCAAACTGCGCCGCGAAGCGCCCGCCTATTTGACCGCCTGCGGACTGGCCATGCGGAGGTTTTTCCAGTGATCCTGATCAACCTACTTCCTTATCGGGAAGAAAAACGTAAGCGACGCAAGGCGCAGTTTTTTGTCGGTTTGGCGGCGGCTGGCTTGGTCGGTGCCGGTTTGGTCGCGCTCACCTACGCTTTGTTGCAGCACTGGACTACCGAGCAGCAAGGTCGCAATCAGTACCTGACCTTGGAAATTGGTCGGCTGGATAACCAAATCAAAGATATCGCCAATTTGCGCGCCGAGATCGAGTCGCTTAAATCGCGCCAACGTGCGGTTGAGGATTTGCAAACCGACCGAAATACACCGGTGCAGTTACTGAATGAATTGGCTCGCCATACGCCCGAAGGTGTGTATCTGACGGCGATCCGGCAGGCCGAAAAAGTCGTCACCATCAATGGCATCGCCCAGACCAATGAACGTGTGGCCGAGTTGTTGCGCAACACATCGCGCGCATCCGAATGGCTGGAGCGCCCAGAATTGGTCGAAATCAAGGTTGCCAATCTCAGCACCAGTGGTCGTGACCAGAAACGACTGCTCGATTTTTCCATGCGCGTCACGATCAAAGATCCGAATCGTGAAGCCAATGATGTGCCTGGCAAACCTGGCTCGGCAGCTTCCGGCGCCGCGGCCACGGCGCGGCCCGGCGAAGCCAACAAGTCCTGAAGGCAAGCATGGCGACCAAGGCTTTATCAATCAAATTCGATCCCAACGCGTGGTTCGAGGGCGTGGCCGATCAGTTCCGCGGCCTCAATCCCAATGAACCCGGTCAATGGCCGCTGCTGCCTAAGTTGGCAGCTTTTTGTGCCTCTGCGGTGGTGGTGATGGCGCTGGGTTGGGTGTTCCTGCTGTCCGATGTGCAGTCGGCGCTGGATGCTGAACTCGCCCGCGAGCCGGTGTTGAAGCAAGACTTCAAGGGCAAACTGGCCCAAGCTGTCAACTTGCCTGAGTTGCGCAAGCAAAAGAGTCAGGTTGAAGAATACGTGACCCAGCTTGAAAAGCAATTGCCCGGCAAGGCCGAAATCGATGCCTTGCTGTCCGACATCAACCAGGCCGGTCTTGGTCGAGGCTTGCAGTTCGAGTTGTTCCGCCCAGGGCAGGAACAGCGCAAGGACTACTACGCGGAGTTGCCGATCTCTTTGCGCGTCTCGGGGCGTTATCACGACATCGGCGCCTTTGCTGCCGACGTGTCGAATCTTTCCCGCATCGTGACCCTGCATAACCTGAACGTGGTGGCACCTACCGGCAAGGATGCCAATAGCGGCACGCTGAGCATGGAGGCGACCGCTCGGACTTACCGTTACCTTGACTCGCTCGAGGTGGCAGATCAGAAGAAGAGTGCGGCCAAGGCCGCTGCAGGAGCGAAGAAGTGAAGCCGCTGAATGCAGGAGTCCTGTTGCTGCTGGCGACCTTGTTGGTGGCTTGCGCGGACGACACCAATGAGCTGACCCAGTGGATGGAGCAGCAGCGCCGCGAGGCCCGCGCCACCATCACGCCGCTGGTGCCGCCCAAGAAGTTTCTACCCCAGCCTTACGAGGCTGCGGGTGGCATTGACCCGTACAGCGCGCAAAAGCTCAGTGTGGCGGTCAAGCAGGAGGCGGCTCAGCCCAATTCATTGTTGAGCGCCGAGATGAATCGTCGCCGTGAACCGCTGGAAGCCTATCCGCTCGACAGCATGGCCATGGTCGGCAGCATCACCCGCTCGAACCAGCGCTTTGCCTTGCTGCGGGCCGACAACTTGTTGTACCAGGTCAAGGCCGGCGATCACCTGGGTCTGAATTTTGGACGCGTGATGACAATCACCGAGACCGATATCACCCTGCGGGAAGTCGTGCAAGACGCGGCGGGCGAGTGGATTGAACGCACCAGTACCCTCCAGCTTCAGGAGCAGGGACGATGAATAAATTGCAGGAGACTTCAGGCATGAGCCAATTCGGCATGGGCCAGTTTTGGCGCGCAGCGGGTTTGAGCGTGGTTCTATCGCTGGGCTTGTTGGCGGCCGGTTCGGTGGCGGCTCAAACGGCCATTCGATCGATCAATAGCGTCCAGCAGTCGGGTGTCGAGGTCGTGCGCATCGAGATGTCGCAGCCGCTGACCGAAGTGCCAAAGGGCTTCACCGTGCAGTCACCACCGCGCATTGCGATTGACCTGCCGGGTGTGGTGAATGGCATTGGCCGCTCCTTGGTGGAGATCAATCAGGGCAATTTGCGTTCGGCCAATGTGGCTCAGGCGGGGGAGCGTACCCGCGTGGTGCTGAATTTGCGCCAGCCTTCGGGCTACAAAGCCGAGATTCAGGACAACGCTTTGTTGCTTGTGTTGGAGACGGCGCCTGGAGCTGCCCCAGCGCCGCAGGCAGCCGGCGAGCCGGTGCATTTCGCACCGAGTTTGAACGCTGAGTTGCAGTCGATTCGCGATATCGATTTCCGCCGCGGCCAAGACAATGCAGGCCGGATCGTTGTTAGCCTGCCCAGCAACCAAGTCGGCGTCGACATTCAACAGCAGGGCCAGAATCTGGTGGTTGAGTTCCTCCGCTCCAGCTTGCCGGCAGGCCTGCGTCGTAAGCTGGATGTGTCCGATTTCGGCAGCCCGGTGCAGGCCATCTCGACCACCCAGGTGGGTGAGCGCGTTCGCATGGTGATCGAGCCGAAGGGCGCTTGGGAACATAGTGCGTACCAAAGCGACAACCAGTTCGTGCTGGAAGTGCGCCAGCAAAAGCTCGACCCGAACAAATTGGTGGCAGGCCCGGGCTACGCCGGCGACAAGCTGTCGTTGAATTTCCAGAATATCGAAGTGCGCGCCTTGCTGCAGGTGATCGCAGACTTCACCAACTTCAACGTGGTGACCAGCGACACGGTAACCGGCAATGTCACGCTGCGCCTGAAAGACGTGCCTTGGGATCAGGCGCTGGACATCATCATGCAGGCCAAGGGCCTGGGCCTGCGCAAATCGGGCAATGTGCTTTGGATTGCGCCGAAAGATGAACTCGCCGCCAAGGAAAAACTCGACCTCGAGTCAAAGGCTCAGATCGCGCAGTTGGAACCGGTGCGTACACAGTCCATCCAACTGAACTACACCAAGGCCGAGGAAGTGGCCAAGGGTTTGAGCGGACAGAACGCTGGAAGCTCTTCGGGTGCAGGCCAAAACCCCTCGCGCATTCTGTCGCCGCGTGGCAGCGTGATCTTTGAGACTCGTACCAACCAGTTGTTCGTGACCGATATTCCGTCCAAGTTGGAGGAAGTTCAGGCCATGATCGCCAAGATCGACATCCCGGTGCGCCAGGTTCTGATCGAGGCTCGCATTGTTGAAGCGGACGATAAGTTTGGTCGTGCTTTGGGGGTCAAGCTCGGTGCTAATGACCTGCGTGGTCGACAAGATGGCATCCCGGGCTATCCGGTCGGTGGTGGCAACTATTTGGTTGCGGGAGGCAAGTACAACGGTGTCGGCTACAGCACTTTGCAGTACCCGGTGAATGACTTTTCCAACACCCAGTTCATCAACCTGCCGGCCAATGTGTCCTCGGACAGCTTTGGCGGCGCCAATGCCGCAAACTTTGCGCTGTCACTGTTCAGTGCCACCGCCAACCGATTCTTGAACTTGGAGTTGTCGGCACTTGAATCGGATGGCAAGGGCAAGATCGTGTCCAGTCCGCGCGTCATTACCGCCGACCAAGTCAAGGCATTGATCGAGCAAGGTGAGGAGTTGCCCTATCAAGTAGCCACGGCCAGTGGCGCCACTTCGATTCAGTTCCGCAAGGCCAATCTGAAGCTTGAAGTGACGCCGCAGATCACGCCCGAAGGCAATGTGATCCTGAATGTGGATGTCAATAAGGACAGCCGCGGCACGCTCACTCCTCAGGGCTTTGCCATCAACACCAAGCATGTGCAGACCCAGGTGCTGGTGGAAAACGGCGGCACGGTGGTGATCGGCGGTATCTTTACTCAAGATGAGCGCGAGGACATTTCCAAGGTACCTTTGCTCGGAGATGTCCCTTATTTGGGAAATCTATTCAAGAACAAGTCCCGTACGTCGATCAAGACGGAGTTGCTGATCTTCCTGACCCCCAAGGTCGTGAATGACCGGGCGACGGTTCGCTGACTTGGATCAGGCTCGCCTGGTAGCGCCGCTGGTCTAACAAGCAAGATCCACTGAAACACGGGAGCGCCTGCGTTCACATACGCTGGCATTGCAGGAGTAAGCAGAAATGAGCAGTAGTAATAAATTGGATCGCTTCGGTCGAACTTGTGTCCGAGCGGTGCTGGGATTTGTCGTCGCGGGCCTCATGGTTGCTTGTGGAGGCGGAAGTGGTTCAGATTCGGGCAAGCCGATCTTTCAAGACCCGAGTACCCCAAGCACCACGACCCCAACCAGCTTGACTGATTTGGCGGTGATCGGCGACAAGAGTTCGATCCCCAATTCAGGAACGGAAAAGGTCACGCTGACGATCACGGCCTTGGCGGCAGGCAATACGGCCATCACCGGTGTGGAGGTTCCTGTTTCCGTCACCGTGGACAGCGGCGCCATCGTGACACCTTCGGCCAAGGCTACCAGCAAGGACAACGGGACCTTGACCGCAATTGTTCAATTGGTGGACAAAACCAGTCGCACCGTGAAAGTGACGGTGACCAGTGGCTCGGTTACCAAGACGGCAAGCTTTGATGTCGTCGATAGTGTCAATGGCGGCAAGGTTGCTGATTTGGCTTTGGTCGTTGATAAGGCCACCATGCCCAACGATGGCACGCAGACCATCAAATTGACGGTGACATCGCTCGACGCGAATCGGAATGCCATTGGCGGCTCGCCGGTCACTTTGAAGGTGGATACCGATGCCACCCTGCATCCCAATGAAGACGCCCTGCTCAACGCCGGAGGCGCGACGACAACTGGGACCACAAGCGGGCAATTGACTGCTGATTTGAGCTTGGTGGCCAACAAGAAAAACCGGACCATTGCCTTGATCGCGACCAGCGGAACGGTGACACGCTCCATCAGCGTCAATGTGGTCGACTCCCTGGTGAGTGCGCCCAAGGCGGCTGATCTTTCTGTGTTGCTGGATAAAAACAATGTCACCAATTCCGGTGGCGATGTAGTGACGGTGACCGTGACGGCCGTGGATGCTCTGCGAAATGTCATCAGTGGCATTCCAGTGACCTTCACCGTTGACAACAAGGCGACCGTTGCTGCGGCGTCGAATCAAACCGATGCCCAGGGGCAAGTCACGGCAAAGGTCAAGATTGGCGATGACAAGTCTGACCGACTGATCACCGTCACCGTCAAAAGCGATACGCTGGTCCGCACAGCCACCTTCCTGGTCACTGGAACAACTCTGCAAGCAACCGCTCTGCCAGCCTTGCCGGTTGCGGGGAGTGCAGGCAATAAGGTGGAGTACCGCCTGAGTGACGTCAATAAAAATGCCATGAATGGAGTGGCGATCAAGATCAGCGCCAGTGGCCTCCCGACCGTGACCGATGTGACCGACAGCAATGGCGGCTTCACCTACACCTACACCGCACCCACTACACCCGGCCCCATCGATATCACGGCGGTGGCTGGAGGCAAGACGGTGGTGCAAACCGTGACGGTTCCTTCGGGTTCATCGACGGTCGATCCGGTCACCTTGACGGTGACGTCCGCCGCCGTTTCGGCGTCACCATCGGTGGTCAAAGTGAACACCGCAGACACCTCCAATCGGACGGAAATCCGCGCCTTGTTTTTGGCGGCGAACAACACGCCAGTCAAGAATGTTCGGGTCCGCTTTGACTTGAATGGCGACAGCAACAGCATTGGCGGTTCGCTGAGTTCAGCCTCGTCGATCGTGTATTCGGATGCCGGTGGCGCTGCGGTCACCAATTACACGCCCGGCCAACGTTCGAGCCCGACCAATGGGGTGACGGTGCGTGCTTGCTGGGACTACAGCGATTTTGCTGTCACCGCCTGCCCGAATGCGGTGTTGACTAGCCTGACCGTGGTGTCGGATCCCTTGTCCATCACGATCGGTACGGATGAGACGATCTCGGAGGGCGATAGCAAGCTGACCTATGTGAAGCAATACATCCTCTTGGTTGTGGATGCTGCCGGCAACCCTGTTTCGAATGTCCAAATCACTCCGTCCTTGGACTTGACTGGGTATTCGAAGGGCTTTTATGAGTACGACAAGGTGGCTGCGGCTTGGAAGCCTTTCTACTACTCGGATGCCATCAAGACTCCAGGCTATGCTGCAGGCTGCGCGGCGGAGGACTTGAACAAGAACGGTTCGATCGAAGTTGGCGAGGACCGTAATGCCAACGCGCAGTTGGATCCGCGCAAGTCGGATGCGTCCATCACCATGGTCGGTTCGACCAAGACTGGCGCCAATGGCACAGCGATCTTGAAGATTGAATACCCGAAGAGTGTGGCGGGTTGGGTGAACTTCACGATCCAGGCATCTGCGGCTGGCGTGTTGAGCCCTCCAGCGATTTACGCAAGTACCTTGCCGGTGTCTGCCACCGCCATCAAGACAGAAACACCACCTCCAGCCTTCGTGGTCAGCCCATACGGCATCAAGAGAAAGTCGGCGGATTCGACCTATTGCACGAACGCTGACTGAGTGCCTCCTTGGGCATGATCATCTCCCTTGTCGGTATGCCCGGCGGTGGCAAGTCCACCGTCGGCCGTCAGATGGCGCGCCAACTGGGAATGCGCTTTATCGACACCGACGCCGAAATAGAAACGCGCCTCGGCGAGACGATCAAGACTTTTTTTGATCGCTCCGGCGAGGCTGCTTTTCGCGACATTGAGTCGGAGGTCTTGGCCGAAATCCTCACCCGGGAGGGTGAGTTTGTGTTGGCCACCGGTGGCGGCATTGTCCTGAGGGATAGCAACCGCGATTTGCTGCACAAGCACTCCACCGTCTTGTATCTGCGTTCGACGCCGGAGGAGTTATTCAGGCGCTTGCGTCACGATACACAGCGGCCTTTGCTGCAGGTGCGCGACCCCTTGGGGAAGTTGCGCGAGTTGTATCTTCAGCGCAATCCGTTCTACCGGCGCTGCGCCCATTTCGTACTGGAAACCGGCCGACCTTCGGTGCAGGGTCTGGTCAATATGGCGCTGATGCAACTGGAGTTGGCCGGTATTGTGGATCCCAGCCGTGTGGCGGCCACGGTGGGCGCCGAAGTAAAAGTCTGAGGGCATTCGGTAGCTCAATCGAGTGGTGGGTTCAGGCTCGTACACTTGGGCCCATGAACGCAGCGCCACAGAACATCCTCAGCCTTTCTCAATCCTCTACCCAGACCGTTCCCATTGCGCTTGACGATGGACAACGGGCTTACGACATCCTGATTGGCTCGGGCCTGCTGGACTCGTCCACTTCGTGGCAAGGTTTGCCCAAGGCCGCGGCGGCGCTGATTGTCAGCAACGAAACGGTCGCACCGCTGTACCAGCAACGCCTGCGTGAGCAGTTGTTGGCGCACTATCCGCGGGTCGATGTTGTGCAATTGCCGGACGGCGAGCAGTACAAGGATTGGGCGTCGCTGAACCGAATCTTCGACCATTTGTTGGCCTCGGCTTCGGATCGCAAGACGGTCTTGTTTGCACTCGGCGGCGGCGTCATCGGTGATATGACGGGATTCGCCGCTTCGATCTATATGCGCGGCGTGCCCTTCGTGCAGGTGCCCACGACCTTGCTGGCCCAAGTGGACTCATCGGTCGGCGGCAAGACCGCAATCAACCACCCGTTGGGCAAGAACATGCTCGGCGCCTTCTATCAACCGGCGCGTGTGATCGCCGATCTGGACACCTTGGACACGCTGCCGCAGCGGGAGTTGTCGGCCGGGCTCGCGGAGGTGATCAAGTACGGCCCTATCGCCGATGCCGCCTTTCTGGATTGGATTGAAGTCAATCTGGATGCGTTGCTGGCGCGTGACAAGGCCGCGTTGGCCTATGCCGTTAGGCGCTGTTGTGAGATCAAGGCCTGGGTGGTGGGGCAAGATGAGCGCGAGCAAGGGCTGCGCGCCATCCTCAATTTCGGTCACACCTTTGGACATGCGATTGAGACTGGCCTTGGGTACGGCGAATGGCTGCATGGCGAAGCCGTAGGCTGCGGCATGGTGATGGCCAGCGACTTGTCGGTCCGCCTGGGTCTTATGCCTCCGGAGTTTTTGACTCGCATGCGGCGTCTGATCGAACGGGCTGGCTTGCCGGTGGTGGGGCCCAACTTGGGTGCGGAGCGCTATTTGGAACTGATGCGGGTCGACAAAAAGTCAGAGGGTGGGGCGATTCGTTTCGTGCTCATTGAGGGGCTCGGCCGCGCCGGCATGCACGCGGCACCCGACGAACTGGTGGCCCAGGTGTTGGCGAGCCACTGCGCTTGATGAAGATTCGGATTTAAGGCCTGAACATGACCCTCGCGCCCTACGCCTGCCACCCTTCACGCAGTCGCGGGCGTCGGGTCTTCGAGCCAGCCGCGCCGACCCGCAGTGAATTCCAGCGTGACCGCGACCGCATCATTCACAGCACTGCCTTCCGACGGCTGGTCTACAAAACTCAGGTGTTCCTGAATCACGAGGGTGATCTGTTTCGCACCCGACTGACCCATTCGCTCGAGGTGGCACAGCTGGGGCGTTCCATCGGGCGGAGTTTGGGGCTCGACGAAGATTTGATCGAAGCGGTGGCCCTGGCCCATGACCTGGGTCACACGCCCTTCGGACACGCCGGTCAAGATGTGCTGGACGAGTGCATGAAGTCGCACGGCGGGTTTGAGCACAATCTGCAATCGCTGCGCGTCGTCGACAAGTTGGAGCAGCGCTACCCGGCATTCGACGGGCTGAATCTTTGTTTTGAAACCCGCGAAGGCATCCTGAAACATTGCGCCAGACGCAATGCTCTGCAGTTGCAGCAGGATGAACCTGGTGGAGTCGGCGAGCGCTTTTTGCTCGGCCATCAGCCGAGCCTTGAGGCCCAGTTGTGCAATCTGGCTGACGAGGTGGCGTACAACGCGCACGATATCGATGACGGTGTGCGCTCCGGCCTGCTGGATCTGGAGCAGTTAGAAGCCGTGCCCTTGGTTCAGTGCCATCTGCGAGCGGCCTTAGCCGACTATCCGGCGATGCAAAGCAAACGGCTGCTGGCAGAGACGATTCGCCGCATGCTCTCTGCGCAGGTGTACGACATCATCGATGCCACCCAACAGGCATTGAATGCGACCGGGGTAGCTGATGTTGAAGAGGCTCGCAAGGCAGGGCCCCTGGTGTGTTTCAGCCCTGCGATGCGGACCGCCAGCACCGAATTGAAGCGCTTTTTGTTCGCGCACCTGTATCGCCATCCGCAAGTGCAGGCCACCCGTCACCGGGCAGAGCAGGTCTTGCGCGATTTGTTTCGGATTTATGCAGAGGATGCCAGTCAACTGCCCGCGGAGTACCGGGACGCTTCAGCTCAGGAGGGCGTTCACCGCGCCTGTGCTGACTACATCGCCGGGATGACCGACCGTTTCGCCATCCGCGAGCATCAAAAACTGACCGGCCTGTCGTTGTTCTAGGCCGACAGCGCTGCGCCCTCCTAAAATGGGGTCAGGTTCAATTTTGACGCCCCAGATTGGGGCGGCTCGTCATGGCCAGACTTCCGCGCCTCGTGCTTGCAGGGCAAGCTCATCATGTCATCCAGCGAGGCAATAACCGCCAACCCATCGTCTTGAATGATGCGGATCGGCGCCAGTACCTGGACCAACTTCGCGATTGTGCTGCCACCTACAAGGTTGCCATCCACGCCTACGTGCTGATGGATAACCATGTACATCTGCTCGCCACGCCCGACAGCAATGAAGGCATCAGTCAAATGATGCAATCTTTGGGCCGCCGCTATGTGGCTTGGTTCAATCACAAATACCAGCGCAGCGGCACGCTTTGGGAGGGGCGCTTTCGGGCCGGCCTCGTCGACAGCGAGCACTATCTGATGAGCTGCATGCGCTACATCGAACTCAATCCGGTCAGGGCGGGCATCTGCGCTGAGGCTGTCGACTACCCGTGGTCCAGTTGCGCCCATCACCTTGGACGCCGCAGTGACCCCATGGTTCACGATCACCCGATGTTTTGGTCCCTGGGCAATACGCCGTTTGAGCGGGAGGCTAGCTATCGGGAACTGCTCAACCAGGGCCTTCCCGAGCCGGAGCGGGCTCAACTGCACGACGCGGCATTGAAGGGGCGGCCGCTGGGCTCGGCCACCTTCTTGAAAATCCTCTCAGAAAAAACACCATTGCCTTTGGCAGCGAAGCCAAGAGGACGCCCCAAATCAGTGCGAGCCGCACCAAAGAAAGAAGAATAAATCGACTCTGGCCCCAATTAAATTGATTGCCTGGTGGTTTTGAAATTTAAATCGAACCTGACCCCATTTAATTGCGCTTGATCGGAACAAGCTGCCGAAGTAACCTCTGGGCCGTAACTGAATTACGTCGGAGAGTGCCATGAGCAGTGCAGCAGAGTTTCAAGCCGAGAAAGACGAACTGGCGGCCCAGGGCCTCTACCGTCCGCAGAACGAAAAAGACGCATGCGGTCTGGGCTTTGTGGCCCATATCAAGGGCCAGAAGGCGCATTCCATCGTTCAGCAGGGTCTGAAGATCCTCGAGAACCTGGACCATCGCGGCGCCGTGGGTGCCGACAAGCTGATGGGCGACGGCGCCGGCATCTTGATCCAGATTCCCGACGAGTTGTTCCGCGCCGAAATGGCTTTGCAGGGTGTGGAATTGCCGCCGCCCGGCGAGTACGGCGTCGGCATGATCTTCCTGCCCAAGGAGCACGCCTCTCGTTTGGCTTGCGAACAAGAACTGGCGCGCGCCATCAAGGCCGAGGGTCAGGTCTTGCTGGGCTGGCGTGATGTGCCGGTCGATGCCGAGATGCCGATGTCGCCGACCGTGCGTGACAAAGAGCCCATCATTCGCCAGATCTTCATCGGGCGCGGCCCGGACATCATTGTTCCCGATGCCCTCGAGCGAAAGCTTTACGTCATCCGCAAGACGGCATCCAGCGCCATACAGGCCTTGCAGCTGACCCACAGCCGCGAGTACTACGTGCCTAGCATGAGCTGCCGCACCATCATCTACAAGGGCCTGCTCTTGGCCGACCAGGTGGGCAGCTATTACAAGGACCTGGCCGATCCGCGCGTCGTTTCCGCCATCGCCCTGGTGCACCAGCGTTTCTCCACCAACACCTTCCCCGAGTGGCCGCTGGCTCACCCTTACCGCATGGTTGCTCACAACGGTGAGATCAACACGGTCAAGGGCAACTTCAACTGGATGCGCGCTCGCGAAGGCGTGATGAAGTCGCCGGTGCTGGGTGATGATCTGAACAAGCTCTACCCCATCAGCTTTGAGCATCAGTCGGACACGGCGACCTTTGATAACGCGATCGAGCTGCTGACCATGGCCGGCTACCCGTTGGCCCACGCTGCCATGATGATGATCCCGGAAGCCTGGGAGCAGCATGAGCACATGGATCTGCGTCGCCGCGCGTTCTATGAATACCACGCCGCCATGATGGAACCCTGGGACGGCCCAGCCGCCATGGTCTTCACAGACGGCCGCCAGGTCTGCGCCGCCTTGGACCGCAACGGCCTGCGCCCGGCCCGCTACTGCGTTACCGATGATGATTTGGTCATCCTGGCTTCCGAATCCGGCGTGTTGCCCATCCCAGAGAACAAGATCGTCAAGAAGTGGCGTCTGCAGCCGGGCAAGATGTTCCTGATCGACCTTGAACAAGGCCGCATCATCGATGACGAAGAGCTGAAGAACCAGTACGCCAATGCCCGGCCTTATCGCCAGTGGATTGAAAACGTACGCGTCAAGCTCGACGACATCGAGGTGGTGGACAGCAAGCCCGCCACATTCGCCTCGACGCTGTTGGACCGTCAACAAGCCTTCGGTTTCACCCAGGAGGACATCAAGTTCCTGATGGCGCCGATGGCCGCAACCGGCGAAGAAGCCCTGGGCTCCATGGGCAATGATTCGCCCTTGGCCGTGCTGTCTTCCAAGGACAAGCCGCTGTTCAACTACTTCAAGCAGTTGTTCGCTCAGGTGACCAACCCGCCGATCGACCCGATCCGCGAAGCCATCGTGATGTCGCTCAACAGCTTCATCGGCCCCAAGCCGAATCTGCTGGACATCAATGCGGTGAACCCGCCGATGCGCTTGGAGGTCTCGCAACCGGTGTTGGACTTCAAGGACATGGCCCGCCTGCGCCAGATCGAAGCGCACACGCATGGCAAGTTCAAGCCTTATGAACTCGACATCACCTATCCGCTGGCCTGGGGTCACGAAGGCGTGGAGGCGCAGCTGGCTTCGCTGTGCGCCGAATCGGTGGACGCGATCAAGAGCGGTCACAACATTCTGATCATCACCGACCGTGGCCTGAGCGACAGCCGCGTCGCCATCCCAGCCTTGTTGGCTCTGTCCGCCATTCACCACCATCTGGTGCGTGAAGGTCGTCGTACCACCGCTGGTCTTGTGGTCGAAACCGGCAGCGCCCGTGAGGTGCACCACTTTGCGGTGCTGGCCGGCTTTGGCGCCGAGGCGGTTCACCCTTATCTGGCCTTGGAAACCTTGGCCGAGATCGCCGCCGGCTTGCCGGGTGAGTTGTCGGCCGAGAAGGCTACTTACAACTACATCAAGGGCATCGGCAAAGGCCTGTCCAAGATCATGTCCAAGATGGGCATCTCGACGTACATGTCTTACTGCGGTGCGCAGATCTTTGAGGCCATCGGTCTGAAGAGCGACTTCGTCGAGAAGTATTTCCGCGGCACGCCCACCCAGGTGGGCGGCATCGGCGTGTTTGAGGTGGCGGAAGAAGCGATCCGCTTGCACCGCGCCGCCTTTGGCGACGACCCGGTGCTGGACAGCATGTTGGACGCCGGCGGCGAATACGCTTGGCGCGCCCGTGGCGAAGAGCATATGTGGACGCCCGACGCCATCGCCAAGTTGCAGCACAGCGCACGCAGCGGCAAGTACGACACCTACAAAGAATACGCTCAGATCATCAACGACCAAAGCAAGCGTCACATGACCTTGCGTGGCCTGTTCGAGTTCAAGTTTGACCCGAGCAAGGCGATTCCGCTGGATGAGGTCGAGTCCGCCGCCGAGATCGTCAAGCGCTTTGCCACCGGCGCTATGTCGCTGGGCTCCATCTCCACCGAGGCCCATGCCACGCTGGCCGTGGCCATGAACCGCTTTGGCGGCAAGAGCAATACCGGCGAGGGTGGCGAGGACCCGGCGCGTTATCGCAACGAGCTCAAGGGCATCAAGATCGTCGCCGGCACCAAGGTCTCTGACGTCATTGGCAGCAAAGTCATCGCCGTCGACTACGAGCTGAAGGAAGGCGATTCGCTGCGCTCCAAGATCAAGCAAGTCGCTTCGGGCCGCTTCGGTGTGACCACCGAATACCTGGTCAGCGCCGATCAAATCCAGATCAAGATGGCCCAGGGTGCCAAGCCGGGTGAGGGCGGCCAGCTGCCCGGCGGCAAGGTGTCCGAGTACATCGGCATGTTGCGTTACTCGGTGCCGGGCGTCGGCCTGATTTCACCACCGCCGCACCATGACATTTACTCGATCGAGGACTTGGCGCAGCTGATCCACGACTTGAAGAACGTCAACCCCAGGGCTGATGTGTCGGTCAAGCTGGTGTCTGAAGTCGGCGTGGGCACCATCGCGGCCGGCGTCGCCAAGGCCAAGGCCGATCACCTGGTGATCGCGGGTCATGACGGTGGCACCGGCGCTTCGCCTTGGTCGTCCATCAAGCATGCCGGCACCCCATGGGAGCTCGGCCTGGCCGAAACTCAGCAGACTCTGGTCTTGAACCGCCTGCGTGGCCGCGTCCGCGTGCAGGCCGACGGCCAAATGAAGACCGGCCGCGATGTGGTCATCGGTGCGCTGCTGGGGGCTGATGAATTCGGCTTCGCTACCGCGCCGCTGGTCGCCGAGGGCTGCATCATGATGCGCAAATGCCATCTGAACACCTGCCCGGTCGGCGTGGCCACCCAAGACCCCGTCTTGCGCGCCAAGTTCACCGGCAAGCCCGAGCACGTGGTCAATTTCTTCTTCTTCATTGCCGAAGAAGCGCGTCAGATCATGGCTCAGCTGGGCCTGCGTAAGTTCGATGAGTTGATCGGCCGCAGCGACCTGCTGGATACCAAGAAGGGCATCTCGCACTGGAAGGCCCGCGGTCTGGACTTCAGCCGTGTCTTCCATCGTCCGGCCCTGGCCGCCGACGTGGCGCGCATCCACAACGATGTGCAAGACCATGGCCTGGACCGTGCCTTGGACGTCAAGCTGATCGAAAAGTGCCTGCCCGCCTTCGAGAAGGGTGAGAAGGTGCAGTTCATGCAAGAGGTGACGAATGTGCGTCGCACCGTCGGCGCCATGCTGTCGGGCGAGTTGATTCGCCGTCGTCCCGAAGGACTGCCGGACCACACAGTGTTCATTCAGATGGAAGGCACGGGCGGCCAGAGCTATGGCGCTTTCTTGGCCCAGGGCATTACCTTCTACCTGATCGGCGACGCCAACGACTACACCGGCAAGGGCTTGTCCGGCGGCCGCGTGGTGGTGCGCCCCAGCATCGACTTCCGCGGTGATGCGACCAAGAACATCATCGTCGGCAATACCGTGCTTTACGGCGCGACGCGCGGCGAGGCTTTCTTCCGTGGTGTGGCGGGCGAACGCTTTGCAGTGCGTCTGTCTGGCGCTTCGGCGGTCGTCGAGGGCACTGGCGACCATGGCTGCGAATACATGACCGGCGGTACCGTGGTGGTGCTGGGCAAGACCGGACGCAACTTCGCTGCCGGCATGAGCGGTGGTATCGCCTATGTCTATGACGAGGACGGCCAGTTCGCCAAGCGCTGCAACACCTCGATGGTGGCCTTGGACAAGCTGCTGCCGGCCGCCGAGCAAGAAGCTTCTGTGGACCGCGCCATCTGGCATCACCTCGGTGCAGCCGAGGCGCAGACTGACGAAGCCATCTTGAAGAAGATGCTGGAAGACCACCACCGCTGGACGGGCAGCCAACGTGCCCGCGATCTGCTCGACCACTGGGCCGATTCGCGCGCCAAATTCGTCAAGGTCTTCCCGCACGAGTACCGTCGTGCCCTGGGCGAAATGCATGCCGCCAAGCAGGCCAGCGAAACCATCGAACACGCCAAGGCACCGGCCGCTAAGCCGGTCAAAGCATAAGGAAACAAGGCCATGGGAAAAGTCACCGGCTTCATGGAGTACGAGCGTCTGGAAGAGGGCTATGAGCCCGTCGGCGCGCGCGTCAAGAACTACAAAGAATTTGTCATCGGCTTGAGTGCCGACCAAGCCAAGACGCAAAGCGCGCGCTGCATGGACTGCGGCACACCGTTCTGCAACAACGGCTGCCCGGTCAATAACATCATTCCGGACTTCAATGATTTGGTGTACCGCGGTGATTGGGCCAATGCCATCACCATCCTGCACAGCACCAACAACTTCCCGGAATTTACCGGGCGCATCTGCCCCGCTCCGTGCGAGGCGGCGTGCACGTTGAATGTGAATGACGACGCGGTGGGTATCAAGTCCATCGAGCACGCCATCATCGACCGCGCTTGGTCCGAAGGTTGGGTCAAGCCGCAGTTGCCCAAAACCAAGACCGGCAAGACGGTGGCCGTGGTTGGCTCTGGCCCGGCCGGAATGGCAGCGGCGCAACAACTTGCTCGTGCGGGACACAGCGTCACCGTGTTCGAGAAGAACGACCGCGTCGGTGGTTTGCTGCGTTATGGCATTCCTGACTTCAAGATGGAGAAGTCCCACATCGACCGCCGCGTGGCGCAGATGGAAGCGGAGGGCGTGGTCTTCCGCACCGGTGTGATCGTGGCGAATCTGCCCGAAGGCTCCAAGGTCACCAACTGGGCCAAGGAATCGATCAGCCCAGACGAACTGAAGGCCCAGTTCGACGCCGTCTTGCTGACCGGTGGTGCCGAGAATTCGCGCGATCTGCCAGCGCCGGGGCGTGAGTTGTCGGGCATCCATTTCGCGATGGAATTCCTGCCGCAACAGAACAAGGTCAATGCCGGCGATAAGCTGAAGGGCCAAATCCGCGCCGATGGCAAGCATGTGGTCGTCATCGGCGGTGGCGACACCGGCAGCGATTGCGTGGGCACCAGCAACCGTCATGGCGCCAAGAGCGTCACCCAGTTTGAGGTGATGCCACAGCCGCCCGAGGTGGAAGACCGCCCACTGACCTGGCCCTATTGGCCGCTGAAGCTGCGCACCTCCAGCAGCCATGAGGAGGGTTGCGAGCGCGAGTTCGCCATCTCGACCAAGGAGTTCTTGGGCGAGAAAGGCAAGCTGACCGGCGTGAAGACGGTGCGCGTCGAATGGCAGGGCGGCAAGATGGTTGAAGTGCCGGGCTCCGAGCAGGTCATCAAGGCCGATCTGGTCTTCTTGGCCATGGGCTTTGTGTCTCCGGTGGCAACCGTGCTGGATGCCTTCGGCGTCAACAAAGACGCCCGCGGGAATGCCAAGGCCACGACCGATTTCACCGGCGGCTACAAAACCAATGTCGACAAGGTCTTCGCCGCCGGCGATATGCGGCGCGGCCAGTCTCTGGTGGTCTGGGCCATCCGCGAAGGTCGCCAAGCCGCGCGCTCGGTTGATGAATTCTTGATGGGTAGCAGCGATTTGCCGCGTTGAGTCACCGCGCTCCCTAAGACAGAAGCCACCCCCGGGTGGCTTTTTTCATGCCTTCTGAATTCGCGGGCTGTTGCACCATGCTCGCTGTAGCAGTTCGTTACCGGCTTGTGCCCGTTGGTCGCGAGTGCCCACCCGCTCATCTGAGGGGGACTGGAAAGTGTGAAGTCCTTCACATCCAATAGGGCCTGAGCTGTTCAGAATGTCATCAATCGCTGCGCTCAGGACCCTTTTCTTGGGCTTGACCGGCCAGCCGGAGTCCACGCCATCATGAAAAAATCAGTCATCAAGCATCAATCTTTCGCGCAGCGCGCAGCGGGCTTCACCTTGATCGAGGTGATGATCACGGTGGCCATCGTGGGCGTGTTGACGGCAGTGGCCGTGCCGGCCTACAAGGACTATGCGCGGCGAGGGCAGCTGCCCGACGCGTTCGCGTCCTTGGCCGACTACCGCATCAAACTGGAGCAGTACTACCAAGACAATCGCAAGTACGGCACCACGACCTGTGCCGATGGTGCCAATGCGCCGGCCTGGAATACCTTTGTGCCGGCCTCCGCCAAGTACTTCAGTTTCACTTGCTCCCTCAATGTGGCCGGGGGGCAAGGCTTCCTGCTCACTGCGACGGGGATTGCGGGCCAAGCCATCGGCCACAGTTACACCTTGGACTTCAACAATCTCAAGGGCACGACGCAATTTAAGGGCGCTTCGTCCTCTAAAGCCTGTTGGCTCATCAAAGGGGATGAGTGCTGATGAAAACCTTGTTGCGTCCGCGTGTGCCCTTGTTGCGCCAGGATCAACGGGGCCTGAGCTTCATCGAATTGATGGTGGCACTTGCCATCCTGGGTTTTGCGATGGCGGCCATGGCGCCGGATGTGACGGTTTGGATGCGCAATCTGGCGGTGCGAAACGCGGGCGAGGCTTTGCGGGCCGGCGTTGAACGGGCGCGCATGGAGGCCTTGCGGCGCAATACCAATGTCACCTTTTGGCTGGTCTCAGACAGCGGGAAGGTCTTGTCAAATTCTTGCGCCCTGTCCAATACGGGGCCCTCTTGGGTTGTCAGCATCGCCAGCCCGAACGGCAAGTGCGCTGCGGCGCCATCCACCACGGAGGACCCGATGTTGATCGACAGTTGGTCCGCGGCAGATGGGGCTCGCGGCGTGCAGGTGGAGGCCATGGATAGCAATTCGACCGCTACCAGCAGCGTCACCTTCAATAGTCTGGGCCAAGTGCTGACAACGGGCACGCCCTTGGCGCGCATCGCCATCAGCCACTCCACGCCGGGTACCCGGAGCCTGCGGGTGCAGGTCGATGCGGGCGGTTCCATTCGGATGTGCGATCCCAATGTGGAAGCCAGCGACCCCCGGAAATGCTGACTAGGGTTTTGTCATGAAGCAAGCGAATAGAAGAGATCAACGTCGGCAGCGTCCAAGGCTTCATGAGGCGAGGCCCGGTCGCGTCAACTTGCGCGGCATTGCTTTGATCGAAGCCTTGGTGGGCATCATGATTTTTGCCTTTGGTGTGCTGGGCTTGGTGGGCTTGCAAGCGAGCATGACCAAGGCGCAGACGGGATCGAAGTTTCGCGCCGACGCGTCCAATTTGAGCAGCGAGTTGCTCGGTGTCATGTGGAGCGACAAGCCCGGCAGTCTGGGCAACTACACGACCGCCAGTTGCGCCGCCTACGCACGGTGCAAAGATTGGAGTGACAAGGTGGGAAAAACACTGCCCAGTGCCACGACCGCCGTGGTGGTCAATGCGGCGACCGGTGAGGTGGATATCACCATCAACTGGACGCAAGCGGGTGAAGGCCAGCATCGCTATCAAACTTCGGCCATGGTGCAGCTATGACGCGCGCAACGACTTTGAAGCTATCGGTGCGGGGGCGTGCTGGCGCCGCGGGCTTCTCCCTGATTGAACTGATGGTCGGCCTGGCGATCGGTTTGCTGTGTACGCTGGTCATCGCCACCGTCTTGAGTTCTGCCGAAGGCCAAAGGCGCGGTGTGACGCAGGGATCCGACGCGCAAGTGGCGGGATCCTTGGCCTTGTATGCCTTGCAGCGCGAGATCGCTGTCGCCGGCTATGGCTTTGCCAGCGAGAGCGCCGCGGTGGGGTGCCAATTGCAGACTCGCTTCAACGGCGCCGTGCCTGTGTTGATGCCGACGGTCCTGGCACCGGTGCAAATCACGCAAGGGGTGAATGGAGCCCCCGACAGGATTCGGGTGTTGGCCAGTTCCAAGATGATCAATCCTGCGGTGGCCACGCTGTCGACCGTCGGTTATACCGCGCCCGCCCGCATCGTTCCTCCTTACTACGATGGGGTGACAGTCAAAGATCGCTACAACGTGTGGTCTGAATTGAGTGTCGCGAATGGTGACCTGATGGTCGCCGTGGTGGACAGCGTCACACCTTGCGGCTTGTTTCAGGTCACGGGTGCGCCGACGGCTGGCGTGATTCCTCGGGCCGACGTTCCGGCGCTGTGGAACCCCGCCGGGCAGCCGGCCCAAACCGTCAAAGACGGCAGCTTCCTGGTCAATTTGGGGCGCCTGATTGACGTCACTTTTTCGGTCGATGCCAATCAGAAATTGGTCGCCAACCGGCTCGATACCCAGACTCTGACGGCCCCCACCACCGAATTGCAAAGCAATATCGTGCAGCTCAAGGCCCTGTATGGGCGCGATACCGACGGGGACTTGGCCGTCGACACCTATGACTACACCACGCCTGCTAACAATGCTGGCTGGTTGCAAGTGCTGACGGTGCGTTTGGTCGTGGTGGCCCGCAACAGCCAATACGAAAAAGAAGAGGTCACCTTTTCGGCGCCGCAATGGGACGTTGGGGCTGCCACTGCGGTGGCGGGCGCCGCAAGCTGCGGCAGCAGCAAATGTGTGAATTTGAAAGTTGATGGTGACGCCAACTGGAAACACTATCGCTACAAGGTCTTCGACACCATCGTTCCCTTGCGCAATCAACGCTGGAAGTAGACGAGGGCATGATGAAACTTATTGCATCTCATCGCATCCGTCAGCCGAAGCAAGCCGGCGTGGCGCTGATATTCGCCTTGCTGGCCCTGGTGGCTTTGACCATGGGTGCGGTCGCTTTGATTCGTTCGGTGGATACCGGGACCCTGGCTTTGGGCAATTTGTCCTTCAAGCAATCTGGGGTGACGGCCGGTGCGAAAGCGGCGGATCAAGCTTTGACCTGGTTGGCTGCCAATATCGGCAATGGCACTTTGGATGCCAACATCCCGGCGAAAGGCTATTCGGCTACCAGCATGGACAGCTTGGATCCGACGGGGAGGTCCGTGGGAACTGCCAATCTGATGGCGCAGGTTGATTGGGACGACAACAACTGCGCCCAGGCCGGTGTAGGGGCTGGCTGTATGGATACCGCGCCCGAGATCACGGTGGGCAGCGATAAGGTGCGCTACATCATCACTCGGCTGTGTTCCAAACCCTTGCCAACTTCGGACGCAACCAACAGCTGTGCCGTGCCGGTGGCCGGCAGCACCATCGACGCGGCCGGCCGCGGCAGTCTGGACGCTGGTGCCAAGACCGACCGCACCGGGGGCATCGTTTACAGCCCCTATTTTCGAATCATCACTCGGACGGTAGGGCCCAAGGGGACGGTGAGTTTCACCGAAACCATGGTGCGTTTCTGACCCTTGACCCGAACTCTGCAGACTGGAGTCGTCTATGCACACCCCACAACTCAAGCGCGTGCTGGTTGGCCTCAAACTCACCCTTGGATTGGCTACAGCCGGTGTTTGCGGCTGGATTCAGGCGGCGCAAACCGATATCTCTCAGACGCCGGTCTTGACGGCGTCCGGCACGCCGGTGAAGCCCAATCTGATGTTTATTCTGGATGACTCCGGATCAATGGGCGAAAGTTTTCTCCCTGAAGCTGCCGGCAAGTTCTCTTCCAGCGAATACGGCAGCAAAGCATCGCAATGCAATGGTTTGGCCTTCAATCCAGCCACCACCTACACCGTGCCGGTCAGTTCAACGGGGGTGCCCTATGCGAATCCGTCGGTCGCGTTTTTGGCGCCGGTGGCGACCGCTGACACCTGGAATCCGCGCACGATCACGTCCTCGCCGGTATCGCTGAAAAACTCAGGCTCCTTGACCATCACCATATCCGACACCGGCCTGAGTAGCAGCGGCTGGTCGCCCACCTATTACATCGGCGATGTCGTGACCATTTATTCGGACACGACGCCTACCCAATACATGACGGGGACCGTGAGTAGCTGGTCGGTCAGCAATGGCGGCAAGACCGGCACGATGGGCGTAGCAATTACCACTTCCTCGGGAAGTGCAACTTTGAGTAGCCCCAAAGTTGCGAATGGCGAAGTGCTCAAGAATTTTTATTACCACACTTACTCAGGCACTCAGCCTCGATTTGCTTATACATACGGCTCAACTGGGAGCGTATTGAGTACGAGTACCTTTTATAAAGAATGTAATTCTTCGGTCGGCTCTACGCCTGGATCGTCTGTTTTTACCACTGTGTATGTAGATAATAATTCCTCGGTGGCGCAGAACTATGCCATCTGGTATACGTACTACAGCACGCGGATGTTGATGATGAAGACGGTGGTCAATCAGGCATTCAAAGATATTGATGAGAAATTTCGGGTTGGCTATAACACCATTCTGAATACGACGACCAAGGAGTCAAGTGATAACACGGATTTCTTGCACATTCGAGATTTCGACGATACGCAAAAATCAAAATTTTATGATTATCTGATGGGTCCAAAGAATTCTGGTTATACGCCTTTGCGTGCCGCATTGGCCAATGCTGGTCGGTATTACGCCAATAAGGCGCCGAATCAAGATTCGGATCCGGTTCAGTATTCTTGTCAAAAGAACTTTGTTATTCTTGCTACCGATGGTGCTTGGAATACTAGTGATGAGTCGACCACTTATGGTCCTTTTCAGTTGGACGGTAAAACAAAAGTAGGCCAGCAGGACGGCGGGTCAACTGCGCGACCCATGCATGATGCCAGTAGTTCAAATGGTAGTGGAGGCGATAGCAACTCGCTGGCTGACGTTGCCATGTATTACTACAATACGGATTTACGTAATACGGGGCAAAGTAATTGCAAGGGTGCTCTTGGTTCTGATGTCTGTCAGGATAATGTCAAACCCCTGGGGCTGGATACTGCCTATTGGCAGCACATGACCACATATACCTTGAATCTTGGTCAGAATGGTCTGCTCAATTACGATCCGAAGTATCTCACGCAGACTTCGGGTGATTACTATAATTTGACCCAAAATACCAAGCAGTGGCCGTTGTCCGTAGAGTCGTCCGGCTCGGCTTATGCAGCAAACGTGGATGACCTGTGGCACGCAGCCGTGAACGGGCGAGGGCAGTATTTCAATGCCGCCGATCCCGCGGCGGTGGCGCAGAGTTTGAAAACTGCGTTGTCGGCAATTGATCAGATTACCGCTTCAGGTTCAGCCGCTGCCACCAGTACCTTGCGGCCAATTTCTGGCAACAACCAAGTTTTTATCGGGCGCTTTACGTCCGAATTGTGGACCGGCGATTTGCGTGCCTACAAAATCGACCCGGATACCGGCACCCCGTTGGTGCTTGATGCCAGCGGCAAGGATATTGCTGACTGGAGTGCTGCCGCTAAATTGAAGCTCAATACCGCGCGAAAAATATATTATTACAAATCGGGCGGTTTGCGACTTTTCACCTATTCGAACTTGACGGCCGATGGCTTCAATGGTGAGGTAGATAATGTTTGCTCGAAACTCAGTCAATGCCCGGCATTGAGCAGTACGGAGAAGACGACTGCCAACAGTGGTGCTAATCTTGTTAGTTACTTGCGCGGCACCGAGTTGTCTGTGTTTAGGTCGCGCGGTGAAGTTCTTGGCGATATTATCGGTTCCTCGCCTGCTTATGTTGGCGCCCCTCCTTTGAAATACAAAGATGCGGGCTATGCAGCCTATCAGTCGTCAAAGGCGAATCGCGCGGGTGTGGTGTATGTGGGCGGCAACGATGGCATGTTGCACGCTTTCAATGCCAGTAGCGGCGAGGAGATGTGGGCCTATATTCCCAGCGCCGTGCGGGGCAATTTGTATAAGTTGGCCGACAATAATTACTCGTCCAACCATCAGTTCTTTGTGGATGGCTCGCCGGTGGTGGCGGACATTAGCGTGGGCGGCGTCTGGAAAACCGTGCTGATTTGCGGCCTGGGTGCTGGTGGTAAATCCTATTTTGCTTTGGATGTCACCGATCCTGCCAACCCCCTCGCCATGTGGGAGTTCACTGACACCAATTTGGGTTTTAGCTATGCGCAACCCTTGGTCACCAAGCGCAGCAATGGTGATTGGGTGGCCGTCTTCAGTTCCGGCTTGAACAATGTCGGCGATGGCAAGGGCCATCTGTTCATGGTCAATATTGCCACAGGTGCCAAGGTGCTTGATATCTCAACCTCGGCAGGCAGTGCAGCCACACCAAGTGGCCTGGGGCCTTTGAATGCCTGGGTGGAGTCCACCGATGACAACAAGGCCCTGCGCTTTTACGGCGGCGACATGTTGGGTAATTTGTGGCGCTTTGATACCGAAGGTTTGAAAGATCCCAAAAATGCTGCGCTTCTATTGGCCACCGTCAAGGTGAACGGGGTGGTTCAACCGATTGCGACGACGCCGCAACTCGCAGAGGTGAATTACAAGGGCTTCAAGACGCCGGTGGTCTATATCGGGACCGGGCGTTTGGTGGGGCTGACCGATCTGGACAACGTCGACAAGCAAACGGTGTACGGCATCAAGGATGATCTGGGCGCGACCGGTTATGGCGATATCCGGGCCGGCAGCGCTTTGGTGGCGCAAACTTTGACAACTAGCGGCACCATGCGAGTGGCCAGCGGCAATCCCGTCGATTGGACGCAAAAGACAGGCTGGTATGTGGATCTGCCCGATTCGGGTGAGCGCATCTCGGTGGACATGTTGCTGCAGTTCAATACGCTGACAGCGGCTTCCAATGTGCCCAAGGCGGCGGCCTCGTGCACCAGCGGTGGTGGTTATTCATGGCTCTACTTCTTTGACATCGCCACCGGTGGAAATACCGGATCTTTGGTGGCGACCAAGATCAGCAATGCGATGGTGGTGGGCCTCAGCCCCTTCCTTCTGGCCAATGGCAAGAGTGGTGTGATCGTGAACCGCACCGATGGCATTGAGAAGCAGCCTGTCCCGACGCCAGCACCTTCCAGCACCGGAGCTAAGCGCACTGCGTGGCGAGAGTTGGTGGACCGCTGATGAGTTGGCGCCTAGGCGGGGCGCAGCGCCTGCTGGCGCTGAGCCTGTGCCTGGGTGCTTCATTGCTCTTACATGTATGGGCCTTGAGCCAAACTTGGGCTCCGGCTGTGAGGACCGGCATCTATCCGGTACCCAAACAAGCATTTGCCATACGGATCTCGGCCGCAGGCGACGCATCGCCGCTGCCAGCCCCGGCGCAACAGAAGGGTATGCCTGCCGAGAATCCAGTTCCTATCCTTTCGCCGTCGCGTGCGCCTCAGCCAATCGTTGACTCGGAGGTTCATTCAGCCCGGCAGATGCCCACAGAGTTCGCCGAACAAGGCGGATCAGACGGGCTGGACGGCTACGTGCCCAGGCCATTGCTAACCGTGGCGCCGCTGGCTCATGAACCGGTCTTCTTGCAATGGCCCGAGTCCTTGTTTGAAGGCGGCGAAGGTGATCCCTTGCCGGGCGCTCAGTTCATCGGTGTGCTGGCGCTCTTTATTGATGAAGCCGGGTGGGTGCAAACCGTCAGGGTCCAGGAGGGAAACTTGGCGCCCGCCATGGTGGAGGCCGCCAAGCGTGCTTTTCAAGGCGTGCGCTTCTCTGCGGGGGAGTTGAATGGGCAAGTGGTCAAGTCGCGCATTTATGTCGAGGTTGTTTTCGACCGCCCCGATACCCGGCCTTCTGGGCGGGGCGCTGTGCATTGAATCTCGCGCCGGGTGCTAATCGCCTGACTCTGACTTGATTTCGGTGTTTCCCCTATGATGTGCCCTTTTGGAATTCGGGCTTTCGGCCCGCCCGCCCGAGGCTCATGGCCCTAAACCCCACTATTTCGAGCGCTGAATCGCAGCCTGCTACGCCATTGATCGAATTGCGCGACGTCAGCGTTGGCTATGGCGAACGGGTCATTCTCGAACAGGTCAATCTCGTTGTGCCGCGCGGCAAGGTGCTGGCTTTGATCGGCACTTCTGGTGGCGGGAAGACCACGGTGCTGCGGCTCTTGGGTCGCCAAATCCGGCCCATCAAGGGTCAGGTCTTGTTCGACGGCCAAGACATTGGCGGACTGAACGCTGAGGATCTCTATGCTGTGCGGCGTCGCATGGGCATGTTGTTCCAGTTTGGCGCGCTGTTCACCGATCTGTCGGTGTTCGAGAACGTGGCCTTCCCGCTGCGCGAACATACCAAGTTGCCCGAGTCCATGATTCGCGATTTGGTGTTGATGAAACTGAATGCCGTCGGCCTGCGTGGCGCACGCGATCTGATGCCTTCGGAAATTTCTGGCGGCATGGCACGCCGGGTGGCCTTGGCGCGAGCGATTGCGCTTGACCCTGATCTGGTGCTGTATGACGAGCCCTTCGCCGGGCTCGACCCGATCTCGCTGGGCGTGGCCGCGCGCTTGATCCGCGACTTGAACGACGCGCTGGGGCTGACCAGCATCATCGTTTCGCATGATCTGCATGAGACCTTTGCCATTGCCGATGAAGTGGCCATGATTGCCAATGGGCGCGTGGTCGCCCAGGGCACGCCCGAGCAGTTGCGTCAAAGCGAGGACCCGTTGGTTCGTCAGTTTGTGGGCGCGGAGCCGGAAGGCCCGGTGCATTTCCATCAACCGGCCAGCCCGGTGAATGAAGACTTTGGTGTGGGGCTGCGCAAATGATGGGCTTTGCAAGCACGACCGGGCGCGCCTTGCGCCTGAAGCTGGCCGATATTGGCGCCGCCACGCGTTTGTTTCTGCAATTGCTGGCCCGCTCGCCGCAAAGCTTGATGCGCTTCGCCCTGGTGCGTGAGCAGGTGTTCTTCCTCGGCAATCGCTCGGTGTCCTTGATTGGTGTGGCGGGCTTGTTTGTCGGCTTTGTGCTGGCGCTGCAGGGTTATTACACGCTGCAACGCTATGGATCTGCCGAGGCGGTGGGGCTGTTGGTCGCCCTGAGTCTGGTGCGCGAATTGGGGCCGGTGGTGGCTGCTTTGCTGTTTGCCGGCCGCGCCGGGACGTCGCTGACTGCCGAGATCGGCCTGATGAAGGCCGGTGAGCAATTGACCGCCATGGAAATGATGGCCGTTGATCCGGTGACACGTGTGCTGGCCCCGCGCTTTTGGGGCGGCGTGATCGCGATGCCATTACTTGCAGCGCTGTTCTCTGCCATTGGCATCATCGGTGGCTGGCTGGTCGCGGTGGTCTTGATCGGCATCGACGAAGGTGCGTTCTGGTCGCAGATGCAGGGTGGCGTGGATGTCTGGGCCGATGTGGGCAATGGCGTCATCAAGAGTTTGGTGTTTGGTGTGACGGTCAGCTTTGTGGCGCTCTTGCAAGGCTTCACGGCCAAGCCGACGCCCGAAGGCGTGGCGCAGGCGACGACCCGCACCGTGGTGGTTTCTTCTTTGGCGGTGTTGGCGCTCGACTTCGTGCTGACCGCCATGATGTTTTCTATTTAGTTTTTCGAGATTCGGAGAAAAGCATGCAACAAGCCTCGAGGCATGATGCGGCGGTAGGTTTCTTTGTGCTGCTGGGCGGCGCGGCCCTGCTGTTCCTGGCACTGAAGGCCGGCAATCTGCTGAGCCTGAACTTTGATGAAACCTATCAGGTCAGCGCTAAATTTGACAATATTGGTGGTCTGAAGGCGCGCGCGGCGGTCAAGAGCGCCGGCGTCGTGATCGGCCGGGTGGAGTCCATCGTCTTTGACGACAAGAGCTTTCAAGCCAAGGTGATGATCAGCTTGAACAAAAAAGTGGCCTTCCCGAAGGACAGCTCGGCCAAGATCCTGACCGCCGGTTTGTTGGGCGAGCAGTACATCGGCCTGGAGGCCGGTGCCGATGAAAAGAACCTCGCAGCCGGGGACAGCATCAAGCAGACCCAATCGGCCGTGGTGCTGGAAAACCTGATCGGCCAGTTCCTCTACAACAAGGCGGCCGACTCGGGTTCGAGCACCGCTGGAGAGTCCAAGCCATGAGGACTGGGAAGGCCCTCGGTATCGGCCGCTGGCTACTGCTGCTGAGTCTGCTCGCTTTGCTGGGTGGCTGCGCAAGCCTGCGTGGCCCTGGCTCCCAGGGGCAGCGGCTGGACCCCTGGGAGGCTTGGAATCGCAAGGTATTTGCCTTCAACGATTCCTTGGACGAGCATGTGCTGCGTCCGGTGGCCACCGTATACAGCGATATGGTGCCGGCCCCGATTCGTCAGTCGGTCGATAATTTCTTCAACAATATTGGCGATGCTTGGTCGACCGTCAATCTGATGCTGCAGGGGCGACCCAAGGCCGCCGTCGAGCAGGGCTTGCGCTTCTTCTTCAACTCGACGCTGGGCTTTGCGGGTCTGATCGACATCTCGACCGAAATAGGGCTCGAGCGTAAGAGCGAAGACATGGGCAAGACCTTTGGACGCTGGGGCACCGGCACCGGCGCCTATATCGTCTGGCCTTTTTTTGGGCCATCGTCGGTGCGCGACACGCTGGCCATGCCTTTCGACTGGTCGGCAGCGCCCGCGGTACTCTTCCGGGACGGCAGCAGCAAAGTCGGTATCTACAGCCTGCAAACCGTCAATGCGCGGGCGAACTTCTTGCGCGCCAGCAGCATGCTGGAAGGCATTGCGCTCGATAAGTACACCTTCTACCGTGACGCCTATTTGCAGCGGCGCGGCAGTTTTGGCGACGACGAGGAGTTCGAAGTGCTGGTACCCGAGGCTCCGGCCGAGAAGGGCACGCCGCAAGCCGGCCCCTGAGGACCTGATGGGCAGAGACGCAGGTCGCCTCGCCCATGTGAACCCAAGTCCCCGCGCCTGCGTTGAGGTGGATGTTGGACAAAAGAGATAGGAATTGAAGTGATGAAAGCAACTAAACGAGCCCTCCTGCGCGGCCTGACGGCCCTGGCCCTGGGTCTTTCAGCCGGGCTGCCGGTGTTTGCAGCCGACGCCAGCGCACCTGATTTGCTGATTCGCCAGCTCTCGCTGGAGACCATCGAGGCGGTCAAGTCCGACAAGGCCATCCAAGGCGGTGATTTGCAGAAGATCATCAATCTGGTCGATACCAAGGTGATGCCTTACATCAACTTCCAGCGCATGACCTCGTCGGCGGTGGGACGTTTCTGGCGTCAAGCCACGCCCGAGCAGCAAAAGCGCCTGCAGGACGAGTTCAAGACCCTGTTGGTGCGCACCTATGCCGGTGCTTTGACCCAGGTGAAGGACCAGACCATTGCGTTAAAGCCGCTGCGGGCCGCTGCAGGCGAGACCGAGGTGGTGGTGCGCACCGAGATTCGCGGCAAGGGTGACCCAATCCAGCTGGACTACCGTCTGGAAAAGACCGGCGCCGAATGGCGCATCTATGACGTCAATGTGCTGGGCATATGGCTGGCCGACCAGTATCGCAATAGCTTTGCTCAGGAAATCGGCGCCAATGGCATCGACGGCCTGATCAAGACTCTGGTGGACAAAAACCAGAAGGCCGCCAGCGCGCCGGCCAAGGCTTGAGTTTGAGCCAGACGGTGAGTGCGAGCAACAGCATGTTGAGAATGCCTGCTTCGGTGCGCATGGGTGAGTTGCCCAGTTTGTGGGCGGCTTTGCAACCCAGCCTGCGCGCCGAGGCGGCGCAGGTACGTAGCGGGGCCGGGGCCCAGCTGAACCTCTGCGCGGGCGATCTGAGTCAGTTTGATTCGGCGGCCCTGACGTTATTGCTCAGCGCTGCACGCCTGTGCAGCAAAGAGGGCATCCAACTGCAGGTGCATGACGTGCCGGCCAAGCTGCAAGAGCTGGCGCGGGTGTATGGCGTGGCCGAGTTGCTCTGGCCCGAACTGCTGCTCTCCCAGGCCAAGGCCTGAACGGCCCCGGCGCCAGCCGGGAGCCCTAGAACCTAGACGTAGCGCTTGCCGCGCAGGTTCTTCTTGATTTCCTGCAGCATGGGGCGCAGGTTTTGACCCAGTCGCAGTGCCACACCGGTGGTCAGGATGTCGACCGCCATCAAGTGCAGCAGACGCGACACCATCGGGCTGTAACGGTCAAAGTCCTCGGGGTGGTCTACCGCCAGCAAGACCTGACCGGGGCTTTGCCCCAAGGTCGCCAGCGGTGAGCCGCTGGCGGTGATGATGATGGTGGTGGCGCCCTTTTTGCGCGCAATCTCGGCGGCGTCCAGTAGGTCGCGGCTGCGCCCCGAGTTGCTGATGACCACGGCGCAATCGCCCGGCTGCAACATCGTCGCGCTCATCAATTGCACATGGCCGTCGCTGCAGGCAGCGGTGTTGATGCCCAGGCGGAAAAACTTGTGCTGCGCATCTTGCGCCACGATGCCGGAGTTGCCGACACCGTAGAACTCGATGCGGCGGTTGTTGCGCGCCGCCTCGGACAAGGCATTGATGGCCACCTCAAAGGCGTGACTGGCCGCATCATTGCGGTAATGCAGCAGCGCAGCGACCGCGTTGTCGACCACCTTGACGATCAGGTCGGCCGGCTTTTCGTCCTCGTCCACCGCCCGGTGCACAAAGGGCACACCTTCGTTGACGCTGCCGGCCAGCTTGCGCTTGAAGTCGGTCAGGCCGTCATAGCCCACGCTGCGGCAAAAACGCACCACTGTCGGCTTAGAAACATGGGCGCGGTCCGCCAACTCACTGACCGGCAGGTTGGCGAAAGCTCGTGCGTCGTTCAGCAAGAGCTTGGCCACGCGCTGCTCGGCCGGCGGCAAGGCCGGAATGGCGGCTTTGACCCGTTCCAGAATGCTCACTGTTCTTCCGCCCAAGCGAAGCCGTCTTTGGCCACCAGCGCACTGGCGGCCGCAGGGCCCCAGGAACCCGCGTTGTAGGGGCGTGGCCCGGTGCTGTCTTTTGCCCAGGCGTCCAGAATGGGCTCCACCCAGCGCCAAGCTTGCTCTTGCTCATCGCTGCGTACGAACAGGTTCAGGCGGCCGGCGATTGCATCCAGCAGCAAGCGCTCATAGGCGCCGACGCGGTTGGTGGCAAAAGCCTTGTCAAAGTCCAGATCCAGCGACACCGGCGTCAGCGCCTCGCCATGCGCCCCGCCCTTGGCGGCCAGCAGTTGCAATTCCAGACCGTCTTCCGGTTGCAGCTTGATGACCAGGCGATTGGCCTGGTTGGTGCCCGGGAAGATCGGGTGCGGCACTTGGCGGAAGTTGATGACGATCTGGGCATCGCGGGCGGCCAGACGCTTGCCGGTGCGCAAGTAGAAGGGCACGCCGGCCCAGCGCCAGTTTTGCACCTCGGTACGCAGCGCCACAAAGGTTTCGCAAGGGCTGTTCTCGGGCACCTTGGCTTCGTCCAAATAGCCGTTCACGACCGTACCGCCGACGTTACCGGCGCGGTACTGGCCGCGCACCACATCGCGGGCCACGGTTTCAGCCGTGAACGGTTTCAGCGAGCGCAGCACCTTGAGCTTCTCGTCGCGAATCGCGTCGGCATCATTGGTCGAAGGCGGCTCCATGGCGATCATGGTCAGCAACTGCAGCGCATGGTTTTGAATCATGTCGCGCAGGGCGCCGGTGTCGTCGTAGAAGGCGCCGCGGGTGCCCACGCCCAGTTCTTCGGCCAGGGTGATCTGGATATTGGCAATGCTCTCGCGGCGCCACAGGGGCTCGAACAAGGCGTTACCAAAGCGCAGCGCCATCAGGTTCTGCACCGAAGGCTTGCCCAGGTAATGGTCGATGCGGAAGGCTTGCTCTTCCTTGAAGACCGAACGCACCACGCGGTTGATTTCTTGGGCGCTGGCCAGGTCGTGGCCCAGCGGTTTCTCCAGCACCACGCGCACGCGGTCTTCGTTCAGGCCGACGGCACCGAGTTGCTGGCAGATTTGGGTGAACAGATAAGGGCTGGTGGCTAGGTACAGCACCACCGTGTCGGCTTGGCGCTCATCCAGCCAGTCCTTCAGGCCTTGGTAATGCTCGGGCTGCGACAGGTCCATGCGGCGGTAATGGATCAGCGCCGCAAAGCGCTCGAATTCTTCGTCATTGGGGCGCTTAGAGCCATCGACCTCGCGGAAGCGTTCCTTCAGCCATTCGCGGTAACGCTCGTCGCTATTGTCGTCACGAGCCACCGCCAAAATGCGGCCGCCAGCCGGCAGCTTGCCGTGGCGAAAGGCCTGGAACAGCGCCGGCATCAGCTTTCTCCAAGTGAGATCGCCGGTGCCGCCGAAGAAAACGAGATCGAAAGACATGGAATGCGCCCTGTTGCGGTTCAGTCGAAAAAATGAACCCTTGATGTAACAAAGTTTCTGGAATTATGATGCATGAGTTTCGTCGTTCGGTCAATGTGTCAGGCTTTTTTTGCGCCTCTCATGGGGGTTTGCGCTTGCCTGAGTCTGTAACCCGATGCAAAGGCCTGGACGAGTGGGGCTGCCCGAGAGCGGTTCTAATGGAGGTTTGAATTGCTTTTTCTGGAGTGCTGCTGTGATGAACCAACTCGATCAACTCAAGACCCTGACCACGGTGGTGGCCGACACCGGCAATTTTCTGCAGCTGGCGCAGTTTGCCCCGCGCGATGCGACCACCAACCCATCGCTGATCCTGAAGGCCGTGCAGTCGCCCGATTACGCACCGCTGCTCAGCGACACCGTTGCTGCCAATAAGAGCCTGGCCCTGGACGAAGTGGTGGACCGGGTGTTGGTTCGCTTTGGTCTGGAGATCCTGAAGGTCGTGCCCGGTCGCGTTTCGACCGAAGTGGACGCCCGCCTGAGCTTTGACAAGGCCGCCACCTTGCTGCGCGCCCGCCGCATCATTGGCCTCTACGAAGCCGCCGGCATTTCGCGTGAGCGCGTGCTGATCAAGATCGCCTCCACCTGGGAAGGCATCCAAGCCGCCGCCGAGTTGGAGCGCGAAGGCATCCACTGCAATCTGACGCTGCTGTTCTCCTTCTGTCAGGCTGTGGCTTGCGGTGAAGCCGGCATCCAACTAATTTCGCCTTTCGTCGGTCGCATTTACGACTGGTACAAGAAGAGCGCTGGCAGCGCTTGGGACGAGGCCACACAAGCCGGTGTGAACGATCCCGGCGTCAAGTCGGTCACGCAGATCTTCAATTACTACAAAAAGCATGGCATCCGCACCGAGGTGATGGGTGCGAGCTTCCGCAATATCGGCCAGATCCAAGCGCTGGCCGGTTGTGACCTGCTGACCATCAGCCCCGATTTGCTGGCTCAGTTGCAAGCGCAGACGGCGCCGCTGACACGCGCGCTCGACGCGGCCGCCGCCAGCGCTTTGGATCTGCCCAAGGTTTCTTTCGATGAAGCGGGCTTCCGCTTTGCCCTCAACCAGGATGCGATGGCCACCGAGAAGCTGGCCGAAGGCATCCGCCTGTTTGCCGTGGACTCGGCCAAGCTGGATCAGATGATTGTGAGTTGATATGTCCTTTGCCTCGCGTTGTGACCGTAGCCCGGTCTGGTCTGCCCTGCAACAGCGCTTTGATGCCGTTGGCAGCAGCTTTGACCTGCGGCGCGCCTTTGCCGAAGAGCCGGAGCGCTATGCCGCTTGGTCCTTCCAGGCGCCGGAGATGTTGGCGGACTTGTCCAAGAACCGCATCGACGCCGAAACCCTGGCCTTGCTGCTGCAATTGGCGCGGGACTGTGGGCTCGAATCACAACGCGATGCCATGTTGGCCGGCGAGGCCATCAATCACACCGAAGGCCGCGCCGTGCTGCACACCGCACTGCGCGCGCCGGCCGGTCAAGGTTTGTTCACCGAGGAAGTGCAAGCCTCGCTGAGCGCCATGCTGAGCTATGCCGAAAGCGTGCGCGACAGCGCCCGCAGCGGCATCACCGATGTGGTTCACATCGGCATTGGCGGCTCGGACCTCGGCCCCGCCATGGTCGTGCGGGCGCTTCAGAGCTTTACCCAACCGGGCTTGAAGCTGCACTTTGTCTCCAATGTGGACGGGCATGACCTGGCCCCGGTGCTGCGCGATCTGAAGCCGGCCACCACCTTGTTCGTGATCGCCTCCAAGACCTTCACCACGCAAGAAACCCTGGCTAACGCCTTGGCTGCGCGCAGCTGGTTCCTGGCGGCCGGCGGTAGCGATATCGCACGTCACTTCGTCGCCACCAGCAGCAATACCGCGGCGGCTGCAGACTTTGGCATTACCACCACCTTCGGTTTTTGGGACTGGGTGGGCGGCCGCTATTCGCTCTGGTCGGTGATCGGTCTGCCGATCGCCATCGCGATTGGCGCCGAGAACTTCCGCGCGCTGTTGGGCGGTGCCTACGCCATGGATCAGCATTTTGCGCAGACGCCGCTGGAGCAAAACCTGCCGGTACTCTTGGGCGTGCTGGACCTCTGGTATCGCAACTTTCATGGCTTCAGCAGCCGCAGCGTGGCGCCTTATCACCAGGGCCTGGGTCGCTTGCCGGCTTATCTGCAGCAGTTGGAGATGGAGAGCAATGGCAAGGGTGTGGACCGCGAGGGTCAGGCCTTGCCTTATGCCACCAGCCCGGTGGTCTGGGGCGAGGCGGGTACCAATGGCCAGCATGCGTACTTCCAGATGCTGCACCAAGGCTCGGACGTCATTCCTGTCGAGTTCATCGCCGTGAAGCACACCAATCACGGTGCGCATGTTCAGGGTGAGCTGAAAGAGCGCTTGGCCGATCAACATCGCAAGCTGCTGGCCAACTGCCTGGCGCAGTCGCAGGCGCTGATGCAAGGCAAGTCGTTTGACGAGGCTATAGGCGAATCGGCGCCCACGGCCTCCAAGGCGCTGGACGCCGCAACGGTGGCCCGCCATCGTTCCTTCCCCGGTAATCGGCCCAGCACCACCTTGGTTCTGGATCAGCTGACGCCGCGTTCACTCGGCGCTTTGATTGCCATGTACGAGCACCGGGTCTTTGTCAGCGGCGCGCTCTGGGGCATCAACAGCTTTGATCAGTGGGGCGTCGAGCTGGGCAAGGCCTTGTGCGGCCAGCTGCTGCCGCGCTTGAACAGTGGCGACACGGCAGGCTTGGACAGTTCCACCGCTGGACTTTTGAAGCACCTCTTGGCATGAATATCGTTTTTGACTTTGGCGGCGTGGTGTTCCGTTGGCACCCCGCCAGTTTTTTGGCGCGAGTCTGGCCCCACCGCGTGGCAGATGTGGATGAGGGCGCCGTGGTCGCAGCGCAGTTTTTTGAAAACTATGGCGGCGACTGGGGGGCTTTTGACCAAGGGCTCATCGATGCCGAGACGGTGATCGCTCGCATCACCGAGCGTACCGGCTGGCCGCGCGCCGAGGTGGCGCAGGTGGTGGCAGAAGTGCCGAATGAATTGCAGTTGCAGACCGACACGGCCGCGCTGATCGAAGAGCTGAAGCAGGCAGGCCATCGCCTGTTCTATCTGTCGAATATGCCCGAGCCCTATGCCGACCACCTGGAGCGCAGTCACCCCTTGAACGAATGGTTCGAGTCGGGGGTGTTCTCGGGCCGCGTCAAGCATTCCAAGCCGCGTCAGCCGATCTTTGAGATCGCCAGTCAGCAGTTTGGGCTGGCGCCAAAGGACTGCATCTTCTTGGATGACCACCCGGCCAATATCGAAGCCGCTCAGGCCCTGGGCTGGCAGGCGGTTTTGTTCACCAATGCAGCCGAGGCGCGCCAAGCCTTGTCGGCCTTGGGCGCCGTGGCATCAGTGAGGTAAGGAGTCGTCTTCGACCGGCGGGCTGGCTTCAACCGCGAAGCTCTCACTGGCCCAGGCACCCAGATCGATCTGGCGGCAGCGCTGGCTGCAAAAAGGCCGCCACAGATTGCTGGGCGCGAAGATCGAGTCGCCCCGGCAAGTCGGGCAAGGCACGATGCGTTCTTGCGGCTTGATGTCTGGCTTGCTCATGCGCACAGCGTCAGCTCGAAACTGACGTCCTGAGGGGCAGGGCGCAGGCGCCCTTCTTCGTCTTGCCGCATCATGCGGATGGAGATCATCAAGCGGTGACCGCTGATCTCAGGCACCAGGCCCAGGCTGGGGTCGATGCGCATGCGCAGTAATTGGAAGCTGCGGCCTGCGCCCAGGTTTTGTTGGAACTGACCGGCCACTGCTGCCACCTTGTGCGGCGAACCCGAGTCGCGCAGCAAGCCCAGCAACACTTGCAGGGCCTCGGCCAGTGGCATCAGGCTCTGCGTCCACTGCATCAGGTCGTTACGGCGACGCACCGGCAAGAACTGCTGCCAGGTGTAGTAAGCCGGCAGATCGAACTCGCAAGTGCCGCCGGGAATGCTGATGCGGCTGCGAATACTCATCAGCCATTCATTCGAATTGAGGGCGTGGCCTGCTTTGCCGCTGAGCTTGTTGAGGCCTTCAAAGGCGCGGTCGATGCGAGCGATCACCTCGTCAAGCACAGATTCGGCCACGCCAGGGTTGCCGCGATAGCCGTTCAGCTGCGCCTTGTGGCGCTCCAGTTCCTTCAAGAGATCGGACTTCAGGTCCGCGCGGGCGGCCACATCCATGATCTCGAAAATGGTGACCAGGGCGAAATGGTGGTCAAGCGCGGTCTCGCGCTCCATCAGCTGACCGAGGCGGTCAAACAGATGCTCCAGACGCAGCATCGTGCGGATGCTCTCGTTGAACGGGTACTCGTAAAGGACCAAGGCGGTCATCCCTATCGGTCAGCGGGTGGGCGGCGATGCGCATTTTGCGCGCCAAACCCTGCGATTGTTCCATAGCCTGCGCCGGCCACGGGCAGAAGCCGCCGTGGCGGCCATCTATTTGCGTTGGCTCCAGGCGTGGGCGAGGGTCAGGACTTGCCCGCGCAAGGTTTCGAGGGGCAAGTTTTGATTGAAGATCACGGCGTCGGCACAGGCGCGCCGCTGCTGTCGGCTGGCTTGTGCGGCCAGCACAGCGGCGGCCGAATCGAGCGTCCAGCCGGGGCGTTGGCAGACTCGTTCTAGCTGCGTTTGCTCTTCGCAATCGACCACCAGCACCCGCTCAACCCGGGCGCGCCAATGGCCGGATTCGACCAAGAGCGGCACATCAAAGACGATCAGCTGCTGGCCCGCACTTGCCGCTGCCGCTTCTTCCACGCGCGTTTGTGCGCCGATCAGGGGATGGAGGATGGCTTCCAGTCTAGCCTTAGCCGTCGCGTCTGAAAAAGCCAGCGCACGCATGGCGGCGCGATCCAGGGCGCCGTCGGCGGCCTGTAGCTCAGGGCCGAACTCGGTCACGATGGCTGGCATGGCCGCGCCGCCAGGGGCGCTCAGGCGTCTGGCAATCGCATCGGTGTCGATGATAGCGGCGCCGGCTTCACGCCAGAAACCGGCCACCGTGCTCTTGCCGCTGCCGATGCCGCCGGTCAGGCCTATCCTCAAGCCCGGCCCCTCATGCCCAGCCGAGCCAGCCCAGCACGCGCGGTGCGCCGGCAAACAGCACGACGAAACCGCCTCCGGCCAAGAAGGGACCGAAGGGCACGTAGCGACCTTCGCGGAGTTTTGCGCTCATCTTCATGCCGATGCCGACGATCGCGCCAATCAGCGATGCGCCCAGCACGATGGGCAGCACCATTTGCCAGCCCAGCCAGGCGCCGAGGGCGGCCAGTAACTTGAAGTCCCCATAGCCCATGCCTTCCTTGCCGGTGGCGAGCTTGAACAGCCAGTAGACCGACCACAAGGACAAATAACCCACCAGTGCGCCGGTCATGGCGTCGGCCAGCGGAATGGTGAAGCCCAGCAGCGATGCCGCCAAACCGGCCCACAGCAGCGGTTGGTTGAGGGAGTCGGGCAAGAGGGTGGTGTCCCAGTCGATGGTGGCCAGGGCCAACAGGCAAGCGCTGAAGCCGCACCACAGCAGGGTGCTGGGCTGCGCGCCAAAGCGCCAGGACAGCGCCGCGAACAGCAGGCCGCAAGTCAGTTCAATCAGCGGGTAACGGGCCGAAATGGGGGTCTTGCAGGCCGAGCACTTGCCGCCCAGGCGCAACCAGCCGAGCAAGGGCAGGTTTTCATGCCAAGCCAGCTGGTGGCCGCATTTGGGACAGCGCGAGCGCGGCAGGGCAATGCCGAGTTTGGGCAGCTTTTCGATGCGCTCGCTCAAGGTGTTAGCCGCGGCGGCCAGCTTTTCGGCCTCGGCCGCGGGCAGGCCCATGGCGCGGCTCAACTCGCTGGCATCGCCCAATTGCGCGCCCGCATCGGCCATCCATTGCCGCTCCAGAATCAAAGGCGTGCGGTGGATGACAACGTTCAGAAAGCTGCCAATGCACAGGCCCAACAGGCCAAGCACCAGCGGCGAAAGCAGGAATTCGAAATCAAGATTCATGAGTGGGAAGGGCGAGGATCAGACCACTTGGCCAAGCTTGAAGATGGGCAGGTACATGGCCACCACGATGCCGCCGATGATGCCGCCCAGGATCACGATGATGAAGGGCTCCATCAGGCTGGACAAAGCCTTGACCGCCTCGTCGACCTCCTCCTCGTAGAACTCGGCCGACTTCGACAGCATATGGTCCAGCGAGCCGGACTCTTCACCGATGGCGGCCATCTGCAGCACCATGGTGGGGAAGATGCCGGTCGATTGCATCGAGGTAGTCAGCGCGGTACCGGTGGAAACATCGCGCTGAATTTTCTCGGTGGCCTCGGCGAAGATGGCATTGCCGGAGGCGCCGCCGACCGAGTCGAGCGCTTCCACCAGCGGCACACCGGCGGCAAACATCGTCGACAAGGTGCGGGTCCAGCGGGCCACCGCCGATTTGTAGAGCAGGTCACCGAAGACTGGAATTTTCAGCAGCAGACGGTCCATGGTGGCCTGCATCTTGGCCGAACGCTTCCAGGACTGGAAAAAGAAGTACAGGCCACCGCCGATGGTCGAAAAGATCGCCCACCAATAGGCGACAAAGAACTCCGACATGGCAATCACCGCCAAGGTGGGGGCGGGCAGTTCGGCACCGAAGGACTTGAACACGTCCTTGAAGGCCGGCACCACGAAGATCATGATCACGGCCACCACCACAAAGGCCACCACCAGCACCGAGACCGGGTAGGTCAGGGCCGATTTGATCTTGCCCTTGATGGCCACGGTTTTTTCTTGGTAGATCGCCAAGCGATCGAGCAGCGATTCCAGAATACCAGCCGCTTCGCCGGCCTCGACCAGATTGCAGTACAGCGCATCGAAATAGAGCGGGTGCTTGCGTAGTGAGGTGGACAGGCTGGTGCCAGTCTCGACGTCTTGGCGGATGTCGTTCAGCAAGCGAGTCAGCTTGGGGTTGGTGCTGCCGCGGCCGACGATCTCGAAAGACTGCAGCAAGGGCACGCCGGCGCGCATCATCGTGGCCAATTGGCGGGTGAAGATGGCGATGTCTTTTTGCTTGATGGCCTTGCCACCGCTGACCCGGCGTTTCTTGACCTTGCTGACCAAGATGCCTTGGCGGCGCAGGGTGGCACTGACCATGGCCTCGCCGCCGGCGCGCAATTCGCCCCGCACAAGTTTGCCGTTACGGTCCTTGCCTTCCCATTCATAGGTCGCGTCATTCGCGCCCTTGGATGCCGTCGTCGTTGCCATATCCATCAGCTCCTGGGCTCAAGGCCCTTGCACGCAGCGAGGGCGTGCGAATTATTCATTGGTTGCCGCCAGCACTTCTTCGAGGGTGGTAACACCGAGTTTGACCTTGACCAGCCCGAACTGGCGCAGATCGCGCACGCCGTCGGTCTTGGCTTGCACCGCGATGTCCATGGCCGAACCCTCGGCCAAGATGATGCGCTGAATCGATTCGGTAATGGGCATCACTTGGTAAAGGCCAACCCGTCCTTTGTAACCACTGTTACAACTGGAGCAACCGACGGCCCTGTACTGCTTCCAACTGCCGTCCAGTTCCTCTTCCTGGAAGCCGGCGCGCAGCAAGGCTTCGCGTGGGTACTCGGCCGCCGCCTTGCAGTTTTCGCAGAGTCGCCGCACAAGGCGCTGGGCGGTGATCAGCAGCACGCTGGAGGCGATGTTGAAAGGCGCCACGCCCATGTTCAACAAACGAGTCAATGTCTTCGGCGCGTCATTGGTGTGCAGCGTCGACATCACCATGTGGCCGGTCTGTGCAGCCTTGATGGCGATGTCGGCCGTTTCCAGATCACGGATCTCGCCCACCATGATGATGTCGGGATCCTGGCGCAGAAACGACTTCAGCGCGGCCGAAAAACTCAGGCCGGCCTTGTCATTGACATTGACCTGGTTGATGCCGGGCAAGTTGATTTCGGCAGGGTCTTCGACCGTGGAAATATTGACGCCGGGCTGATTGAGGATGTTCAGACAGGTGTAGAGCGACACCGTCTTGCCCGAACCGGTGGGCCCGGTCACCAGCACCATGCCGTAGGGCCGGGAGATGGCGGCCAGCAGGCGTTCCTTCTCGATCTTCTCGTAGCCCAGCGCGTCGATGCCCAGCTTGGCCGAGGAGGGGTCCAGAATCCGGATCACGATCTTCTCGCCAAACAAGGTCGGCAATGTGCTGATGCGGAAGTCGATTGCCTTGGCGCCGAACTTCAGCTTCATGCGGCCGTCTTGCGGGACCCGTCGCTCGGCGATGTCCAAGCGCGACAAAACCTTGATGCGCGAGGACAGCTTGTCCTTGATGGCGATCGGCGGTTGCGTGATTTCGCGCAATTCGCCGTCAACCCGGAAGCGCACCCGGTAATGGAATTCATAGGGTTCGAAATGCAAGTCGGAGGCGCGCAGATTGATCGCGTCGACCAGCATCTTTTGCAGAAAGCGCACCACCGGCGCGTCTTCCACATCGCCCATCTCTGCGGTTTCTTGCTGGGGCGCCGCTTCTTCTTCGCCGATGTCGAAGTCGAAGTCACCTCCGGTGATGGTCTCCAGCGCTTCCGCGGCGCTGGCGCTGGTGCCCGCCAGCATTTTGCTCAGCTTGTCATGCTCGACGATCACCCACTCCGGCGTCAGCTGGGTAGCGAACTTGATGCGCTCCACCACCTCCTGGTCGGTCGGGTCGGCGCCGCCAATGAAGAGGCGGCTGCCGCGCCGCCCCAGCACCACCACCTGATACTGCAAGGCCAGCTTGTTATCGATGATGTTGTGCGGCATGCGCTGCGGATCCATGGCGTTCAGATCCAGCAGTGGCAGGGCCAATGCGGTAGACAGGGTGTGCGCCAAATCGACCGACGAGACCATGCCCGCGGCAATCACCGAGTTGACGAAACTGATCTTTTTCTCACGCGCCTGACGTGCCAGGTCCTCGGCAACCTTGGCTTGCAGCTTTCCGGCGTGGACAAGCATGCGTGCCACGCCCGAAAGGGCTGACTGGGGCGGCTCGGCCAGGGTGGCATCCATTGCTTATGTTCTTGAAGGCGCTTGAGGTGGATAAAAGAGGCGTAATGCGGGGTTCAAACTCACATTGACTGGGGGCTAAACGTACGCAATTCACACTGTAAACCGAGCCATGGCTGCGCGCAGCCGGGTACTCGTGGCTTTGCTCACGATTAGGCCAGCTGCCGGGCCGGCCAGTAGCTCAAACAACAGGGCTTTCCCCGTCTAAAGCGTTTGAACTGGAGTCGGCAGATGAACTGACCGACAAGGGCAGCAGCACGGAGAAGGTGCTGCCCTGGCCCGGCTCGCTGCTCATCAGCAACTGCCCTCCATGCAAGTCGACGATTTCCTTGACGATGCTCATGCCCAGGCCGACGCCCAGCACATTGCCGGATTGGTCGGCGCGGTAGAAACGCTCGGTGACGCGGGCCAGTTGTTCGGCTGTCATGCCCCGGCCTTGGTCCTGGACGTCGATGCGGGCCTGCGGCGGATCGGTGGGCGTGCTCGATACCCGCACCCACACCGAGGTGCCCGGCGCGGAGAATTTGTAGGCGTTGGAGATCAGGTTGCGCAGCACTTGTTGGATCTTGAGTGCGTCGACATGCACGGTCAGCGGGGCGGTGCTGGGATCAAACTCCGGCGGCGTGCGGTCCTCGGGGATACGGAAGTCCTGCAGGCATTGCTCGACCAGCGGCTGCAAGACCTGGTCCGCCAACTCGAAGTCTTGGCCGCGGCGGTCTTCAATGCGGGCCAGGTCCAGCAACTCGTTGATGATGGCGATCATGGCCTCGCTCTGGCGGTAGATGCGTTCAAGCATCTGTTGCTGCCGTTCCGGCGCCATCTGCCGAGTCATCAACAACTCGGTAAAGCCATAGATGCTGGCCATCGGCGTGCGCAACTCATGGGCGGCGGTGGTGAGGAACTCGCTCTTCAGCCGGTCGACCTCATGCTGGTGTGTCACGTCGCGCAGCAGCAGCACCTGCGTGACCTCGCCGCTGCCCCCCTCATGCAAGCTCAGTTCCAGCATGCGGTGCATGGGGGTTTGGATTTCGAGCTTGCGAGGCCCTTGTTTGAGGGCGTGCAGGGTGATCACTTCGGCCTGCGTGTCGGTCGGATCATCGGCGACGGAGTGGGACTGTGCGCACAACCTTTCCAGCAGGCGCACCGGTTCCAGCTCAAACACGCTGTCGGCGCTCATGCCGGTGAATTGCGTGAAGGCTGGGCTGACATAGCGCACCGTGTGTTCGGCGCCGATCGACACAAATCCATCCGGACTGAGCGCGAATACGGCCGCCAACTGGTCGCTGCGCTCCTTCATGCGCGCCTCGGCCATCTTCAGTTCATGGACGTCTTGCAACGAGCCTGCCATGCGGCGGTGGTGGCCCTCGGCGTCGAAAAATACCTTGGCGCGCGAACGGAACCAACGGTAGCCACAGCCGCGAATGAAGAGCCGGAACTCGACGTCATAGGGCGCGATGTCTTGCAAGGCATCAGCCAGCGCGGCCAGGGTGTGAGCCAGATCATCGGGATGCAGGCGGCTGTCGAATTCACTGACGCTGGGGGTGATCTCGCCGGGCTCCAGGCCCAGCATCCGGAAGTACTGGGGCGACCACCACTCGGCTTCGCCGTGGGTGTCGACACGGTCCCAAAGTCCGTCGGAGCCGCCTTCTAGCGCCAGGGCAAAGCGTTCATTGCCCTGCGCCAAGCTGTCTTCGAGTTGCTTTTGCGTGCTGATGTCGGTCTGGATCGCCACATAGCGTTCCACCTTGCCTTGCTCATCCAGGCAGGGGGCGACCGTCAACTTGACCCAGAAGGGTTCGCCCTGTCGATTGCTGTAGCCGACCACGCTGGACCAGATCTGCCCCTGCGCCAGCATGGCGCTGCCCTTTTTCAATTCGGGCTCAGATTCGGGCAATGGGGTGACGACGCGGTGGTCCCGCCCCAGCAAGTCCTCGCGGGGGTAGCCGGTGACACGGCAGAACTCGTCATTGGCGTAGATCAGCCGCCCTTGTGCGTCGGCCATCGACACCAGTGAGTGTTGATTCAAGGTATCCAGCATGAAGCCGTGATCGCGCAGCGCGGCCTCGGCCGTGGCCGTGGCTCGGCGTAGGTCGACGGTCATCTCGTCGGCCAAGGTCTCCGCGCGCGCGCGACCAATGCTCAGCAGGTAAACGATGGCGGCCGCCAGCAAGCTCATCGCAGCGCCGCCCAGTCCAATCCAGATCGGCCGGCTTTCCGCCGCCAGGGTCGCGAACATGGTGGTGGTGCTGAGGCGCAGGCCCAGTTCCCGGCCGCCGATGAAGAGGCTGCGGTCGCTGTAGAACATGCGCTGATGCAGGTCTTGCTCGGACTTCACCTTGGTCCGCCCGCCCGGGCCGAGGCCTTTGTACAGCTCAAACACCAGACCTTGGGCCTTGCCGGGTGGGCCATCAAAGAGCTCGAAGTCGAGCAGGCCTTGAATGCCCGCTCCGATCCCTTCCATCAGGTTGTCCAGCACGATGGGCGCAAACAGCAGGCCGGCGGTGCCCTCGATTCGCTGCGCTTCGGTACTCGTGTTGGCGCCGCTGAATTGCAGCGGTAGCAGGTAGAGGAAGCCGGTGGCTGTCTCGCCCTTGTTGTCGAGCGTGATTGGCCCGGACAAGGTCGGCTGGCCGCTGCGGAAGGCCAACTCCACGGCCGCCCGCCGCACCGGCTCGGCGCTCAGGTCCTGCCCCAGCAAGGCGCGGTTCTGCGCCAATGGCTCGATGTACTTGACGATGTACAGCGTGTCGCCCGGCGTGTCGCCCTTGACCTCAAAGCCGGGCGCGCCGCTGCCGCGCTGCAGATGAACGAAGTTGTCGAGTTCTTCGCGCGGAACCTTCTCGATGAAGCCATAGCTATTGATGGCGCTGAACTCTATCGGCGGCCGATTCGCTTGAACGAAGTTGGCGAACTCGTCGCGTCGTAGCGATAGGCTGGCCGCATAGTGGGCGGCCAGGGCTCGCAGGCCGTGGCTGGGATGTTCGAAACGGCGGCGCAGATCATCTTCCAGGCCGGCCGCCAGTCGATCAAATCGCACCTGCGAAAGGCTGTAAATGCTGGCGATCTGGTAGTGCAGCAGCAGGCCGTTGAGCAAGAGGCCCAGCAGCAGCACGATACGCGCCCGGCGCAACGGTGCGGCAAGCCGGCCCTTCGGTCCTGCGCCCAGGCTGTTGCGGGCGAAAGTGCTGCCACGCCAGGCCAGCAGGGTGACCGCGGGCAACATCCACAGCAGCAGCTCGGCCCAGATGTGCAACTCCCAACCCAGCGAACTGAGCCGGGGGTGTAGCCAATAGCGATTGAGTGCTGCGCACAGCGCAAGCAGCAGCGCTAACTCGGCGCAAATGCGGATGGCCCAGCGGAGGTGAACCCGCCATTGCTCCCCCAACACCGACCTCACAGGCCTCCCGGCGCCGCGCAGGGCATGCAGAAGGCGGCCGTCGTGCCCTGGCCCAGCTCGCTCGCCAGCACCAGCTTGCCGCCATGCAACTCGACAATCTCCTTGACGATGCTCATGCCCAGGCCGGTGCCCAGCACCGTGCCGGACTTGTCGGCGCGGTAGAAGCGCTCGGTCACATGAGACAGCTCTTCGGCCGTCATGCCAATGCCTTGGTCCTGCACCTCGACCTGGACTTGCGGTGGCGCAGCATCGGCCACCAGGCCCACGCGTACCCAGACATGTCCACCGGCGGGCGAGTACTTGTAGGCGTTGGAGAGCAGATTGCGCAGCACCTGTTGCAACTTCTTGCGGTCGGCCTGCACCAGATAGCCGTTTTCCGGCAGCTTCACTTCCGGGCCCGCACGCTCTTCGGGGGCCTGGAAATCCTGCACTACCTCTTCGACCAACTGGTTCAGGTCGAGCAGCTCCATCTCAAAGTCCTGGCCGCGGCGCGCTTCGATGCGGGCCAGATCCAGCAACTCGTTGAGGATGGCGATCATCGCCTGGCTCTGCCGATAGATGCGCGCCAGCATCTGCTTTTGCCGGTCGGCCGGCATGTTCTCGCGCGTCATCAGCAACTCGGTGAAACCAAAGATGCTGGCCATCGGGGTGCGCAATTCATGCGCGGCGGTCGACAAGAACTCGCTCTTCATCTGATCGACCTCGACCTGATGGGTCACATCACTGAGGTGCAGCAGTTGCGAGGTTTCGCCGCCTTCGCGGGCCGAGCCTTCGTGCAGACTGAGCTCCAGCACGCGGCGGGTTGGGCGCTCCAGCGAGACGCGCAAGCGCCCTTGCCGCAAAGCGTTCTTGTCGATGGGGGGGGCGTCTTCGGCCTGGTGAGTGGCCAGTTCAAGCAGCAAGCGGTTTTCGTCCAAACCGAGCGCGCTTTGGATGGGGATGCCCGCCAAGCGTGCAAAAGCCGGGCTCGCATAACGCGTCAGGCCGGCGCCATCGAACCAAACAAAGCCATCCGGGCTGAGCGCAAAAATGGTCGCCAATTGCTCGCCGCGTTCGCGCAGTTGGGCGATCAAATCCTGCACCAGCTTCAGCAACAGGGCGCTTTCGGCAAAGTCTTGGTTGGCGCTGGACTGCAAGGTCTCGCCCGAAAAGCCCTGCAGCATATTGCGCAGCGTTTGCATGGTGCTGGCGCGGCCGCGCAGCTCGTCTTGCAGCCGGTCGTCCAGCTCTTGCTGCTGGCTGAAGTCGCGGAAGGCATAGACCCAGCCGATCGGTTGGCCCTCGCCGTCCACCACGGCGGTGCGGCTGAGGTCCAGCACGCTGGCGCCATCGGCCTTAGGCGTCAGCCGCAGCCGCATTTGCCAGGCCCGACCGACGGCCGGATTGCTGGGTAGCTCCGGCAGCAGATCCTGGATGCGTTGACCCAGCAATTGTTCGGTGGGGCGTTCCAGCAGCTGGCCCAAGACCGGGTTGGCCAACAGCACCAGACCCTGCGCGTCGGTGGTGGCAATGCCGTCGCCAATGGCGGCGAGGGTGACGCTGGCGCGTTCGCGTTCCTGTTGCAGCGAGTTAGCGGCTTGGTTCAAGACCTCGAAGGTCTTGCGGAATTCCAGCGGCGCATCGTCCGCCAGCATCGGGCTGAGCGCGCCGCCCGAGACCTGCAATTGCTCGCCGAAGGTTTGGATGCGACCGAGGTTGCCGAGCCAACGATTCAGGGGCCACCACACCAGTGCCAGGCCCAGCAGCAGACCCAGGCCGGACAAGCCCAGTGCCACGACGGTCTGTTGCCAGAAGGTGCTGGCAATATGGGCAATGCTGAAGCGCAGGCGCAGCACGCCGTAGTCGCGGCCGCCGGCGGCAATGTTCTGGTTCAGTTCGGGGAGCTGATCTTCGATGGCCCGGAACAACCAAGCGGGCGCCGTTTGTTGCTCTTCCTTGTGGCCGCGGCGTTCGATCAAGCCGCCCTTGAGGTCGATAAAAATGGCTGCACTGATGTCGGCGTGCTTGGCCGCCCGCTCAAGCGCTCGCTCGATGGTGTCGTAATCACCAATCACGGCGGATTCCGTGACCACCGGACCGAGCAGGCTGATCAGCGTGTCGGCAGAGTCCTGCGCGTCGGCGATGCTGGAGCTGTAGCTGCGCGAGGCGAACCAACCCATGGCGCCGCCGACCGCCAGCAGCAAGGAGATCAGGTAGAGCAGGAATACCCGCCCGATCAAGCTGGAAGGCAGGAGGCGCAGGGTGGGCATCTCAGCACCTCGGGGGGATCACGTTCAGCGCAACTGCGCCGGCGCGTTTTGATAGAAACGCCGGTAGGGGTCGTATTCGCTGCCGTCGGACAGAATGAAGTAGGCCTCATCGGTCAGGCCCACATGCTTGGACACCTCCACCAAGATGGCTCGACCCTTGGGGTCCTTGTGCATGCCGGCAAAGGCCTTGGCGACCGCCTGCACGTCTTTGGCCGGCACCTTGGAGGCCGCCATCAGGGCCAGGTCGTGCAGCGGCTCGGAGCTCCACAGCACACGGAACTTTTTGTTTTCGCGGCGAGCGTAGTTTTCCGCCAGCTGCGAATTGACCCCGGCGGCGCTGGCTTTGCCGCTGAAAAGCTGCGCCAGTGCGCCATCTGTGTTGCCGGCAAAAACGGTCTTGGTCTCAATCTTCTTGCTCAGCAAATGCGCATAAGGGAATTTGTAGGACACCAGGGCTTCGGGGCCTGGGTAGACGATGTCCTTGCCGCTCAGCTGCGCCAGGTCGGTGATGGCGGAGTCGGCCGGCACGATCATTTGGCCGTGAATCGGCGGTGTCAGCCGTCGGCCGATGACCTTCCAGCCGAGTTTCTCGCGCTCCGGGCTGAACAGATGGTTGCTGAACACAAACTCCACTTCCTGGGCCAGCACATAACTGGTGGTGTCGGCGGAGGTTCGGCCGATCTTCAAGACCAGCTTGACGCCGCTGCGCTCCGACACAAAGGCCATGATCGGATTCCAGTAGTCGGCCGTCAGCGCGATATTCGCTTGATTGACGGGCGAGAAGCGGTAAACCGGTTCGTCTGCGGCTGTGGCTGGGCCGGCGAACAGGCCCAGGCCCAGCAAACTGGTCAGCCCGGCGCGCAGGCAACGCGACCACAGCGTTTGTACTTTGCTCATGGAGAGGCTCCTCGGTGTTGGCGCTGCCCCGATTGGGTCATACGCTGGCTCAGAAGAAATCGACATTGGATCCACCTTCCTGGCTTTGCGCAGCCTGGGCCTGGGTTTTGCGTTCGGCCATTTGGGCTTTCGCCTGGCTGGAGGCCTGGGCCGACTGTTGGGCGGCTTTCAGCAAGGCGCTGACGGCGCCGTCTTCGCCGAGGCGGAAGGTGCTCAAGACTTCGGCCAGCATCAGCGCTTGTTGCAGCAATTCGTCAGCAATCTGCCCTGAGCGTTCGGCCACATGGACGTTCTGGCGCGTCACCTCGTCCAGCTCCTTGACCGAGGCGGCGACCACCTCAATGCCCTGCGCGTGTTCAGCGTTGTCGGCGGTCAGGTTGTCGAAGACGGTGCTGACGCTCTTCACCGAGCTCACCAGTTCCACCATGGTGCTGCCGGCCAAGCTGGCCTGTTGGGTGCCACGCTCGACGGTTTCCATCGAGGCTGCGATCAGGTTCTTGATTTCCTTGGCTGCTTCGGCCGAGCGGCCTGCCAACATGCGCACTTCGCTCGCGACCACCGCAAAGCCGCGCCCCTGCTCACCGGCGCGCGCCGCTTCAACGGCGGCATTCAACGCCAGGATATTGGTCTGGAAGGCAATGGTGTCGATGACGGAGATGATGTCGGTGATGCGGCGCGAGGAGCGATCGATTTCCTGCATCGTGTCCACCATCTGCTGCACCACCTCGCCGCCTCGGGTGGCCATCTCGGAGGACGCTTGCGAATGCGCCAGCGCTTCCTTGGACGCGCGTGCGCTCTCCTGCACGATCACGGTGATTTGTTCCAGCGACATGGCCGCGTCTTTCAGGCCGTTGGCGGTGCGGTCGGTGCGCTCCATCAATTCCGAGCTGCTGGCGCCCACTTCCTGCGCGGCCGAGTGCACCTTGAAGATGGCGTCTCGGACCTGGCGCAGCGCGCCGGCCATGCGGTGCTGCACATGCTTGAGGCGTTGACCGACGGCCGAGTCGGTGCGCACGGCGTCGAGGTTGAGGCGAATCGGGCCATCCTTGCCCATCGCCTTGACCAAGAACTCCATCTCGAAGCGTTCGTTCGCCTGCCGATGCATCTCCCGCGCCGCGATGATCAGGAAGGTGCTCAAGACCAGCAAAAAACCCCAGTCCGCCACCAGCGACCAACTGCTGGCCGCTTCGTGCACATAGAGCGGCGTATTGCTCGAGCTGAAAAACCGAAACACCAGGCTGTGTACGCAGAACAAACCCGTCATGTAGGCGATCACGATCCAGTCGCCATAGGGCAGCAAGAGGCACAGCGAGATATAGACGTTTGCGTGAATGCTGCTGGCACCTTGGGTCAGCTGCAATTGCAGGGCCACCAGCAACACCAGCAAGGTGGCAAAGCCAATGCGGCCGCTGAGGCGGTCACTGCGGTAGTGATAGTTCAAGCCCGCCAGTAGCAAACAGGGCAGCGCCCATTGCAAGGCCATGCCCAAGGCCCCATTCACCGAGCCCAACACCCCTGCCAGCAAAGCGTTGGTCACGATGATGGCCAACATGGTTCGATCTTGGCTTGAATTTGGGTTCATTCAGCAGACATCTCCGGCTCGGACTTGATGATGATCTTCGGTCTACTGTAGAGTAAATCAGCGTGTCTTGAGAAGGGTCTTTGGCATCGAGAAAACTGGCCGTTGTTTTCTTTGTTTTTTGCTCGTACTGTCTCGGTTTGAGGCATCATCCTCAGACATCTTTTGTCGACCCGGAGTGAGTCCATGAAGAAGATTTTGATCGTTGAAGATCAAGAAGAAATCCGAGAGTTGATCCGTGTCACTCTTGAGTTTGATGACTATGAAATTGATGAGGCGCCGAACGGCGACGAAGGTCTTCGCAAGGCAGGCAGTTTCAAGCCCGACCTGATGTTGTTGGATGTGATGATGCCCGGTGGCTTGAATGGCTTGCAGGTTTGTCAGCGCGTCAAGGCCGACCCGGCGCTGAAGCGCACCAAGGTGGTTTTGCTGACCGCTCGCGGCCAGGAGGCCGACAAGCAAGCCGGTTTGAAGGCCGGTGCCGACGAGTACCTGATCAAGCCCTTCAGCCCGATGGAGTTGATGAAGGTGATCGGTAAGGTCTTGCGCTGATCAGCGGCCGCAGTTTGCGGTGTTTAAGAAGCGGCGCGGGAAGCGCCGCTTTTTTTATCTCACAGAGGTCCGTGCGGTCCGGCGCCTCTGGCCTCAAGCCTCCAGCCTGACCCCACCGGCCACGCCGCTCAGCTTGAGCAGGGCGGCGGCCATCTCCGACAAAGCCACCACATGTTGCGCGGCGCCCAGTTCGGCGGCGGCCTTGGGCATGCCGTAGACCACGCAACTGGCTTCGTCTTGTGCCAGAGTCATGGCGCCGGCCTTGCGCATTTCCAGCAGGCCACGTGCGCCGTCATCGCCCATGCCGGTGAAGATAGCGCCGATGGCGTTGCGGCCAGCGCAGTGCGCCACCGATTTGAACAACACATCGACCGAAGGCTTGTGGTGGTTGACCAAGGGCCCATCGCGCACCTCCACCACATACTGCGCGCCACTGCGCTTCAGCTGCATATGGCGCCCACCCGGTGCCACCAACACGCGCCCGTTGATGACGCGGTCGCCGTCCTTGGCCTCCATCACCTCCAGATCGGTGACGGTGTTCAGCCGCGCAGCAAAGGAGTGGGTGAACTTCTCCGGCATGTGTTGAACCAAGACGATGCCGGGGGTGGTGCGCGGCAATTGCTTCAGCACGGCCTCGATGGTCTGCACCCCACCGGTGGAACTGCCAAAGGCAATCACCCGGTCGGTGGTCTCGGCCATGGCCACGGCATTGATATTGATGATCGGTGAGGGCCGGCGAGCCCGCCCCGCGGCAGATCCGGCGGCTGCGCCACCCACACCACCCGCACCGCCAGCGGCCTGTGTGGCGATCTGGCTGGGCAGGGCGCGCACATTCGCGCGCGCAGCCGCCCGCACCGCGCCAACCAGACCATTGCCGGGGTCTTCCAGAAAGTCCCGCAAACCCAGCTTGGGTTTGGTGACGAAACCAACCGCGCCGGCGGCCAGCGCCTGCATGGTGGTCTCGCAGCCGGCCTCGGTCAGGGTCGAGCACATCACCACCGGGATCGGATGCTCGGTCATCAGCCGCTTCAAAAAGCTGATGCCGTCCATGCGCGGCATCTCCACATCCAGCACGATCACGTCGGGCCAGTCGGCTTCCAGCTTGGGCCATGCGAACAGCGGGTCGCTGGCGGTGATGCTGACCTGGATACCGGCGGCCTCCAACACGCTGCTCAGGTGCTTGCGCACCACGGCCGAATCATCAACGATGGCAACCCGCAGCGGTGCGCTCATTTCTTGGCCCCAATCGGGCCATGTCCGGCGCCGCGCTTGACCTCCACGCGGCCGGTGGGCAGGTCGATGGTGACGGTGCGCGGCACGTTGTCGCCGACGTCAACGTCCTGCATCTGAAAGCCATTCTGGTCAATCAAGCTCCAGCCCATTTCGATATTGCGCTCGCCGACATTGAACTTGACGTTGACGCCGTCGGGCATGGTGTCGGCGCCACCATACAAATGGGCTTGGTATTCGCTCGGCCGGGTGCCGGTGCGCTGAATCGATTGCAAGAGCAACTCCATCGCTTCTTCGCCATAGCGGCCATCCAGCGGTGCGGTGCCGCGGGTGCTGCGGCTAGGCAAGAGGAAATGGCACATGCCGCCGAAGCGCTTGACCGGGTGCCACAGCGTGATGGCGACGCAGGAACCCAGCAAGGTCTTCAGCAGCGCACCTTGGCCAAAATGCCATTGGCCGGGCATCAGGTTGATGATTTGCGGGCCGGCGGCCAAGCCGGGCTTGGCCGCCGGCGCGGGCTGCTGGGGGCTGTGACCATGGCCGTGCCCGTGGCCATGACCATGTCCGTGTCCGTGCTTATGCATGTTGATAAATCGCCGGTGCGATCGCCTTGAGGGGCAGGCCAAGAGCGGCCAATGATTCTGCATGCCCAGGATAAAGCACACCACCCGGTTTCAGGCGTTCAATCACCCGGTTGACGATGGCTGTTTTCGCAGGGCCATCGAAATAGATCAAGACATTGCGTAAAAAAATCACATCAAACATCGGCAGCGTCGGCAGTGGCTGCATCAGGTTGGCACATTGGAACTGCACCTTGGCGCGCAACTCCCGGGTGATCAGCAACTGCCCCTGGTAGGGGCCCTCGCCGCGCAGGCAAAAGCGTTTCAGGTACTCGTTGGGCACCATGCGGGCCCGCTCCATCGGATACAGACCTTGGCGGGCGGTGTCGACCATGGCGGTGGACAGGTCGGTGCCGCGTATGCCCCAGGGCCGGTTGCCCATCTTGTCGGCCAAGGTCATGGCGATGCTGTAGGCCTCTTCGCCGGAGGAGGAAGCGCCGCTCCAGACCAAGAACTCGCCGCCGTCGCGGTGCGCCTCAGCGCGGCGCGCCAAGTCTTCAAAGTGCTGTGGTTCTCGGAAGAAATAGGTTTCATTGGTGGTCAGCTTGTCCACCACGTTGACCAGCATGGCCTCCGGCATTTGGCCGCGCACCATTTTTTGCACAAAGACATTGATGTCATCCTCGCCGGCATCGACGCTGAGCTTTTGCAGCCGGCTTTGCACCAGTGCATGCTTGGTCTCCACCAGCTTGATGCCCGAGATGCGATGGAACAAGTCGGTGATCGCGTTGAACGATTGTTCGGTCAGTTGGCTCATTGGGTGGTGATGGGCGGTGATGGGCAGGGAGACGGGATCAGGCGGTTTGCGATTCGGCGATCAGGGCCGACAGCGCCACCGGCGACAAGACCTGGTCCAGATTGAGCAGGGCGGCATAACCGTCGCGCACATTGATCATGCCGGCCAGGAATTCGCCGGCGATGGCGACGCCCAGCGTGGGCACAGCCTCGATGCGTTTGGAGTCCACATCCAGCACCTCGTAGACGGCATCGACCAGCACGCCAGCGATCAGGTGGTCGTAGTCATCGTCGCCCTTGGCTTCGACCACGATGATGGCGGTGCGCCGCCCGATGGTCGTGGGGCCGAAGCCGAAGCGGGCGCCCAGGTCGATGACCGGCACCACCGCACCGCGCAGATTCATCACCCCGCGCACGAAGTCTGGCGTTTGCGGCAGCGGGGTCATGCGCCCGACCTCGAGAATCTCGCGCACCGCCTCGATCGGCACGACCAGGATTTCATGGCTGACGGCCAGTCGGAGTAGCTGCCGCATTGGCCCGGCCGTGGCCTGTTCAGCGATGGCACCGCGCAAGAGGTCCGCGGGTGCGCCATTGGCTTTGTTCATAAAGACTCCTTGGCTGCGGTCTCAAAAGCGTTTGAAATAGGACTCATCGATTTCGCCGGCCACCGGGACCGAGCCTCTCGACGAGCCGGACGATCCGGAGGAGGGCGGGCGGCTCTTGCTGGGCGCTGGTTTGAATTGCGCGCTGCTGCTGGAACTGCCACTGCTGCTAGCCATGCTGCGCCGCGGCGGCGCGCTGGGGCGGCTGCCTCCACTGCCGCTGTTGCTCGAACTGCTGCCACCACTGCTTCCACCGCTGCCACCGTGCTGCGCCGTGCGCTTAGGCGTGCCCCCATCGCCGTCATCGGCCAGCCTGAAGAAGGCCATTTGCTCCTGCAACTGGGCCGCCTGGGCCGACAGCTCTTCGGCCGTGGCCGAAAGCTGCTCGGAGGCCGAAGCGGTCTGCTGGGTTGTGTTGGAGAGGTGATTCATGGCGGTGGTGATTTGCGAGACACCCTCGGACTGCTCGCCGGAGGCGGCCGAGATCTCTTGCACCAACTCGGAGGTCTTCTGAATCGACGGCACCATATTGGCCAGCAGCGTGCCGGCTTTTTCGGCCAGGTTCACGCTATTGCTGGCCAGGGTGCCGATCTCTTGCGCGGCCACCTGGCTGCGCTCGGCCAGCTTGCGCACCTCGGCTGCCACCACGGCAAAGCCCTTGCCATGCTCGCCGGCGCGGGCCGCCTCGATCGCGGCGTTCAGGGCCAGCAAATTGGTCTGGTAGGCGATGTCGTCGATGATGGAAATCTTGGTGGCGATTTGCTTCATCGCATCGACCGTCATGCCGACGGCCTGGCCGCCATCCATCGCTTCTTTGGCCGCCTTGGTGGCCATGCCATCGGTGAGGTTGGCGCTGTCGGCGTTCTGTTTCACCGAGGACGCCATCTCCTGCAAGGACGCCGTGGTCTGCTCCACGCTGGCGGCTTGCTGTGAGGCGGAGTGAGAGAGTGACTGCGAGGTCTGTGAGACTTGATCCGAGGCGCCTGACAACTGGTCCGCGGCGGTGCGAACTTCGCGGATGGTTCCGCTGACGGTCTCCACCAGCGAGTTGAACTTCTCGCCCAGCATCTTGAAGAAAGGCTCCTTGCCTTCCAGCGGCACGCGTTGGCCAAAGTCGCCTTGCGTGGCGCCGTCCACCATGCCGCCAATCTCGTTCTCGACGGCCACCTCGATGGTGCGGTCTTTCCACTCCACCACGGTGCCCAAGCGCACGCCCTGCGCGTCGGTGATCGGGTTGGCCGTCAGGGCAAAGGTCAGGCTGCTGACCTTGATCTCGGTCTTGTATTCGCCTTTGAGCCCCGCCAGCAGATTGCGCTGGTGTGCGGGGTTACGGTGGAACTGGTCGAAGTTGGAACCCACAATCGCACGCGCATTGAATTGCGGCAGCACCTTGCGCAGCTCCGACTCGTTGCGCTGCATCATCTGTGCGGCCGAGGCGTTGTTGTAGATGATGTTGCCGTCGGGGTCGGCAATCATCACATTGGTGGAGCAGATGTCCAGCGCCTGTTTGACGCGTGAATTCTCGGCCGCCAATTCGGCCTCGCGTTCCAGCGCGGCCAGTTCGGCCGTCATGTCCTTCCACTCCACCACCGTGCCCAGGCGTTTGCCACCGGCAATGACCGGGTTGACGATCAAATCGAAACGCCGGCCGCCAATGTTCAAGCGGGTTTTGTGCGGGCTGGTCAGCCGGTCTAGCATGCCGCGCTGGTGCGCAGGGTTTTTGTGGAAGGTGTCGATATTGGTGCCCATCAAGGTGGCCGCGTTGAAACGTGGCAAGTCCTTGCGGATATCGGATTCGGCTGCGGCCAACATGGCACGCAAGGAGGCGTTGCCGTAAATGATGTTGTAGCCCGGGTCGGCCACCATCATATTGGTGGCGGCCACGTCCAAGGCCTGCCGAATCCGCTCGGCATCTTCGGCGCGCTTTTTGGTGTCGGCGAACTCAAAGCCCAAGCGGGTCTGAACGCGTTTCAGCGCCAGCATCATGCCGGCCAACTCGTCGCGGCCCTGTGCCTCGACGATGCCGTCGAAGCGGCCTTGCCCAAATTGCTCGAACTGCAGGCCCGCTTGTTGCAGGGTCTGACTCAAGCGACCTGCACTGGCGCGCAAGCTCCACAGCGCCACGAGGCTGAGCACCAGACAGGCCGCAGCCAAGGGCCAGCTGGCCTGAGGCACGGTGTGGCCCAGACCGGCCGCGCCGAGCGCCAAGCCCACACTGCCCAGCATCACTTTGGTATTCAAACTCAGGCCGCTCAAGGATTGCTGCAAGCTGTCCAAGGCGCCGGATCGAACACCTCGACCCTCGCGGATCACCCAGCCCTTGGCCTTGCCTTCCTTGAACAGGCGATACAGCCCATCCGCAGCCTCGATCTGATCGCGCGAGGGGCGGGTGCGCACCGACATATAGCCCACCACCGCCTCGCCTTCTTTGACCGGCGTGGCATTGGCCACCACCCAGTAGAAGTCGCCGTTCTTACAGCGGTTCTTAACCAGCCCCGTCCACGGGCGCCCGGCTTTCAAGGTGTCCCACAAATCCTGAAAAGCCTCCTCCGGCATGTCCGGATGCCGCACCAGGTTGTGAGGCTGCCCAATCAATTCGGCTTCAACAAAGCCGCTGGCCTCCATGAAGTCATCATTGATGTAGGTGATGCGTCCTTTCAGATCGGTGCGTGACACGATGGTCATGCCCTCTCGCAAGACGTACTCCTTCTGGGTGACGGGGAGATTGCTTCGCATGGGGAGCCTTCCTTTGTTATTGCTTTAAGAACATGGGACCTGGGATTTGGACCAAGGCATCATCGACCTCGATGGCGCGCGGCGCCCGCGCCCTTGTCATCGGCGAGGCGGAAAAAGGCCATCTGCTCTTGCAACTGCGTCGCCTGCGCGGACAGCTCTTCCGCCGTGGCGGACAACTCTTCCGAGGCGGAAGCCGTCTGCTGCGTGGCCGTGGACAAGTGGTTCATGGCGCTGGTGATTTGCGCCACGCCTTCCGATTGCTCGCCGGACGCCGCCGATATCTCTTGCACCAACTCGCTGGTCTTTTGAATCGAGGGCACCATATTGCTCAATAGAGCGCCGGCTTTTTCCGCCAGTTGGACGCTATTGCCGGCCAGGTTGCCAATCTCTTGCGCGGCCACTTGGCTGCGCTCGGCCAATTTGCGCACCTCGGCGGCCACCACGGCGAAGCCCTTGCCATGCTCGCCGGCGCGTGCTGCCTCGATGGCCGCGTTCAAGGCCAGCAGATTGGTCTGGTAGGCGATGTCGTCAATGATGGAAATCTTGGTGGCGATCTGCTTCATCGCGTCCACCGTCATGCCGACCGCTTGGCCGCCATCCATCGCTTCGCGAGCCGCCTTGGTGGCCATGCCATCGGTGATGTTGGCGCTGTCGGCGTTCTGTTTCACCGAAGAAGCCATTTCCTGCAGCGAGGCGGTGGTCTGTTCGACGCTGGCCGCTTGTTGCGAGGCCGAGTGCGACAGCGATTGCGATGTCTGTGACACCTGGTCCGAGGCGCCCGAGAGCTGATCGGCTGCGGTGCGTACATCGCGGATGGTGCCGCTCACCGTTTCGACCAAGGCGTTGAATTTCTCTCCCAGCATGCGGAAGAAGGGTTCCTTGCCTTCCAGCGAGATGCGGTTGGCAAAATCGCCGCCGTTGGCGCCGTCCACCATCATGCTGACTTCCACCTCGGCGGCCACCTCGGCGGTGCGGTCTTTCCACTCGACCACCGTGCCCAAGCGGGCGCCTTGGCTGTCGTTGATCGGGTTGGCGGTCAATGCGAAGCTCAAGTCCCCGACCTTGATTTCGGTCTTGTATTCGCTCTTCAGCGCGCCGAGCAGATTGCGCTGGTGTGAGGGGTTGCGGTGGAACTGGTCAAAGTTGCTGCCGACGATTCGGCGTGCATCAAAAGTCGGCAAGACCTTGCGCAACTCGTTCTCGTTCCTTTGCATCATCTGAGCCACCGAGACGTTGTTGTAGATGATGTTGCCGTCGGTGTCGGCGATCATCACATTGGTCGAGCAAATGTCCAGGGCTTGCTTGACGCGTGCGTTTTCGGCCGCCAGCTTTTGTTCTTTTTCTCGCGCCGCCAGTTCGGCCGTCTGGTCGCGCCATTCCACGACGGTGCCGAGCCGCGTGCCCTGGTCGTCATTGATCGGGTTCGCAATCAAGCTGAACGACAGGCCGCCCACCTTGATGTTCGCGCTGTACTCGCTCTTCAAACCACCGAGCAGGTTTCTTTGGTGTGAAGGATTCTTATGGAAGCTGTCGATATTGGCGCCCATCAGCTTGCTGGCTTCGAAATTGGGCAGGGCTTTTCGCAACTCCGTCTCATTGCCGGCCAACATGCTGCCGACGGAACGGTTCATATAGATGATCAAGCCTTCGGGGTCGGCGATCATCACATTGGTCGAGCAGGCATCGAGTGCCTGTTTGACGCGGGCGCTATCGGCCGCAATGCGGCTGTCGCGCTCATTGCGTTCGCGCAGATTGGCCTGCATCTGCGACAAGCCGTTCAGCAACTGCGCCGCCTCGTCCTTGCCATTGACCCGAATCTCGTTGTCGAGGCGGCCGTTGCCGATGGCATCGAAGAACTGCAGCGCCTTGGCCAGCGGCGCCGTCACGCTGCGGGTCAGCACCCAGGCCAGCAAGACCACCAGCATGACGGCCAAGGCGGCCAAGCCCATCATCCAAGCGCGTGCCGAGGCATAGTTGGCTCCAGCCTCGGTGACATCGGCCCGCGCGTCTTCCACCTGCAACTTGACGGCCTTGTCCAAGGTGGCTTGCAGTGCTTTGGCTGCGGGGCTGGCCTGGCTCAGCAGGAACTTGGCGGCCTCTTCATCCTTGTTGGCCGTGGCCAATTCCATCACCTGATCATCGAGTGCTCTGGCCTTCTTGGCTTGCTCGCGGGCCACATCAAGCGCCTGCTTGTCTTCATCGCGGCTTGTGTTTTTAGTCACCGACGCCAAAGCTGCGTCGAAGGCCTTGCGCGCCTCAAGGATCTTCTTGCGCTCACCCTCGATCGCATCCGCAGCCGTCAGCAGAATCATGCTGCGCACCACACGCTGTTCGACATGGGCCTGTTCCGACATATCGTTCAGGTTCACGATGCGGTTGAAGTTCTCCTCCACCACATGTTCCAGCGCATGGTTGACTTCGGACAGGTTCTTCAGGGACAAGGCGACGACACCGATCAGCATTACCAACAAGAGGGCGAAACCCAGGCCCAGCCTTTGCCCTATTTTCAGATTTGCGAGTGACATTGCTTCACCTTGTCCTGTTTTCAATTATTGCGATGGCTGATCGCCCGCTGGGTTTAGCGCGGACGCGCTCTCCTGCTTCCACTTGTACTACCGGCCCCGTCATCGGCCAGCCTGAAGAAGGCCATCTGCTCTTGCAACTGCGTTGCTTGGGCCGACAACTCTTCGGCCGTGGCCGACAACTGCTCCGAGGCCGAGGCGGTCTGCTGTGTGGCAGTGGACAGATGATTCATCGCGCTGCCGATTTGTGACACGCCCTCCGACTGCTCACCCGATGCCGCGGCGATCTCTTGCACCAATTCGGAGGTCTTCTGGATCGAGGGCACCATATTGCTGAGCAGGGCGCCGGCCTTCTCGGCCAAGCTGACGCTGTTGGTCGCCAGGGTGCCGATCTCTTGGGCGGCCACTTGGCTGCGTTCGGCCAGCTTGCGCACCTCGGCCGCCACCACGGCGAAACCCTTGCCATGCTCGCCGGCGCGGGCCGCTTCAATGGCCGCATTCAAGGCCAGCAAATTGGTTTGGTAGGCGATGTCGTCAATGATGGAAATCTTGGTGGCGATCTGTTTCATCGCATCCACCGTCTGCCCGACCGCCGCGCCGCCTTCCATTGCTTCGCGCGCGGCCTTGGTGGCCATGCCGTCGGTGACGTTGGCGCTGTCGGCGTTTTGTTTCACCGAGGCCGCCATCTCTTGCAGCGAGGCGGTGGTCTGTTCGACGCTGGCGGCTTGCTGCGAGGCGGAGTGCGACAGGCTCTGCGAAGTCTGCGACACCTGATCGGACGCGCCGCTCAATTGGTCGGCCGCGACGCGCACCTCACGGATGGTGCCGCTGACGGTTTCGACCAGGTCGTTGAACTTTTGACCCAGCATCTTGAAGAAGGCTTGCTTGCCCTCCAGCGGCACACGCTGGGAGAAGTTGCCTTGGTTGGCTTCATCCACCATGCCGCCAATTTCGTTTTCCACGGCCACTTCGAGGGTGCGGTCGGTCCACTCGACGACCGTGCCCAAGCGCTCGCCCTGGGCATCGGTGATGGGGTTGGCAATCAGGGCAAAGGTCAAACCGCCGACCTTGATCTCGGTCTTGTATTCGTTCTTGAGCCCGCCGAGCAGATTGCGCTGGTGTGAGGGGTTACGGTGGAACTGGTCAAAGTTGCTGCCGACGATCTTGCGCGCGTCAAACTGGGGCAAGACTTTGCGCAGTTCTTGCTCGTTGCGCTGCATCATTTGCGCGACCGAGCGGTTGTTGTAAATGATGGCGCCGTCGGGGTCTGCAATCATCACATTGGTTGAGCAGATATCGAGCGCCTGCTTGACGCGAGCGTTCTCGGCCGCCAGGGCGATCTCGCGCTGGCGTGCGGCCAGAGTGGCCGTCACGTCGTTCCATTCGACCACCGTACCAAGCCGCACACCTTGGGTGTCGGTGATGGGGTTGGCAATCAGGTCAAAGGTGAGTCGCGCGACCTTGATTTGTGACTTGTACTCGCCTTTCAGTGAGCCCAGTAAGTTGCGCTGATGTGAAGGGTTTTTGTGGAAGCCATCGACGTTGGCGCCTATCAGTCGCCGTGCATCGAAGTTCGGCAGCACTGTTTTCAACTCCGCTTCATTGCCCTGCATCATCTGCGTGACCGAGCGGTTCATATAAATGATGTTGCCGTCGGGGTCCGCGATCATGACGTTGGTGGAGCAGGCATCCAGCGCCTGTTTGACGCGGCCAGACTCGGCAGCGGCCGCGCTGTCACGCTCATTGCGCTCACGAAGCTGCCGCTGCATGCGGGCCAGCGAGGCGAGTAGGCGGCCGGGCTCGTCGCGACCATCCTCCGGGATGTGGTTTTCCAGTTGACCTTGCCCCACCGCCTCTGAGGTGTTGATGGCCAAGGCGAGCGGGCGGGTGATGCTGCGAGTCACGGCCCAAGCCGCGCCAATGCCCAGGCAGATGGCCAATACCGCCAGCAGGCCCAAGGTCGTCAGGCTCGTGTTGTAGGCCTTTGCGGCCTTGTCGACCTCCAACTCTGCGCGCTTTTCTTGGACCCCGACATAGGCGTCGATGGCGTCTTGCCATGCATTGGAGGCGGGGCTGGCCTGCTCCAAGAGCAGCTTGGTCGCTTCGGCGTGTTTGTTGGCAGCTGCCAGTTCAATCACTTGATTGTTCAGTGGGCGAGCCAGGGCTCGTTTGGCCGCGACCAGGTCCAAGGCCTTGCGGCCGTCGGCGTTGATGGGCATTTTTTCTAAGGCATCGCGCGAGTCGTCGTAACGTTTTCGGGCTGCCTGAATCTTGGCGCCTTCACGTTCAATGGCCGCGGCATCATTCAGCAAGATCTGGCTGCGCACGACGCGTTGCACGATGTGCACCGACTCCGACATGTGATTGATCAGCGTGGTTTTCTTGTGCACATCGTGCACCATCAGCTCCAGCGTCTGATTGGCCTGTTTCACCTCGTAAAGCCCAAAGCCTACGCATGCCAGCAGAAGAGCCAACAGCAGCGCAAACGCCACGCCTAGCCGTTGTCCAACATTCATATGGGTGAAGTTCATGTGTGGGTCTCTTTGCTAGGGTTGTGGGGTCCGGAGTCTGGTGGACTAGCGCGATCCGGTTTGGCGCTGATGGGGGCCGGACCGGCGACTCTGGCTGCTCGCCGCCGCATGGTCATCGGCCAATTTGAAGAACGCCATCTGCTCTTGCAGCTGCGTGGCCTGGGCCGACAACTCCTCGGCCGTGGCCGACAACTGCTCCGAGGCCGAGGCGGTCTGCTGCGTGGCGTTGGACAGATGGCTCATCGCGCTGCCGATTTGAGAGACGCCCTGCGACTGCTCCCCCGAGGCCGCGGCAATCTCTTGCACCAGCTCCGAGGTCTTCTGGATCGAAGGCACCATATTGCTGAGCAGGGCGCCGGCCTTCTCGGCCAAGCTGACGCTATTGGTTGCCAGGGTGCCAATCTCTTGGGCGGCCACTTGGCTGCGTTCGGCCAGCTTGCGCACCTCGGCAGCCACCACGGCAAAGCCCTTGCCATGCTCGCCGGCACGGGCCGCTTCAATGGCAGCATTCAGGGCCAGCAGATTGGTCTGGTAGGCGATGTCGTCAATGATGGAAATCTTGGTGGCGATCTGTTTCATCGCGTCCACCGTCATGCCGACCGCCTGGCCGCCATCCATCGCTTCCTTGGCCGCCTTGGTGGCCATGCCGTCGGTGACATTGGCACTGTCGGCGTTTTGTTTCACCGAGGCCGCCATCTCTTGCAGCGACGCAGTGGTTTGTTCGACGCTGGCGGCTTGCTGCGAGGCGGAATGCGACAGGCTCTGCGAGGTCTGCGAAACCTGATCGGACGCGCCGCTGAGTTGGTCGGCCGACACCCGCACTTCGCGAATGGTGTTGCTGACGGTCTCGACCAGCGAATTGAACTTCTCGCCCAGCATCTTGAAGAACTCGGCCTTGCCTTCCAAGGCAATGCGCTGGGTGAAGTCGCCACCATTGGCTGCGTCGACCATCGCGCCGACCTCGACCTCAGCGGCCAGTTCGGCGGTGCGGTCACGCCACTCCACCACGGTGCCTAGGCGCTTGCCGTCGGTGTCGTTGATGGGGCTGGCAATCAGTCGGAAGCTCGCCGAGGCGACCTTGATTTCGGCCACATGCTCGGTGGTCAACTTCTCAATCAGGCCGCGCTGGTGCGCCGGGTTTTTGTGGAAGCGGTCGAAGTTCATGCCGATCAAGCGGTTCGAATCGAACTGCGGCAGTTGCTTGCGAATCTCGCCCTCGTTAGAGCGCAGCATCAGCACCAGCGATTTGTTCATGAAGACGATCACGCCCTCGGCGTCGGCAATCATCACATTGCTGCTGGTGGCATCCAGGGCTTGTTGAACACGGCGGCCTTCGCGGCCTCGTTGCAACTCGAGCTCTAATGCAGCCAGCTCGTCGGTGCGGTCGGTCCACTCCAGAATCGTGCCGCTGCGCTGGCCTTGGGCATTGCGCACATGGTTGATGACCAGATCAAAGGTGCGGCTGCCGGCCTTGAGTCGGGCCGAGTGCGGGCCTTGCATGCGCTCCAGCACGGCGCGCTGGTGGCTCGGGTTCTTGTGCATGTCGTCGACCGACTTGCCGATGATGTTGTTGACATCGAAGTTCGGTGCGGCTTGCTTGAAGTCGGTTTCGAACTTTTGCAGCATGGCCATCAAGGACTTGTTGCCATAGATGATGCGGTAGTTCTCGTCGGTCAGCATCACATTGGTGCTGGTGTTGTCCAGCGCTTCTTTGACGCGGCCGTTCTCGGCGCTGATCAGTGCGTCTCGCTCGATACGTTCACGCAGATTGCTTTGCATCAGCCCCAAGGTGCGGAGCAAATTGCCCATCTCATCGCTGTGGGGGTCTTTGGTATCGAAAGCCAAGTCTCCCTGGGCCACGGCATTGGCTGCCGCCATGGCGCGATTAATCGGTTGGGTGACCGAGCGCACAATCGTGACGCCGATATAGAAGGCCAAGAGCAAGAAGGCGGTCAGCGCTGTACTGCCCACATTGCGCTGAAAGGTGAGGGCGTGAATGCGCTCGTGCAGCAATTCCTCCAGCGCGTCGGTGGACGCTTTGTCGAGTGCGAACTGTGCTTCGACGGCCACCGTGCCTTGGGCGAACAGCTCTTGCCCGCTGATCGTCGGCTTACCGCTGTCGATCTGTTTTTCAACTTGATGGAGAAACTCATCGGCGGCCTGCTGCGCTGCCGCGAAGGGCTTGTTCAGCGCGTTTGCGAGCTTGGGTTCGCTGACCAGAGACTTCTCCATTTGCCTTTTGGCGCGCTGCCGCCAGAACTCCGACCGTTGGCGCAAATCGTGAAGCGCTGATCGGTCGGCGGCACTGATGTCGCGGCCAGCGGCCAAGCCCGCCAAAATGCCGGCGCTCTTGCCTCGCACAAGGGCCATGGACTCGGTCAGTTGAGGAATGGATTCCGAGACCGCGGTGACCAAAAAGTAGCTGGCCTCTTCGGGGTCCAGCGACATGCCGGAGGTGTCGGAAATGCCTTCAATCAATAGCACCGCATCTTCGATCACGCGGCTGTGCTCGGCGAAACTCTTGGGGGCATCAATTTCGCGAGAGGTGACCTTGGCGAGCAATTGCTGCGTTGCCGTGTGTAGGGCTGCCGCCTGTTCGCGCACACGCTGGTAATGCGAGTCATCGGCGGGTAGTGCCTTGCGCAATTCGTCCAGCGATTTGACGACTGCGCGATCGACATCCGGCAATTTTGCGATGGCAGCCGGATCGCCGCTTAAGGCCAGCCCGGACAGGCCGCGGTGAATTTGCAACTGTCGGATTGCCTCGACCGTGGGCCGCAGCGGGTCAAGACCGGCGTCCTCCGCCATGGCCACAGTCAACTGCTGTTGCAAGTTCTTCAGCACCAAGGTGAAAGGCACGCCACAGGCCAGCAGCGCGATCACCGCCAGGAGGACGAAGCGTTGCCAGAGCATCAGTTTGCGGAGCAGGGAAAGCATGGCAGGAACTCCAACGATAGGTTTTTTGGGTGACTGTCCGGCGCCGTCTTGGGCTAGCGGCTCGCTTGCGAAGAAGATTTCTTGTTCTGGCTGTCTCGAATGGCCGCGGCATCAATCAGCAAAGTCTGGTCGCGGATGACGCCTCGCACGATGTGCGCCGACTCCGACATGTGATGGATCAGCGCGGTGTTCTTGTGCACAGCGTGCACCATGAGCTTCAGTGTCTGATTGGCTTGCTTGACCTTGTAGAACGCGAAGCCCACGCAAGCCATCAGATGCGCCAACAGCAGCGCAAACGCCGCGCTTGGCTGCTGTCCAACATTCAAACTGGTGAAGGCCATGGTTTGCTCTCTTTGTTAAGTTAGTGATCCGCCAAACTGGTTTGGAATGTGGCGGACATGCGCGGCCCGGTTTGGCGCAGATGGACCCCTGTCCGGCGACTGTGATTGCCCGCAGCACTGTGGTCATCGGCCAATTTGAAGAAGGACATTTGTTCTTGCAATTGCGTGGCCTGGGCCGACAACTCCTCGGCCGTAGCCGACAATTGTTCCGAGGCAGAGGCGGTCTGTTGCGTGGCGGTGGACAGATGATTCATCGCGCTGCCGATTTGGGATACGCCCTGCGACTGCTCCCCCGAGGCCGCGGCAATCTCTTGCACCAGCTCCGATGTCTTCTGGATTGAGGGCACCATATTTCTCAAAAGCGTGCCGGCCTTTTCGGCCAAGCTAACGCTATTGCTGGCCAAGGTGCCGATCTCTTGGGCGGCCACTTGGCTGCGCTCGGCCAGCTTGCGAACTTCGGCCGCCACCACGGCAAAGCCCTTGCCATGTTCGCCGGCACGGGCGGCTTCGATTGCGGCGTTCAAGGCCAGCAAATTGGTCTGGTAGGCGATGTCGTCAATGATGGAAATTTTGGTGGCGATCTGCTTCATCGCATCCACCGTCTGGCCAACCGCCGCGCCTCCGTCCATCGCTTCGCGAGCCGCCTTGGTGGCCATGCCGTCGGTGACGTTGGCGCTGTCGGCGTTTTGTTTCACCGAGGCCGCCATTTCTTGCAACGAGGCGGTGGTCTGTTCGACGCTGGCGGCTTGCTGCGAAGCGGAGTGCGACAGGCTCTGCGAGGTCTGGGAAACCTGATCGGACGCGCCGCTCAGTTGGTCGGCGGCGACGCGCACCTCACGGATGGTGCCGCTGACGGTCTCGACCAAGGAATTGAACCTCTCGCCCAGCATCCTGAAGAAAGCGGCCTTGCCTTCGAGTGCGACGCGGTGCGAGAAGTCGCCTTGCGTGGCCTTGTCGACCATGCTGCCGATTTCGTTCTCGACCGCCACTTCCAGCGTGCGGTCGTTCCACTCAACCACCGTGCCCAGGCGATGGCCTTGGCTGTCGTTGATAGGGTTGGCAATCAAGGAGAAGGTCAGGCTGGCGACCTTGATCTCGGTCTTGTACTCGCCCTTCAGGCTGCCCAGCAGATTGCGCTGGTGCGAGGGGTTACGGTGGAATTGGTCGAAATTGCTACCGACGATGGCGCGCGCATTGAATTGCGGCAAGGTCTTGCGCAGCTCGGCCTCGTTGCGCTGCATCATCTGCGCGACCGAGCTGTTGTTGTAGATGATGTTGCCTTCGGGATCGGCGATCATCACATTGGTGGAGCAGATGTCCAGCGCTTGCTTGACGCGCGCGTTCTCGGCCGCCAAGGCCTGTTCGCGCGCGCGGGCGGCCAACTCTTGCGTCATGTCGCGCCATTCGACCACGGTGCCCAAGCGCTTGCCGGCTGCGTCAACAATGGGATTGGCGATCAGGCCAAAGTCCAGGCTGGAGACCTTGATCTGCGTCTTGTATTCGGTCTGCAGCCTGGCCAGCATGCCGCGCTGATGCGCCGGGTTCTTGTGGAAGACATCGATATTGGCGCCGATCAACTGACGGGCATTGAAGTTAGGTAGTGCCTTCTTCAGCTCGGCCTCATTGCCTTGCAGCATCTGTGTGACCGAGCGGTTCATATAGATGATGTTGAGCTCGGAGTCGGCAATCATCACATTGGTCGAACAGACATCGAGTGCTTGTTTGATGCGGCCGTTTTCGGCCAAGGCCGCTGCGTCGGCCAGACCGCGTGCGCGCAGGCTGGTTTGCATCAAGGCCAAGCGATTCAGCAAACGAGCGGCCTCATCACGGCCACGAGCTTGGATCTCGAAATTGAGGTCACCGTCGGCGACCGCATCGGCGGCCGCGACCGCATGCTCAAGCGGCTGAGTCACCGATCGAGAAATGGCCAGCGCCAGCGCCGCCGCGACGGCCACCAGTAGCGCGAAGCTGCCAATTTCCCAGCGCGTATTGCTGCGCAAGCCGGCTAGGCGCTGCTCGACCGAGTCATTCAGGGTCGTGCGGCCCAACTCCATCAATTGATATTGGGCGTCAACGGCCAAGCTGCCTTGCTTGAAGAATTCGGCCATGCCAATGCTGGGCTTGTCGGCGACAACCAGCTCAGCCTGGGCCAGGCGGCTGAAGTTTTGCAGTGATTCGCCGCTGGCTTTGACGGCGCTGGCCAGGGCTTTCTTCATCGGCTCTGAAAGCGCTGTGGCTTTCTCGAGTTGCTCAATCGCCCGGTCATGTGTATTGGCTGCGGTTTTCAACTGGGCGGCGAGCATGAAACGGTTCTTGGCGCTGTAGTCCTTGGAGACCAACATGTCGGTACCGATGGCTCGCGCTGCACCCAGGTTTTCGGCCAAGTCGGGCAGCCTCTCGGCCACTGTGGTGACGAGGAAATAGTTGAGGGGATCGGGTTCCAGTATCAGTCCCGAGGCATCCGCGATAGCGGAGATCACTTCGAGCATTTCGTGGATCGCCTTGTCATGCAGGGCGAAGTTGTCATCGGGTGACAGTTCGCGCTTATCCAGGGCAGCCAACAAGCCGTCGAAAACCTCTTTGCTTTCTTTCAGTAAATCAGCCGGCGTCTTGAAGATGGGGTCAGCATCCAGCGTGAGCTTGAGTTTTTCGAACAGCGGCTTCAGTTCCTCGCGCAGGCGGCGTAGGTCTGCCTCTGCTTCGATCCGGCCGCCCAGCCACTGGACGGTTTGACCTCGGTGCAGTTGCAGCTTGCGCTCGAGCAGGGTCGCATCGGCCAGTGGGCCAAAGCCTAGCAATTCGGTCTTGGCGGTGTCGATGTCCGCCAATTGCCCTTTCAGGCGCAGGCTGGCCGGCATGCCCGCCAAGAACAGCGCGACCAAGCCCAGAATGGCAAATTTTTGCCACAGTTTGATGCTGCGAAGGATCTTGTCCATTTTTTATCTCATCCCTGAGGTGGAGGTTGATCGCCGCTGCTCAATGTTGATCTCGAGTGTTTGCGTTGATCACGTCGATTGACTCACTTATGGGTTGCTGATGCTCTGTCTCTGCGTCGGCCCAGCGCTCTTGCCGTCACGAATGGCGGCGGCAAACAGCCCTGATACATCCAGCAAAAGTGCTACCTCGCCCGAGCCCAGAATGGTCGAACCGGCCAGCGCCTTCAGATGCTGGAAGATGCCGGACAGTGGTTTGATGACGGTCTGGTGCTCGCCCAGCAAGCGGTCGACGATCAGGCCGATGCGGGTCGGCCCGTCGCGTACCACCACCACGCTGCGGCGGCGGCTGTGCTCAACCTCATGGCCTTGGGCGCTGATGCCGTAGAAGCGCGCCAGATCGAGCCAAGGCAGAATTTCGCCGCGCAGGTCAAAGGTGCCGCTGACGCGGTCGCTCTGCTTTGCGCATTCGGACGGGACATCGATGCACTCGGACACCGCCGCCAGTGGCAGCACATAGTTGACGCCGCCGACCATGGTCAGGAAGCCGTCGATCATCGCCAGCGTCAGCGGCAGGCGAATCTGTGTCAGCGTGCCATGGCCGACCTGGCTGGTCAGGGCGATGGTGCCACGCAGCGCTTCGATGCTGCGTTTCACCACGTCCATGCCAACGCCACGGCCCGACAGATCGGTGACCTGCTCGGCGGTGGAGAAGCCCGGCTGGAAGATCAGCTGCCAGACCTCGTGGTCAGACAAGACCTGACCCTCGGCGATCAGCTCGCGCTCAACCGCCTTTCTGATGATGCGCTCGCGCGCCAGGCCGCGGCCATCGTCGCTGACCTCAATGACCACCGAACCAGCCTCATGGAAGGCGTTCAGTGCCAGACGGCCGGCCGGTGGCTTGCCGGTGGCGAGGCGCTCGTCATAGGTTTCCAGGCCGTGGTCCATGCTGTTGCGCACCAGGTGCATCAGCGGGTCGGCGATGGCGTCGACCATGGACTTGTCCAACTCGGTGTCGCCACCGGTGACGACCAGATCGACCTCCTTGCCCAGTTGCTTGGAGACGTCGCGCACCACGCGCTGGAAGCGCGCGAAGGTCTCGCCGATGGGCACCATGCGCAGCGCCAAGGTGCCGTCGCGGGTTTCTTGCACCAGATCCATGACCCGCTGGGTGGCTTCCAGCAAGACTTCGGCGCCTTCCTGGTGGGCAATCATTTGAGCGCCGGAGCCGGCAATCACCAGTTCACCGATCAGGTCAATCAGCTTGTCGAGCTTGTCGGCACGCACCCGCACAAAGCGGGTCTCGTCGCCGGCCCGGCGGTCGCGGCCGCCCGTGCGGCGTTCGCCCTCGCCGCTGCGGCGGTCACTGCCGCGCTTGCCGGTGTCTTCGGCTGCAGCCGCGCGGCGCTCGATATGCGGCACCACCGGCGGAGCCTCGCCGGCCGGTGCGCCGGCGATTTCCAGCCGCACCTCAAAGTGCATGCCCATTTCACGCCAGCAGGCAAACAGGGCGGCGCGCGCCTCGGCGTCTTCGGCGCAGCGCTTGGTGGCCAGATCTTCGAAAGCGGCCGGCGGCGAGCCCGGCGGCAGGATCACCACATCGCTGTCATCCACGGCGAATTCAAAAACCTGCTCGATCTCTTTGTGGCTGGCTTCGCTGTCAAAGCGCAGCTCAAAGCCGAGGTAGCAGGCCTCGGCGTCCAAGGCGTCGAGCGCCGGGATGGCCGCGGTCTGGGTGCGGATGGCGGTCACTTTACCGAGCGTGCTCAGATAGCGGATGAAGGACAGCGGGTCGAGGCCGTTGCGCAGCGCGTCTTGCATGAAGCGCAGCGACAGGTGCCAGGTCTTGCTGGCGGTCTCGGCGGCTGTAGGCGCGGCCTCGGCCTCTACCGGTGCGCGCGGCGCGGCGGCGGCTTCGGGCTGGCCCAGCAGCGCACGCAGGCGGGCCGCCAGGGCGGCGCTGCTGGCGGCGATGTCGGGGTCGTTCTCGCCGCTGCGCACCTCGCCGAGCAGCAATTCAATTTGGTCGCGGCTTTCCAGCAGGGCGCCCATGACGTCATCGTCCAACTGACGCTGATTGGCGCGCAGCGCCTCGAGCAGGGTCTCGGCTTCATGGGTGAAGGTGACCACCGCCTCGCAACCAAACATGCCGGCCGTGCCCTTGATGGTGTGGGCCGCACGGAAGGCCGAATTCAGGCTTTCGGAATCGGCCGGGTCGTTTTCCAACACCAGCAAGCCTTGTTCGAACTGGCGCAGCATCTCCTGCGCTTCGTCCAGGAAGCCGGCCCGGGCAACGGCCAGGATCTCGGCGTCGTCATCGTTCATGGACATGGCTATCCTTCGCTGGAGTTGGCTGCGGCGCTGGCGCGCAGCGGCTGCAAGGTGGTGTCGAGCCCATAGCTGCGCAGGGCCGCCACGACGACCGGGCTGGGCTGGTGCAACTGCAGTTCGGCGGCGCGCTCCTGCAGGCTGCGACGCGTGGCCAGCAGCAGCTGGATGGCCGAGCTGTCGAAGTCGCTAACACCACTCAGGTCGAGCCGGAGGACACCGGACTCGAGGCGCTGCAAGGCATCCAGCAAGATGTCGTGCTGCGCGGCGGCCTGGGCGATTGTCAGCTCGGGGCCGAGCGGCAGGCTCAGCGCTGCGTCGGCTTCAACGGGGTCCGGCATGGCTTGCTCCCTGAGCCCTGGTCGAGGGCCGTTCGAACAATGATTCGATCAAACGCACAAGCGATTGACGGCGTCCACCAACTGCGAGGGCTGGAAGGGCTTGGTGATCCAGGCCTTGGCGCCGGCCGCACGACCTTCGGCCTTTTTGGCTTCCTGCGACTCGGTGGTCAGCATGATGACCGGCGTGAACTTGTAGGCTGCCAAGGTTTTGACGTGCTTCAGGAAGCTCAGACCGTCCATATTGGGCATATTGACGTCGCAGACGATCAGGTTGATCTTGGCGTTATCGAGCTTGCCGACGGCGTCTTGCCCGTCGACGGCTTCGATCACGGTGTAGCCGGCTTTTTGCAGGGCCAGTTTCACCACGGTGCGGAAACTGCCCGAATCATCGACGACCAAAATTGTTTTACTCATGTGTGCCTCTTTGCTTGCTTGACGTACCGGAACTGGCGAAGGAAAAGTTAAAAGTATTCGACGTTGTCATGTTTGGGTTCTTGCGGCTGACCGTGGTGAAACAGGCGCTGTTCATCGGTCGTGTAGGTGGCTTCCAGCGCGCTCAACCAGGCCTGCACATCGGCGCTTTGGGCCTGGCTCATCTGGGACAGTTGTTGGCTGAAGCGCTCGGTGTTTTGTTGCAGGATGTCGACCATTTGCGAGACGCGGTCGCCGAACTGCAGCCCGTGCAAGGCGTTTTCGCACTGGGTCTGAATCTCTTGGCCCAACTGCGTCAGTTGTTCCAGCGCCTGTGGGTTTTGCCCTTCGGCCGACAGCGACTGGATCTGCCCGCTCAATTGGTCCTGCAGTCCCAGCACGCTGGAAAAGCAAGTCAGCAATTCGACGGTGCCGGACTGCACGCTGGCTTGGATGGCCGCCAGTTGGCGGCTCCAGATGGGGATGATGGCGTCGGCCATCAGCTCGACGCCGGTCTGCGCTGTGCTTGCGGGGGAGGCTTGCTCCTCGGCTGCTGGGGGGCTGGTGTCGTTGTTGGAGCTTGTTGGGCCGTGTGAAGGGTTCAGCGCGGCCCACAGGATGGCGGCGCTGAAGGCCGCGGCGGCGAGGCCCAGCCACTGCTGTTGCCAGATCGAGGCGAGGGCGAGTGCGCAAAGCAGCAGCAGCATGATTTCCATGCGCAGCTTCAGCGGCCCTAGGCGAATTGCTTTTTGACTCTGCCCCAAGTCACCCCCCGAACGACAACTCATTCACAGCCTTTCTAAGCACCGCGATGGGCGGGCTTGAACGTCGTGACTCGACATCAAAACGATGCGTGAGTGCCAGTTTCCGCAATCTCAAAGACTGGGAAAACCGAGATAAGGGCCTAATTTAGCAAGCAAGCGCGAGGAATGGGGGAACTTTCGCGCGTTAGTTGTCGGGTGCAAGGCACAGAGGTTGTGCCGTTGGGGCAGGCGAGGGGACTCGGCGCTGCCGTAGGACCTAGGTGAAGGTCGTAGGCTCAAGGCGCATTGGCCTTAGCCCAAAGTCCGGACTGGGCGCGGTGCGGCGGTGGCGCCGCGCCCCGTCGGGCTTAGTTCTTGTCGCTGGGAGTGACGGCTGGTGCGCGCATCACGCGAGTCTTGCCACCGCTGGTGACGAGGATGACGGCGTCGCCGGGGAGCAGTGTTTCGCCGCCCTTGGCTTGCACGATGGCACGGCGCTCACCGTTGCGTAATTGCACCAACATCTCGACGGCTTCTTCCTTGGTGACATTGCGCTCGATGGCATTGCCGACCGCGGCGCCGGCCAAACCGACCAGCACGCCCGCGATTTGGCCTTCGGTGCGGCCGCCGACATTGGAGCCTGCGACGGCGCCGACAACACCGCCGGCGACCGCGCCGACACCGCTTTGCGAGCCATCCACCGTGACGGCGCGGACCGACAGCAGGGTGGCGTCTTGAACTTGTGACATGCGCTGGGCGTCATGGCGGGAGATCACGTCGGGGTTCGAGGTGGAGCAGGCGCTCAAGGCGGCCACGCCAGCCATACAGGCAACAAGGGCAAACTTCTTCAATGTCATGTGGGTTCTCCGGGGTTGGCTTGCGATTAGCCAACTAACGGAGTCAATTGTGACGCCGTTGACGCCCGACTGGCCCCCTGGGGTCAAGTCTTGCCGTTTGATACCTAGGGGAGCGCCTCACGCTACTGGCCCGGCCATGGGCGGGCTCGAGCCCGGCTTTAGGCGTGCAGCCGACTGCTGCGAGGCACGCTGGCGAGCAAGAAGTCCATCTGGTCGCTCAAAATGCGACGGCCGCGCAGAATCATGTCCTCGTGCAGGCTGGGCACATAGGGTAGGTAGAGCAGGCTCATATGGGCTTCTTCGGGCAGGCGGTTGCCCTTGCGGCCATTGCAGCCGCGGCAGGCGGTGATGCAGTTCATCCAGCTGTCGGCGCCGCCGCGCGAACTGGGGTGAATGTGTTCACAGGTCAGGTCATCGGGCCGGAAGCTGTGGCCGCAATAGGCGCACATATAACGATCACGGGCAAAGAGTTTGGCATTCGACAAGGCCGGCGAGTGCCGCCAAGCTCGGCTGGGCACGGCGCCGCGCACGGCGATGATGGGGTGCACCTCAATGCGCGACTGCAGGCCGGTACGCCGTTGCATGCCACCGCGCAGGACATGGCAGGGGTCGCCCAGCGTCCAGGCAATGCCGTCGTTGGCGTAGATGACGGCGGCCTCTCGGGTCGTGATCCACGCTTGCGGCCGACCAGAGATATCCAGTTGAAGCACATCCACGGTGTAGACCTCCAAGCCGCAGCGTACTTCAATAGTGCGTCGTGACTCAAGGGCGTTCTCAAGGCGATGCGCCGGGAAAGAAACAGCAGCAGCGGCGTCAACAACCTGTCATGCCACGCCCTCAGACTCTTTGCTCTCCCGCGGCATGGCGGGTGGCCGGGCATCGGTTTCTAGGGCTTTGCGCCTAAAAATCATGCCAAATATTTGGACAAGTCTCTCCAGCTTTCTGCAAAATAGAACGATCGTTCGTTTTATTATTGCACCACTGCCGAAGTCTGGAAAACGCCTGTGTCCCTGTCTGCATCCTCAAACCCCAAAGTTGGACTGGCCTCCGAGCCTGGGGTCAAGCCTGCGCGGGTGGTGCGTTCCTTGCAGAAAGGCCAGCATACCCGAGCCATCATTTTGGAAGCGGCCTTGGGGCTGGCTTCGCATATGGGGCTGGAGGGACTGTCGATCGGCGCCTTGGCCGATGTGACCAAGATGAGCAAGTCCGGCGTGTTCGCCCATTTCGGCTCACGCGAGGAATTGCAAATTGCCGTGGTGATGGAGTACCACGCCAAGTTTGAGGAAGAGGTGTTCTTCACCGCCATCCGGGAAGAGCGCGGCCTGCCGCGGCTGCGGGCGCTGTTCGAGCGCTGGGTGCGGCGGGTGTCGGTCGAAATCGACTCGGGCTGCATCTATATCAGCGGCGCGGTGGAGTTTGACGACCGGCCCGGCCCGGTGCGCGATGCCTTGGTGGCCATGGTCAAAGCCTGGCACGCAGCCCTGCACAAAGCCATCGTGCTGGCGCAAGAAGCCGGTCATTTGCACGCCGATGCCGATGTGCAGCAGATTTTGTTCGAACTGCACGGCCTGATTCTTTCCCTGCACCACGACGCACGCTTCATGCGCAACCCCGGCGCCGTATCCCGCGCCAGCCTCGGCTTCGAGCGCACGATTCAGTACTACGCCACCGCGGAGGGCCTGGGCGTCGAGGCCGCCCGCGTCACCCCAAAACCAAAAACAGGGGCCGCCGCCAAGAAGCGGTCCTGATTTCACCAAGTTCAACCTGGAGCAAGACATGCCGATCTACAACCCCCCACTGCGCGACATGCAATTTGTGATGCACGAAGTGCTCAATGTGGTCGACGAACTCAAAATGTTGCCGGCGCATGCCGACATCGACGCCGACACCATCAATGCGGTGTTGGAAGAGGGCGGCAAGTTTGCGGCCGAGGTGCTGGCGCCCTTGAATCTGAGCGGCGACGCCGAGGGTTGCAAGCTGGACAAAACCACCCATGAGGTGACGCCGCCCAAGGGCTTCAAGGAAGCCTATGCCAAGTACGTGGAAGGTGGCTGGCCGGCGCTGGGCTGCGACCCCGAGTACGGCGGCCAAGGCCTGCCGCTGGTGGTGAACCAGTCCTTCTACGAAATGATGAACTCGGCCAACCAGGCCTGGACCATGTATCCCGGCCTGAGCCACGGCGCTTACGAGTGCTTGCATGCCCACGGCACGCCCGAGCAAAAGGCGACCTACCTGCCCAAGCTGACCAGTGGCGAGTGGACCGGCACCATGTGCCTGACCGAACCGCATTGCGGTACCGACCTGGGCTTGCTGCGCAGCAAGGCCGTGCCGCAAGCCGATGGCACTTACAAGATCACCGGCGCCAAGATCTTCATCTCGGCCGGTGAGCACGACATGGTCGAGAACATCGTCCATCTGGTGCTGGCCCGCCTGCCGGACGCGCCCGAAGGCTCCAAGGGCATCTCGCTCTTCATCGTGCCCAAGTTCCTGGTGAATGCGGATGGCAGCATTGGTGCTCGCAACGGCATCTTCTGTGCCGGCCTCGAGCACAAGATGGGCATCCACGCCAACTCGACTTGCCAGATGGTCTTGGAAGACGCTGTCGGCACCCTGGTCGGTCAGCCCAACAAGGGCCTGGCCGCCATGTTCGTGATGATGAACGCCGCCCGCCTGGGCGTCGGCAACCAGTCGCTCGGTCTGACCGAAGTGGCCTATCAAAACGCCGCCGCATACGCCAAGGACCGCATCCAGATGCGCGCCCTGAGCGGCCCCAAGTCGCCTGAGAAGCCGGCCGACTCCATCATCGTGCACCCCGATGTGCGCAAGATGCTGCTGACCGCCCGTGCCTATGCGGAAGGCGGCCGTGCGCTGTCCACCTATGTGGCGATGACGCTGGACCGCGCCCTGGCTTCGGACGACGAAGACGAGCGCAAGGAAGCCGAGGCCGAAGTCTCGCTGCTGACGCCCATCATCAAGGCCTTCATCACCGACAACGGCTGGATCTCGACCTCGCACTGCATGCAGGTGTTTGGCGGCCACGGTTTCATCCACGAGTGGGGCATGGAGCAGTTCGTGCGCGATGCCCGCATCAATATGATCTATGAAGGCACCAACACCATTCAGTCGCTGGACCTGTTGGGCCGCAAGATCCTGGGTGATAACGGCGCCAAGTTGAAGAAGTTCGGCGCCAAGATCGCTGCCTTCGTTGAAGAAGAGGGCACCAATGAGGCCATGCAGGAGTTCATCAACCCGCTGGCCGACATTGGCGACAAGGTCACCAAGCTGACCACCGAGCTGGGCATGAAGGCCTTCGGCAACCCTGACGAAGTGGGCGCCGCCGCCGTTGACTATCTGCGTGTGGTCGGTCACCTGACCTTCGCCTACTTCTGGGCCCGCATGGCCAAGGTGGCGCTGGCCAAGAAGGACAGCGGCGACAAGTTCTACATCGCCAAGCTCTCGACAGCCCGCTTCTATTTTGCGAAGCTGCTGCCCGAGACGGCCACCCTGATCCGTACCGCGCGCGCCGGCCTGGCACCGCTGATGGAGATGGAAGAAGAGTTGTTCTAAAGCCGGCGGCCGCTGCGGCGGCCCTTCAAAGCGTCATTCCCCGTTCTGTCAGAGTTCATCAAGAGTTAGCCCCAGATCCTGTACAACAAGGGCTGTTTTCAAACGGCCCACTCAAACTTCTAATTGGAGACACCATGAGATCTTTTGTTGCCGCTGCTGTTTTGAGCCTCGTTAGCACTATTGCCATGGCTCAGGCCAGCCCGGTGGGTCTGTGGAAGACCATTGATGACGATGGCAAGACTGAGAAGTCGCTGGTCCGCATCACCGAAAACGGTGGCGTGCTGACCGGCACGATCGAGAAGGTGTTTGATCCCGCCAAGCAAGATGCCAAGTGCGACAAGTGCACCGATGACCGCAAGGACAAGCCGGTCACTGGCATGCAGATCATCCGCGGTGTGAAGCAGGACAGCGATGACAAGTCGCACTGGGAGGGCGGAGAGATTCTTGACCCGAACAATGGCAAGACCTACAAAACCCGCTTGAAGGCCGTCGACGGTGGCAAGAAGCTGGAGATGCGTGGCTATATCGGTTTCTTCTACCGCACCCAGGTTTGGGTGCGGGCCGAATAAGCCCTTGTGATTCCCCGGAGCCGGCCTCGCGTGTTGCCGAGAGCTGGGCTCCCTTTGATTTTTAGGAGAAGTCCGTGAGTCGATTCCAAGTTCGCAAAGTCGCCGTGCTCGGCGCTGGCGTGATGGGTGCGCAGATCGCTGCGCATCTGGTCAACGTCAAAGTGCCGGTGGTGCTGTTTGACCTGCCCGCCAAAGAAGGCGCCAAGAACGGCATCGTCAGCAAGGCCATCGACGGCCTGAAGAAGCTCAAGCCCGCGCCGCTGGGTGATGTGGCCGATGCCGCGCTGATTCAGCAAGCCAATTACGAGGAACACCTCGAACTGCTGAAGGACTGCGACCTGATCATCGAGGCGATCGCCGAGCGCATGGACTGGAAGCTCGATCTGTACACCAAGATCGCTCCCTTCATTGCCCCGCACGCCATCGTCGCCTCCAACACCTCGGGCCTGAGCATCACCAAGCTCTCTGAAGTGCTGCCGGAATCCATCAAGCCGCGTTTCTGCGGCATCCATTTCTTCAACCCACCGCGTTATATGTACCTGGTGGAGTTGATCAACACCCCGACCACGCGTCCGGAAGTGATCGACCAGCTGGAAGGCTTCGTCACCACCGCCGTGGGCAAGGGTGTGGTGCGCGCCAATGACACGCCTAACTTCGTGGCCAACCGGGTCGGCATCGCCGGCATGATGGCGACCATGATCGAGGCTGAGAAGTTTGGCCTCTCCGTCGATCTGGTCGATGACCTGACCGGCAAGAAGCTGGGTCGCGCTTCCAGCGGCACCTTCCGCACTGCGGACGTGGTCGGTCTGGACACCATGGCTCACGTGGTCAAGACCATGCAGGACAACCTGAAGGACGACCCCTTTTACAGCACCTATGCCACGCCCAAGGTCTTGGCCGGTTTGATCGAGAAGGGCGCCCTGGGTCAAAAGACCGGCGGCGGCTTCTACAAGAAGGTCGGCAAGGACATCATGCGCCTGGACTTCGCCACCGGCGAGTACGTCGCTGGCGGCAAGAAGGCCGACGAGATCGTGGCCCGTATGCTCAAAAAACCGGCCGCTGATCGCATCAAGCTGCTGCGTGAATCGAGCAACCCGCAGGCCCAGTTCCTCTGGTCCATCCTGCGCGACAGCTTCCACTATGTGGCCGTGCATCTGGCCAGCGTGGCCGACACCGCCCGCGAAATCGACTTCGCGATGCGCTGGGGCTTCGGCTCCCAACAAGGCCCCTTCGAGCTGTGGCAAGCCGCCGGCTGGAAGCAAGTGGCTGAGTGGGTGGCTGCCGACATCGCCGAAGGCAAGACCTTGTCGAGCGCGCCGCTGCCAGCCTGGGTGTTTGAAGGCCCGGTGGCCGAGAACGGCGGCGTTCACAGCGCCAACGGTTCTTGGAGTGCGGCCGAGGGCAAGTTCAAGGGCCGTGTTGAGTTGCCGGTTTATGGTCGTCAAGCCTTCCCGGAGCGTCTGGTCGGCGAAGGCGCGGTCGAGCCTCTGAAGGCCGGCACCGAGCTGTTCAAGAACGAGGAAGTGCGCGTTTGGACGCTGGACAACGAGGTGGTCATCGCCTCCATCACCGCCAAGCTGCACCTGATCAGCCCGACCGTGACCGAAGGCCTACTCAAGGCCGTCGAGATCGCTGAAGCAGGCTACAAGGGCCTGGTGATCTGGAGCCCGGACGATGTCTTCTCGGCCGGCGCCAATCTGGAAGCGCTGATGCCGGTCTTCATGAAGTCGGGTGCCAAGGGCATCGCGCCGGAAGAGAAGAAGCTGCAAGACATGATGCTGCGCGTGCGTTACGCCCAGGTGCCGGTGGTGGCTGCCATGCGTGGTCTGGCCCTGGGTGGTGGCGCCGAGCTGGCCGTGCATTGCGCACGCCGTGTTGCGCACATGGAAAGTTATGTCGGCCTGGTGGAAGTGGGCGTCGGCCTGATCCCCGGCGGCGGCGGCCTGACCTATATCGCCCGCCGCGCGGCCGAGATGGCTGCCGCTGGCAACTCCGGCGTCGACCTGTTCGCCTTCCTGAAGGACGGTTTCACCACCGCGGCCACGGCCAAGGTGGCGACCTCGGCCCTGGAAGCCAAGAAGAACGGCTTCTTGCTGGACAGCGATGTGATCGTGCCCAACAAGGACGAGTTGCTGCACGTGGCCAGTGCCCAGGTCAAGGGTCTGTTCGAGTCGGGCTACCGTCCGCCGCTGAAGGCCCTGTTCCCGGTCGCTGGCCGCTCGGGCATCGCCACCATCAAGGGTCAGCTGGCCAATATGCGTGACGGTGGCTTCATCAGCCAGCACGACTTCTATCTGGCCAGCCTGATCGGCGATGTGGTGTGCGGCGGCGAGGTTGAGGCGGGCTCGCTGGTCAGCGAGGAGTACCTGATGTCGCTGGAACGCAAGCACTTCTGCTCGCTGCTTGAGAACCCAAAAACTCAAGAGCGGATCATGGGCATGCTGCAAACCGGCAAGCCGGTTCGCAACTGAGTCTGAGTTGATCAGAGACTGATGATGACCTCGGCTGCACCCAACAGACTGGTTCGCACGCTGCAACGCCTGGAGGCCTTGCCCGCTGTGCTGCGCCCGGCCGCGCGCAATTTCGCGCTGCGCCGCGCCGTGCCCTTCACTGGCACGGCGGGCCTGGACTTTGTGGCCTTGACGCCGTCTCAGTCGGACATCCGCATTGCCAATCGCCGCCCGGTGCAGAACCACATCCAAGGCGTGCATGCCGCTGCCATGAGCTTGTTGGCCGAAACGGCCACGGGCATGGTGGTGGGCATGAATGTGCGCGATGACTGCCTGCCGCTGTGCAAGTCCATGCGAGTGGATTTCAAGAAGCGCGCCACCGGTGCTCTGCGCGCCGAGGCTCGCCTCAGCGAGGCCCAGCGTCACAGCATGGCGACCGAGCCCAAGGGCGAAGTCACGGTGGCGGTGGTGGTGACGGATGAAGCCGGCGTGAACCCGGTCGAATGTGAATTTGTTTGGGCTTGGATACCCAAGACCCCCAAAAACTGAAAGGTTGAAATCATGGCCAAGCAAGTGCAAGAAGCCTATATCTGCGCCGCCACCCGTCTGCCCATCGGCAAGTCGGGCCGGGGCTATTACAAGAACACCCGTCCAGACGAAATGCTGGTGCGCGCCATGCAAGCCGCACTGGCTCAGGTGCCAACGCTGGACCCGGCCGCGATTGAAGACGCCATCGTCGGCTGCTCCTTCCCCGAAGGCGAGCAGGGCATGAATATCGCCCGCGTCGGCGCGGTGCTGGCCGGCCTGCCCAATAGTGTGGGCGGCGTGACGGTGAACCGTTACTGCGCTTCCGGCATCACCGCCCTGCAAATGGCGGCCGACCGCATCCGCGTCGGTGAAGCCGAGGTGATGATCGCCGCTGGCGTGGAGTCCATGAGCATGGTGCCCATGGGCGGCAACAAGCCTTCGCTGTCGCCGCTGATTTTTGAGCGTGACGAGAACATCGGCATCGCCTACGGCATGGGCCTGACCGCCGAGAAGGTGGCTCAGCAGTGGAAGATCAGCCGCGAAGCACAAGACGAGTTCGCGCTGCAATCGCATCTGCGCGCCCTGGCTGCCATGGAAGCCGGCCACTTCGCCGCCGAAATCACGCCGTTTGAACTGATCGAGCGTCTGCCGAATTTGGCCGATGGTTCAGTGATCGAAAAACGCCGCACCGTCAGCCTGGACGAAGGCGCTCGGAAGGACACCTCGCTGGAAGGCCTGGGCAAGCTGCGTCCGGTGTTCGCCGCCAAGGGCAGCGTCACCGCCGGCAACAGTTCGCAAACTTCGGACGGCGCTGGCGCCCTGATCGTGGCCTCGGAAGCCGCCGTCAAGCGTTTTGGTCTGACCCCGCTGGCCCGCTTCGTGAGCTTCGCCGTGCGCGGCGTGCCGCCCGAAATCATGGGTATCGGCCCGATCGAAGCCATCCCCGCCGCCTTGAAGCTGGCCGGTATTTCGGCCGCCGATCTGGACTGGGTGGAACTGAACGAAGCCTTCGCTGCGCAGTCGCTGGCCGTCTTGAACGACCTGGACAGCAAGGGCATCTCGCTGGACCGCGCCAAGGTCAACCCGAACGGCGGCGCGATCGCCCTCGGTCACCCGCTGGGTGCAACCGGCGCTATCCGTGCGGCATCGGTCATCCATGGTCTGCGTCGCACCGGCGGCAAGTACGGCATGGTGACCATGTGCGTTGGCGCTGGCCAGGGTGCTGCAGGCATTCTCGAGCGCGTCTGAGATGCAGAGCGAGAGACGCCGGCTGTTGCGAGCGACGCCTGCGCTGTTGGCGTCTCCCGCGCTCTTGCTCACCGGCTGCGCCGGTGATCTGAAGACCTTCAAGTCTTGGAAACAGGCGCGCCAGGCGGTCTTTGACCTGCTGTTCGGCAGCCCGAAGCTGATGCAAAGCCCCTGGTCACTGGCGCAACTGCTTCAGCATCTGGCGCAGAGCATCGAGTACTCGGTGCAAGGCTATCCCGAGCTGAAGCCGGCTTGGTTTCGCGCTACGGCGGGCAACGCGGCCTGGGCATTTTTCAATGCCCGCGGCAGCATGTCGCACAGCTTGGATGAGCCGATTCCAGGGGCGCCCGCTTTGGACGCCGAGCTCAGCTTGAAGCTGGCCGTGCAGCGCATGCTTGATGCCATGGACGCCTTTGCGGCGCACAAGGGCGAGTACGCGCCGCACTTTGCCTATGGGCCCTTGAGTCGTGAAGACTATGAACGTGCCCACCTGATGCATCTGGCCAACCACTGGCAGCAACTCGGCAACAAAGGCTGATCTGGCCGCAGGCCTTGAAAGGCAGGGCCCCGTGATCCGGGACAATGCCGCCCAACAGGAGATTCACCCATGAGCATCAAGACCGCGATTCACAACGGTGTGGCGACGATTGAAATCGCCCGCCCCGAGAAGAAGAACGCGCTGACCCGCGAGATGTACCAGACCATGGCCGATGCCTTGGTCGCCGCCAACAGCGCCAAGTCGGTGCGGGCGGTGTTGATCCAGGGCCAGCCCGAGATCTTCACCTCCGGCAACGACATCGAAGACTTCATGAGCAGCCCGCCGCGCGATGAAGACGCGCCGGTGTTCCAGTTCATGCGCGCCCTGGTCGGCTGCGAGAAGCCGGTAGTGGCGGCCGTGACTGGCGCGGCCATTGGCATCGGCACCACGCTGCTTTTCCATTGCGACTTTGTCTTCGTGTCGGATGAATCCCGCCTGGCCATGCCTTTTGTGGGCCTGGGCTTGGTGCCAGAGTTCGCCTCCAGCCTGGTGGTGCCGCGCCTGATGGGCCACGTCAAGGCGGCAGAGAAACTGCTCTTGGGCGACCCTTTCACCGGCGCCGAAGCGGCCGAATGCGGTATTGCCAACCGGGTCTTGCCGGCGGCTGAAGTGCAGGCCCATGCGCGCCGCGTGGCCGAGCGCTTCAATGCGCTGGCGCCTAGCGCTGTGCGTGAAAGCAAGCGCCTGATGCGCCGCCACAGCGCCGACGAGGTGATGCAAACCATCAAGGTCGAAGCCGAAATCTTCGGCGCCCGCCTGCGCTCGCCGGAGGCGATGGAAGCCTTCCAGGCCTTCTTCCAAAAGCGCCAGCCGGACTTCAGTCAGTTCGAGTGAAGCTGCTTCTGGCCAAGGCCGCGCTGGCGCCGCTGCTGCTGATGCAAGGGCGCCAAGTGCGCCGCAAGGCGCTGCGACTGCCCGAGGCGGCAGGCCCTCGCCAAGGCGAGGTGGGCGATGGCGAGTTGATGCTGCGTCTGCTGATCCTGGGTGATTCTTCGGGCGCCGGTGTTGGCGCCAGCCACCAAGATGAAGCCTTGGCAGGGCGCCTGAGTCGCGCCTTGGCGCGTCGCTTGGGCGGCCGGGTGCGCTGGCAATTGGTGGCCCGAACCGGGCACAACAGTGCCGAGGCTTTGCGTCATCTGCAATCCAGCGATTTGCAGGCCGCTGATGTGTTGGTGACAGCCTTGGGCGTCAACGATGTGGTCGGCCAAGTCGGATCTCAATCCTGGCTGCAAACCTTGCAGGCCATTGACGCGCATGCGCGGCAGGTGGCTGGGGTGCGCTACACCTTGCACAGCGCCATACCGCCGATGCATGCCTTTCCGCTCTTGCCACAGCCTTTGCGCTGGTGGATGGGGACGCAGGCGATGCGTTTGAATCAGCGCCTAGGGTTGGCGCTGGCCGGCACCGCAGAGCGCGGTGTCCAAGCCATGCCCGATGAACTTCATGGCGCCAAGAACCGCGAGGCGGTGCAGGCCTTGATGGCCCCCGATGGTTTTCACCCCGGGCCGGCCGGCTATCGGCTCTGGGCCGAGAGCCTGAGCGAGCGCATCGCGCTTGAAGCCTTCAAGGACGCTTGATCAGCGCTCTTGAACTGATCAGGCCGACAGGCCGATGTGCCGCGGTTTGCCCGAATGGTCGATGGCCACAAAGGTCAGTTCCGCCTCGGTGACCTTGACCACTTCGGGGTTGGCGGGGTTGCGCTCGGCCACCACCTCGACGCGCACGGTGATGGAGGTGCGGCCAACGCGGGTCACTTGCGAGTAGAAGGACAGCAGGTCGCCAATCGACACCGGCTGCTTGAACAAAAACTCCTTCACGGCCACCGTTGCGACGCGGCCCTTCGACAGACGCGCCGGCAAGATCGAGCCGGCAATGTCCACCTGCGCCATGATCCAGCCGCCGAACACATCGCCGTTGTGATTGGCATCGGCCGGCATCGGCATGACGCGCAGCACCAGTTCGCGCGGCATGATGGGCGCGGTGTTGGGCGTAGAAGCCTGCGTGGCGGATGGGTTTGGCGGGGTGGCGGTGTCTGACATAAGGCTTCCTGAGAGAATTGCCCTCCATTCTCGGCGACAGACCTTCAATTACAAAGCCATTCACCCCAGCCCATGCGACCCAGCAGCTCAGCGCCCTCACGCCATTCCCCCGCCGATTCATCGAGTGCCTCGACGACCACAGCGGCCCCGGCGCGTTCCGATTGGGCCACCGTTCGCAAGCTCTTGCCCTATCTGTGGCAGTACCGTTGGCGGGTGGGGCTGGCTTTGGGCTTCATGCTCTGCGCCAAGCTCAGCAATGTGGGTGTGCCGTTGTTGCTGAAGTCCTTGGTGGACAGCCTGTCGATCAAACCCGGTTCGCCGGCCAGCGTGGCCGTGGTGCCGCTGGGATTGTTGGTGGCCTATGGTGCCTTGCGCCTGATGACCTCTTTGTTCACCGAGTTGCGCGAGCTGATCTTCGCCAAGGCCACCGAGGGCACGGCGCGCAGCATCTCGCTGCAGGTGTTTCGCCATCTGCATGCGCTGAGCCTGCGCTTCCACCTAGAGCGCCAAACCGGCGGCATGACGCGCGATATCGAGCGCGGCACGCGCGCGGTGCATTCGCTGATCTCCTATTCGCTCTACAGCATCGTGCCGACGCTGATCGAGGTGACCTTGGTGCTGAGCCTCCTGGCTATCAAGTTCGATGCCTGGTTTGCTTGGATCACGCTGGCCGCATTGGCGCTCTACATCACCTTCACCGTCACGGTGACCGAGTGGCGCACCAAGTTCCGCAAGCAGTTGAATGAGTTGGATTCGGTGGCGCACAGCCGAGCGATCGACTCGCTGCTGAACTTTGAGACGGTCAAGTACTTCAACAATGAGGACTTTGAATCCAGTCGCTACGACACCAGCCTGGAGAAGCTGCGCCGCGCGCAGCTGAAAGCGCAGTCGACGCTGTCGCTGCTCAACACCGGCCAGCAGTTGATCATTGCCACCGCATTGGTGCTGATGTTGTGGCGCGCCACCGAGGGGGTGGTCTCGGGGCAGATGAGTTTGGGCGATCTGGTGATGGTCAATGCCTTCATGATCCAGCTCTACATTCCCTTGAACTTCCTCGGTGTGATCTACCGAGAGATCAAGCAAAGCCTGACCGACTTGGACAAAATGTTCACGCTCTTGGAGCGCGAGCGCGAGGTGGCCGATACGGTCGGCGCGGGCGCCTTGCAGGTCAGCGGTGCCGCCGTGCGTTTTGACAACGTCAGCTTTGCCTACGACAAGGCGCGGCCGATTCTGCATGGCGTTAGCTTTGACATCCCTGCAGGCAAAAAGGTGGCGGTGGTGGGCCCCAGCGGCTCGGGCAAAAGCACTTTGGCCAGGCTGCTCTATCGCTTCTATGACATCGATGGCGGCAGCATCAGCATCGACGGTCAGGAGCTGCGCAGCGTGACGCAGAACAGCCTGCGGCGCGCCATCGGCATCGTGCCGCAGGACACGGTGCTGTTCAATGACACCATTGCCTACAACATCGCTTACGGCCGCCCCGGCGCCAGCCAAGAAGAAGTCGAGGCCGCCGCGCGCTCGGCCCATATTCATGGCTTTATTGCCGCCATGCCCAAGGGTTACGAGACCATGGTCGGCGAGCGTGGGCTCAAGCTCAGTGGTGGCGAGAAGCAGCGCGTGGCGATTGCCCGCACGTTGTTGAAAAACCCGCCCGTGCTGATCTTCGATGAAGCCACCTCGGCGCTGGATTCCAGCAATGAGCGCGCCATTCAGTCCGAGCTGGAATCGGCGGCGCAAAACAAGACGGTGCTGGTGATCGCACACCGTTTGTCGACCGTGGTCGATGCGCACGAGATCTTGGTGCTGGAGGCTGGCCGGATCGTCGAGCGCGGCCACCATGAGCAACTGATGGCGCTGCAAGGCACCTACGCCAGGATGTGGCGCTTGCAGCAAAGCGGGGCAGAGTCGGCGCATTGACGCCCTGCAATGAGCCCAGCGGCGCGGCTACACTGACGGCGTGGAAACCAAATGGCTTGAAGATTTCGTCAGCTTGGCCGAGACGCGCAGCTTTTCGCGCTCCGCCCAACTGAGGCATGTGACCCAACCTGCGTTCTCGCGCCGCATCCAGGCGCTTGAGGCTTGGGCGGGGGTGGATCTGGTGGACAGATCGTCCTACCCGACGCGCTTGACCGGTGCGGGTGAAACCTTGCTGGGGCAGGCGGTCGAGATCCTCGGCAATTTGCAGGCGACGCGCAATATGCTGCGCAGCCATCAGTCGGCCGGGCAGGACATGATCGAGTTCGCCGTGCCGCATTCGCTGGCCTTCAGCTTTTTCCCGCATTGGTTGATGGGCTTGCGCCAGCGTTTTGGGGCGCTCAAATGCCGGCTCAATGCGCTCAATGTGCATGACGCCATGTCTCAGCTCAGCGAAGGCAATTGCGACCTGCTGATCGTCTACCACCACGCCAGCCAGCCGCTGCAACTCGACCCTGAGCGTTACCAGATGGCCTCGCTCGGCCAGGAGACCTTGGCCGCCTATGCCAAGGCCGACAGCCGCGGTGAGCCCATGTTCCGCTTACCCGGCCATCCGGGCCAGAAGCTGCCCTTTCTCAGCTATGCCTCCGGGGCCTACCTGGGGCGCTTGGTCGAGTTGGTGGTGAAGGCCTCGGCCGTACCCTTGAATCTAGACGCCATTTACGAAACCGATATGGCTGAAGGGCTGAAGGCCATGGCCTTGGAAGGGCACGGCCTGACCTTCTTGCCAGCCAGCTCGGTGGCCGTTGAACTGGCGGCGCGCCGCTTGGTGCGGGCCGCGCCCGAGGGCCAGTTCGAGCTGAACATGGAGTTGCGCATTTACCGGGAGCGGCCCGAACTGTCGCGGCGCAACAAGCCCGCCTCGCTGGCCCTGTGGAACTTCCTGACCGCCGCATAAGCGGATCGGATTCGTAGAAACACGTATTCGCCGCGCCACTCCGGCGTGGTCTGCTCTACCCTCAGTATTTTCAGTACTTGCCACCTTTGAATTTGGAGCGTTTATGACCAAGAAAACACTGCTTGCCCTTGCACTGGCTGCCGCTACCGGCCTGGTCCATGCCGAAGATACGCTGAAGAAAATCAAAGACAGTGGCAGCGTCACCATGGGCGTGCGTGAGTCCTCCGGCGCCCTGTCTTACACCTTGGGTGATGGCAAGTTCGTTGGTTACCACGTCGAGATCTGCGAGAAGGTGCTGCAAGACGTGCGCAAGCAGCTGGGCATGAGCTCGATGAGCGTCAAGTACCAGCCGGTGACTTCGCAAAACCGCATTCCGCTGGTGCAAAACGGCACGGTCGACATCGAGTGCGGCTCCACCACCAACAACGCCACCCGTCAAAAAGACGTGGCTTTCGCGGTCACCACATTTGTTGAAGAAGTCCGCATCTTGGTGAAGGCCAATTCGGGTATTACTGGCATCAATCAGCTGAACGGAAAGAACGTGGCCACCACCACCGGCACGACCTCGGTGCAGACACTGCGCAAGCATGAGCGCGCCACCGGCGTGGACTTCAAGGAAGTGTTTGGCAAGGACCACGCCGACAGCTTCTTGCTGCTGGAATCGGGCCGTGCCGACGCCTTTGTGATGGACGGCGCCATTCTGTCCGGTCTGGCGGCCAAGGCCAAGAACCCTGCGGATTTCAAAATCGTTGGCGAAGTGCTGGCGGTCGAGCCGATTGCCATCATGATCCGCAAGGACGACCCCGCCTTCAAGAAGGCCGTGGATGACAGCATCATGGCTCAGATGAAGTCTGGCGAAATCGCCAAGACCTGGAGCAAGTGGTTCGAACAGCCGATCCCGCCGACCAACACCAAGGTGGGCATGCCGGCCAACGAAAACACCAAAAAGGCCTGGGCCAGCCCGAACGACAAGCCGGCCGAAGACTACGCCAAGAAGTGATGCGCTGAGCGCAACACCGAATCAGCAGGCCGCCCAGCAAGTGTTCGGGCGGCCTTGTAGTTTTTTGAAGGAGAAGTGCCTTGTCTAATTGGGATTGGCAGGTGTTCTGTAAAGACACCATTGACCAGGAGGTGGTACCGCGCTGCTTTGGCAGCGGTGGCTCCATCACCTATCTGGACTGGATGATGTCCGCCTGGGGCTGGACCCTGTCGGTCTCGGGCTTGGCCTTGATCGTCGCCATGTTCTTTGGCGTGCTGATCGGTATCGCGCGCACCACGCCGAGCAAATGGTTGGTCTTGTTGGGCGACAGTTGGACCGAGTTGTTTCGCAATATTCCGGTCCTGGTCCAGGTGTTTCTTTGGTACTTTGTGGTGCCGGAGTTGGTGCCCGTGATGAAGCAAGTGCCGAGCTTCTTGCTGGTGGTGTTGGGCCTGGGTTTCTTCACCTCGGCGCGTATTTCTGAGCAGGTCAAGGCTGGCATTCAAAGCCTGCCCAAGGGCCAGACCTATGCCGGTCTGGCCATGGGCTTCACCTTGCCGCAAACCTATCGCTATGTGCTGCTGCCGGTGGCGCTGCGCATCGTGATTCCGCCACTGACCAGCGAGGCCATGGGCATCGTCAAGAATTCGGCGGTGGCTTTTGCGGTCTCAGTGCCCGAACTGATCATGTTTGCGCGCCAGGCGCAGGAAGAAACCTCCAAAGGCATTGAGATTTATCTGGCGGTGACCGCGCTGTACTTCATCTCCTCGATTGCGATTTTCGCCGTGGCCCGATTCATTGAACTACGCGCTCGCGTGCCAGGCATGGTGGGGAGCAGCCAATCATGAATCTCGACTTCGCCTTCCTTAACTGGGGCATCGTCAGCAGCTATGTGCTGAAGGGGCTTTACTTCTCGGTTCAGCTGACCCTCATCGCCATGATCGGCGGCATTGCGCTGGGCACCGTGCTGGCCTTGATGCGCTTGTCCGGCAAATCTTGGCTGGCGCTGCCGGCGGCCGCCTACATCAACACCATGCGCAGCATTCCGCTGGTGATGGTGATTCTGTGGTTCTTCCTGCTGATCCCCTTTGTCATCGGACGGCCCTTGGGCGCAGAGATCTCGGCCATTTTGACCTTCACGCTGTTCGAGGCGGCCTATTACGCCGAGATCATGCGCGCCGGTATCCAAAGCGTACCCAAGGGGCAGACCCATGCGGGTTACGCCATGGGCATGAGCTATGGCCAGACCATGCAGTTGGTGATCTTGCCGCAGGCCTTCCGCAATATGTTGCCGGTGCTGCTGACCCAAACCATCATCTTGTTCCAAGACACCTCCTTGGTCTATGCGATTGGCGCTTACGACTTGTTGAAGGGTTTTGAAACTGCGGGTCGCAACTTCAACCGCCCGGTGGAGACCTATTTGGTGGCCACGGCCATTTACTTCCTGATCTGCTTCAGCATGTCCATGCTGGTGCGCCGACTGCAAAAGAAGATTGCCATCATCCGCTGATGCTGGACTGGAGTTTCAAATGATCGATATCAAAAACGTTTCCAAGTGGTACGGCCAATTCCAGGTGCTGACCGATTGCACCACCAGCATCCAAAAAGGCGAGGTGGTGGTGGTGTGCGGCCCTTCGGGTTCGGGCAAGTCCACGCTGATCAAGACCGTGAACGCGCTGGAGCCTTTCCAAAAAGGCGACATCATCGTTGACGGCATTTCGCTGGCCGACCCCAAGACCAATCTGCCCAAGCTGCGTTCGCGCGTCGGCATGGTGTTCCAGCATTTCGAGTTGTTCCCGCACCTGAGCGTGACCGAGAACCTGACCATCGCGCAGATCAAGGTGCTGGGTCGCACGCCCGATGAAGCCAAGGTGCGGGGCCTTAAGATGCTGGACCGCGTGGGACTGTCGGCGCACAAAGACAAATTCCCGGGCCAGCTATCCGGCGGCCAGCAGCAACGCGTGGCGATTGCGCGCGCACTGTCCATGGACCCGATCGTGATGCTGTTTGACGAGCCGACCTCGGCGCTGGACCCCGAGATGGTGGGCGAAGTGTTGGACGTGATGGTCAAACTGGCCGAAGAAGGCATGACCATGATGTGCGTGACGCACGAAATGGGCTTTGCCAAGCGCGTCAGCCATCGTGTCATCTTCATGGATGCGGGCAAGATCGTTGAGGACTGCAAGCGCGAGGACTTCTTCGGCAAGCCCGACGAGCGCAGCCCGCGCGCCAAGGACTTCCTGGCGAAGATCTTGCAGCACTGATGGTTTGACAAGGCACTGAGCGCCTCTTTTGGGGCGACTCCTCAACTTGAATGGCCCGCCTAGGCATCTCGTCTTGCGGGCCATTTTCAATTGCGGCTGGTCCTGCTGTTTCTGCAGTTGGTCGGCTGCCGCTGGGTGGCGAGGGTCTGTGCCCTTAGGCTGTCGTACATTCCGATTTGAATGTGTGCCATGTCTTGTATTGCTCGTCCTTTTGTTGTTCCCGCTTCCCGCTTGCTTTGGCTCCCGGTCATGCTGCTGGCCTGCACTCTGGCCTCGGCCGCTGAGCCTAGCGATGAGGAATTGCCGCCGGCCAAGATCATTCCCCGCAATGCCCCACTGCTGGAGTTGCACCAGGTTCAGGCGCAAGGCGAATCGACCTTGCCACGCGAACGCAAGACCTTGGCACAGATCTTCAAGGCTCAAGCGCTGTTTCAAAAGCATCAAAGCTTGGCGCCAAAGGCGGAGCTGAAGTTCCGCGTCTTTGCGCGCCAGTACGCCTCGGACCTGGAGCGGGCCGATTTGGCCTTGGTGGGCGGGCAAGGACGGACCCCCATTGCCCTGGACGAACAACACCAATTTGTGGCCAACCCGGCCTGGCGCAAGCTCGATCAAGACAGCGTGGTACGCAGTCGCCTGGCCGAAGGTCGCGTCACCTGGCGCCCCGATATTCGCAGCCCCGGTGTGCCCGAGGGTGAGCGCCGCCTGGGCGACTTGCGCTTGCAATGCCGCATCGCCTTTGCCAGTGGCTTGGCTCGTACGGATTCGTCCTGGCAGCGCTTCTTGCAGTCGGTGTTTCGGCCTGGCTATGAGCAATGTGAAGAAAAGGACTGGAGTCCCAGCAACTTCGCGGATGCTCCGATTTTTTCGGCCACGCTGATCGATGGCGAGCGCCGCATGCGTTTGAACCATCGCATGCTGCACGGCCTGTTTGACGATCGCGGCCAGGACTATGACTGGGGTTTTTTGCTGCGCGACCGTATGTTCCGTCTGCCCATGGGCGACAACTCCTGGTCGGATGAGACCCGCGTGGTGTTTGAAACCATGGACTCGCCGGCCCAGATGCCGGTGAAGGAGTTGCAGGCCTCCAAGCATCGCTTCGCCGAGGCAGCCAAGTCCTGGAAGATTGGTGAAACCCATGTGGATCAAGTAACCGCCGCCTTGGGCAAGGGACGCCGAGTCAAGTTTGATCATGGCCATCAGATTTTGCGTTACTGGCAAGCGGCTCCAAAAGAGAAAGCGAGCAAGGACGCAGCCAAAAAAGACAGTTCAGAGTCAGTGGCCATGCCTTCCTTGTCGACCTTGATGGCGGCGAGGTCCGCCATCAGCGCCATGCCCTCCGAAGCCGAAATGAGCCAGAAGTCCGAGCAAGATCTGCGTGCCGAGGTCGAGAAAATCAGCGCCTCACTTCCTCCCTCGGTAGCGGCCGCAGCCTCCGCAACTGCAGCCGCTGCGGCCAAGACCGCAGTTGATGCGCCTGCTGCGCCAGAACGCGGGACCGAGTTGGTTTTGCTGTTCAATGAGCAAGGTCTGCTGCAAAGGCTGGGTTTCACTGAGCGGCGTTGAGCTGGACTGAGCTAAACCACCGTAGGGTGGTGATCAGGACTCTTGGGGACAGGAGCGGAATTTCGCCCCCGGCGGCGCTTGGCACCCGCCGATTGGCGAAGGTCACCAAGGTAACGATGTTTGTCCAGCGCTCGCAAAAGCAGACTGCAAAAAAACGTCGGATTGGAAGTTGCGCTGAGAGATTTGGGACAATCCCCCCATGGCCCAAACATCCACCCCCTCCGTGGCTGCGCAGCAGCTGAGCATCACCCGTCCTGACGACTGGCATTTGCATGTGCGCGATGGCGCGGCCATGCAAAGCGTCGTGCCTTACACGGCGCGTCAGTTCGGCCGAGCCATCATCATGCCGAACTTGCGTCCGCCGGTGACGACGGCCGAGCAAGCCGCCGCCTACCGTGAGCGAATTCTGGCGGCCGTGCCTGAAGGCTCGAACTTCCAGCCCTTGATGACGCTGTATCTGACCGACCTGACCCCGGTGGACGAGATCAAACGCGCCAAGGATGCAGGCGTGGTGGCCCTCAAGCTTTATCCGGCCGGCGCCACCACCAACAGCGATGCCGGCGTGACCGACATCCGCAAGACCTACAAGGTGCTGGAAGCGATGCAGCGCGAAGGCCTGCTCTTCCTGGTGCACGGCGAAGTCACCGATCCCGAGATCGATGTGTTCGACCGTGAAGCCGTTTTCATCGACCGGGTCATGCAGCCACTGCGCCGTGATATGCCGGAGCTGAAGGTGGTGTTCGAGCACATCACCACCAAAGAGGCGGCGGACTATGTGTCAACAGCCGACGCCTACACCGCTGCGACCCTGACACCGCAACACCTGCTTTACAACCGCAACGCCATCTTCACCGGCGGCCTGCGCCCGCATTACTACTGCCTGCCGGTGCTCAAGCGCGAGGTCCATCGCCAAGCCTTGTTGAAGGCCGCCACCTCAGGCAGCAACAAGTTCTTCCTCGGCACCGACAGCGCGCCGCATGCCTCGCAGATGAAAGAAAACTCGGTCTGCGGCGCCGGCTGCTTCACCGCGGCCTCGGCCCTGGAGTTGTATGCCGAAGCCTTCGAGGCGATGGGCGCCTTGGACAAGTTGGAGGCCTTTGCCAGCTTCAATGGCGCCGACTTTTACGGCCTGCCGCGCAACACCGACCGCGTCACGCTGGCCAAACAAGACTGGACGCTGGCCAGTGCCGTGCCCTTCGGCGATGCGCAACTGAAGCCGCTGCGCGGCGGCGAAACCCTGGGCTGGAAACTGCTCTGAACCCGGCGCTGTTGCAGATCGATTGGTCGGCGCCCTGGATGGCGCCGTACCGCCAGCAGGGTCAGGTCTTGAGCGCCGATCTGGCTGCCGGGGCCACGGTGGCAGAGGCCCTCAATAGGGCCTTGCAGCGGCGACCGCAGGCTTCGTCCATCGTCCTGCCGCAGGGCCCATTGCGCTTCGTGCCGCAGGCCGCCTTGCCGGAAGGCGAGGCCTACGAAGTGTTCATCCATCGCACTGCCTCGGTGCCGACGCGCGACAACGTGCACGACTTGCTGAATGGCTTGATGTGGCTGCATTGGCCGATCTTGAAGGCGGGGCTGAACGCGGGCCATAGGGTGGCCATCGAGCGCATGGGCGGTGTCGTGGGCCCCTTGCGAGGACCGCTGCGCGATGCCTTGACGGTGGTGGACGAAAACGCCGCTCTGCTCTGGGCGCCACCGCCGCTTTGCGAAGCCTTGGCGCGGCGCGATTGGCAAGCCTTGTTCGGCGCTCTGCGGCCCTTGTGGGCGCAGGCCCGGTTGCGCTTGGTTGGGCATGCCTTGATGGAAAAGCTGCAACAGCCGCGCAAGCCGATTTGCGCCCATGTCTTGATCCAGCCGATGCTGGCGCCCGACAGCCCGGTGCCGGATGCGGCGCTCGACCTGGACTGGCTCGAGAGCAAGCCCTTTCTGCCGCTGCCGGTGCTGGGCGTGCCCGGTTGGTGGCCGGCCAACGAAAGCCCCGAGTTCTATGCGGACCGCCAGGTATTTCGCCCGCTGCCCGCGCCGCAAACCAGCTAGCATCGGCGCAGCAGTTCGCCTCGGTCGGCGAGCGCTGCACTCCGGCATACTCGCCGCTCATTTTTTGATGGGACCTCGCTTGCTGATCCACATTAGCCCCAAGGGCAGGGCGCTGCGCGCAGCGGCATGGTTGTTGGTAACGCTGAGTTTGAGCGTCGGCTGCGGCTGGGCCGCGGCGCAATCGCGCCCAGGTCCGAACGCCAATCCGAGCCCGACGCCGGCCCTCGCGATGCCTGCGGTGGCCCCTGCCGCCTCGGCGCCGCCCGCCGCGGTGTCGGCCAGCGCACGCAGGCTTTACGACAGCACGCGCTCGCAATTGCTGCAGATCCGCACGCTGCTGAAGACGCAGGACAGCCAGGCCTCGGTCGGCTCCGGTTTTTTGGTCAGCGAAGACGGGCATGTGCTGACCAACTACCACGTCATCAGCCAGTTCGCCTTGGAGCCGGACCGCTACCGCCTGCGTTTCGCCACCACTGAGGGGCAGGAGGGGCAACTCGAGTTGCTCGACTTTGATGTGCGGCGCGATTTGGCGCTCTTGCGCGCCACGCCGGGGGCGCTCAAGGCGCGCGGTGCGCTGGGCTTCAGGCCGGCCTCGCAGCCCTTGTCCAAGGGCGACCGCATCTATTCGATGGGCAATCCGCATGACGTCGCCTTTGCGGTGGTGGAGGGCAATTTCAATGGCTTGGTCGAGCGCAGTTTCGATCCGCTGATCTACTACTCGGGCAGCATCAACTCTGGTATGAGCGGTGGCCCGGTGGTCGATGAAGAAGGGCGCGTCGTCGGCGTCAATGTCTCGGCGATGTTCTTTGCCCAGCAAATGAGTTTTCTGGTGCCGGGCTCGTTTGCCCAGGCCTTGTTTGAGCGCAGCCGCAATGCCAAGCCGATGGGCAGCCCGGCCTGGCCGCGTCTGCGCGAGCAGTTGCTGGCTTATCAAGAGGAATTGAGCAGCCGCTTCATTGCCCAGCCCTGGGCCTCGGCGGGACACGCACATTACCTGCTGCCGGTGCCGCAGGAGCAGTTCATGCGCTGCTGGGGTCGCGGCACGCCGGCCGATACCAAGGGCCTGGAGTTCCAGCGCTCGCAGTGCCGCATGGAGCATGCGGTGTTCGTCAGCGGTCAAATCCAGACTGGCTATCTGGACATGTCGCACGAGGCCTATGACGGCGCCAAGCTGGGGCCGATCCGCTTTGCCAAGCAGTATTCGGGCAGTTTTCGCAATGAGCGGTTGGGGCGCGAGGACAAGTTCCGCACCGCGCCGTTTTGCAAGGAGGAGTTTGTCTCCCGCGATGGATTGCCCTTGCGTGCCGTGGTCTGCATGCGCGCCTACCGCAAGCTGGCCGGTCTCCATGACCTGAGCGTCTTGGTGACCACGGTGGATGCGGCCACCGAGGGTGCCCTTGGCCGCTTTGACGCCCGCGGCGTCAGCTTTGACAACGCGCTGAAACTGACCGCGCATTACCTGGAGGGCTTCGCGTGGAACAAGAAGAGCGCCAACAACGCATCGCGGTAATCGAAGTCCTCGGCCGCGATGGCCATCCGCGCCTGGTTCAACGCATCAGCCAATGGCCGGCCCGAATTGGCCGCGCGCCGCGCTGCGAGCTGGTCTTGGATGACGGCCACCTGGCCGCCGAACATGCTTGCCTGCATTGGGATGAACAGGGCGGGCCGCGGCTGGAGATGATGGCCAGCCTGAATGGCGGCTGGCTCGGCGAAGCGCGCTTGCAGCCGGGCCAGCGGGTGGATCTGGGGGATACCGAGTTATTCCAGCTCGGCACCACGCATCTGCGTTGGCGCCGCGACAGCGAAACGATGGCCCCGGAATTGCCGATGCAGCAGCATCAGCTGCGCGCCGCCAAGGTGGCGGCGGCTTGGGTGCCTGGCTTGTTGTTGCTTTGGCTGGGGCTGCTGTGGTTTGACCAATGGTCGGGCCTGAACCCCGGCTCGCCGTGGATCGAGTACAGCGGGGCGGTGCTGCTGCCGCTGATCGTGTTGCTGGCTTGGGCGGCGCTGTGGTCGCTGGTGACGCAGTTGTTCCAACACCGGTTTCCCTTCGTCACGCATTTGCGACGCGCCTTGATCGGCGTGACCGGCCTGCATCTGGTGGCGGTGCTGCTGCCGCTGCTGGCCTATGCCTTCTCGCTGCCCCGTTTGTTGGTGCTGGACGCGCTCGCGTTTCCCTGTGGGGTTGCGGCCTTGCTGTGGTGGCATGCGAGTCTGGTCTGGCCGCGTGCCCGCCACGGGCTGGCGCTGGCCGTCGGGGCCGGCCTGCTGACCTTGCTGGTGTTGACGGTGGCCAGGCGCCAGGAGCAGCAGCATTGGCTGGGCCCGGCCTATCTGAGCAGCTTGCCGCCGCCGTCCTTCCGCCTTGTTGAGCCCAAGCCAACGACGACGCTGATCGATGCTTTGAAACCGCTAGAGGCCGAGTTGGCGCGCCAGGCCAATAAGGACAATGACAGCCCCAGCGTCGACGCGCCGGCCGAGGACTGAGCCAAAAAAACGCGCCCCGGGCCTGAACCCGGGACGCGTTGACGGCTTGGCGCAGCGCTTGCGTCAGGCCGGCAAGAAGCCCTCGATCGACAGATAGCGCTCGCCGGTGTCGTAGTTGAAGCCCAGCACGCGCGAGCCGGCCGGCAGTTCGGCCAGCTTCTTGGCAATGGCCGCCAAGGTGGCGCCGCTGGAGATGCCGACCAGCAAGCCCTCTTGCGCGGCGCTGCGGCGTGCGTATTCGCGCGCTTCCTCGGCCTCGACCTGGATCACGCCGTCCAGCAAATCGGTGTGCAGATTGGCGGGGATGAAGCCGGCGCCAATGCCTTGAATCGGGTGCGGGCTGGGCGCGCCGCCGCTGATCACCGGCGAGGCAGCAGGCTCCACCGCGAACACCTTCAGATTTGGCCAGGCCTTTTTCAGCACCTGGGCGCAACCGGTGATGTGGCCACCGGTGCCCACACCGGTGATCAAGGCGTCCAGGCCGCCCGGGAAGTCGGCCAAGATTTCCTCGGCGGTGCTGCGCACATGGACGGCGATATTGGCTGGATTTTCAAACTGTTGTGGCATCCAGGAGCCGGGGTGCTCGGCCATCAATTCCTGGGCGCGGGCGATGGCGCCCTTCATGCCTTTTTCGCGCGGGGTCAGGTCGAAGCTGGCGCCATAGGCCAGCATCAGGCGGCGGCGCTCGACCGACATGCTGTCCGGCATCACCAGAATCAGCTTGTAGCCCTTGACGGCGGCGACCATGGCCAGGCCGACGCCGGTGTTGCCCGAGGTCGGCTCGATGATGGTGGCACCGGGCTTGAGCAAGCCGCGCGCTTCGGCGTCTTCGACCATCGCCAGTGCGATGCGGTCCTTGATCGACCCCCCCGGGTTGCTACGCTCGGATTTGACCCAGACCTGGGCCTGCGCGCCGAACAGGCGTTGCATGCGGATATGCGGTGTGTTGCCAATGGTGGCGAGAACGTTGTCGGCTTTCATCGGTGGACTCCTTCGGTGAGATAGCGAGAAATGGGTTGGCGTCGGGCTTATCCGTTAGCGGCGCAGCCGTCTTTGCGAACCAGCGTGTACTCGGGATGTTGCTCGGTCATCAAGAGGAAAAGCGCAAACACGGGCCCCGGCATATTGCGGGGGTCGCCGGCGCTTTCCAAGGCCTGCCAGGTGCGCGACTGCAGACCACCGCGGCTGCCGGCTTGCACCGGATAGCCCATCAGTTGGGCCGCTTCGACCTGGCTCAGGCCGGCGGCCATGCGGGCGGCTTTCAGTTCGTCGCCAGTGGGTGTTGCTAAGTCAAGCGTGGTCAGGTGCGGCATGCGGCGAGGCCCGGTGGATGAGGACTGAATGGTAGAGGCAAAGTGGCTCTGTCCGCTGGCGAGTCGCGCTGGGCGATAATGCCGGCTGTGAAGCAAGCCAGACCGCCGCTGGCCCGATCAGGGAAACCTGGGGCTGGAGGAAGGTCCGGACTGCATAGAGCGGCGTAGCAGCTAACGGCTGTCCGGCGTGAGCCGAGGATTAGAGCAACAGAGACGAGTCGATCAAACGTGCGGGGCGCAAGCGCCGCGGGACCGGAAGCGCAGCCTCCGGGGTCGGGTGAAACGGGCAATCTCTACGCGCAGCAACACCAAGTAGGCCAGTATTGATGCGGCTCGCAGAGCTGGCGGGTAGGTGGCACCGAGCCGGGCAGCGATGTCCGGCCAAGAGGAATGGCGGTCACAGGACCGGGCCCGCAAGGGTCAGGTCTTGCACAGAATCCGGCCTATCGGCTTGCTTCACTCTTTATGTTCCGGTCTGGCCCTGCAGCAGCGTTTCGACGGTTTCTTGCACGGCCAAGGCCTCGGCGTAGCCGGGCAGGCCGTGTGGGCGGCCCTCGATCAGCGCCACCCATTGATCCAGTTGCTCGCGCTGACCGCTCAGTCGTAGCTCGGCAGCCGCCGAATCCAGCGGTTTGGGTAGCCCGGCCGCGTCACGGCATTCGATGCGGCCGAACCACTCCTGTAATTCGGTCTGGCCGGCTTCGGCACGCCACAGCATACGGTTCAGGTCGGCCTGCTCGCCGCCCACCCGGCCGCTGATGTGCACCGGCACGCCGGATGCGTCCACGCTCGCCTGTAGGCCGGTCTCGGCTGACACACCGTCCGACGGGTACTCCACCTGGCTGCGCAGCACCGTCGCGCGCCCCAAGACCCGCTGTAGCGCAAAGATGAAATGCGACAGCACCTCGCGGCTGAAGCCGCCTTCGATGCGCTCGCCCAGCCAAGCGCCGGCGGCCGCCTGCCAGGGCCGCGGCCAGGCCGCGAAGGCCAATTCGAGTTCAACCTGTTGCAAGGCGCCAAGCGATTGCTGAGTTGAGCGCTGACCAGGCGCGCCAAATTGTTGCTGCAGCAACGCCAAGCCCTGTGAAGAAGCAAGCGCGAAGTTCACCGCCGCGCGCTGGCCCTGGGCTTCGATGCGGGCGATGCAGGCCCGCGCCGCGGCGAAATCCACCGTCAATGGCTTTTCGCAAAACACCGCCAGGCCGGCATCGAAGGCCAGTTCGGACAAGGCCATATGCGGCGCCGGCGGGGTGGCGATGTAGAGGCTGTGCAAGCCCGGTGTGGCGATCAAGGCTTGCGCACTGTGGGCGGCCCGCAGCTGCGGATAGGCTTGCAGCGTGGCGGCGATGGCGGCCGGGTTGGCATCCCAAACCGACTGGGCCTGCAAGCGGCCGTGAGCGGCCAGCCGGGCCAGCATCCTTTGCCCCATCACGCCAAGGCCAATCACGCCAATATTCAATCGACCGTCATGCATTGTTTGTTCGTCCAGCAAATCCCTTGAAGCCGGCAGTTTAGGGCCGCCGATTACACTGGAAGGCTGCTCAATCATGGCGCCGTCCCTGACGCGCCGCACGCCTCACATGAATCCCGAAGCCAGTAATTTGTGGCGCGCTCCGCGTTGGGCCCTGGCCGTTTTGCTGGCTGGCCTGGCGATGTTGGGGCCGTTTTCGATCGATACCTATTTGCCCGCCTTTTCGGGCATCGCGGCAGCGCTGAAGGCCACGCCGATCGAGATGCAGCAGACGCTGTCGAGCTATCTGTTCGGCTTTGCGGTGATGAATCTCTTCCACGGCGCGTTGTCCGACAGCTTCGGTCGCCGGCCGGTGGTGCTGTGGGGCATGGCAGTGTTCACCTTGGCCTCGGTCGGTTGTGCGCTGTCCAGCAGCATTGGCCAGCTGGTGTTTTGGCGCACGGTGCAGGGCATGTCGGCGGGCGCCGGCATGGTGGTGTCGCGGGCCATCATCCGCGATATGTTTGCGCCCTCGGAGGCGCAGCGGGTGATGTCGCAGGTGACCATCTTCTTCGGCGTGGCGCCGGCGATTGCGCCGATGATCGGTGGCTTTTTGTTTGTGCATGCCGACTGGCATTCGATCTTTTGGTTCCTGGTCGCGGTGGGGGTGACTCTGTTTGTCGCCAACTGGCGTCTGCTGCCCGAGACGCTGCACAAGGACATGGCCCAACCGTTTCACGTCAAGCCCTTGCTGCGTGACTACTGGCGTTTGTGTTCGAACCGACGCTTCGTGTTGCTGGCGCTGGCCAGCGGCATTCCCTTCAATGGCATGTTTCTCTATGTCTTGGCGGCCCCGGTGTTCTTGGGTCAACACCTGAGCCTGGCGCCAACGCAGTTCTTCTGGTTCTTCTGTTTTGCCATTGGCGGCATCATGGGGGGCGCCTGGTTGAGCGGCCGCTTGGCGGGCAAGATCCGCCCCAAGCAGCAGATCCGGCGCGGCTTCACCATCATGTTTGTGTTCTCCAGCCTGAATGTGCTGCTGAATTTGGTCTTGCCGCCGAGCCCTTTCTGGGCCCTGCCGGTGATTGGAGCGTTCTCCTTCGGCTGGGCCTTGATGGTGCCGGTGGTGACCTTGATGGTGCTCGATGAGGTGCCCGAGCGGCGTGGCATGGCGTCTTCTTTGCAGGCCTGCATCGGCAGTGCCGCCAACGGCCTGGTGGCCGGCCTGGTGGTACCGCTGGTGATGTATTCAACGCTGACCTTGGCGCTGGGCTCCTTGTCGATGATGGCGATCGGCTTGATCGCTTGGTTGTCGGTCAAGCGCGAAATGGCCTGAGCGCGGCTTCCGGCCTCAAGCTGGGCGGTAAAACGTCCGATGACTAGACGATCAGGGCGATCAAGCGCCCAGGAGAGTCGAACCATGGTTTCTAGTTTGCGAGTGTGGCCGAGGTCCGGTGTGGCGGCGGCCGTCCAAGTTTTGGCCTTGAGCCTGACCGTCTGCGCAGGTGTGCAGGCGTCCGAGCCCAAGTCCAAATCGGCCGAGCCTGCGGCCGCGCCCGCCGAAGCGGGCGGTGAGCCGCTGGACGTGTTGCGCAAGCGTTTGGCCGAGCGTCTGAGCAACAACCCTGGCGCCGCAAGCGGTCAAATGAAGGTGGCCAATAAGCAGCCGTCGGAAGAGGGCGAGGCCAAGGGTGGTAAGGCCGGCGCCAAAGCTGCCCCCAAGAGCGGCGCTGCCAAGGCGGAATCCCCTGCGGCCCACGCTGCGCCTCATGTCCATTGGGGTTATGCGGGCGAGGGTGCGCCGGAGCGCTGGGCCGAGTTGAGCCCCGAAAACCGCCAATGCGCCATCGGCACGCGGCAAAGCCCGATCGATATCCGCGAAGGCATTCGCGTTGATCTGGAGAAGATCCAGTTTGACTACCGCCCCAGTGGCTTCGCGGTGCTCGACAACGGGCACACCATCCAGGTCAATGTGGCGCAAGGCAATGCCTTGACGGTGATGGGACGGCGCTTCGATTTGCTGCAGTTCCACTTCCATCGCCCGAGCGAGGAGCGCATCAACGGCCGCCAATTCGATATGGTGGCTCATCTGGTTCACAAGGATCCGGACGGCAAACTCGCCGTGGTGGCGGTGCTGCTCGAGCGCGGCCGCGACCAGCCGTTGATCCAGACGATTTGGAACAATCTGCCGCTGGAGAAGGGCGAGGCGCTGCCGGCCCCGGGCTTTGTCGACCTGAGTCAGTTGCTGCCCAGTGATCGGGCCTACTACACCTATATGGGCTCGCTGACCACGCCGCCCTGCTCAGAAGGCGTGCTGTGGATGGTGATGCGCTCGCCGGTGCAACTGTCCGCCAATCAGATCACGATTTTTTCGCGCCTCTACCCGATGAACGCCCGGCCCATCCAGGCTGGCTCGGGGCGTTTGATCAAAGAGTCAAACTAATGTTTTTGGGGACGGACCGAAGCCGCGCAGCTGCGAGCTCCGTCCTCAACTGACTAGCGTCTTGGGGATTGATTCAAGCTGAGTTGCCCGTCGGCCCGTTTCTCTCAAAAGGCCCCAAGCGGCCCGGCCCTTCATCCCGAGCCGATACATCGCTACCCCATAACGCTGAATCTCAAGTGGCCCTGCGCCACCCAAAGGCTTATGGCGCCGCCGAGGAATCCTGCTTGGCGCGCTGCTTCTCGTCTCGGCTCAGCCACATGTACAAGGTGGCAAAGAGTTGCTCGGCCACCACCGGCTTGGCCACATGGTCGTTCATGCCGGCATCCAGGCAGCGCTGCCGCTCTTCGGCAAAGGCGTTGGCGGTCATGGCCAGAATCGGGGTGCTGCGGCGTTTGCCGCGCTGGCGTTCCATGTCGCGGATGGCGCGGGTCGCGTCCAGGCCATCCATCATCGGCATCTGCACATCCATCAGCACCAGCCCGTAGTCCTGCTCGCTGGCCATGCGCAGTGCTTCCTGGCCGTCTTCGGCCACATCGACCTGCAGTCCGGCACTGCCCAATAGCGCCACCGCGACTTCTTGGTTCACTGCGTTGTCTTCGGCCAGCAAGATGCGCGTGCCGCGGAACTGCTGCAGCTGATCCCGGGCGGCGTGGCTGCGCGTGGCCTGAGGCAACTCGCTCAATGTCTTGGCGCTGCTCTTGTCGACACGCACGGTGAACCAGAAGCGGCTGCCTTCACCGGGCGCACTTTGCACGCCGACCTCGCCGTGCATCAAGCTCGCCAAACGACGGCAGATCGCCAGGCCCAGGCCGGTGCCACCGTAGCGCCGTGTGGTGGAGCTGTCGGCCTGTTCGAAGTCTTGGAACAGCCGCGCCTGCGCCTCTTCGCTGATGCCAATGCCGCTGTCTTGCACCTCAAAGCGTATCTGCAGCGATGAGCCCAGGTCCTGTTCAAGCAGGGCGCTGAAACGCACATAGCCCTGCTCGGTGAACTTGACCGCATTGCCGCCGAAGTTCAGCAGGATCTCGCTGATGCGCTGAGCGTCGCCGAGCAAAATCTGGGTGCCCAGCTCTTGGGGAACCTCGAGTTGCACCTGCAGCTGCTTCTCGGCCGCGCGCTGCGCCAGCATGCTGGAGATGTTGTCCAGCACCTGGATGATGGTGAACTCGGTGTGCGCCAGCTGCAGCTTGCCGGCCTCGATCTTGGAGAAGTCCAGCACCTTGTTGATGACGCTGAGCAAATGCTCGGCCGCATCGGCCACTTTTTGCAGCCGCTGTTGCTGGGTTGGGTCGGTGCTGTCGCTTTGCACCAGATAGGTCAGGCCGATGATGGCGTTCATCGGGGTGCGAATCTCGTGGCTCATATTGGCGAGGAAGGCACTCTTGGCCAGGCTGGCGGCTTGCGCCGCCTTGGTGGCTTCGGCCAACTCGGCGGTGCGCGCCTCGACCAATTCTTCCAGGTGGTTGCGGTAGCGCAGCAATTCCAGCGCGTCGCGGCGCTGGCTGGAGATGTCGGTCAGGAAACCATGCCAAAGCACGCTGCCGCCTTCTTCCAGCTGCGCAATCGCGTTGCCGTAAAGCCAGCGCTCGCTGCCATCGGCGCGGTAGGTGCGGAATTCTTGCTGCCAGGGAGTCAGCTGGCGCGCCGACACCTGTAAGGAGTCGCGCACGCCGGCGCGGTCGGCCGCGGCGATTTGATCGAACCAGCGTTCTGCGTCTTTGCCCAGCCGGGTCGCGGTGAGCTGGAAATAGTCCTTCACCGCTTCACTGACGTAGGCGAAGGAGTACTTGCCGTCCCGCCCAAGACGCAGCTGGTAGACCACGCCGGGCACGGTCTCGGCCATGCCGCGCAAGCGTTCGATCAAGGCATGCTGGGCGTCGAACTGCTGCTGCAGGGCGTCACGCATATGCTCCAGGTGACCGCCCAGTTGCCCGATTTCATCGGTGCTGCCCTGCGGCAGCTTGGCGTCGAAGCGGCCCGCGGCCAGGTCATTGGCAAAGCCGCCGAGGCGGCGCAGCGGCCGCATCAGCCGTGAGTTCAGCAGCACCAGAATCAAGGCCAGCGAGACCATCAGTTGGCCGCCGACGGTGGCGCCATACAACCAGCGTTGCCGCGTCAGCGCCGCGGTGCTGAGGTGGTCGTCCATCTCTACCGTCAGGTGGCCGATGCGGGCCACGCCGCGGAACACCTCGCGTTCGCCCTTCAGGGCTCGGCCTTTTTGGCGGTCTGGAAATTCCATCTCGATGAAGGGCGCGCCTTGCGAGGCATCCCGCACCACCACGCGCACCACATCGGGCGACTTCATCACCGCGGCCACCACCTCGCGCGCGGCCACGGTGTCCAGGTTCCAGAGCAATTCGGGCAGGCTGCTGCCCAGCACATCGAGCTTGGCCTCCATCTCCTGCTGCAGTGCCGTCTGGGCCACTTGCGGCTCACGCAGGCCGATCAAGAGACCGCCAACGATCAGCGCCGGCACGAGCAGACCAATGCTGGCGCCCAGCGCAATCGCGACAAACAGAGATCGGGAAGCTTTTGTTTCGCTCAAAAAGGCCTCTTGGGTCAGAGATGTTGGGCGCTTGCTGGCGGAGTTACAGGAGCAGCGATCGATAAACAGAGCCACTCACAGAGTTGTTTCGGCACTCGGAGGCTTTGACTGAATCAGATTCTGAGGCCATTTCCTCGCCCTCAGCGTAAATTGGGCTTGCCCCAGCGCCGCTCAGGCCTTGCCGCTGACCTTCAAGCCCAACGCGCGCCAGCCTTCCAGGCCAATTTTTTCCAAGGTCTGCATATTCGCTTCGTAGATGGCATCGGTGTCGGCCATGGTCTCGGTGGCGCGCTCGATGCTGCTTTCGCGCAGCAAATGCAGGGTCGGGTAGGGCGAGCGATTGGTGTAGTTGCTGATCTCGTCCGGCTCGGTGCCGCCGAACTGGTAGTCGGGGTGAAAGCTGGCGATCTGCAAAATGCCGTCCAACTCGAGGTCTTCCACCAGTGCATCCGCGGCGCCGATGAAATCGTTGAAGTCGAGGAAGTCGGTCAAGACCCGTGGGTGGATCACCAGCGTGGTTTCGATCTCATCCGGGTCGGCGCGCATCAGGCTCAACAACTCGCGCGCCAACTCCTTCAGCAAGGCTTCGGGGCTGTCGGCTTGGCTGACCACATAACGCAGCCGATTGTTGACATGCACGCTCTTGGCAAAGGGGCAGAGGTTGAGGCCGATGACGGCTTTTTCCAGCCACAGCTGGGTGTCTTGCTGGACTTGCTGAATCTGTTCTGGGCTCAATTCTGGAATTGGCGAGGTGCTGCTCATTCGTTCAAACCTTTCAATGCCTGCAGGCCAGCGTCCAACGCTTGCGCCAGCAGGGCTTGTTTCCACGCGTCGGTATCGACGTAAAACGCATCGCGTATTTGTTGCTTGATGGCGGCCGCCTGCTCGCCGGGCGCCTCGGGGTGGGCCGCCAGCCAATGGTCGGCCCGCAAGGCTTCGATCATCTGCGCCAGTTCGAGCGTGCCGTATTCCAGCGCAATGCCGGTGTAGGTGGCTGCGGGGCAGATCTGACTGACCACCGTCCACATCAGGCCCACCAAGGGCGAGGAACTCGAGCTGCCATCGGTCAGCGAGGTGACGGTCTCACCCCACCAGCGCCTTGCCCGCGCCAGCGCCAGGCCGTCGTCGTTGCCGGCAAAAATTCGCTCGCCATGGCCGCAAGGGCCGAGCCCGGTGTGCAAATCGATCCAGGCCAAGTTGTTCACACCGGAGGTTTGTTCTTCCAGCACATGGCGCAGCGTCTGCTGGCTCCAGGTCGGTGCGCGGCCTCCGTAGAACAAGCCCAATTCATGCTCGTACTGGCCGCCGCTGATGGCCGTTTGCAGACCGCGCTCGCCATGCCTCGCCGCATAGTCGGCCAGTAGAGCCTCATTGGACGGGCTGGGCGGCCAATGCGCCGGTAGCAGTGCCGCGGCGATTTCGTCGTAGCCGGCGTTGTGCGGCAGCGGCGCATGAAAGTCGTGGAAATTACGGTTCAGGTCCACGCCTTCTTGGGTGACTCGGCGCCACCAGGAAAAGCCGTGGGGATTCAAGGCGTGGATATAGAGCACGGCCACGCCGCTGGCGGCGACGGCGGCCAGCCAGTCAGGATTACTTAGCAGGCCGGTCTGTATGCCCGAGCCCGCAAAGCCTTCGACCCCATGGCAGGCGCTGCTGATGATCAGCAGATGGTCGGCGTGTTTAGGCCCATGGCGCAGCACGTCCATGGCCAGGCGCTCGCCATCGCGCCCCAGCAGGGGGTGCCAATGCGGTGTCGCGTCCAGCCCAGCGGCGGCCGTGGCGGCCAGAAACTTGTCCCGCGCCTCGACATAGCTTTGCGAAAAATGGGCGGCGGCATTCATGCGGGAGCGGCGGCTGGCGTTGGCTCGGGTCTCAAGGTCGCGACTGATTTAGCCAGGCCTCGGCCAGCCTTACCCACATCGAGCCGCCCAGCGGGATCAAGTCGTCGTTGAAGTCATAACTAGGGTTGTGCAGCATGCACGGGCCCATGCCGTGGCCACCTTCGCGGTGGCTGCCGTCGCCATTGCCGATCAGGAAGTAGCAGCCCGGCTTTTCTTGCAGATAGAAGCTGAAGTCCTCGGCGCCCATCGTCGGCTCGAACTCCTGCACATTGTCGGCGCCGAACATGGCGCTCAAGGATTGGCGCACGAAGTCTGTTTCCTTCGGGTGATTGATGGTCGGCGGGTAATTGCGGCGGAACTCGAATTCGCAACTCACCTCGAAGGCCTGAGCGGTCGCCTCGGCCATCTGCTGCATGCGGCGCTGGATCATGTCCAGCACCTCGAGCGTGAAGGTGCGCACCGTGCCCTCGATGACGCAGGAGTCCGGGATTACATTGGTGGCTTCACCGGTGTGGATCATCGTCACCGAGATCACGCCGGCGTCGATCGGCCGCTTGTTGCGGCTGATGATGGTCTGGAAGGCCTGCACCATCTGGCAGGCCGCCGGCACCGGGTCAATGCCGTTGTGCGGCATCGCCGCATGGGCACCCTTGCCGCGCAGGGTGATCTTGAATTCATTGCTGGAGGCGAACACCGGGCCTGTCTTGACGGCGAATTGGCCGGCCGCCATGCCGGGCCAGTTGTGGGCGCCGAACATCGCTTCCATCGGGAACAGCGTGAACAGGCCGTCCTTGATCATCTCGCGGGCGCCGCCGCCGCCTTCTTCGGCGGGTTGGAACACCAGGTAGATGGTGCCGTCAAAGTTGCGGTTCGTCGCCAGGTGTTTGGCGGCGGCCAGCAGCATGGCGGTATGGCCGTCGTGGCCGCAGGCGTGCATCTTGCCGGGATAGGTGCTGGCATGAGCGAACTGGTTGTGTTCGCTCATCGGCAGCGCGTCGATGTCGGCGCGCAGCCCGACCGCGCGGTCCGAACTGCCATTCTTGATGATGCCCACGACGCCGGTCTTGCCCAGGCCGCGGTGAATCGGAATGCCCCAGTCGGTCAAGGCCTTGGCGATCACATTGGCGGTGCGTTCCTCTTGGAAGCACAGCTCCGGATGGGCATGCAGATCGCGCCGCAGTGCGGTGATGGCGGGCGTGTCGCTAACAATCGAGTCAATCGGCTTCATGGGTTTTCTCTAGAGGGGCGGCGGCACTGGCCGGCGTCCGAGGCTGGCAGTTTACTGCCGCCGAATTGGCGTCCCGGCCTCAGTCTTTTCTGGGCAGAAAGACCTGGGTTTTCGCAAAGCCATCGGCCGGCGCTTGGTGTGGCGCGGTGTCGCCCAGGAAGGGACCGGTGTCGGGCAGGGCGCGGCTGGCCGCCTGCACGCGCAATTCCTGCGCCCTGACGGCGTCGATCTTGCTCAGCGCATGCCGCAACTCGGCGACCTCTGTTTGCAGTTGATCGACCTGTTTGCGCGCCTGGCCATTTTGTTGCTTCAGCGTCGCGCGGGCCGCTTCAAGCTTGCCCATGCGCGCCACGGCGGCGCTTAGTTTCCGCGCCAGCCACCAGTAGGTGCCGCCACCGGTCAGCGCGGCGATGACGCCGCATGTGATCAGCCAGCCATAGTCGTTCATCGCGTCCCCAATGTCTGCTGCAGGCTCAAGGGTATCCGATTCAGGCTTTGTGCAATAGTTCAGCCATGCACGATCTCACACAAGCCGAACCCATCGTTGTCAAAGGGGCCTGCCCGCATGACTGCCCGGACACCTGCGCGCTGCGCATCACGGTGGAGGCCGGGCGGGTGATCAAGGTGCAGGGGGCCGCAGACCACCCCAGCACTTACGGTGCCTTGTGCACCAAGGTGTCACGCTACGCCGAGCGCAGCTACCACCCGGAGCGGCTGCTGAGCCCGATGAAACGGGTCAGCGCCAAGCATGAGGCCCCGCGCTTTGAGGAGGTGAGCTGGTCCCAGGCCTTGAGCGATATCGCCGCGCGCCTGAGCGCCATCGCTGCGCGCGACCCGCAAGCCATCCTGCCCTACAGCTATGCCGGCACCATGGGCTATGTCCAGGGTGAGGCGATGGCGGGACGCTTTTTCAATCGCCTGGGGGCCTCGCTGCTGGAGCGCACCATCTGCGCCTCGGCCGGCGCGGCGGCCTTGACCGCGACCTATGGCCAGAAGGTCGGCATGCATTTGCCTTACTTTGCCGAGAGTCGCCTGATCCTGATCTGGGGCAGCAATTCGATTGCCTCGAACCTGCATTTCTGGACCTATGCCAACCAGGCCAAGCGGGCCGGCGCCAAACTGATCTGCATCGATCCGCGCAAGACCGAGACGGCCGACAAATGCCACCAGCACATCGCCCTGCTGCCCGGCACCGATGGCGCGCTGGCCCTTGGGCTGATGCATCAGTTGATTGTCCATGACTGGCTGGACCACGACTACCTGGCCCAGCATGTTGACGGTTGGGACGAGTTGCGCGCCAAGGCGCTGCAATGGCCGCCGGAAAGGACTGCCGAGGTTTGCGGCATCACCGCCACCGAGGTCTGTGAGCTGGCGCGCGAGTATGGCAACACGGCGCCGGCGGCGATCCGCCTGAACTACGGCATGCAGCGCGTGCGGGGTGGCGGCAATGCGGTGCGATTGGTGGCCATGCTGCCTTGCCTGACCGGCGCATGGCGGCAGCGGTCGGGAGGCTTGCTGCTGTCCAGCTCGGGTTGGTTTGCACCCTACAAAAATCCACAGTTGGAGCGGCCCGAGTTGCGGCGCGCGCCGGCGCGCAGCATCAATATGAGCTGCATCGGCGATGAGCTGCTGCGACCGGCCTCGGCGGAGCTTGGCCCCAAGATCGAGGCGCTGATCGTTTACAACAGCAACCCGGTGGCGGTGGCGCCGGAGTCGCCCAAGGTTGTGCGGGGCTTTCAGCGGCCCGATTTGTTCACCGTGGTGCTCGAGCATTTCATGACCGACACCGCCGACCTGGCTGACTATGTGCTGCCCGCGACCACCCAGCTGGAACATCTGGATGTGCACAGCAGCTATGGCCACACCGACGTATTGATCAATGAGCCGGCGATTGCGCCGCTCGGCCAGGCCAAGCCGAATTCACAGATCTTCCGTGAGTTGGCGGCGGCGATGGGCTTTGACGAGGCCTGCTTCGCCGAAACCGACGAGCAACTGGCGCGCCAGACCTTTAACGCGGAGATCGACTTCGAAGCCCTGCGCGCCCAGGGCTGGCAGTCCTTGCCGCTGAAGGAGGCGCCCTTTGCGCAGGGTCAGTTCTTGACGCCGAATGGCCGTGCGCAGGCCGGGGGCGCCGACTATGTCCCCAACTACGAGAGCCGCGCGTCCAGCCCTGAACTTGCCCAGCGCTACCCGCTGGCGATGATCTCGCCGCCGGCGCGCAATTTCCTCAACTCGTCCTTCGTCAATGTGAAGAGCTTGCGAGACATCGAGGGCGAGCCGGTGTTGGAAATGCATGCCGACGACGCCGCCGCGCGGGCGCTGGCGGATGGGGCGATGGTGCGCATCTACAACCAACGCGGCAGCTACCACTGCCGCATGCGTGTCAGCCCGCGGGCGCGCCCGGGGGTCGTCAATGGCCTGGGCGTTTGGTGGCGCAAGCTCGGGCCGCGCGGCAGCAATGTCAACGAGGTGACTCAGCAGGGGTTGACCGATATCGGGTCGGCGCCAACGTTTTATGACTGCCTGGTGGAGGTGGAGCAATCGCCCGAAACCCAAGAGGTGGTCGGCGCGTGAGTCGGGGGCGCAGCCCAAACATGGCGAGAGCCAGCCTGCTGGCGGCGCTGTGCTTGCTGTTGACCTTGCTGAGTGGGTGTGCGCAACTGGGTTATCTGGGCCAATCCTTGAGTGGGCATTTGCGCCTGATGGCGGCGGCCCGCCCGGTAGAAGACTGGCTGGGAGACGCCGATTTGGCCCCGGCCTTGCGCGAGCGACTGCTTTTGAGTCAGCGCCTGCGCAGCTATTCCGTCAGCGAGCTGAAGCTGCCCGACAACGACAGCTACCGCCGTTATGCCGACCTGGGCCGTTCGGCCGCGGTATGGAATGTGGTGGCCACCCCGGAGCTGAGCCTGACGATGAAGACCTGGTGTTTTCCGCTGATGGGTTGCGTGGGCTATCGGGGTTATTTCGAGCGTGCCGAGGCCGAGGCTTATGCCGAGCAGTTGCGCGCAGAAGGCTTGGAGGTGCTGGTCTACCCGGTGCCGGCCTACTCGACGCTGGGCTGGAGCAATCTGCTCGGCGGCGATCCGCTGCTCAATACCTTCATCAAATACCCGGAGGCCGAACTGGCCGGCATGCTGTTCCATGAGTTGGCGCATCAGGTGGCCTATGCGGCCGATGACACCCAGTTCAACGAGAGTTTTGCCACCACGGTCGAGCGGCGCGGCACGGCTGCCTGGCTGGCCCGTCAGGCGGGCGAGGCCGGTGAATCCGGTGCCGTGGAACTTGCCGAGCACCGCCGCCGCCTCGAGCGCCGCGTTCAATTCCGTCAATTGACCGATGCTTACCGGGCCCGCCTGCTCAGTCTGTACGCCAGTCAGCAGCCCGCGGCAGGCAAGCGGGAGGCCAAGGCCGCGCTGATGCATGAGTTGCGCCAAGACTATGCGCAACTGAAGCAAACATGGGCGGGCGACAGCAGTTTTGATGGCTGGTTCGCCCGCGCCAACAATGCCAGCTTTGCCTTGCTGGCGGCCTATACCGAGCTGACGCCGGCCTTCGACGCCTTGCTGAGCCGCCAGGGTGATGATTGGCAACGGTTTTATGCCGAGGTGAAGCGCTTGGCGAATTTACCCAAGCCTGAGCGAAGATCGCAGCTGATGGGCAAGCCAGCCGAGCCGTAAAAACAGGAGAGTAAAAAATGGCCGATATACGCATACACCGTGACCACGAACTGGGCCTGAAGCGGGCGCGCGAGATCGCCTGGGCCTGGGCCGAGCAGGTCGAGGCCAAGTTCGATATGGAATGCACGGTGTTGGAGGGTAAAACCAGCGACACGGTCGAGTTCAGTCGCTCCGGCGTCAAGGGTGAGTTGATCGTCGCGGCCAAGCACTTTGAGCTGACGGCCAAGCTGGGCCTCTTGTTGGGGGCCTTCAAGAGCAGCATCGAGGGCGAGATCCAACGCGAGTTGGACACGCTGCTGAGCGCGGATGCGGCGAAGGCCGACAAAGCCTCGAAAGGCGAAAAGGCCGCGGGTAAAAAGAAACCGACCTGAGTCGAAACTGAGGTCGGTTGCGGATCAGGGCGCGCGCCTTGTGCGCGCTGCCCGTATCGGGGTTTACTTCAGCGATTCGATCAGATCCACATAACTCTGCATCGCCTCGTCCTGGCTGGTGCCCTTCAGTTCGTTCCAGGCATCCCACTTGGCGCGGCCGACCATGTCGGTGAAACCGGGGCGCGAACCATCGACATCACCGCTGCTGCCTTGCTTGTACAGGGCGTAGAGCTTCAGCAAAGTCATATTGTCCGGACGCTCCGGCAACTGCTTCGATCCTGCAACGGCGGCTTCAAATTGGTCTTTAAGGCTCATTGAGACTCCTAGATAGTGGTAACAATCGGGATGGACGCCGAGCATATTACCCAGCATTGTGTTGGGCAATGACTCTAAAACACGAGGAGACCGCTTTGTCCCAAATGCAAGAACGCATGTCCAAGGTGGACACCGCTTGGCTGCGCATGGACACCGAGTCCAATCTGATGATGATCGTCGGGGTCTGGTATCTGCGCCCGCAAATCACGCTGGCCGCTTTGAAAGAGCGTGTGCAGGACAAGCTCCTGCAGTACACACGCTTTCATCAAAAGGTGGTCGAGGACGCCTTGGGTGCCCAATGGGTGGACGACGAAGACTTTGATATCGATCGCCATGTGGTGGCCGAGGTCTTGTTGCCGGTGCGCGGCAAGGCCGGTCAAACCGGGCAGGCGGCCTTGATGGAGCGGGTGGGGGAGGTGGCCATGCAGCCGCTGGATCCTGCCCACCCCTTGTGGCAATTTCAGTTGATCGAAGACCTGGGTGACGGCAGCAGTGGCCTGATCGTGCGTATTCATCACTGCATTGGTGACGGCATTGCGCTGACGGCGGTGATGTTGTCGATCACCGATGGGGGCCGCCAGCCGCCGCGCCGCAAGCAGCAACCGCGCGATGACGCCGATTGGCTGACCGACAGCCTGTTGCGGCCTATGTCTGATCTGGCCATCAAAGCAATTGGCGTGGCCGGTTCCGGCATGGCCAAATCGGTGGATGCCTGGATGCACCCGCCGCACCCGATTGACAGCTCGGTCGATATGGCGCGCATGGGCGCACAAGCGGTCAGCGATGTCGCGGCCTTTGCCTTTATGCCGGATGACTCGCACACCCGGCTCAAGGGCAAGCCCGGCACGACCAAGCGAGTCGCCTGGGGCGATGACCTGCAACTCGACGCCGTCAAGGCGGTGGGTAAGGGCCTGGGGGCGTCGATCAATGATGTGCTGCTGAGTTGTGTGGCCGGTGCGATTGGCAGTTATCTGCGTGACAAGGGCGAGGACCCCAGTGGCAAGGAAATTCGCGCCATGGTACCGGTCAATTTGCGCCCCTTGGACAAGGCTTATCAGCTGGGCAATCGTTTCGGACTGGTGCCGCTGGTGCTGCCGATCGGCATTGCCAATCCGGTGGAGCGACTCTTTGCGGTCAAGGCGCGCATGAATGAGCTCAAAGGCAGCTTCCAGCCGGTCTTGGCTTTCGGCCTCTTGTCAGTAGCGGGGCTTTTGATCAAGCCGGTGCAGCACGCGATGCTGAACATCTTCGCCAAGAAGGCAACGGCGGTGATGACCAATGTGCCCGGCCCGACCGAGCCGATGAAGTTCTGCGGCTCCACCGTTGAGCGGGTCTTGTTTTGGGTGCCGCAGTCGGGTGATATCGGTGTGGGCGTCAGCATCCTCACCTACGCCGGACGCGTGCAGTTTGGCCTGATCACCGACACCCAACTCTGCCCTGATCCCGAGAACATCATCAATCGCTTCTCGCCTGAGTTCGATAAGTTACTGATGCTGACGATGATGTTGCCGTGGGAGTGATGCTTTAGGCGCACTTTCCCGGCTGGAGTTCGCTCGCTCCGGTGACCCGGCCTGCCGCCGTGCTCATGGTGCCCGGGTCGGCTCTTTCGAGCCGACTGCCCTCGCTGCTCACTGCACGTGTCAGCGGCGGCAAACTCGCTGCGATCGCTTCGCTCACTGCGCTCAAACAAGTGCCGCCAAGTCAGAAGTTGAAGCGCGCTGCGCGCGCCTGACCCGTTCCGCTGCGCCCTCGGCCGGGCACAAATCGCCCGTCGGCAGGCCGGGTCACCTGCGGGTTTGGATTTCGTCATCGAGGCGAAGCACCTCGCTCGCTATGCAAGTGCACTGCGGGCCGGGCAGTTGCCGGGCGATTTGTGAGGGGCCGAGCAGCGCAGCAGCTTGGGGCGCGCGCGCAGCGCGCTTCAACTTCTGACTTGGCGCAGCATGTTTGAACGAAACGAGCGCAGCGAGTGGAGT
>NZ_JBBHJX010000008.1:0-224628 GCF_037482915.1 Paucibacter hankyongi
TTGCGAGCAGCGCAGGGAAGTCGGAGCGAAGCGAAGACCCCCGAGCCATGAGCCCGGCGGCTGCCTGGGCTGCAGTGCCAGTCCGCTTGTCGGTGTTTGCTGCTTCATCCCCTCCGCCGGTGAACTTTCCCCGAAAGTGCCCGTGCTTTCTCAAGCTCTGGTTTCACACCCCTCTGCAAGTCCTTATTTTTGAACGATATTTGCTTTTGAAAATTCTGAGAAAGGCGCCCTAAGTACTTGATTTGAAAGAGAAATTTCACGATTTGCCTTGACCCACTGCCTTTCGGGTATTAAAGTGTTGAAAAGTGCAATTTGGTGGGTCGCCGTGGCGAATTTTGTGTTTCAGGGGGCTTCAGCCTTGGCAATGGATGCCAAGGGGCGTTTGGCCGTCCCAACACGCCACCGCGAGGTCTTGCAGGCGCTGTGCGCCGGCCAGCTGACCATCACCAAACACCCTGAAGGCTGCTTGATGGTCTTTCCGCGTCCGGCGTGGGAAGGCTTTCGGGATCGCATCGCTGCGCTGCCCATGTCGGCGGCCGGTTGGAAGCGGGTCTTCCTGGGCAATGCCATGGATGTGGAGATCGACGGCGCGGCCCGCGTGCTGATCTCGCCCGAGCTGCGTGCCAGCGCCGGATTGCAAAAAGACGTGATGCTGCTCGGCATGGGCAGCCACTTTGAGTTGTGGGATGCGGCTGCCTATGCCGCGCATGAAGCCCAGGTCATGGCGTCCGACATGCCGGATGCCCTCAAGGACTTCAGCTTCTGATGGCTCACTCCAATAACACCCCGGACAGCGCTGCCCAAGCAGATTCGGCACCGCTGTTCTCGCACACCACGGTCTTGCTGCACGAGACGGTGGACTCGGTGCTGACCTCGCCGGATGGCATTTATGTCGACGGCACTTTTGGCCGCGGCGGGCATTCGCGCTTGCTGCTGTCCAAGCTGGGCGCACAAGGCCGGCTGATTGCGATTGACCGCGACCTGGAGGCAATTGCCGCCGCCACCAGCGGTGACTCGCGCATTGAAGACCCACGCTTTGCCATCTGCCACTCGCCCTTTGCCGATATGCAGGCGCAGCTGGCCGGTTTGGGCATTGAGCAAGTGCAGGGCGTGCTGCTGGACCTGGGTGTTTCTAGCCCACAGATTGACAACCCCGAGCGTGGCTTCAGCTTCCGTTTCAACGGACCGCTGGACATGCGCATGGACACCACGCGCGGCGAAAGTGCTGCTGACTTTTTGGCACGCGCCGATGAGCGCCAGATTGCGGAAGTGATACGCAACTATGGAGAAGAACGGTTTGCTGGGCAGATTGCAAAGGCGCTTGTGGCTCGCCGCGCAGACGGCCAGCCCGTGCGAACAACCGATGAGCTGTCCGAAATCGTGGCTCGTGCGGTCAAGACTCGCGAACCGGGTCAAAACCCCGCCACGCGTACCTTTCAAGCTCTTCGGATTCACGTCAACGGCGAACTCCAAGAGCTGGAACAAGGGCTGAACGCGGCGCTGCATTTGCTGGCTCCGGGCGGCCGCATGGCCATCATCTCCTTCCACTCGCTGGAAGACCGCATCGTCAAGAACTTCATCGGCGCCCACAGCAAGCAGGTGGTGGACCGCCGCGCGCTGTTCGCCGAGCCTAAGCCGCTGGCGCTGCAGGCCATTGCTCGCATCATGCCCAGCGACGCCGAGGTGGCAGCCAACCCGCGTGCGCGTTCGGCCGTGCTGCGGGTGGCGCAGCGCACCGAGGCGCCGCTGCCGGAAGTGCATGTGAAGAAGCGCCATCGGCGCGCTGAGTGACTATTGAGCGAGTAAGTTCAGATGTTCGGGCGCCTCAATCTCTTGCTGATCATTGCCGTGCTGGCCAGTGGCCTGGTGCTGGTGCGCAGCGCCTATGAGGCGCGCCGCCTGTTCACGGCTTTAGACCGGGCGCAGGCCGAGGGCCGCCGCCTGGAAGCCGACAACCAGCGCCTGCAGGCCGAGCGCCATGCGCAGGCGACCAATCTGCGGGTGGAGCAAGTGGCGCGCGAGCGTTTGCAAATGCGCACCATCACCCCGGCTGTGACCCAGAGCGCCGAAGACCATGGCCCCGGCGCCAAGTCTGGCAAGGGTGGCAAAGCAGTTGCGGCCACCGCCGGAGGCACGCAATGAGCTGGCTGAGTCGTTTGCGCAAGCCCAGCACTTCTGGGGCAACGCAGGTCAAACGTTCCAAGCGCCCGTTGGCTGGCGCGGGCCGCAACCCGACGGCGCGCAGCGTTAGCTATTCCAGCAGCCCTTTGTTGGCGTCCAAAACGCCGCCCTGGCGCTCGCGTTTTTTGGTGGCACTGGTGGGCCTGGCTTTTGCCGGTTTGCTGGGCCGCGCGCTCTACATCCAGGTGATTGGCACCCAGTTCTATCAAAAGCAGGGCGAGGCTCGCTTTGTGCATCAGGTCGAGCTGCCCGCCAGCCGTGGCCGCATCAATGACCGCAGCGGCCAGGTGCTGGCCGCCAGCGTGGCCGTGCCCTCGTTCTGGGGCATCCCCAAGGAAATGGACACCGACCCCGCCAAGCGCCAGGCGCTGGCCAAGATTCTGGGTTGGTCGCAAGCCGAGATGGAGCGCAAGCTCGACCCGAACAGCCGCTTCGTCTGGCTGCAGCGTCAGGCCGATGAGCATGTGGCCGCGCAGATCAAGGAGCTGGGCCTGAAGGGCGTGTTCCAAGACCGCGAATACAAGCGCAAATATCCCGAAGGCGAGGCCGCCGCCCATGTGGTGGGCTTCACCAATATCGAAGAGCGCGGCCAAGAAGGCATTGAGCTGGCTTTCCAGAAAGAGCTGCAAGGGCGCGACGGCACTCGCTCGGTGGTGCGCGACCGCCTGGGCCGGGTGGTGGAAGACATCGGTGAGCGTGTGCCTGCGGCCAATGGTCGCGACATCGATTTGTCCATCGACTCCAAGGTGCAGTTCTTCGCCTACCAGCGTATTCGCGATGCGGTGGCCGAGCACAAGGCCAAGGCCGGCAGCGTGGTGGTCTTGGATGTGAAGACCGGCGAAGTGCTGGCCCTGGCCAACTACCCCAGCTTCAACCCCGGCGAGCGCAAGAACCTGAGCGGCGCCCAGCTGCGCAACCGCGCGCTGACCGACATCTTCGAGCCCGGCTCGACGATGAAGCCTTTTGTGGCCGCGCTGGCGCTGGAGACCGGCCGCGTGACGCCGGACACACCGATCCAAACCGCGCCAGGCAGCATGATGATCACCGGCTCGCGCATCAGCGACGCGCACCCGCATGGGGTGCTCACGGTGGCCGAGGTGATTCAGAAGTCCAGCAACGTCGGCACCGTCAAGATGGCGATGAATATGCCGGCTCGCGAGCTGCACGAGATGTACACCGCCATCGGTCTGGGGCAGCGGCCGCAGATTGACTTCCCTGGCGCTGTTACCGGCAAGCTGCGTCCTTACAAGAGCTGGCGTCCGGTGGAGCAGGCCACCATGAGCTATGGCTACGGCATGTCGGCCTCGCTGCTGCAGCTGGCGCGTGCCTACACCGTGTTTGCGCGCAACGGCGAGGTCATCCCCGTCACCATGATGCGGCAAGACGCGAATGCCAATCCGGCGGGCATCAAGGTGTTCTCGCCCAAGACCGCGCATGATGTGCGGCTGATGCTGCAGATGGCCGCCGGCCCTGGCGGCACCGCGCCCATGGCGCAGGTCAGCGGCTACAGCGTCGGTGGCAAATCGGGCACCGCGCACAAGCAAGAAGGCAAGGGCTATGCGGGCAACAAGTACCGCTCCTGGTTCGTCGGCCTGGCGCCCATCAGCAAGCCGCGCGTGATCGTGGCGGTGATGGTGGACGAGCCCAGCAACGGCGTCTATTACGGCGGCGCGGTGGCCGGCCCGGTGTTCAGCCAGGTGGTGTCGCAAAGCCTGCGCTTGCTGAATGTGCCCACCGATCTGGAAGTCAAACCGCAAATCGTGGCCAGCCAGAACAACAAGGCCAAGCCACAGCCGCAAGCGGTGGAAGAAAGCTTCTGATCATGTGGACGAAGCGCTTCAGCAGCAAACATCGTCAAGACGGACTCAGCGGACTCAGTCATGCGCAGAGCCCCTTGCTGGCCACGCGCACGCCGGTCTGGCGTTCGCGTTTGCTGCTGGTTTTGGTGGGCACCGGCTTGGCCGGTTTGTTCGGCCGCGCGCTCTATGTGCAGGTGATTGGCAGCGACTTTTTTCAGCAGCAAGGCGAAGCCCGCTTCGTGCACAAGCTGGAGCTGCCTGCCAGCCGCGGCCGCATTCATGACCGCAGCGGCCAGGTGCTGGCCAGCAGCGTCGCGGTGCCTTCGTTCTGGGCCATCCCCTCCGAACTGCTGGCGCTGCCGGTGGATCAATTCAATGCCCTGGCCAAGGCCCTGAGCCTGAGCCCGGCCGAGCTCAACAAAAAGCTCGACCCCAGCAGCCGCTTTGTCTGGCTGCAGCGCCAAGCCGATGAGCGCATGGCGGCTGACATCTTGGCCCTGAAGCTGAAGAACGTTTATCAAGACCGCGAATACCGCCGCAGCTACCCCGAAGGCGAAGCCTCGGCCCATGTGGTGGGCTTCACCAATAGCGAAGAGCGAGGCCAAGAAGGCATTGAGCTGGCATTCCAAAAGAGCTTGCAGGGCCAGGACGGTTCGCGCTCGGTGATGCGCGATCGGCTCGGCCGTGTGGTCGAAGCACGCGGTGAGACCGTGCCGGCCATCCATGGCGCCGACGTGGACCTGAGCCTGGACGCCAAGACCCAGTACTTTGCCTACCAAGCGATTCGCGATGCGGTCGCCGCCAACCAGGCCAAGGCTGGCAGCGTGGTGGTGCTGGATGCGCGCAGCGGCGAGATTCTGGCCCTGGCCAACTTCCCCAGCTACAAGCCCGATGAGCGCAAGAAGCTCAGCGGCGAGCAGCTGCGCAACCGCGCGCTGACCGATGTGTTCGAGCCCGGCTCAACCATGAAGCCCTTCATCGCCGCGCAGGCGCTGGAGACCGGTCGCGTCACGCCCGACACCGTCATCCAGACCGCGCCGGGCCGCATCACCATCACCGGCTCCACCATCAGCGATTCGCACCCCAGCGATGCCATGACGGTGGCGCAGGTGATTCAAAAGTCCAGCAATGTCGGCACCGTCAAGATGGCGATGCAAATGCCGGCCAGCGAGATGCACCAGCTCTATGCCTCCATCGGCATGGGCCAGCGCCCGCAGATCGCCTTCCCTGGCGCAGTCACCGGCAGCTTGCGCCCTTACAAGAACTGGCGCCCGATCGAGCAGGCCACCATGAGCTATGGCTACGGCCTGTCGGCCTCGCTGCTGCAACTGGCACGCGCCTACACCGTGTTTGCCCATGACGGCGAATTGCTGCCCTTGAGCATGACCAAGCGCGCCGAAGGCGAAGTGGTGCAGGGCCAGCGGGTCTTCTCGGCCAAGACGGCGCAGCAGGTTAGGCAGATGCTGCAAACCGTGGCCGCCAAGGGCGGCACCGCGCCGATGGCGCAGACCGAGGGCTATAGCGTCGGCGGCAAGTCTGGCACCGCCTACAAGCAAGAAGGTCGCGGCTATGCCCGCAACAAATACCGCGCCTGGTTTGTGGGCCTGGCGCCAATCAGCCAGCCGCGCATCGTCGTGGCGGTGATGGTGGACGAGCCCACCCAGCAATTTCACGATGGCGGCAAGGTGGCCGGCCCGGTGTTCAGCAAGGTCGTCTCCAAGAGCCTGCAGCTGATGGGTGTACCGGCGGATCTGGCCGTTAGCCCGCAAATCCTGGCCCAGCAAGCCGCCAGTGGCAAGGAAGTTCTCTGATGTTGACCCGATTGAAATCCCCCGAAGCCGCCGCGCGCTGGCTGCAAGAATGGACCACCGGCGTGCTGCGCACCGACAGCCGTGCGGTGCAGCCCGGTGATGCCTTTATCGCCTGGCCCGGCTATGCCCGCGACGGCCGTGAGTTTGTCGCCCAGGCCCTGGCCGCCGGCGCCGCCACCTGTTTGGTGGAAGACGAGGGCGTTGATGCCTACGGCTTTGTGGACGCGCGCGTAGCTTCGCTGCCCGGCCTCAAGGCCAAGACCGGCTTGATCGCCGCGGCCTATTACGGCCAGCCGTCCAAGACTTTGCCCATCATCGCCAGCACCGGCACCAATGGCAAAACATCCACTGCCTGGTGGTGCGCTCAGGCGCTTTCGCTCTTGGGCCAGCGCTGCGGCGTGGTGGGCACCCTGGGCGTGGGCGAACCGCCGCTGCCGGCACGCCCCGGCCATGCAGCGCGCGCCGCCAATATTGACTACACCGGCCTGACCACGCCGGACCCGGTGCTGCTGCAGGCCAACTTCCGCCGCATGCAGGATGAAGGTTATGGCGCTTGCGCGATTGAAGCCTCCTCCATCGGCCTGAAGGAATTCCGTCTGAGCGGAAGCGAGATCCAGGTCGCCCTGTTCACTAATTTCACCCAAGACCACCTCGACTATCACGGCACGATGGAAGCCTACTGGGCCGCCAAGCGCGAGCTCTTTGAGGTGCCGGGCCTGCGCGCTGCGGTGCTGAATATCGACGACCCCAAGGGCGCCGAGCTGGCGGTGGAACTGGCGCCGCGCCTCGACGTTTGGACTTGCTCGCTCAGCAGCGCAGCGCGCCTGCAAGCCAGTGACTTGCATTACCGCGCTGGTGGCTTGGCCTTCACGCTGCGTGAGGGCGAGCAGGCGATCTTGGTTGAGACCGGCTTGATCGGCGAATACAACGTCGCCAACTTGCTGGGCGTGATCGGCTGCCTGCGCGCGCTGGGCCATGGCCTGGCCGAAATCGCCGCCGTCGCCGGCAGCGTCACGCCGGTGCCGGGCCGCATGCAGCGGGTGGGCAATGGCTTGGAGTTGCCGCAGTTGGTGGTGGACTACGCCCACACGCCCGATGCCTTGGACAAAGCACTGAGCGCGCTGAAGCCGCTCGCCGAGGCGCGCGGCGGACGCCTGCTCTGCGTGTTTGGCTGCGGTGGCAACCGCGATCGCGCCAAGCGTTCCGCCATGGGCGCGATTGCGGCTCGTTTGGCCGACCGCGTCATCATCACCAGTGACAACCCGCGCCATGAAGTGCCGGAGCAGATCCTGGCCGATATCGAAGCCGGCCTGGCCGCTGAGGCGCCGCGTTTGGTCGAGGTGGACCGCCGCCAGGCGATTGAGCGCGCCGTGCGTGAAGCCGGCCCGCGCGATGTGATTCTGGTGGCTGGCAAGGGCCATGAGGATTACCAAGAAGTGGCCGGTGTGCGCCAGCCTTTCTCGGATGTGGACGAGGCTCGCGCCGCCCTGATCGCGAGGGCCGGCCTGTGAGCGCGTGCCTGATGACCTTGGCGCAAGCCCATCAGCTGCTGCTGGCGGCCGTGCCGACGGCGCGTCTGATCGGCTCGGGCGAGACCTTGATTGCCCGCGTGCACAGCGACACCCGCAGCTTGGCCGCCGGTGACCTGTTCGTCGCCCTGCGTGGCGAGCGTTTCGACGCGCATGACTTCTTGCCGCAGGCGGCTGCCGCCGGTGCGGTGGCGGCGCTGGCCGAGCGGGGTTTGGCCGAAGCCGGTTTGCCTGGCATTGAGGTGCCCGACGCCAAAGCAGCGCTCGGCCACTTGGCCGCCGCTTGGCGTGCCCATTGCCAATTGCCGGTGATTGCCGTCACTGGCAGTAACGGCAAAACCACCGTGACCCAAATGATCGCCAGCATTCTGCGCGCCTGGGTCGGCGGTGGCGCCTTGGCGACCGAAGGCAATTTCAACAATGACATCGGTGTGCCGCTGACGCTTTTGCGCCTGCGTCAAGACGAGCAGCAATGGCACAAGGCCGCCGTGGTGGAGCTGGGCATGAACCACCCCGGTGAGATCGCACCGCTGGCGGCCATGACCCGCCCGACCGTGGCCTTGGTGAACAACGCGCAGCGCGAGCACCAGGAATTCATGCAGACGGTGGAAGCCGCTGCGCGCGAGAACGGCGCCGTCTTTGAGGCCTTGGCATCCTCGGGCGTGGCGGTGTTCCCGGCCGAGGATGCATGCGCACCGATCTGGCATGAGATGGCCGGCAGCCGTCCGCACCTGAGCTTTGCCTTGCAGGGCGAGGCCGATGTGACCGGGCGTGCGGTCTGGGTCGAGTCGGACAGCAGCGTGGGCCATTGGGCCCTGGAACTGCACACGCCCGCCGGCGTGGCGCCGGTGGCGCTGGCCGTGGCCGGTGTGCATAACGTGCGAAATGCACTGGCCGCTGCGGCCTGCGCTTTGGCTGCAGGAGCGCCCCTGGCGGCGATTGCTCGCGGGCTGGAGAGCTTTGAGCCGGTCAAGGGCCGCTCGCAGCTGAAGAGTTTTATGCAAGGCGAGCGCCGCGTCACGCTGATCGACGACAGCTACAACGCCAACCCCGACAGCGTGCGCGCCGCCATCGATGTGCTGGCCGGACTGCCTGGCCCCGCTTGGCTGCTGCTGGGCGATATGGGTGAGGTGGGCGATCAGGGCGAGGCCTTCCACCGCGAAGTTGGCGCCTATGCCGCCGAGCGTGGCATTCAAGCGCTGTGGACCGCCGGCACGGCGGCCGCTGACACCGCCGCGGCCTATGGCCCGGCGGCGCGTCATTTCAAGACCACGGCCGAGATGGTGGCCGCGGTCAGTGAGGCCAGCGATCGACCGCTGGCTCACAACGTTCTGGTCAAAGGTTCACGTTTCATGCAGATGGAAAAAGTAGTTGCGGCCCTGCAGGCCAACACGCAAGGGGGCGCAAACCATGCTGCTTAGTCTGGCTCAATGGCTGCAGGGGCTTTACCCCGATCTCGGCTTCTTGCGCGTTTTCCAATACATCACCTTCCGCGCGGTGATGGCGGCGATGACCGCGCTCTTGATCGGTCTGGCCTTCGGCCCTTGGGTGATCCGCCGCCTGACCGAGATGAAGATCGGCCAGCCGATCCGCGAGTACGGTATTCAGCAGCATCTGGCCAAGAACGGCACGCCCACCATGGGCGGCGTTTTGATTCTGATCGGCATTGGCGTCTCCACGCTTCTGTGGTTTGACTGGAGCAACCGCTTCGTCTGGGTGGTGATGCTGGTGACCATGGGCTTTGGCGCCGTGGGTTGGGTGGACGACTGGCGCAAGGTGGTCGACAAGAACCCCGAAGGCATGAAGAGCCGCGAGAAGTTTTTCTGGCAATCGCTGATTGGCTTGTTCGCGGCCATCTATCTGGCTTTCAGCGTGTCGGAGAACTCCTTCCTCGGCGTGATCGAGTTGTTCTTCCGCTGGATCAGCAGCGGCTTCTCGACTGATCTGCCGCCCAAGGCCGATTTGATCGTGCCTTTCTTCAAGACCGTCAGCTATCCGTTGGGCGTGTTTGGTTTTATCGCGCTGTCTTTCTTTGTGATCGTGGGCGCCAGCAATGCGGTCAACTTCACCGATGGCTTGGACGGCCTGGCCATCATGCCGGTGGTCTTGGTCGGTTCGGCGCTGGGCCTATTCGCCTACCTGACCGGCTCAACGGTGTATGCCAAGTACCTGCTGCTTCCCTACATCCCGGGCTCTGGTGAGCTGCTGATCTTCTGCGCCGCGATGGCCGGCGCGGGTCTGGCCTTTTTGTGGTTCAACGCGCATCCGGCCCAGGTCTTCATGGGCGATGTGGGCGCGCTGTCTTTGGGCGGCGCACTCGGTACGGTGGCGGTGATCACCCGGCAAGAAATCGTGCTGGGCATCATGGGTGGCATCTTCGTCGCCGAGGTGCTGTCGGTGATGTTGCAGGTGAGCTGGTTCAAGTACACCAAGAAGAAGTACGGCGAGGGCCGGCGCATCTTCAAGATGGCGCCGCTGCATCACCACTTTGAAAAATCGGGTTGGAAAGAAACCCAGGTGGTGATTCGCTTTTGGATCATCACCATGCTGCTGTGCCTGGTCGGTCTGGCCAGCTTGAAGTTGCGTTGATGGTTTTGTGATGACTGAGATGATGAACTTGCCCACCACCACTGCCGACGCCGGCGAGATCGCGCAGCCGCAGGCTGAGCCGCGTCAGGCTGTGGGAGCCAGTTTTGCCGGCCGCCAAGTGCTGGTGCTGGGCTTGGGGGATTCGGGTCTGGCCATGGCCGCCTGGGTGGCGCGTTATGGCGCGCAAGTGAAGGTCTGGGATTCGCGCGAGCAGCCGCCTCAGTTGGCGCGCTTGCAAGCGGATCTGCCCGAGGCGAGTTTCATCCACGGTGAGTTGCCAGAGTCGGCGTTGACCGGCGTGCACCTGGTCTTGAAGAGCCCCGGCTTGTCTCCCTTGGATGCGCGCCTGCTGCCGGTGTTGAATCTGGCGCGCCAGACCGGCGTGCCGGTGCAAGGCGAGCTGGATCTGTTTGCTCAGGCCTTGGCCGAGCTGAAGCTGGAGCGCGGCTATGCGCCCGCGGTGCTGGCCATCACCGGTACCAATGGCAAGACCACCACCACATGTATGACCGGCCTCTTGGTCGAGCGCGCTGGCAAGCGCGTGGTGATGGCCGGCAATATCGGCCCCAGCATGCTCACCACCTTGAGCCAGGCCTTGGATTTGGAGCCTGCACCGGCAGTTGCTGAAACCGAAGCGGTGGCTGAAGAAGCGGCCGAAGTGGTTGCTGAATCAGCCACAGCCCCCGATTTGCTCGAAGCCTCTGCAGAAGTGCCATCAGAAGTTCCGGCTGATCAACCGGCGGAACTAACAGCCACGACCATGGAAATGGTCGACGCGCTGCTGGACGAAGCGCCGCTGCCGATCAAGCCACCACCACCCAAAGGCCCAGTGTTTGAGCACTTGCCCGAGGTCTGGGTCTTGGAGTTGTCGAGCTTCCAGTTGGAAGGCGTGAAGGGTTTCGAGCCCACCGCCGCTGCTGTCTTGAACATCACCCAAGATCACTTGGACTGGCATGGCGATATGGCCGCCTATGTGCGCGCCAAGGCGCAGATTTTTGGCGAGCAAGCGCTGATGGTCATCAACCGGGATGACCCGGTGGTGGAGGGCATGGTGCCCGCCGCGGTGATGGTCAAGCAAGGCCGCGGCCGCGCGGCCAAGTCGGTGAGCCGACGCGTCAGCCGCTTTGGTCTGGACGCTCCCGACCGGCCCGGCGACTTTGGCCTGGTGCAAGAAGCCGGCATGGCCTGGTTGGTGCGCGCCCGCGAGCAAGACGAAACCTTGAAGCGCAAAAAGGGTGAAGACGAAGAAGAGATCACGCTGCAGCGCTTGATGCCCGCCGATGCGCTGCGGGTGCGCGGCCGCCATAACGCCGCCAATGCACTGGCTGCTTTGGCCCTGGCCAGCGCCGCCGGTTGCGCCTTGGCGCCGATGTTGCATGGCTTGCGCGAGTACCGCGGCGAGCCGCACCGGGTCGAGCATGTGATGAGCATTGACGGCGTCGATTACGTTGATGACTCCAAGGGCACGAATGTCGGCGCTACCGTGGCGGCCATCAGTGGCCTGGGCGCCGATCGCGCGCCGGCCAAGCTGGTTTTGATTCTGGGCGGCGATGGCAAGGGCCAAGACTTCAGCCCGCTGGCAGACGGCGTGGCCCGTCATGCGCGTGCGGTGGCTTTGATTGGCCGCGATGGCGCACAGATTGCCGCCGCTCTGGCCGATTGCGGCGTGCCCATGCAAGCGCATGCCACGCTGGAAGCCGCCACGGCCTGGTGCCAAACGCAAGCGCAGACTGGCGACACGGTCTTGCTGAGCCCGGCTTGCGCCAGCCTCGATATGTTCCGCAACTACGGCCACCGCGCCGAGGTGTTTGTCAGCGCCGTTCAACAACTGGCGCAAGACGGAGGGCTGGCGGCATGAGCGCAGGCAGCGGCTCCGCGATCTCTGCTTTCAAGGGCTTGGGCGAGCGCCTGAGCGCTTGGCTGGGCAGCCGCAAGAGCGAGTCGGCCGATGTGCCGGTGCGCGACTGGGTCTCGCCTTCGGCGGGTCAGCCGACCCGCATTCAAGGCTTTGACCAAACCATGGTTTGGGTGGTGCTGCTGCTGATGTCGCTGGGCTTGCTGATGGTCTATTCGGCCTCCATCGCCATGCCCGACAACCCGCGCTTCGCCAAGTATTTGCCGACGCACTTTCTGACCCGTCACATCGTGGCCATTGTGTTTGGTCTGGTGGCGGGGCTCTTGACGGTGCAGGTGCCGGTGGCGACCTGGGAGCGGGTGGCGCCCTGGGTCTTCGTCGTGTCCTTGGTGCTCTTGATTGCGGTGCTGATTCCGGGCGTGGGCAAGGTGGTCTATGGCGCGCGGCGCTGGCTGCCGCTGGGGGTGATGAACTTTCAGCCTTCGGAGCTGGCCAAGATGGGCATTGCCATGTATGCCGCCAGCTATATGGTGCGCAAGATGGATGTGAAGGAGAACTTCTTCCAGGCGGTTTGGCCGATGGCCGTGTCGCTGGCCATCGTTGGCGTGCTGCTGCTGGCTGAACCCGATATGGGCGCCTTTATGGTGATTGCGGCCATCGCCATGGGCATTCTGTTTCTGGGCGGCGTCAACGGCCGCATGTTCTTCTTGATTGTGGCCGTGCTGGTCGGTGCGTTTGTTTTGATGATCACCTTCAGCGAATTCCGTCGCGAGCGCATTTTTGCCTATCTGAACCCCTGGGACGAGAAGTACGCCCAGGGCAAGGCTTACCAGCTGACTCACTCGCTGATTGCTCTGGGCCGCGGAGAATGGTTCGGCCAGGGCCTGGGTTCCAGTGTTGAGAAGCTGCATTACCTGCCCGAGGCGCACACCGACTTTTTGTTGGCGGTGATTGGCGAAGAGCTGGGCTTTGTTGGCGTGGCTCTGGTCATCATCGCCTTCTTCTGGCTGTCCCGCCGGCTCTTCCATATCGGCCGTCAAGCGGTGGCGCTGGACCGGGTGTTTGCTGGTCTCTATGCCCAAGGCATCGGCATTTGGATGGGCGGCCAAGCCTTCATCAATATGGGTGTGAACCTGGGTGCGTTGCCGACCAAGGGCCTGACCTTGCCGCTGATGAGCTTTGGGGGATCGGCCATTTTGATGAACTGCGTCGCCCTCGCCATCGTGCTGAGGATTGATATTGAGAACAGACAGCTCATGCGCGGAGGCCGCGCATGAAGGCCCTGAACGCAGTGAAGGGACTGCTGTGCGCTGAGCACAGCAGCGGGCTGTTCCGATGCAGGCTCATGTCGCGCAGCGACGTGAAGCGCACAGCGTGCGCGTGCCGAAACCAGAATCGGCAACTCATGCGCGGAGGCCGCGCATGAGCACCAAACACTTGGTCATCATGGCCGCCGGCACCGGCGGTCACATCATTCCCGGCTTGGCCGTCGCAGAAGAAATGAAGCGCCGCGGTTGGTCCGTCAGCTGGATGGGCACCGAGCAGGGCATGGAGAACAAGCTGGTGCCGCCGACCGGCATTCCCCTGGATCGTTTGGCTTTTGGCGGTCTGCGTGGCAAGGGCTTGGTGCACAGCATCAAGGGCGTCTTCAAACTGGTGCAGGCTTTTGTGCAAAGCCGCTCGGTTTACGGCACGCGCAGTGCCGATGCGGTGCTGGGCATGGGCGGTTATGTCTGCTTCCCCGGTGGCTTGATGGCCTGGCTGATGCGCAAGCCGCTGATGTTGGTGAACGCCGATGCTGCCATGCTCTTGAGCAATAAGAGCCTGAAGCCTTTTGCGCAGAAGATTGCTTTTGGATTTGATGGCGCGGCGGCGGCGTCCACTTCCAAGTCGGTAGTCACTGGCAATCCGGTGCGCAGCGAGATTGAAAACCTGGCTCCACCGGCCGAGCGTTTCGCTGGCCGCAGCGGGCCTTTGCGCATTCTGGTGGTGGGCGGCTCTTTGGGCGCGCGTGCTATCAATGAAGTCTTGCCCAAGGTCTTGGCCCAGTGGCCGCAGGAAAGCCGTCCCACCGTTACGCACCAAACCGGCCAAGCCAATCTGGCCGTGGTGCAGGCGGCCTACAAGGCGGCTGGCTTGCTGGAGGGTGTGAGCGTCTTGCCCTTTATCGACGATATGGCTGCGCAGTTGGCACAGGCCGACTTGATTCTGTGCCGCGCCGGCGCGGTGACGGTGAGCGAAATCTGCGCCGCAGGTACTCCCGCCGTGCTGGTGCCATTGGTGGTCAAGACCACCTCGCATCAGCGCGACAACGCTCGCTTCATGGCCCAGCATGGCGCGGCGATTCATTTGCCGCAAGAAGAATTGACGGCCGAAGGGCTTTATCAACTGCTGAAGAGCATGGACCGTGAATCGCTGCTGAGCATGGCCGAGAAGGCGCGCAGCCTGGCCCGCCCCCGCGCTGCCTCCAAGGTGGCCGATGAAATTGAAAAAATGAGTGCCGCCCAATGAAACACGCTTTGCAACGCATTCACTTTGTGGGCATCGGCGGCGCCGGCATGAGCGGCATTGCCGAGATCCTGCAAGCCCAGGGCTACCGGGTGTCGGGTTCGGATCAGTCTGACAGCGCGACTCTGCAGCGCCTGGCCGGCCTGGGCCTGGCCGTGCATATCGGACATGCGGCCGAGCATTTGGGCGATGCCCAGGTGGTGGTGACTTCCACCGCCGTGCGGGCCGATAACCCTGAGGTCTTGGCCGCGCGTGCGCGTCATCTGCCGGTGGTGCAGCGCGCCGTCATGCTGGCCGAGTTGATGCGTCAGCAAAAAGGCATTGCCATCGCCGGCACCCATGGCAAGACCACCACCACCTCGCTGGTGACCGATGTTTTGATCGAAGCCGGCCTGGACCCAAGCTTTGTGATCGGTGGCAAGCTGGCCAGCGCCGGCGCCAACTCGCGCTTGGGCCGTGGTGAGTTCATCGTGGTGGAGGCGGATGAATCGGATGCGTCTTTCCTGAAGCTGCTGCCCATGGTGTCGGTCGTCACCAATATCGACGCCGACCATATGGACACCTATGGTCACGACTTCGCACGTTTGAAGCTGGCCTTTGTCGAGTTTCTGCATCGCATGCCGTTTTATGGCGCAGCCATTCTTTGCGCCGACGATGCGGGCGTGCGTTCCATCTTGCCGCTGCTGTCGCGGCCGGTGGTGACCTATGGCTTTGATGAAGGCCTGGACCTGCGCGCTGTGGACATGCAAGCGCTGCCCGGCGGCGGCATGCAGTTCACCGTGCAACGCAAGGGCCACGTCGATTTGCCGGTGACTCTGAATCTGGCCGGTCGGCATAACGTCTTGAATGCACTGGCCGCGATTGCGGTGGCCGATGAGTTGGAGCTGCCCGATGCGCCGGTACAGGCGGCGCTGGCCAAGTTTGGTGGCGTGGGGCGGCGATTCCAGCGTTACGGCGATTTGCCGGCGCAGGGCGGCGGCGAGTTCAGCCTGGTGGATGACTATGGCCATCACCCGGTTGAAATGGCCGCCGTGCTGGCTGCCGCACGCGGTGCCTTCCCGGGCCGGCGCCTGGTGCTGGCCTTCCAGCCGCACCGTTACACCCGCACGCGCGATTGCTTTGCCGAGTTCGTGCGGGTGATCGCCGGTTTTGATGCGGTGCTGCTGACCGAGGTTTATGCCGCCGGCGAAGGCGTGATCGCCGGTGCGGATGGCCGCGCTTTGCAGGCCGCGCTGCAAGCGCAAGGCTTTAGCGCCTTGCAATTCATTGAAGACGTGGCCGTGCTGCCGCAGGCGATTGCCGCGGCTTCGCGCGCTGACGACGTTGTGATCGTGATGGGCGCAGGCTCCATCGGTGCCGTGCCGGCACAAACCAAGACCCTGCTTATGAAGGAAGTCCAGTCATGAATCTGGATCTGAATATCGATCCCAAGTCGCTCGGCAAAGTGGCCGTGCTGATGGGTGGCGCATCGGCCGAGCGCGAAGTCTCGCTGACCATGTCCGGCCCCGGTGTGTTGACGGCGCTGCGCTCGCAAGGGGTGGATGCCCATGCTTTTGACCCGTCTGAGCGTGGTCTGCACGAGCTTAAGGTGGAAGGCTTTGACCGCTGCTTTATCGCGCTGCACGGCCGCTACGGCGAAGACGGCACGGTGCAAGGCGCCTTGGAGCTGCTGGGCATTCCTTACACCGGCTCCGGTGTGATGGCCTCCAGCATCGCCATGGACAAGATCATGACCAAGCGCTTGTGGCTGGCCGATGGCCTGTCGACGCCGCGTTATGTGAAGCTGAACAAGGCCGACATCAGCCGCGAGCGCTGCATGGCGATTCCCGATGATCTGGGTTTGCCGGTGATCGTGAAGCCGCCGCATGAGGGCTCGACCATTGGCATCAGCAAGGTGCAGGGCTACTCTGAAATCTTGGATGCGGTGAACTTGGCCGCTCAGTACGACGATGAAATCCTCTGCGAGGAATTCATCGACGGCCCGGAAATGAGCTGCCCGGTGCTGGGGGAGGGCGATGCTGCTTTCGCCTTGCCGGTGATCGTGATCGAAGCCGAAGGCGGCAACTACGACTACCAGAACAAGTACTTCACCAACACTACGCGTTATCTCACCGGCAGCCTGAGCCCTGAGTTGGAAGCGGAGATTCGTGATCTGGTCTTGCGTTCCTACCGCTCGCTGGGCTGCCGCGGCTGGGGCCGTGCCGATGTGATGTTGCGCAAGAGCGATGGCAAGCCCTTCCTGCTGGAAATGAACACCTCGCCCGGCATGACTTCGCACTCTTTGGTGCCGATTTCGGCCAAGGCGGCCGGCCTGAGCTATGAGCAACTGTGCTTGTGGCTGCTGTCGCAAGCCCGCTTGGATGGCCAACTGAGCCCTAAGGCCTGAGTCGGAATATCTCATGCGCGCCGCCCGTCAACCCAGCCCGGTCACCTTGCCGCCCGACGTCCGCCTGATGAATGCGGTGTCGGGGCTGTTGGTGGTGGCCGTGCTGGTGTTTGCCGCCGGCCTAGCGCTGCGCTGGGTGGCCCGGCTGCCGATCTTTGCCATCCGGGCGATCCAGGTCGAAGGTGACGTCACTCGCAACAGCGCCGCGTCTCTGCGTGCCAATGCCTTGCCTCAGTTGTCGGGCTCTTTCCTGAGCATGAGCCTGAAAGAGGGCCGCGCCGCTTTTGAGGCCGTGCCCTGGGTGCGCCGGGCGGTGGTGCAAAGGGTGTGGCCGCATAAATTGCGCGTCAAGTTGGAAGAGCATGAGCCCGCCGCCTACTGGGAAACCAAGGTCGAAGGCGCCGATTCGCAGAGCGACGCCAGCGTCGAGCGCTTGCTGGTGAACAGCTTTGGCGAAGTCTTCCAGGCCAATTTGGGTGACGTCGAGGACGAAGAATTGCCGATTTTGGCCGGCCCCTCCGGCACCGCGGGCGCGATGTTGCAGATGTGGCAAGGCCTGCAGGCGCTCAGCAAGGGGCTCGACGAAAAGGTCGAGCGGCTCGATTTGTCCGGCCGCGGCTCCTGGCGTTTGGCCCTGGAGCGCGGCGCGGTGATCGAGTTGGGCCGAGGCAGCGAGGCCGAGATATTGGCCCGCTATGGCCAGTTTGTGCGCTCCATCACCCAGATTACTTCGCTCAATAAGGCGCCTTTGCTGTCCGCCGATCTGCGCCATGCGGAAGGGTTTGCGGTCCGCCTGAGCGGCATATCAACCACGCCGAATCCGGTTAAACCCGGCTTGAATGGCCGAACGAAAAGAAACTGAGGAAAAGAAACATGGCCAAGGAATACAAAGATCTGGTCGTCGGCTTGGATATCGGCACAGCCAAGATCATGGCAGTGGTGGCCGAAGTACTCGGCAATGGCGAGTTGCGCATCGCGGGTTTGGGTGTTGCTTCCTCAAATGGATTGAAGCGCGGCGTGGTGGTCAATATCGACGCCACCGTTCAGTCGATTCAACAGGCCTTGAAAGAGGCCGAAATGATGGCCGACTGCAAGATATCTAGGGTTTACACGGGTATTACCGGTAGCCATATTCGCGGCCAGAACTCGACCGGTATGGTCATCGTGCGTGACAAAGAGGTCACCCCGGTCGACGTCGCCCGGGTGGTTGAAACCGCCAAGGCCATCAATATTCCGAACGATCAACGCCTCTTATTGGTCGAACCTCAGGAATTTGTGATTGACGGCCATGAGGTGAAAGAACCAATTGGCATGAGCGGCGGCCGCTTGGAGGTCAAGGTTCATATTGTCACGGGCGCCCAGAGTGCGGCCGAAAACATCGTCAAGTGTGTGCGCCGCTGCGGCCTGGAGGTCGACCAACTGGTGTTGAACTCCAGCGCTTCGAGCCTGGCGGCCTTGACCGCCGATGAGCGCGATTTGGGTGTTGCCCTGGTCGATATTGGCGCCGGCACCACCGATGTGGCGATCTTCACTGGCGGGTCGATTCGACATACCGCGGTGATACCTATCGCCGGTGATTTGATTACCAGTGATATTGCGATGGCGCTGCGCACGCCCACCAAGGATGCCGAGGAAATCAAGGTCGAGCATGGCGTGGCCAAACAGATGTTGGCCGACCCGGCGGATCAGGTTGAGGTGCCCGGTTTGGGGGATCGCGCACCGAGAATGCTTTCAAAACAAGCACTTGCTGGCGTTATTGAACCCCGTGTCGAGGAAATATTCTCATTGGTTCACCAGGTTATTCGTGAAAGCGGGTATGAAGAACTGTTGTCCTCGGGGATTGTTCTGACCGGCGGCTCGGCGGTGATGCCGGGTATGGTCGAGTTGGCCGAGGACATATTCCTGAAACCAGTCCGGCGCGGCAATCCAACCTATGCCGGTGGCCTGTCCGATATGGTGGCCAATCCCCGTTCGGCCACTGTGATGGGTTTGTTGGAAGAGGCCAGCCTGTCTCGCACCCGGGGTTTGAAGGCGGCTCAACAGGCGGGTTCGATGAAGACCATGTTCGGTCGCGCCAAGGATTGGTTTCTAGGAAATTTCTAATAAGCGGTCGGGCACGGATGCCGTGCCACGACGCATAAAGCGGAGCCGCCGGGCCAAGATTTCGAGTTTCTTACGTTTGCTTGCAAGGCCCGGAGAAATAAATGTCTGAAAAATGCGGCTCCAGTAAAAAAAGAGGGTCATCCCTGTAGTTTTTAACGCTTGTCGGCGGCACAATTGGGTAAGGAGAATTGAATATGCCAATCGAAATGATTGAAGAGTTTGACCAAGGCACCCAAATCAAGGTGATTGGCGTGGGCGGTGGTGGTGGCAACGCGGTGGAGCACATGATTGCTCAAGGCGTTCAGGGTGTGGAGTTCATCTGCGCCAACACCGATGCTCAGGCGCTCAATCGCTCGAAGGCAGATCAGCTGCTGCAGTTGGGTACTTCCGGTCTGGGCGCTGGCGCCAAGCCTGAAATGGGCAAGTCTGCCGCCGAAGAGGCCGAGGCGCGTATTCGCGAATCGATCCAGGGCGCGCACATGCTGTTCATCACCGCCGGCATGGGTGGCGGCACCGGCACCGGCGCTGCCCCCGTGATCGCTCGCGTGGCCAAGGAGATGGGCATCCTGACCGTGGGCGTGGTGACCAAGCCTTTCGAGTTTGAAGGCGGCCGTCGTTCCAAGGCAGCCGATGCTGGTTTGGCTGAGTTGGAAGCGAACGTCGACTCCTTGATCGTGGTCTTGAACGACAAGCTGCTCGACGTGCTGGGTGACGATGTGACTCAGGACCAAGCTTTCGCTCACGCCAATGACGTGCTGAAGAACGCTGTTGGCGGCATTTCCGACATTATTCATATGCCGGGCTTGGTCAACGTCGACTTCGAAGACGTCAAGACCGTGATGAGCGAGCCGGGCAAAGCGATGATGGGCACAGCCGTGGCCAGTGGTCCGGATCGCGCTGCCAAGGCGGCCGAAGCGGCAGTCGCTTGCCCCCTGTTGGAAGGCATCGATCTGTCCGGCGCGCGTGGCGTGCTGGTGTTGATCGCAGCGAACCGCAGCACCTTCAAGCTGGCCGAAAGCCGCAATGCGATGAATGCCGTTAAGCGCTATGCCGCTGAAGATGCGCACATCATCTACGGTACGGCCTACGACGAAAGCCTGGGCGACACCTTGCGCGTCACCGTGATTGCGACCGGCTTGTCCTCGCAGCGTGCCCGGGTGCAGCAGCAGCCGCCGCTGACCGTGGTGCAACCGCAAGTTCAATTGCGTACCGGTACCGACAATATGCCGGTGCTGACGCAAGCGGTCAGCATGGGTGGCCATGTGGCCCACGCCGGTAACGGTGTTGGCGCTGCGCAAGTGGGCGGTGGCAATGACTTCGCCGGCATGAGCGTGCCGAGCGTCTGGCGCCATGGCCGTACCGCAGCGGCCAAGGTCGAGGCGCTCTCGTCGAACGGCATGGACGAAATCGAGATCCCGGCCTTCTTGCGCAAGCAGGCTGACTGATCCGGCTGGCCCACAAGGCCAGCGCTATGTTCAAGGCCCACTACGGGGAGTTCACCTTCTCGCAGCGGGCCTTGTTGTTTTTGTGGCGCTAACGGCTGTGGCATGCTGCATGTTGACCCAATCCAAGGAGATGCTGCGAGGCCCTTTTGGCATGTGTGACGCCACCGCAAGAAACCACATCAAGTCTGGCTGGCCCGCCATGCTGGCCCGCGTGCGCAGCGTCCTGCCCGCGCTGGTGATGCTTTGGCTGTTCACATTGGGGGTGGCGCCTCGGTCGGCTTGGGCTCAGTCGCCTGCTGAGGTGGATGAGGGCGGGTCTTCGACCACTCAGCCCGCCGACTTGCGCAACTTTGCGGCCGAACTGGCGCTCAGCAACTGGAGTCGCGCCGATCTGGAGGCCTGGCGAACGGCTCTGCGAGGCAGCGATCTGGGCAGCGACCGCCGCGGCGATCGTGCCCGTCGTCATGCCAGCCTGCCGGCCCATCTTCTGCCGCCGGACAAGCGCGAGGCCTGGTCGCCGGTGGTGCTGCCGGATGTGCGTGCATCCGGCGAAGTGATGGCACCTGATGGTCTCGAAGCCTCGGCCCGTGGGCCCGTCCAGATGCGCTGGTACCGACTGCGCTTCACACCGGAAGGCGCGTGGCCGACCAGTGTGGCGCTCTACATGCCGCGATTGGTGGCGATGGCCGCAGCGGTCTTGGTGCACACCGACGATGGCTGGCAGCCGGTGTTCGACAACCAGGCCGGCGCTGGCGAGCAATGGGTGCGCCCGCTTTGGGCGGTCTTCCCATCGGCGCTGACCGAATTGCCCAAGGAGCAGGGCATCGAGGTGGTGTTGGCGGTCCCGGTTCAGGCGGGAAGTTTTCATTCGGTTCCCAGTGTCTGGCTGGGGGCGCGGGAGGATCTGGAGCCCTTGCAAAGGCGCCGCTGGATGCTGCAGATCAGCGTGCCGCAGGCCACCGGCTTGACGTTGGTGGTGCTGGGCTTGTTTTCGTTGTGCCTGTGGCTGCGGCGTCGGGATGAACCAGCCTACCTGCTGTTCGCCTTGCTTTCGGTGGCCTGGCTTTTGCGCAATCTGCATTACTACCTGGACTTGCCGCGCACGCATTTGGGACAAGAGTGGTTTTGGTGGATGACCCACGCGGCTCTGTCCTGGGTGATGTTGCTGATTTTTCTGTTCGCCCTGCGCTATGCCCATCGGCGCTTCCAAGCGCTCGAGCGCGGCATGGTCGGTTTTGTGCTGCTCATCAGCCTGCTGACCCTGCCCTGGTGGCACTCGGTCATGGGCGCGCCCTTGTTGCAGCATTCGGCCAATGCCTTGGTGGGCGTGCTGTGCACCTTGTTCTTGGGTGGGCTGGCACTGCGAGGCATCCCGTTGAGTTCGGTGCCTGCTGAAGGCTCCGGGGAGCCTGATAACGGCAAGGAACTGCGCGTCATCGTGTTGAGTCTACTGCTTTGCCTCTTGCTCGGCCTGCATGATTTGGCTTTGCTGGCCGGTTGGGCTTGGCCCGAACACATCTACTTGCTGCCCTATGCCACCTTGATTTCGGTGGCGACGTTTTTGTTCGCGGTGCAGCGGCGCTATCTGGCGGCCCTGCAAAAAGTCGAGTTGCTGAACACCCAGTTGACGGAACGACTGCAGGAGCAAAGCAGCGCCCTGCAGGCTCAGCACCAGCGCCTGCGCGAGGCCGAGCGTCAGCAGGCCTTGTTGCTGGAGCGCCAGCGCCTGATGCAGGACATGCACGACGGCCTTGGCTCCTCGCTCCTGTCGGCCATGGTGGCGGTGGAGCAGGGCAGCATGGACCAAGACAAGGTGGTCGAGGTGCTGCGCGAATGCGTTGACGATCTGCGTTTGGTGATCGACTCGCTGGAGCCGGTGGCTCATGACCTGGTGGCTCTGCTGGCAACCATGCGCTACCGCTTGGGCAAGCGCCTGCAGGCCGGCGGCCTGATGCTGGAATGGGATGTGCAGGACCTGCCGATGCTGGAATGGTTGGAGCCACCCGATGCGCTGCATGTGCTGCGCCTGATGCAGGAGGCGCTGAGCAATGTGCTCAAGCATGCCCGCGCGACGCGGGTGCGCATGGTGACGCGCAATCATGGTCGCTATGTGGAAATCCGTGTCGAGGACGATGGCGATGGCTTCGATCTGGCCACGGCGCAGCGCGGCCGCGGCCTGAAGAGCCAGCAGCGCCGCGCGCAGCGCCTCGGTGGTGCGGTTCGCATCGACTCCAGCCCCGGCCACGGTACCCGCCTGAGTCTGCGCCTGCCGGTGCTCCGTCCTCCGACCCCTGATCAGCAAGGCCCGACAGATTCGCGGACAATTTGACCCTTATGTTGCAACAAAGAACTCTCAAATCGCTGACCAAGGCCGTTGGCGTCGGCATCCACAGCGGGCAACGTGTCGAGTTGACGCTGCGCCCGGCGCCGGCCAATACCGGCATCGTGTTCCGCCGTGTGGACCTGAACACCCCGGTCGACATTCCGGTGCGCGCCGATACCGTTTGTGACACCCGCATGGCCACCACCGTCAGCCCCGGAGGCGACCCCGGCGGCCCCAAGGTGCAAACCATCGAACACCTGCTGTCTGCCTGCGCGGGCCTCGGTTTGGACAATCTTTACGTCGACATCAACGCCGACGAGGTGCCGATTTTGGATGGCTCGGCCGCCAGTTTTGTCTACCTGCTGCAGAGTGCGGGCATCGAATTGCAAAAGGCCGCCAAGAAGTTCTTGCGCGTTAAAAAGACCGTCGAGGTGCGCCAGGGCGAGGGCAAGCGTCTGATGTGGGCCAAGCTGGCGCCGCACCATGGCTATACGCTCAGCTTTGAGATCGAGTTCGACAACCCGGCGGTTTCCGCCACCGGCCAGCAATATGTCTTCGACATGGGCAGCGGCCAATACAAGCGTGAAATCGCGCGCGCCCGAACCTTCGGCATGACCAGCGATATCGAACTGATGCGCTCGCGTGGCCTGACTCTGGGTGGCTCGATGGACAACGCCATCGTTGTCGATGACTACCGGGTGCTGAACGCCGATGGGTTGCGCTATGACGATGAGTTCGTCAAACACAAGATCCTCGATGCGATCGGCGATATGCAGGTAGCCGGCTACCCGCTGCTGGCGGCCTACACCTCCTTCAAGGGTGGCCACGCGCTTAACAACAAGCTCTTGCGTGCGCTGTTGGCCGATGAGACGGCCTATGACATCGTCAGCTTCGAAGACGAAGCCGAGGCACCAGCCGGCTTCGCCCAGTTGGCCCCGGCCTGGTAAGGGAACGCAGCGCCTATGTTGATCTTTCGTCTCGTCGTTGGCCTGCTGCTGTTTGCCGGCATCGTGTGTTTTGCGCTCTATATCGGCAGTGGCCAGGTGATCTGGCGCCGCCGCGGTTTGGTCATCATCAAATGGACCGTGCTGGCGGGGCTGGGCTTTTTCGCCGTGCTGATCTTGGAACGGCTGGCGATGATGTTGTAAGGCTTAAATCGCCTTCAGCGTTTGCGCGCTCAGCTTCTCAAGCCGGCGCTGTTCCTGCGCCAGCGTCTGCTCTCGCAGGGCGGTCACGCGTGATGCCATCTGATAGCTGAGCAACAGTTCGGCATTGCCCTCGTGGCGCAGTTCGATCTCGATGCCATCGCTCGTGCGCCATTGGCTGGGCGCACTGGCGTCGGCACTGCGCAGGGGCTCACCGTATTTCTTGCGCAAGCCCTCGACGATGCGTTGCTGGGTTTGCGCCAAGGCGAGCGGGTCTTGGTGGCTGAAGCGGTAGCTCAGCAGGGCTGGCTTGAGCAGATAGGAGGGCGTCTCGCGCGCGTACTGCAGCGTCAACTGCTTGGCGCCGGGCAGCAAGTCACCGAGGTTGAAGACCTCACGCTCGCTGCCGTTGTTTTGCTCCTGCTCGCGCAAGCCCATGGCCTTCAGGGCGCTGCGCAATTCACCGCGGTTCAAGCAAAACATAGGCAACTCAAACAGTTGCACCTTGGCTTGCTCACGGCATTGCCGGCCTTGCTTCATGCTGTCGAGCAACAAGGCCGCTTTGTCGACGCCGCCTTTTTGGGCCTCAAGCAAGAACGTCTCGGTCTGCTGCTCATTCAAGTTCGTGGCGCTATAGCCGTTCAGGGCGTGGAAGGCCAGGATCATCTGCCCCAGCGGGTCCTTCAGCTTGGCCGCCTGCTCGGCGTATTTGGCGCTTTGCGCCTGCTCGCTGTTGGCGCGGCCTTCGCGCAGCATGGCTGCGACCGCCATGCTGGCATAGGCCTTGGCCGCCAGGCTTTCCACCTGCGTGAACTCCTGGCAGCGTTCGATGGCCAAATCAAAGCGGCGCTCGCGCACGGCCGATTCGCAAATGCTGGCGTAGCGCTGCAAGGACTCCTCGGCGCTTTCTTGGCGCGCCGCGCTGCTGGGTGTCGCCGAGGCGAGTGGGGCTTGGGGCGTCGCCGTGCTGCTCGATGAGGCCTTGGCCTGCGTGACCCAAATCGCGCCGGCCGCGACGCAAATCACCACGCCGGTGGCGATGGCCATGGGCAAGGCCAACTTGCCGAATTGATGCCTTTGCTCTGGTCTCATGACACGATCCGTTCGAGTTTGACTGAGCCGGAACTGTCGCAGTTGATGGTGACAAGCGTGTCGCCAGGCGTCGCGCCGTATGGACTATCTCCACCTAAAAAACCGCCGCGCTGCGGTCATGCAAGTCGGTATTTGAGCGGGCGCTTTAAGGCGCCCAGCCTCAAGTTTCCAAGGCCTGCAAGGCCACCAGGCGTTGATAGATGCCATGCTCCAGCGCCATCAATTCTTCATGACGGCCACGCTCGCTCAGATGGCCGTGATTCAGCACGATGATCTGGTCGGCCTCGCGGATGGTGGAGAGCCGGTGCGCGATCGCCACGATGGTCACCCGTCCACGCAGCGCTTGCAGCGCTTCGCTGACCACCTGCTCGGTGGCGCTGTCGATATTGGCCGTGGCCTCGTCCAGGAACAGGATGCGCGGCGCGCCCGCCAAGGCCCGTGCCATGGCGATCAATTGCTTTTGCCCGGTGGACACCCGTGCGCCGCCTTCGCCCAGCAAGGTGTCATAACCTTGCGGCAACTCGGACAGGAAATCATCGATGCGGGCCGCGCGGGCCGCGGCGCGGATTTCGTCTTGGCTGATATTGCGTCCCATGGCGATGTTCTCGCTGGCGCTCGCCGCCATCAAATAGGGCTCTTGCGGCACCAGGCCAACGGCGGCGCGGAAGGCCTCGTCCGGCAGACTGGCCAGGGCGTGGCCGTCGATGCGGATCGAACCCTGCTGCGCGCTGTAAAAGCGCAGCAGCAGCGAGAGCAGCGTCGACTTGCCGCTGCCAGTGTGGCCGACGATGCCGACAAATTGCCCGGCAGGAATGTCCAGGCTCAGGTCCTTCAGCACCGGCTTTTGAGCGTCATAGCCAAAGCCGAGGCTTTCGATCTGAATATGCCCTTTGTCGATCGCCAGGCCGGGCAGGGTGCTCGTGACGGGGGCCGTTTCCTGCAGCAGGCTGCGCACCCGCGAGGCGGCAATCATCGACTGCTGCAGCTGGCCAAACTGCATGGTGATCTGGATCAGCGGTTCAACCACCCGGGCGATGTAGCTGAGGAAGGCGAACAGCAGGCCCACCTCCAGGCCCGACAGCTCGCGCTGACCAAAGCCATAAATAACGGTGACCAAGAGCAGCACATTGAGCAGGTCGAGCGCCGGCCGCAACAGCCAGGCATTGGCGCTGAGCTCGGCCACGCGGGCCCGCAAATGATCGCCATTGGTGCGCTCGAAGCGCTGCGCAAATCGCGGCGCCGCGCCGGCCGCTTGCAGCATCGCCATGCCGGCCATGCTCTCGGCCATTTGCGCATTGATTTCGCTGCGCAGTTGGCGCGCGCGCGCCACCGCCGGCGCACTCAAGCGCTGGTAGAGCGCAATGATCAAGAACATGGCCGGCACCAGCATGGCGACGATCAGCATCAAGCGCCAGTCCAACCAGGCCATCGCGATCAGCGAGCCGATCACCACGATGCTGGAGTCCAGCATCACGTACAGCACCTGGCGGTAGAGGGTATTGACCGCTTCGCTGTCATTGGTGACACGGCTGACCAGCTGGCCGGTGATGGCTTTGTCAAAGAAGGCCATCGGCAAGGCCAGCACATGGGCATAGACCTGCTCGCGCAGGCGCAGCACCGAGCGCCGCGCCACGCCGGCCATGCGCGAGAGCTGCGCAAAGCGAATCCAGCAGGCGCTCCAGCCGCACAAAAGCAGGGCCAGCAACAAGCCGCCCATGGCCTGCACGTCGAACTGGCGCGGCTGCAAATAGCTGTCAATGAAATGCTTGCTGATGACGGGGCCCAGCGCCTCCACTCCCGCCGCCAGCAGCAACCAAAACACGCCGCGCAACAGCGTTGGTCGCTCCGGCGCGGCGGCTTGCATCAACAGGCCCACCGAGGCCCAGGGGCGCTCCTTGGCCGGCAGGGCTTGATCTTCAGAGCTCGGCATCAATGCTGGCCTCCAGTTGTTGATAGCGCCATTGCGTGGCATACCAGCCGCCGTCCAGGGCCAGCAACTCGGCGTGGCTGCCCTGTTCGGTGATGCGGCCTTGCTGGATGACGATGATGTGTTCGGCTTCCATCACCGCGCTGAGGCGGTGGCTGACGATCAGGCTGCTGCGCTCCGGGCGGCTGCGGCGCAGCTCGCGCAGGTGCTCGAGGATCTGCGTTTCGGTGCCGGTGTCCACCGCCGACAGTGCATCGTCCAGCAACAGGATCGGTGCATCGGACAAGAGCGCGCGGGCGATCGCGACGCGTTGCCGCTGCCCCCCGGACAGCGTGACCCCACGTTCGCCAATTTCGGTGGCATAGCCAGCGGGCAGGCGCAGGATGTCTTCGTGCACGGCCGCCATCTCGGCCGCCGCTTGAATCTCGGCGGCGCTGGCCTCGGGCTTGGCCAGGGCGATGTTCTCGGCGATCGAGGCCGAGAACAAAAACGGCTCCTGTGGCACCCAGGCCAGACCCAGGCGCAGCGCTTGCAGACTCAAGGCAGGCAAGGGCTGGCCGCCGATCGAAACCTGGCCGGCCAGCGGTTCAAATTGACGCAGCAGCAGGCGCAGCACGGTCGATTTGCCGGCGCCTGTCGGGCCGACCAGTCCCAAGGTCTGGCCCGGCTGCAGCTGCAGCGTGATGTCGTCCAGCGCCTTGCGTTCGGCCTGCGGGTATTTGAATCCGACTTGATCGAAGCTCAGTCCCGCGGGTGTGGGCAGGGGCAAACTGCCGCTGTCTTGCAGCGTTACGGGGGCCTCCAGGACGGGCGTCAGGCGGTCCCAGGCGGCGCGGCCGCGTTCCAGTAGCGAGAGCACCCAGCCGGCGGCAAACATCGGCCAAATCAGCTGACCCAGATACATGGTGAAGGCGGTCAGTTGCCCAATGCTGAGCTCTTGGCGCGCCACCAGCCAGCCGCCCAGGCCCAGGGCAATCGTCGTTGCAGCGCTCAAGCTCATGCCGACGGCGGGCTCGAACGCCGCCTCCCAGCGCTGTGCTCGGTAGCTGGCTTCGCCGGCGCTGTCGGCTAACTCGCTGAATTGCCGGGTGTTGCGCGCCACCAGGCCCAGCGCGCGCAGTGTGCGCACGCCGGCCAGGCCTTCTTGCACATGCTGGTTGAGGGTGGAAAAGCGCGCCAATGAACTCTGCCAAGCGATATGTACTTGATTGGAGATGCGCCAGAAGGCGAAGGCCATGAAAGGGAAGGGGATCAGCGCCGCCAGGCCGAGCCGCCAGTCGATGCCCAGCGTCATCATGCTCAGCACCAGCAGCAAGGTCAGCGAGCCGTCAAAGGCGGCCAGCAAGGCCTCGCCGGCGGCCATCTCGACCGCGTCGATGTCATTGGTCGCCAGCGCCATCAGGTCGCCGCTGCGCTTGTCCTGAAAGAACACCGGGCCTTGCAGGGTCAGGCCTTGATAGAGCCGGGTACGCAGTTGCTGGCCGAGCCGATAGGCAGCCGCGAACAAGGCCAGGCGCCAGCCGACGCGCAGCAAATAAATGCTCAGGCCGCAGGCCACCAGCAGCCCAAGTTCTTGCAGCAGTTGGTGGCCGTGCAGTGAGCCGGCCACCAAGCCATCCACCACATGCCCGACCTGACGCGGAATCCACACGGTCAACAGCGCAATGCTGGCCAGCATCAGGGCGGCCGAGGCATAAGCCGGCCAATGTCGGCGCACAAAGCCGAGCAGCATCTGGTTCAGGGTCATGTGAGTCGAAGCGAGGCTGCCGGCGGCGAGCCGAGGAAGGGATGCTGTTGATTCTAGGTGGGCGTCGCGCGATTCATGCGGGGGCGGGCGGTGTGGTTTTGATGTGTGCGCTGGCCGGAGTTTGTGGTCGATTTGCCGCTAGGTGTTTGCCCCTGCTGTGATGCATCTTGCCTCGGCCTAGTGCGACCGGCGCCTTGAGTTTGTGTCACTCTGAATCACTTGCTGTGTGGCAGGTCGATCGACTCATGGGTAAACCCTTTGGCTTGGGTGGTGTCGGGTTTTTTAGGCGTTAGACCCCCCGTGAATACGGTGTCTCAAGCTGTCACAGTTTGTCGCTAGCATGCGTCTCAACGGGTCGCCGAGCAAGGTGATAGTGGGGAGGTGCAAACGTTTGCCTGCCTGCCGATTGCTGCTTGCCGATAGGTCCGGTTTGTGCATTTTCTTTTCGTACAAAACCTCACCCTCTGGGAATCAAGCATGAAATTGAATACTCTCGCCGCCCTGTTGGCCGCGGCCTTTGCAGTCCCCGCGGCCATGGCCTCGAGCAGTGGCGTCGTCATCAGCCAGGTCTATGGGGGTGGCGGCAATACCGGTGCCACGATCAAGAACGATTTCATCGAAATCTTCAATGCCGGCCAGAACGCCGTGAACATCGGTGGCTGGTCGGTGCAATATGGCGCTAAGGCCGGCACCAGCTGGCAAGTCACTGCGATTCCCGCCAACACCGTGTTGGAGCCGGGTCGCTACTTCCTGATCGCTCAAGGTGCTGGCACAGGCGGCACGCCGCTGACCGGTGACTTGAACGCTGGCATCAACATGTCCGGCAGCGACGGCAAGGTCGCCCTGGTGTCGTCCTCCACTGCCTTGAGCGGCGCCAACCCCAGCGGTGGCAACTTGGTGGACCTGGTGGGCTATGGCGCCGTCAATGGCAGCGAAATCAGCGCCACACCGGCCCTGAGCAACACCACCGCCGCCCAGCGCAAGGACGCCGGTTGCCTCGATACCGACAACAACAGCGGCGACTTCAATGTCGGCGCTCCCACACCGCGCAGCCTGGCCACGCCGGCCAATGTTTGCGGCGGCGTGGTCCCGCCGCTGGACAAGCCGATCGTGCCGGTCTGCCCCGACACCAGCATCACCGCTGGCACCGCCACCCGCTTCAGCGTCCGCGCCAGCGATGCGGACAGCATCGTCAATGCCGCCGCCATCAGCGGCAGCTGGCCTGCGGCCTTCACCCTGGGTGCCTTCACCGCGGCCAGCGCCGATGGTGGCGTGGCAACCCAAGAGATTGAAGTCGCCAGCAGCGTGGCCGGTGGTAGCTACAGCCTGAACCTGAACTGGGCCAATAACGAAGCGCAAACCGCCAGCTGCACCATCAAGGTGACGGCTGCCGGCTTCACCCCGATCTACAGCATGCAGGGCAGCGGCGACAAGAGCCCGATGGAAGGCGCGACCGTCAGCACCGGCGGCATCGTCACCTACCTGACCTCGACCGGCTTCTATATGCAAGACCGCGTCGGAGACGGCAACCCCGCCACCTCGGACGGCATTTTTGTCTACACCGTCACTGCACCCACCGTCAGTGTTGGCCAAGAGCTGCGTCTGAGTGGCCTGGTCACCGAGTTCACCTCGGGCAAAAGCTCCATCACCCAGCTGAAGAACATCACGGGCCTGACCGTGCTCAGCAGCGGCAACGCCGTGGAGCCCACCGCCGTCAATTTGGCTACGCTGGCCAGCGGCGGTCTGGAGGCCTATGAAGGCATGCTGGTCAACCTGACCGGCCCGGTGATGGTGCAGCAGAACTACTTCCTGGGTCGCTATGGTCAGATGACTCTGGCCGCCGGCGGTCGCCTGCTCAACCCCACCAATGTCATGCGCCCCGGCCCCGATGCGCAGGCCTTGGCCAAGGCAAATCTGGACCGCGCCATCATCTTGGACGACAACAACAGCGTCCAGAACCCGAACCCGGTGCCCTTCATCGGCGAGGACATGACGGTGCGCGCCGGCGACACGATCGAGTCGCTGACCGGCGTGGTCGACTACGGCCCGGCCACCAGCAACACCGCGACCGGCGCGTATATGTATCGCCTGCAGCCGGTGGGTAAGCCGGTGTTCACGCGCAGCAACCCCCGCTCGGCCACGGCCCCCGCGGTCGGCGGCAATGTGCGCATCGCCAGCGCCAATGTCTTGAACTACTTCACCACCTTCACCGATGGCAAGACCGCCGATGGCAAGACCGGCCAGGGCTGCAGCCTGGGCGGTGCCGTGTCGGCCGCCAACTGCCGCGGCGCCGACAACCTGAACGAGTTCAACCGTCAGCGCAACAAGCTTGTGGCTTCGATCAGCAGCATCAACGCCGATGTGGTGGGCCTGATGGAGATCCAGAACAATGGCAATGTGGCCTTGTTGAATTTGGTCGACGGCCTGAACGCCGCCATGGGCCCCGGCACCTATGCTGCTGCTCCGCTGCCTGCCGACACCGGCAGCGACGCCATCCGCGTGGCCATGATCTACAAGCCCGCCAAGCTGAAGCTGATCGGCTCGACCTTGTCGGACACCGACCCGGTCAACAACCGCCCGACCTATGCCCAAGGCTTCCTGGCGCCGAACGGTGAGCGCTTTGCGGTGGTGGTCAATCACCTCAAGTCCAAGAGCTGCAGCGGCGCTGCCGGTGTGGATGCCGACCAGGGCGACCTGCAAGGCTGCTACAACGCCCACCGCGTCGACCAAGCCAAGCGCTTGCGCGAATTTGTCGGCCAAGTCCAAGCCACGGCCGCCACGCAAGACGTGGTCTTGCTGGGTGACTTCAATGCCTACGCGCAGGAAGACCCGGTCTACGAGTTGACCCACGACGGTGCCATCGTTGATCTGGTGGGTAAGTTTGACCCGGCTCATTACTCCTATGTGTTCGACGGCTTCGCCGGCCGTTTGGACCATGGCTTCGGCACCGCGTCCATTGCCTCCAAGGTCAGCTACGCGACTTCTTGGCACATCAATGCCGATGAGCCGACCGTGATCGACTACAACACCGAGTTCAACCCGGCCGGCTACTACCAGCCAACAGCGTTCAAGTCCTCCGACCATGACCCGATGCTGCTGGGCCTGAACCTGGTCAAGAGCATCAAGGGCACGAATGCCAATGATGTGATCGTCGGCACACCCGGTGATGATGTGATCGAAGGCGGTCTGGGTCGCGACACCCTGACCGGCAATGGCGGCCGTGACCAGTTCGTCTACAACACCGGCGCCGATGGCCTGGACACCATCACCGACTTCAAACCCGGCGTCGATCTGCTGGTCTTCACGGGCTTGCTGCGCAATGTCGGCATCAGCAGCAACGATCCACTGGCCCAGGGCTTTCTGACCTGCTCGGCTTCCGCTGGTGGCGCGTTGATCGGTTATGACCCCGATGGCGCGGCTGGTGCTGCCAAGTCGCGTCCGGTGGTCACGCTCAAGGGTGTGGCATGCGCGGCCGTGCAAGCCAATAGCTTCAAGTTCTAATTCGAGGAGAACCGATCATGATGTTCCGTAAAACCACCATCGCCCTGGCCTTGGGCCTGGCCAGCCTGGCCAGCCACGCCGCCAGCTTCAACTTCAATGTCACGCTCGACTCCGGCCCCTTGTTGGGTCAGAGCTTCAGCGGCCAATACAGCTACGCCGAAGCCGTGCCAAGCGGCGAAGGCTTTCAGAGCCTGCAACTGACCAGTTTCAGCCTGGACTTTCTGGGCCAGAACTATGGCTTGGCGGATGCCACTGCGGCACCGACGGCTGATTTCAAGAATGGCGTGTTCCTGGGTCTGAGCTATCAGTACGATACGCCTGCCGTGCTGCTGAGCCTGAACTCGGGCAGTGATGACGTCAGCGATGCGTACTTCTTCTACAAGCCCTCCTTGGGCGAGGCGAGCGGGGGTGGCTTCGCCATCAGCGCCGTGCCCGAGCCCTCGACCTGGGCCCTGGGCTTGGCCGGTCTGGCCGTGGTGGGCAGCATCGCTCGCCGTCGTCGCCAGCGCGCCTGATGTGAGCGCCCGAGAGGGCGCTTTGCTGAACTACCGAACTAACGATCGGTCACGGCCGGAACGCTCTCGCAGCGCTCCGGCCGTTTTCTTTCTGCTCGGTTAGGCTTAGATCCTGCCGCTGCTGCGCAAGGCATCCAGACGCAAGGCGATGCTTTGCTGCAAGTCGCTCAACTCGCGCATCAGCGTCTGCCGTTCGGCCTCATCGCTGCAATCTTGGAGCGCCGTTTGCAAGGCCGCGCGGCGATGAAAAAGTTCGACCTCGGGCGGCGCCATGCCGGCGTTCTTCAAAACCTTGAAGGGCATGCGCAAGCCATCCGGCGTGGCCTCCCAGCCGGCGTCTTCTTGCAGCGGCTTGCCGAAGCTCTCGGCCAGCTTCAACTCACCGGAGTTCAGCGCTTCTTGTAGATGGCGGGCGATCTCATCGTCGTGCATGCGGCGGCCTTTGGACAAAAAAATGCAGCGGGGCTTGCGCACCCGCTGCATCGATTGTCCACGCTTGGGGGCGGCGACCTTGCAGTCGCCCAGGCCTCAGAGTTTGAAGCCGCTGATCACCTGTGCCATGCGGGCCGCTTGGTCCTGCAGGCTTTCGGCGGCCGCCGCGCTTTGCTCCACCAGGGCCGCGTTTTGCTGCGTCATCTGGTCGAGTTGAACCATGGTGGCGTTCATCTTGACGATGCTGTCCGACTGCTCGACCGCCGCCGCGCTGATCTCACCAATGATGTCGGTGACGCGTTTGACCGAGCCGACCAATTCTTGCATCGTGCCGCCAGCGTTGGCCACCAAGCGTGTGCCCGATTCCACTCGCTCGACCGAGGCGCCAATCAGCGACTTGATCTCGCGCGCCGCTTCCGCCGAACGGCCGGCCAGATTGCGCACCTCGCTGGCCACCACCGCAAAGCCGCGCCCTTGTTCGCCGGCTCGCGCTGCCTCGACCGCCGCATTCAGCGCCAAGATATTGGTCTGGAAGGCGATGCCGTCGATGACGCCGATGATGTCGGCAATCTTGCGCGAGCTGGCGCTGATGTCCTCCATGGTCGACACCACTTGCGACACCACCTGGCCACCGCGCGCCGCCACTTCGGCCGCGTTATTGGCCATTTGGTCGGCCTGACGCGCAGAGTCAGCGGACTGGCGCACCGTGCCGGTCAGCGCATCCATGGAGGCCGCCGCCTGCTGCAGATTGCTGGCGGTTTGCTCGGTGCGCTGGCTCAGGTCCAGAGTGCCGGTGGCGATTTCGGCGGAGGCGGTGCTGATGCTGTCTGTTGAGCGTCGCACTTCGCCGATCACATTTTGCAGATGCGTGCGCATGCTGCCCAGGCCGTCGATCATCTGGCCGAGTTCATCGTGGCGCGGGCTGGGCAGGGCGGCACTCAGGTCGCCGTCGGCGATATGACGCATCGATTGTTCAACCGCCTGCATCGGGCGGATCACCGCGCCCAGGGTGGTCCAGGCCATCACCAGCAAGACCAGGGTGCAGACCAGCCCGCCGGCGATGCCGGCTCCGACCAGGCTGCGGCTGCGCTCCTGGGCATGGATGTAAGCGGCTTGTGATTTCTTGCGCGCCAGCGGGATCAGCGCTTGCAAGGGCTTGACCGCGTTCTTGTGCATCACCGGCCAGTCTTCTTCCAGTACGCTGCCGAGCACATCCTTGTTCTTGGCTTCGTAGGCGGACTGCAGCTTGGCCAAGGTGGCGTCCACCGTGGCCCAGTTCTCTTCCACCTGTTTGAACGGCGCTTGTGCCTCTTCTTCGGTAAAGACCTTTTGACCGAGTGGTTGCAAGACCTGCCAGGTGTTGGCCAGCTCTTTGCGAGCCTCTTTCAGGTGGTTCAGCGAACCCGGTATGGGCAACTGCTCCAGCAGCACGCCAGCGGTGCGGAAGCGCACCTCCAGCAAGCTGTTCTCAATTTGCATCAGGTCCACGAGGGTGGCGCTGTCCTCCTCGTAAAGTTCGCTCAAGGCGCTGAGGTTGACGCGGTTGGACAAGACGGCTAACGCCGCCACCAGACTGACGCCCAGCAAGGCCAGACCGGCCAGCGCCATCAGGCGGCCCTTGATACTGATATTGATATTCATGCGGGAGCAATGGTGAGAGGAACAGGGTCCGAAGGCGAGGCGCCGCGCTTATTGCGTGGGCAAGCCCTTGGCCACCCACTCGGGCATGCCGCCACGGAACCAGTTGATCTTGGTGTGACCCGCTTTTTGAGCCACCACCGAGGCCTTGTAGCTCTTCCAGCATTCGCCGGCATTGCAGAAGAAGACGATAGGCGCGGCCTTGTCCGAAGGCAGCTTGCTCAGGTCGAACTGATCCTTGCTGGCATCAAAGTCAGTGGCCTTGGCGCTCTTTTCCTTGTAGGGCACGCTCTTGGCGCCCTTGATCGACTTCTCGGCGTATTCGGCCGCGACACGGGTGTCGATGACCAGCACACCGGCATCCAGCAGCTTCTTGGTGTCTTCCGCCGAGACCAGCTTCACGCCCGCCAGGCTGGTCGGTGTTTCACTGGCTTGAGCCGTGAAGGCCAGGCCCAGATTCAGGCTCAGGCCCAAAGCGGCCAGCAGGCCCAGTTTGATGCAGTTGCGCTTCTTGCTCATCATCGTTGTACTCCAGGGTTGATTGGGCACAAGGAAGGAGCGACCGCGCGGAGTCTGGCATCGGGCGCGCGACCGAGTCGGCGCCGATGTCAATGGAGACCTCGCTCTTGGCGGCGTGGTGCTGCTTCCCTGTAGCTGCCTTTTCGGTGGGCTTGCGAAGAACTTGAGGGGGAGCGCTATCGGCTGTGCGTTGGCTGGATCTTGGGCCGAGTCTGTGCGCTTGCCGTCTGTCTTGGGCGATCTGCGGACTGCTCTGGCGTATTGAAGGGCCGGTGCTGCTGCAGGACTGCGCTTCGGGCCTTCAGTAGGTCCGCCCGCCCTTGAACTGCGCATGCTGGCGCCGCTGCAAGGTGGTGCTGCGGCTCATGGCCTCAAAAGACACCTTGGCATGCGCATGCATGATGGCCAGGCCCAGCGCATCTGCCGCGTCCTTGCCGGGCTCGGAGGGTAAGTTCAAGAGCCTTTGCACCATCGCCTGCACCTGTTCCTTGGCCGCATGGCCGTGACCCACCACGGCCTTCTTCATCTGCAGCGCGGTGTACTCCGACACCGGCAGATCCTTGGACACCAAGGCCGTGATGGCCGCGCCGCGCGCTTGCCCCAGCAGCAAGGTGGACTGCGGGTTGACGTTGACGAAGACGATCTCCACCGCCGCGCACTGTGCCTGGTAGCGCTCGGTCACTTCCCGCACGCCGTCAAAGATGATCTTCAAGCGCCCCGGCAGGTCGCCGGTCGCCACCGCGCTGGTCTTGATGGTGCCACTGGCCACATAGCTCAGCCTCGGCCCATCAGCGTCAATGACGCCAAAACCCGTTGTTTGTAGACCAGGGTCAATGCCAAGAATTCTCATGCCGTAAGTGTCGCAGGCTGCGGCCGTGAATCAGAGCGAGAGCTTGAAATACCAGCGCACCGAATGGAAGAACACCGGCGCGGCGAAGCACAACACCGCGATGCGGTCCAGCAGGCCCACCGCGCCGGTGATGGAGCTGAGGTTGCCCCAGCTGCGCACGCCGGCATCGCGCTTCAGCGCCTGCATCACCAGACCGCCAAAGCTGCCCGCACCGGCGGCGATGAAGGCCATGGCCATGGCTTGCAGCGCGTCAAAAGGCGTGATCCAGAACAGCGCCGAACCCATCAAGGCCGCACCGATGCAACCCAGCCACCAGGCCCGCATCGAGAACTCCCGGCTGATGCGCCGGGCCACCGGGCGGCGGCGCAGGCGCCGGCTGGCTGCCAGCTGCACAAACTGACCAAAAGCCACCACCGCGACCAGGAAAAAGAGCAGAAAAGCACCGCGCCCCAGATAACCCGGAAACTCCAGCAACAAGAGTGCCGGCGCATGCGAAAGCCCGTAGACGCAAACCATGATGCCCCACTGGATCTTGGCGTTACGTTCCAGGTAACGCGCCGGGTCACCCGCCAGCGCGCTGGCCACCGGAATTGCCAAGAAGCTGTAGACCGGAATCAAGACCGAGAACAAATCAAAATGCCGCCCGCCGGTCAGCGCGTATTGCAGCGGCAAGATGACGAAAAAAGCCAAGATCAGGCTGCGGTGATCGCCACGACGGGTATGCAGCAGGGTGATGAATTCGCGCAGCGCCAGAAAACTCAAGATGCCGAACAGCAGCGTCGCGCCCAGCGGCCCCGAGACCCAAGCGGCCCAGAAGACGCTGGCGCCAAACCACACCAGCTTCAGCTCGCGCGCAAAGCGCTGGCGGCGCAGGTGCCGGGCCTTCTGTGCCGCTTCATCCTGCTCGACCAGTGCCTGCTCGCGCAAGCCATTGATGAAGCTGCCGATGCTGGTCAAGAGCAAGAGGCCAAATAGGGTGACGAAGAGCAGACCGATCTGCTCGGTGGCGGTCCAGCGGCTCAAGGGATTAGGGGCGGTCAGCCAGTCGGGCATGCTGAGGAAGGAGGCGAACATCAGTCCCAGCCTCCGCCCGGTTGTTGGGCCAGCACCGCGGCGCGGGCCCGTTCCAGAAACGCACGCTTGTCTTCGCCGGGCTGCAACTGCAGCGGCGCGCCGAAGGTGACGGTGCACAAAATCGGCACTGGCACCACCTCACCCTTGGGCATGACGCGCTGCACATTGTCGATCCAGGTGGGGATCAACTTCACCTGCGGGAACTGCTCGGCCAGGTGATAGAGCCCGGCCTTGAAGGCCTGCGGCTCGCCCTTGTTGGAGCGCGTGCCCTCGGGGAAGATCACCAGCGAGTCGCCCTGGCGCAAGGCCTCGACCAGCGGCTCCAGCGGGTCTTCATCGGGTGTCGAACGGGTGCGGGACACATAAATGGCGTTGAACACCGCTGAGGTGATCCAGGCTTTGAGCGGGCTGCTGGTCCAGTAGTCGCGGGCCGCGATGGGGCGGGTTTGCGCCCGCAGCTCGCTGGGCAGGGCGGCCCAGATCAGCACCCAATCAAAGTGGCTTTGATGGTTGGCAAAGTAGATGCGCTGCTCCGCCATCGGCGGGCAGCCTTTCCAGTGGCCTTGTGCGCCGGTGATCAGGCGGGCCAGGGCGGCCAGCAATTGACCGGTGGCGGAGGCGAGTGACATGGCCCCATATTAGTCGAGTCCTTGTGACCGTTGCCACCGACTTGAAGCATTAGGGCTGAGCCTCAAAGATCAGCGCTTGACCGCAGCAAACGGGTCGCCCGGCTTCCAGGCGGGCAGGGCGTCGGCGTCCGCAATGGCGCGGCCCAGATTGAGGGTGTATTGCGCTTGCTCGCGCATGCCTGAGAGGTCCCAGCTTGGGTCATAGGTGTCGCTGGCCTGGTGGTAGCGCGCACCATAGGCGCGGCGCTTGGCGGCCAGGCTCTCGGCGTCGCCGAGGTACTGGCTGCCGCTGCTGACCGAGAAGGCCGGTACGCCAGCGCGGGCGAAGCTGAAGTGGTCGCTGCGGAAGTAATAGCCGCCGGTGTCGATGCGCGGAGGCGCAACGCTCAAGCCCATGTGCTCGGCCACCCCAGCAACGACGGTATCCAAGTTGCTGCGTTCGGCGCCGTGGGCGCCGATGTCGCGGGTGCGACCGACGAAGTTGAGGGTGTCCAGGTTCAGCGCCGCTGCGGTCTTGGCCAGCGGCCAGAGCGGGTGGGCCGCATACCAGGCGCTGCCCAGCAGGCCTTGTTCTTCTGCGGCCACCCACAAAAACATCTGGCTGCGCCGCGCCGGCTGGCGCACGGCGGCTTGGGCCATGGCCAAGAGTGCGGCGCTGCCGGAGGCGTTGTCCACTGCGCCATTGAAGATGACGGTCTTGTCGCCCTGCAACTGCTTGCCCAAATGGTCCCAATGGGCGCTGTAGATCAGCAGCTCGTCTTTCAGCTGCGGGTCGGTGCCGGGCACGAGGGCGGCGATATTGTCTTGTTGCAGCGCGCGGCTGCGAGCCGCCAGCTTGCCGCTGAGTTTGAGCGCTAGCGATTGGGGCTTGAAGTCGCGGCCTTCGGCGGCGGCGCGCTGTTGGGCCAGGTCTAGCCCGGCGGCGGCAAACAGCTTTTGCGCAGCGCCTTCACTCAGCCAGCCTTGCAAGGCCAGGCCCGGCTCTTTGCCGGCGAGTTGGAATTGCTCGGCCAAAGCGCCCTGGCTGACCACCGGCCAGCTGGTTTGGGTGGAAGCTTCGGTGTGGATGACCAGCACGCCCTTGGCGCCACGGCGCAGCGCTTCCTCGTACTTATAGCCGCGCCGGCCATAAATCGTCATCGCTTTGCCGCCAAAGCGGTTTGGCTCGGCCTCGGTGGGGTAGGGGTCGTTGGCCAGCACGATCAGGATCTTGCCGCGCACATCCAGGCCCTTGAAGTCGTCCCAGTTGCCCTCCTCCGGCGCGGTGATGCCGTAGCCGGCAAAGACCAGCTCTGCGTCCTCAAACACATTCAGCGTCTGCCCATTGCCCGTGGAAAACACCCAGTCCGTGCCGAAGCTCAGCGGCAGCGCCGGCTTTTGTTGCTGGGCTGCCTTGACGATCAGTTGGCTCTGATCCAACAAGGTACTGACCCCGATCAGCTGCACCGCTTGGCGATAGCTCTTGCTTTGCTTGTTGCCAGGCTGCAAGCCTAGCGCCTGCACCTGGGTCTCCAAATAGGCCACAGTCAAGTCGCCGCCGCGCTGCCCGGTGCCTCGGCCCTCGAACAGGTCCGAGGCCAGCAGCGCCAGATGGGCGCGCAGCGGGGCCTCGTCCACTTGGGTGTGTTGAGCTTGAGGCGTGGCGGCGCGGGCTTGCGCTTGCGCCCGTGAGGGCATCAAGCCCAAGCCGATGCAAGAAGCCAGGGTGAGAGCCAGGGGAAGTGAGCGATTGAATTTACGCATGATCCGTGCGAGCTTGCTGCTAGGGCGAAGCCGGCATTAGATCGTGTGCTCGCGTGGTGGGACTTGCGGGCTATCCCCTAGCAGTGGGCCTATATGCTGGCGGCAGAACTGAGCCAGTTAGTCGCAAGCGTCAGCTTATTGATCTGGAAGCCTGAGGATTTGCCATTCAAGGACCGAGCCGCGTTCCCTTGTGTGAACTAGGGGGGCGGGCCGGCACATTGCGATGAATCAACGCCGCTGACCGCTGAGCCCCTGAACATGAGCCCAAGCAAGAGCCGAATCGGTTCGCGCTTCTGAGATTCCTCTTCACCCCAAAACCTGGTGGTCACCATGAAAATCGCGATATCGACTGTCTTTGCACTCGCCGCTGGCCTCCTGATGTGCGGCGCCAAAGCCTCCCCTGTTAACTATGCCTTGGGCGCACCGGCCACGGCCAGCAGTTCCTATGAGCAAAGCGGCTACGCGATCAACAAAGGCAATGATGGGGATCTCAATACGATCTGGAATGGCGGTGACTGGGGCGCGTGGTGGCAGGTCGACCTACAGGGCGCAGTGCAACTCAATCAAATTGTGGTCAGCGCCATGGATGGCCCCGGCTATCACATCCACTTCGTCGTAACCGCAAGTCTAGATGGCATCGACTGGACGGACGTTGGCAGCGCCACGGGGACGGGCAACCCGTGGTCGTTCAACTTTGCAACGCCTGAGTTGACCGCACGCTACATCCGCTACACCACTCTTGCGGAGAGTGGGTCCGACTGGGCCACTTTGGCTGAACTGCAAGCGTTTGGCGACTCAGCCGGCAGCGTAATACCAGAGCCGAGCAGCCTGGCCCTCGTTGGCCTCGCTTTGTGTGCCATCGGTGTGGCTCGTCGTCAACGGGCTTAGTTCGGCGACCTGTTCGAATCCGCTTGGCCGGGATCTGCGTGGGAATTCGGGGGCTAGGAGTCAAGTGATCCACCAAGGCAGCGAGTAAATTGGGCGCGAAACTCCGGGGATCCGAATGGAGATAAAGCCCGCACCAATCTTTCCGTTCGTGCTACCGGAATAATGCACGACAACAACTGGTGAGAACTCCGATGAATCAACTGGAATGATTGCTGCGTGCCCAAGCTCAACCTGTCGAAGTACCAGCCATATGCCGCCATTGGGAACACCATTGGCTAGCGGACAGCCCTTGACCACGCCTTCCGTAAATTGGCTCCTCAGCAACACCCGGGCGCGCTGGCGATGCAGTTTCACTATCCCATCGCCAGCAGAGGGTGAGTCCTCAGCGCCATCACGCGCAAGTTCCTCAAGTTCCGTTCGCTGCAGCACCACAGTCGCGTTGCCAAAAGGATATGCAACACATGGGGCAGTCGCCGAGGTTCTAAGGCCAATCTCCTTGCTTTCGTTCACGTTCTGGCCTGAAGGTGGTTGTTCTGGCTCAATCGCGAAAGACGACAGATGGATGGCAAGTGCGGCAAGTGGGAGCAATCGCAATTTTCTGACTCCTAACGAGGCTGTCCAATAACGCCAAATCCACCGCCACCCTCATCCCGGGAGGGCGACTGATGGTTTGCGAAGGCGAATGGCTGGTTTCATTGGTGATTTGAAGCTGTGCGCTGCAGTATCGGCGCCTGAGCGATTGTGCCGCTTGTTGACCGCGTTACTGCCGCCTGGCTTGCCCGCGCAGGTTAAGACGATTCAACCGCTTGTTGTTCCGCAGGTTCGCAAACACCGGCTCCACGGTGCCGATGCGTTGGCTGTACACCTGCCGGCCTCGCGGGGAGTCGATGGCCTGGCGCATGAGTTCGCTGGGGTGACTGAAGTCCATGAGCCTGGGGAAGACGCGGGCGACTTGGGGGGCTTGCTCGTTTGTGGCGGCCTTTTTGTCGTCCATTTTGGATCGGCGCTTCTTCAGGCATTGCCCGCGTAGCGCGCAAGCTGCACAGTCGCTGGCCTGGGCGATGTAGGTCTGGTACGGGTGTCCGCTGGCCGAGAGATGCACACTGCGGTATCGGCTCGATACTTGGCGTTCCGGGCAGGTGGCGGTGTTGTCTTCCCCATTGAAGTTGAAGTCCTTGGGCCTGAAGAATTTGATCTCTGTAGGCGCACCGCTGGCCTTCTTGTCCGACAGGGGGTCAGGCTTTGCCTTGTGCTTGTCTCGACCTTCAAAGCGCTCATAGCGCTTGCGCATCTGGCCATCGGCGCTCAAAGTCGGGGTGACGTTGTCATGCAGTTGCTGCACATTGGCATCGCTGTGGTAGCCCGCATCGGCGGTGACGAGCGTTTCGCTGTCGCTCCAGGGCTGGGCTCGTTCGATCATGGGAGCGAGCATGGCCTGCTCCGAGCCTGAAGTGGAATTTCGGGGTCAGGTCATAAACCTCAACCCACGATTTCTTTGCGCTCGGTCGATGTCGCAGCTCTCGCTCCCGCCTTGGCGATCAGCGGGCTCACGTGAGCCACCGTCAGGCCGTTCTCCGCGGCCAATGCGGCCATTGCGCTCTGTGGATGCAGGCGTTCCTCCGCGCCTCTTCACGGGAACCTCAGCGTCGAAGCCGCTGCTTGCATGTGCATGGGCGGGTCAATCTGCTTTCGACAGGCGCTGCGCGGCGCGCAGCAATAGTCGGTGTTGCGCCTCAATCAGCGCGGGGTTGGGATCATGGCCCGCCCTTGGCACCAGGGTGAGCGATTTTTCGGGCGCACGAATGCTGTCTACAAACCGCTGCGTGACCGTGAGCGGCGTCAGCAGATCCTGGTCGCCTTGGATGAAGTGCATGGGGATGCGGTACTCGGGCCCCAGCGCTGGCAAGTCGATTTTGGACAGCATGCCGTCTCCGGCAAGTCCGACGAACTGCAGGAAGGAATACTCTTCGCCTTCTTCCGTGGCCGCTTGGGCCTCGGCGCTTTGATACCGAGCCTCGGCCTGCCACCAATCGCGTGGAGCGGGCGAGGAGGTTTGGGACTCATAAGCCCGAATGGCACGGCGCAACACGCCGAAAGCGCGCGGGTCGCGGTGCGGCGGCGGGCCGATGGCTTTCAGCGCGGCGACCGTGCTTGCATCGCCGGCCGCCTCTGCCAAGGCGAGTGTTTGCGCGAAGCTGGCCTTACCGTTGGCCTCTGCGCTGACCATCTGCGCCGTTCCCACATAGGCGGCAAACAGGTCGGGCCGTTGCTTGGCCATGTGCACGCCCAGCACCGAGCCCCAAGAACTGCCCATCAGCAAGACCTTACGCTGGCCGAATTGCTGTTGCAGTTGTTCCGTCAACTCCAGGCCGTCGGCCACCATGCGCTCCAGCGTCAGTGGGGCTTGCGCCTGCTCGGGGTTCTTGCCAAAGCTAAGGCCGGCACCGCGCTGGTCCCATTGCACCAAGACGAAGTCGCGACTCCAATGCCCGTAAATCTTCTTGGCAATAGGGCTGAGCGGATTGCCAGGGCCTCCATGCAAAAACAGCAGTACCGGCTTGCTGCTGTCTTGGCCGTGGAGGGTGACCCATTGCTCGATCCCGCCAATGCGACGAAAGCCTTCTTGGTCTATGGGCGTGGCGGCAATGGCCGTGTTGCCAGCGCTGAACAGGCCGAGCGCCAAAACAAGGGTGAGGGCACCGAACAAACGGCGGCGAGGGAATGCAGTGTTCAAGAGGGCGACCTTGGCATCGAGAAAGGGCCGATGTCGGCCCTCGAATTGGCTGAAGCAGCCGCACTGTAGGCAAGGCGCGCGGCTTCCTCAAGCTACCGAAGACAGACTGCAATTGGGTATGACAGGCTGCGCCAAAGACGGAAGAGCGTTGATGGCGAGGGAGTTCAGGGCCAGGTCTTGCCTTTGGATTTGAGTCTTGCCCCCGAATTCACAGCACCGGGCTTGCGCCTTGGCTGCCTAGGCTTGGCCGGCCCGGTTCATCGCGCCTCGGCCAAGCCTTCCGCTAGCGCCTCATACACTGCCCGAATCCGCCTCGAGGTGCGCAGCTCGCGGTGCGTCACCAGCCAGACGGGGAAGCGCACCGGTGGCACCTCGTCCAGCACGCGAACCAGCCCAGGCGTTGCTTGGGCAATTTCGTCCATCATGGCGCCGATGCCCATGCCCTGCTGCACCAGGGCCAGGTGGGGCACGGAGTGATCGCAATAGCAGCTGAAGTTGGCCTCGGTGAGCGGCAGGCCGTGCTGGCGCAAGAAGCCCAAGAACTGGCCTGTGCGATCGGTGCCCACAAAGGGCAGGCGGGCTGCCTCTTCGGCGCTGCGCGGATGGCCGTTCGTTTTGACCCAGTCCTCCGAGGCGTAAAACCCGGCCGTCGCCTCGCGGATCAGTCGAGCGATCAGGTCGAGCTGATCGGGCTTGACGTGGCGAATCGCGATATCGGCCTCGCGGCGCAAGAGGTCGCTCAGTGCATTCGACGAAATCACCTCGATGGCGATGCCGGGCTCTTGGCTTCGCAACTGCCGCACCAGCGGCGGCAGCAGGTGCGCGGCCACAGCGTCGCTGGCCGAAACGGACACCACGCCCTCGACGGCCTGTGAGCGGCCGGTGGCCGCCAAGTTCATGGCGTCGGCGGCGGCGCCCATCGCGCGGGCATGCTCAAGCAACTCCATGCCGGTGGTGGAGAGCACCATGGCCTTGCCCACCCGTTCGAACAAGGTCACGCCCATGCGCTGCTCGATGGCCGCCACCTGGCGGCTCAGCGTCGGCTGGGTCAGGCCCAGCTTGCGCGCAGCCGCCGACAGCGAGCCGGTTTCGGCCGTCTCCAAAAACGCCCGGAGCTGGTTCCAATCCAGTTTTTCCATACGCGGATGTATATGTCCTGTGCAGATTTCGGCGTTTCCAGCGAACGCGTGCATAGATAGTATGCAGCTGTCTTCCCCAAACCGGATTCCGTCCGCAGCCCCCATGCCGTCTCCCTCCCTTGCCCCGCGCGCCGAAACCGGCTCGCAAGCGCCCACCACCCCGGACGCCGTCGCCCGCAAAGCGCGCTTCTGGGACCGCATCGCCCGCAAATATGCGGCCGACCCGCTTGCCGATAGCGCGGGTTATGAGGCCACGCTGGCCCGCGTACAAAGCCTGCTCTCCGCCGAGCAAGACGTGCTGGAACTGGGCTGCGGCACCGGCAGCAGCGCGCTGCGGCTGGCGCCCGGCACACGCCATTTCTTGGCGACCGATGTGTCAAGCCAGATGATCGATATCGCGCGTGAGAAGCTGGCCGCCCACCCTGTGCAACAGCTCAGCTTCGCGCTGGCCGATGCCGACGCGCCCGAGTTCGCGCCGGGCGCTTATGACGCGGTGCTGGCCTTCAATCTGCTGCATCTGGTGGATGATCTCGACCAAGCGCTGAGCGTTGCCAAGCAAGCCCTGCGGCCGGGCGGTCTCTTGATTTCCAAGACGGCCTGCATCGGCGAGATGAACCCGCTCATCCCCACCCTCGCATTGCCGCTGATGCGCGCCATCGGCAAAGCGCCTCATGTGCTGTGCTTCAAGGAGCCGCAGCTGTTGGCTGCGTTTGCGCGTCAGGGGCTGGAGGTGCTGAATGTTGAGCGGCACGGTACGCGGGGCAAAGACATCCGCGCCTTCATCGTGGCCCGCAAGCCGAGCTGAGCTTGCCCACTCGCCGCGCCATGGCGCAGCGGCCAGCTTTCTCAGAGCTGCTCAGTTGTTGTCGTCGCTCAGCACCTTCAGGCTGGCCTTGTCACCGTAGAGTGACTCGTAATGCAAGGTGATGGACAGGCGCTTGAGCATGGTCGTCAGGGCTTCGGCCGACATGCCGCAAGCCTCATGTCCTGACAAGACCTGCTGGCGTTGGTTGACCCGGTAGAAGTGCACCAGACTGCCCGTCCCCGTGCAGGCCGAACGCAAGCCCAAGGCCTTGGCGGCATCGTCGATGGTGGCCATGGGTCGACCGTCGACCCGAATGTCTGCGTGGCTGACGCGAGCTGGCCCCAGGCCATTGTTTTGCACCAGCACAATCCAATTGCCGTTTTGCTCGGTGTTGATCTCGGTGTCCAGAATGGGTTGAACCATCAGGCGGTTGTGCTTCTGGATGGCATAGCCCTGCCACAGGGTCGCGGCCAGTGCGCAGACCGACACGACCATGGTGCGGGTGCGAATGGCCGTCACCGAGGCCCACATGCGTGACTTGCCTGGCGCTGGCGTGGAAGCCTTGGAATTGAACATGTTCTTATCTTTGAATATGGCTCAACGTAGGGGCTCGAGGTCCAGCGGCGCCAAGGCCAGCAAAGCCGCACGGCGAGCGGCTAACGCTGATTCCAGCGGCATCATCCAGAAGTTGCCAGGGCGGCGCCAACGGTCATGGCAAGACATCCACTGCCCTTGAGAGTTACGCAAGCACCAAGCCATGGGCATCACAAAATTGCCTTCGCGCTCGCCCGAGCGCCAGGCTGAAATGCCCACCATCGTCCAAGTCTCTTCTTGGCCACCCAAGGACCAGATCACCGTGTCGCCCTGAAGGCTGCTGTGGCGGAGTTGCTCGGTGCCTTGGGGCCCTTCGTATTTGCAGCTCAGTTCGCGATCTTGGCTCTGCGTGACTGGCACCTGCACTACTTGCTTGGAGAGCTCTCGCTCTTTGGTTTCGCACCGCCAGCGCTCGGTTGGGCCGCCAGCGGGGGTGAACTCAAAATTGAACTTGGCCACGCGCGAGGTCTTGCGCTGGCCCAGCAAGCCGAGGTCCCAGTTGTCGGTGTCGGTCCAGCTGCTGGTTCCTCCCGTTTGCGCGGCTTGGTGGCCGCAGGCGCTGCGTCCTGGCCCCCCGTTCACCGTCTTGCTTTGCATGGCGCACAGCTGCGCTCGCTGCTGCACCTCTTCTGGCACCAGCAACTGCACCGGGCCGGTCGTGACGCAGGCGCTCAACAGCGCCGCAGGCAGAAGCAGGGCAGCCAGGCGTGCCGGGCGGAAAGCCTTGAAAGTGGCGGCGGCAAGGGAGGACATAAGCAAGCGACAAAGTTTTGTGATCCGGGGACCGCACGCTAACACGCGCCCCGCCATGCCAACTAAGCACCATGAGCACCACAATGGGGGAGGGCTCAGTGGCTTGGGGCTCGCGTGCCGGTGACCAGACCCAACAAGGCAGCCAGCACCCGGGCCCGCCAAGGCCTTCACTTCGATTGGAGATCCAGGCCTTGGCTCTGCAGCGTCGGCTTGCAATCATCACGATGCATGCCTTCAAGAAAGTCTGCGATGACTTGCGTGCTCAGTGTTTCGGTTCGGCGGGACACACCATGCCCCGCAAAATTCATATGCGTGGCCCCCTCAATCACCGCCAGCCACTTGCAAGCGGCGGGCATGTCTTGATACGGCTCGGTACGGGTCTGCCAAGAGGCGCCTCCGAGCTCGCTGTCGCGAGTGCCCGTGATCGACAGCACAGGGCGCTTAATGTCTGACCAAGCGTTGCGGGGGAATATCGTGCCAGCCCCTTGTGGAGACAAGGCAATGTAGGCGCTGAAGCCATCTGCGCCTTTCACGCCCAGCTTGTTTCGGGCGCCGGCCTCCATCATCGTGGTGGCGGCACCCATGGAGTGGCCGATCAATATCGACTCGGGTGCATTGCATCGGGACGCGGCCCATGCCTTGGATGCAGCGATGTCCATGAATCTTCCGCGATAGGCCTTGGGGTCGGTGATCAATTCCGACAGCCCGGCCCGCAGACCATGGCCACGCACGTGCTCGCGCAAAGCGTCGCGCCCGCTTTCCCGGTGGCCGACCACCAGCGTCAGGTAGCCGAGGGCCGCCATGGCCTCGCCGAGGTATTGGTAGCCCTTCTCAGAGCCCCCCGCCCCCGGTGAGACGAGGGCAATGCCCTTGCAACCCGCAAGCTTGGGCGAGTAAGCCGTCACGGTCACGGCCTGTTGATCCTGCCGCGAGAGTGAAATCGTCTCCTGGGCGACCGCTGCCCTTGTCATCAGCAGGGCAAGCCCAGCCAAAGAGATGCGGAAAAAAAGCTCACTCATTCGAAGCTCCTTGGCGGTCTCGTTCAACAGGTGGCGCAAATGGGGTCAGGTCTTGATTCGTTAACAGCGGAAGGCTTGGACGAACGATTGAAGACTTGACCCCAGGCTGTGCTACTTGGCTAACGGATGTGTGCACCATTGCTGCTCGCATGGCACGCCGTCATGGTTGCCATCCATTTTTACGCCCGGGCAGTTTGCAAGGAAGTACCTTGCCTCATTGCATGAACGCATCTGTGAACAGTGTTGACGACCATCGCAACGGAAGCCAGGGTCTCGAGGGGGGGCGGTTGAAGGACGCTCTTCGGCTTGCCTTGGACCGGCATATGAAGGCGAAACTGAAGCCGGCGGGGCAGAGGCAGATTGCACTGCGGCGTCGCTGAGACGCTTTTTTCGCTCGGCGTTCAATTCATCCTTCGTGGGACGGCGCAATGGTGCGTCTGCAGGGCACGGGCTGCTTTGGAAGGTAACTGTTCCGTTGATGACGCACTTGTGTACTGCATTTGCTCCATGCCCAAGCTGAGACAGCACCAGCAATGTCAAGCTTATTGCAATGCGTTGGAGGTAATCGACTGCCATGTTTGGGTAACGAAGCGCTGCGTTGAGGATGGAGTGCGACGATTAACGCGACGCGGGGTCAGGTCTTAAATCGTTAGCAGCAGAAGGGTTAGGCATTGCCAGCCCCTCAATGGTGAATCTTCTCGCCCTTGCTGAGCATGTCGACAAACTGAGCAATCATTTTTGCGCGAGTCTCCGGTCGTTTGACGGCCTGAATACGAAAAAGGATTGCATATCGATTTTGACCGTTGAGCGTAGCAAAAAACTCCTTTGCCTTTCGATTCCCATCAAGTGCCTGCTGTAAGTCTGGCGGCACTCTCGCGGTATTGGCGGACTCATAAGCCGCGTTCCAGCGCCCATCCTTCTTCGCCCGCCCAATTTCTTCCAGTCCGGCGGCACGCATCCGGCCGGCAGCTATGAGCGCCTCTGCCTTTGCCTTGTTGATCTTTGACCAGATGCTCTTGGGAGCTCTTGGAGTGAAGCGTTGATGCCAATAGTGCGCATCTTCAGCCCGCTTTTGACCATCGATCCAGCCAAAGCAAAGTGCACTCTCTACGGCTTCCGCGTAGGACACGGTCGGATGCTCTGCTCCCTTCTTGGCGAGGCGGAGCCATACGCCTGGAGCCTCCGCGCCGTATTGCTCGAGCCAACTTTCCCACTCGGCTTGGGCTTTCATGCTGAGGATTGCGGTGCTCATGTGTCTCTATGAGATGGCGACCGTTTGACATGAGGGGCAGACGACGGTGGCACCGGCTTGGATATGGAGCCCAAACCTGGACCGCCGTTGTTTGTCCCCTCGATGGAGTGGTTAGGCACGGGCATTCTCGAGCTCTCGCTGAACTGACTGAAGGCACTCGGCGTTCCGACCGAACGAAAGCAGAGAAACTGCTTGTTCGTATGAACGCCACCGATATGCCTTGTGCTCAACTGAGAGCACTGGGGCGACTGCATTCGGAAGGACCGAATAGAAAACCAGCTCAGTAACCTCAGAGGAATAGCCGCCATATGAAGCTCGCCACTCCTGCCTGATGGGAAAGCGATGTTCAAACCCACTCGGACGCGCGCCAGGGATGGCGATGCAAGTCTCCTCTTCCACCTCGCGAATGGCGGCTTGCTCATAGGTCTCGCCATCTTCGAGGGCTCCGGTTACTCCTTGCCAGAAGTCCGGCAACGCCAGATCCGGACGCTCGTTCCGTTGAAGCAACAAGTACGACAGACCAGATTCACCACGAACGGTCAAGAAGACTTGGACGGAGAAGGGGCGACGCATTGAGGGGTCTAACTTGTTGTATACCGGCTTCGACCACCGTATATCAAAGCTGTTGTCGTAATAAACGCCTGCTCGCACAGGTAGCTAAGTGCTTGTCGATACAGCCGTTCTTTGTTGATCAACTGTTTTTTCATGCGGTATTCATGTTCACGCAAAAAGCCGCGCTTGTTACAAATTCCCTGAGGTGTTCGCTCGGCTCCTTCAGGCGAAGGACAGGGGCACATGATGCCATCAGTTCAAGGCGTTATTTCTGAGCTTGGAACCAGTCGGTCAGGCATCCCCTCAGACCTTTTCATGCCGCCATCGAGTTGAACTTCAGAGGCTTGAATTGATCTTTCGGGGTAAGCCAGATTCTCAAGGGCAGCACGACTGAAAGCGTCGATGGCCGTGGACGAGTGCAGGGTTCCGAAACAGCCTTGGTGCTGCTTGGCTGCTGAAGCTGGCCATTGAAGATTCGCGCGCCACACGCCTGCTGGCATGATGCCCCCAGCTTTCTTTCTACCTGCCTGCCACCCCATGCCTACCCCCCAACCCTTCGCCGCGCAAGCTCGCCGTCACGTCCTGCGCACCTTTGTCACCGGCTTTTTGACGGTGCTGCCCTTGGTCGCCACGCTGGTGCTGCTGGGCTGGGTGATGTCTTTGTTGATGGACTATCTGGGGCCCAAGAGCGTGTTAGGCCACACGCTGGGGCGCGTGGGGTTGCGGTTGACGGAGTCGCCCTTGGCGGCCTATTTGATCGGCCTGGGCGTGGTGCTGGTGTTTGTGTATCTGCTGGGCCTGCTGGTGGAGACGCAGTTGCAGCGGCGGGTGAAGGCGCTGCTGGAAAGCCTGATTGCGCGCATTCCGGTGATCAGCACGGTGTACGACTTGCTCAAGCGCATGATCGAGATGATGTCCAAGCGCGATGAGGCTGGCGTGCGGGCGATGGCGCCGGTGTGGTGCCACTTCGGCGGCGTCAAGCCCGAGGGCGGCGCGCTGGTGCTGGGGCTGCTGTCCAGCCCGGACCCGGTGGACATTGGCGGGGTGGCTTACCTCGCGGTGCTGGTGCCCACCGCGCCGGTGCCTGTGGGCGGCGGCTTGTTTTACCTGCCGCAAGATTGGGTGCGCCCCGCCGAGATCGGCATGGAAGGCCTGACCAGCCTCTATGTGTCCATGGGCGTCACCACGCCCGAGGTGCTGGGCGGCAAGCGCTGAGACCGGTCTGCGCTGGCGCGTGAGGGCGGATGAGTTGGGAATCAGTGGTGCAAGTCTTGATTTCCAAGGCCTTGACGCCGAGGCCAAGAGTCGGCCAGAGATCCGCTGCTTTGAGGGACAGGCATCTCAGGACTGCCACTTTCTCCGCCTCTCTGGTGCCTGCGAAGTGCAGGCCAGCCCAGTTCCGCTTACCATGTGTTCAGGGAGCATCTAGGCTGAAAAAGCCAACCGAGACTTCGACCATGTCTGATCCGAATTCGGCATCACGGTCCGTCGCGCTTGATGCGCCTGAAACACCTGAAGCGCTTGAACACATCGATGTCGAGCTCGGCCTGCAGCAAGCACGTGCCTACCTCACGGGTTTTGAGCAAGCGCATTTCTCCCATCATCTGCAAGCCATACGCGCGGCCAACCTGAACGGAGAGCAGGCGATAGAGCTTGAGTGTTTGCAGATCATGGCCGCGTCGATGCAGGCCGATTCCAACCCAAATCAATTGCTGCTCAAGGCCCGCGAGTTGCTGGGCATGGCTCAAGCCCGCGGGGCGCTATTGGCACAAGCGGCCGCTTGGCGGGCGATTCAGTGGGTGCAAACCCGGCTGAAGCTGCATCATGCGGCGCTCGAAAGCGTCGCCATGGCCGCTGAGTTGTACCAGCGCAGCGGCCACCCGGCGCTGGCGATGCTGATGCAGGTCAGCCGCTGCCCGGTGCTGTTCATGGCCGAGATGTACGCCGAGTTGCGCCAGGCCACGACCGAGCTCTTGCAAGAGGGCGCCGAGCTGACCCCGGCGATGTACCAATTGCTGCTCAACAACAAGGCGTCAGCCGCCTATTACTTGGCCAATGAGGAAGGCAATGCTTTACTGGCCAAGACCTATTGGCAGGAATGCCTGAGCACCCATCAGCAAAGTCTGCTGTTCACCCAGCAACATGGTTTGGCCTATGCCGAGTTGGTGGCGCATTTGAATTTGGCCGTCGTCAGCGCCACATTGGGCCGAGCGGAGGATTGCCGCATGCATCTGGGCTTGCTGCACGAGCAATGCCAGGGCAAGCCCATGCAAGCATCTTGGCTGCTCTGGGAGCGGGTCAGCAAGGTGCTCTTGCAATGCCATGAAGGCAGCCGAGAACAAGCTTGGCACGCCTTGCTGGCGCTGGATGCCGAGTTGGTCAAGGCGCCCGCACATGGCATTGGCCACCGTGACGCGACCTTGCAGGCCATGCGGGTCTTTGGTGAGCGCTGGGGCTATTTGGATCAGGCCTTGCGCGCCAGTCTGATGCAGCTCAAACAAGAGCGGAGCCGCAAACGTGAGCTGGCGCGAGCCCTGGGCGAAACCGTCAATGCGGTGATTGAGCGGCCCAGGCTGTTGCAGGAAAACGAGCAACTGACTCAGCACGGCAGCGAGCTTGAGCTCTCTTTGGCACAACGCAACCAAGAGCTCAGCGCAGCCTTGGCCAAGGTCCAGGCCGAAGCCAGCGTGCGCGCTGCGGCCGAAGCCGCCTTGCAGCAAGCGCATGATGAGTTGGAGCAGCGCGTGCGCCAACGCACGGAGGAGCTGGAGTTGGCGATGCGGGCCCTGATGCAGCAGGAGAAGCAGCTCGCTTTGAGCCGCATGGTGGCGGGCATGGCGCATGAAATGAATACGCCGCTGGGCAATGCACGCATGGCGGCCAGCGCCATTCAGGAGCGCAGCCAAGAGTTGGGGGAGCAGATGGCCCAAGGCAGCTTGAAACGCAGCCAGTTGCAAGAGCTCTTGGCAGGGCTGAGCGAAGGCGGTGCCTTGATGGACCGCGCGTTGGAGCGAGTGGGCGATCTGGTGCAACGCTTCAAGGCTTTGGATCAACCCAGCAGCCCCGAAGTTCGCAGTGAATTCGATGCTCGAGAGCTGATCGAAACCCTGAGTGCTAACTGGCAGCATCAACTGCAGCAACGCGGCGCGACCCTGCAACTTGAACTGCCCGTCGCCTTGAGCGTGCGTGGCCATCCGCAAGCGCTGCTGCAGGTCTTGCAGCAGTTGTTTGAAAACAGTCTGCGCCATGGCTTGGCCGGTCGCAGCGATGGCCAAATGCGGCTGGCTGCACACAGTGATGGCGGACAGTTGACGCTGCAATGGCAGGACGACGGTTGCGGCATTCCGCCAGAGCATCTGCCACGCGTGTTTGAGCCTTTTTTCTCAACACGCCTCGGTCAAGAAGGCGCCGGCCTGGGCCTCACCATGGTGCACAGCTTGGTCGTCGACCTGATGGGCGGGCAGATCCACGCGACCAGCCCGGCCCCAGGCCTCAGTCGGCCCGGTGGCGCCAGGTTTGAGTTGAGGCTGCCGGTGTGAGGGGCTGGCTTGGATATTGCTCGACATTCAAGGTGACTGCGCTGGCGGCATCAGGGGGCCTGAGCACGAATTTCCACGCACCTGCTGGTTCAGCGCGGCTTGACCCGCGCCCCGTCCGTCAGGCTTTGCGGCGGATACACCACCACCGAGGTGCCGGCCGAGAGGCCCTTGGCAATCCAGGCCACTTGGTTGTTGCGCGCTTCCAGTTGCACCTCGCTCAGACGGGCTCTCCCCCCCTCGACCTTGAACACCGCATGCCGGCCCAGTTCGGCGCCCGGCAGCGGGAACACGGCGCTGACCGGTACCAGCAGCGCACCGTCCTGGCGGCGCGTCATCACCTTGACCGCAACGCGGTAGCCGTCGCCCAGGCCTTGGCGCTGCGCCAGCGGGCTGCTCAATGCGATCTGCACTCGCACGCGCTGCTCTTCCACACCCAGCGCCGAAACCTTGGTGAAAGCACCCGGCTCGACCCGGCTGACCTGGCCCGCCAAGGTGCCCGGCCCGCCCCAGCGCTCGATGCGCACCGGCTGGCCCGCCTTGAGCTGCAGCGCATCGCTGCTCAGCAACTCGGCCACCACCTCCAGCCGGACGGTGTCGCCCAGCTCGATCAGCGGCATGCCCAGCGCCACCATGGCCTCGCTGGGCTGCTGCACACGCAAGACCTGGCCCCCAACCGGCGCGCGCAGCTCGAAGCTCTTGGCTGAGCCCAGGCCCGGCCCCGCGTTGTGAGCGCCCAGCGCCGCGCGCGCCTGGGCCAGCTCATAGCGCGCGATCTGCGCTTCGGCCTGGGCGCTGGCGCGCTCTTGCTGGGCCGCTTGCAGAGCGAGCTGGGCATCGTCCAGATTGGCCTTGGAGATAAAGCCTTGTGCCGCCAGCGACTCGGCCCGCTGCAGGCCATGCTCGGCCTGCTCCAGCGCCACCTGGGCCGCGCCCAGGCGGGCCGCAGCGCGCGGCTGGGCTGCGGCAGCGCCATCGGCGCGTGCGCCCAGTTCGGCCAGGCTGCGCGCATCCAGCAGCGGCGACAGCGTCGGCTGCAACTGGCCCAGCACGGCACCGGCCTGCACCGTGTCGCCCTCCTTCAGCGTGGGGCGCAGCCAGCGGCCGGCTAGCGGGGCCGAGACCTGGTAGCGGTCCAGCACGCGGGTCTTGCCGTCCTCCTCGATGCCGGCCTCGAACAGGCCTGGCTTCGCCTCGGCCAGCTCCACCAGCGTCGGGCGCGGCGCCAAGGCCCAGCCCAGCAGGGCCACCAGCACGGCGGCTGTGCCGGCCAGCATCCATTTCGTCTTCGTCTGCATCGTTTGCTACTCCCTCGTCTTCAAGGCGGCTACCAGATCGAGCTGGTCGATACGCCGCCGCACCACCAGCGCGCTGGCCAGGCCGGCGCCCAACACGGCCAGGCCGGCCCAGGCATAGGTGCGCGGCTGGATCACCACCGGAAACATGAATTGGTCGGACTTGAGTGCGCCCACCAGGCCGTTCGCCAAGCTCCAGCCCATCAGCATGCCCAGCGGCAGCGCAATGCCGATGACGAGGGCCATCTCGCCTAGCAGCAGGCCCGAGACCTCGGCGCGCGTGAAGCCCAGCACGCGCAGCGAAGCCAGCTCCCAGCTGCGCTCGGCCAGCGCGATGCGCGCATTGTTGTAGACCACGCCCACCGCGATGACGCTGGCGAACAGGGTCAGGATGGTGCTCATGATGCGCACATTGCGCGCGCTGATCTCCTGCAAATTGCGCACCAAGATGGTCTTGCTGAAGCTGCCGACCACGCGCGGCAGGGCTTTCAGCGCGCGCAGCAGCTCGCCCTCGCGGCCGCGTTCGGCGATCAGCGCGAATTGCGAGGCCACATCGCCTTCGCCGAGCAGGCGGTTCAGCGCGCGGCGCTCGATGTAGGCGTTCAGCCCCATCATTTCGCGCACCGTGGCTTCGAGCGGCAGCGCCAGCGTGCGCACCTGGCCTTCCAGCAGCTCGACCTGCACCAGGTCGCCGACGCGCAGGCCCAGCTTGTCGGCCAGCCGGTCGGTCATCACCAGGCCGGTGCTGCTGGGCAGGGCGGGGCGGCCGTCCATATCGACGATGCGGCGCGCCTCGGGCTGCTCGGCCATGCCTTGCAGGCTGCCGCGTTCGCTGCGCGGCCCGTGGATGAAACGCACCGCCACATCGCGGCCGGATTCGATGCTGAGCACGCCGGGCAGGCGCGCCAGCTCGTGGCGGGCGCTGTCGCTGCCGGCCTCGGCCATCCAGACGATCACGTCCGAGCGCATCGTCACATTGAACTGCGCATCGACGATGTAGTCGATGGCGTCGCGGAAGAAGTTGCCCAGCACGACGATGGCCACCGCCACCGCCACGCCGGCAATCGACAGCAGGCTGCGCCAGGGCCGGCGCTCCATTTGGCGCAGGATCATGCGCAGCGGCACGCTGCCGCGCACACCGGGCAGGCGCTCCAGCAGCGCGGCCTTGTAGCGCCCGGGTGCAGCGGGCCGCATCGCCTCGGCCGGGGCCAGGCGCACCGTGGCCCCGATGGCATTGAGCGTGCCGGCCACCGCCATGAGCACGGTCACCGCGCCGCTCATCAGCACCAGCGAGGGCTCCAGCACATGCGTATAGCTGCGAAAGCGGAAGAACTCCGCGTACAGGCCCGTCATCATGACGCCCAGCGTCTTGCCCGGCGCCATGCCTAACAGCAGACCCAGGCTGACAATCACCAGCACCAGCTTCAGGTAGTGCACGGCGATGCTGCGGTTGGGATAGCCCAGCGCCTTCAGCGCCGCCACTTGCTCGCGCTGCGTGGCCACCAGGCGCGACACCACCACGTTCAGCAAAAAGGCCGCCACGCCCAGGAAGATCACCGGCAGCAGCGTGCCCAGCACTTGCTGCTCTTTTATCTCGGCGTCCAGCATCGCGTGCGAGGTTTGGTCGGCGCGGCCATAGGCCTCGCGGCCGCCATAGGGCTGGAGCACCTGGCCCAGCTCGGCGATCACTGCCGCCTCGGAGGCGCCCGGCGCCAGCTTGATCGACACGCGGTTGAAGGCGCCGCGCATATCGTAGGCGCCGGCCAGCAGCTCGCGGTCCAGCCAGACCACGCCGAAGCCGCGCATGTCCGGCAGGCCGCCCAGGCCGGCAAAGATGTATTCGGGCGAGAGCACCCAGCCCACCACCACCAGCTCGCGCTGGCGGCCGTTGATCAAGGCCGTGAGGCGCGCGCCGGGAGCCAAGCCGCGCGCTTCGGCAAAGCCGGCGGACAGCAGCACCTCGATGGCGCTGGCGCCGGCCGGCTGCTCGCCCAGGTCGCGGCCGCGTTGGATGAAAACGCGGTTCATGCGCGGCTCATGGCGCGGGTCCCGCCCGATCAGCTGGCCCAGTACCGGCTCATCAACGCCCGCCAACTCCAGCCGCACCAGATGCTCGATGCGGGTCTGCACGTCCAGCACACCGGGCAGCTCGCGCAAGCGCTGCTCCAGCGCCAGCGGGGCGCGCTTGACGCTGGCAAACACATCGGCAAAGCGGCCCTCGGCGTAGAAGGCATCGCGCGCCAGCGCCAGCGAGTCCACCGCCGACAGCGTGGTCAAGAAACCTCCCATGCCGCAGGCCACCACCAGCGCGATGGTCAGCGCCTGGCTCCACATCAGGCGCAGGTCGCGCAGCAGTTTGCGGTCGAGTGCCCTCATGAGAAAAGCTACCAGCTCAGTTCGGCGGGCGAGCGCTTGTGCTCATTGCGCTCAATGCGCAGGATCGCGCCGTCGCTGAGGTAGATCACGCGGTCCGCCATCGCTGCAATCGCCGCGTTGTGCGTGATCACCACGGCGGTGGTGCCGAGCTCCTTGTTGATTCGCGCGATCACCTCCAGCACCAGCTTGCCGGTCTGGTAGTCCAGCGCGCCGGTGGGCTCGTCGCACAGCAGCAGATCCGGCTTCTTGACGATGGCGCGAGCGATGGCCACGCGCTGCTGTTCGCCACCGGAGAGCTGGGCCGGGAAGTGATCAGCCCGCGGCAAGAGGCCGACCAGGCCAATGGCCTCGTCCACCGGCATGGGCTGGCTGCAGATGTCGGTGACCAGTGCCACGTTCTCGCGCACGGTCAGGCTGGGGATCAGGTTGTAGAACTGGAAGACGAAGCCCACATGCTCGCGCCGGTAGCGCGTCAGCTCCGCCTCGCTGGCGCCGCTGAGCTGATGCTCGGCAAAGCGCAACTCGCCGGTGCTGGGCACGTCCAGCCCGCCCAGGATGTTCAGCAGCGTGGACTTGCCGCTGCCCGAGGCGCCCAGCAGCACGATGAACTCGCCGCGCGCCACGTCCAGATCGACGCTGCGCAGCGCATGCACGGCGGTATCACCGGTGCCGTAGGTCTTGCTGAGGCCACGGGCAAAGAAGACCGGCGGCTCGGCCGATGGCTGTTGTTCTGCTCCCATGCGCCCAGCTTCGCAGCGTGCCGCCTGCAAGGCATTGATAGACATCAAGCCAGCCAGAAAGAGCCGGCGGCGCCGGCCTTGGAGAGAGACCGCAGCCTTGCCTTAGGTGTGAAGTTCAGGGCGCATGGCTGCTTGAGCCTCAACCAAACGCACCTCGCGCCCATTCAGCCGCTTGGCCAGCGCGGTCGCCATGCGCGCGGCTTGGCTGTAGACCGTCATCTGCGGATTGGCGCCAATGCTTGTGGGGAAGATGGAGCCGTCGTGCACCGAGAGGTTGGCGATCTGCCAATGCTGGCCATCGGGCCTCACCACGCCCAGCTCGGCCGAGCCGGCCATATTGCAGCCGCCCATCACATGGGCGCTGCCGATGGTGGTGATATAGGGCCGGTAGGGCAGGGCTTGGATGGCGGCTTGGGCTTCCTTCCAGCTGCTGTAGGCGCTGGCCATGTCGTGGGCGGGGCGCACGGTCTTGGCACCGGCGGCGAACTGGATCTCGGCCATGGTCAGGTGGGCGCGGCGGGCGCCGTCCAGCAGGTAGTCGGTGATGGGGTAGTCCAGCACCGGGCTGCCGTCGCTCTTGAGCTTGACGGTGCCGCCATGGGCTTGCGGGTGGAAGCCGTCACGCAGCAGGCCGATCAAGACGCTGGTGTGCGGGAAGTCTTTGGCCTTGTCCACCAAGGTTTGGCCGAGGCCGCCGAGATTGGTCATGGCAAAGCCGGGGTGCACCGGCGCGGTTTCCAGCTTGTAGCCAATGGGTCCATTCATTGCCTGGGTGTGCAAGAAATGGTCAGAGAAGACCGCCAGCGGCGCGCCGGCCCAGCCGTTCACGGCCTCGGGCATGACGCCGCTGCTGGCCACGGTGGGGTGCAAAAAGGTGCGCTTGCCCAAGAGCTGATGCGGGTCAGGCAACTGCGAGCGCATCAAGAGCGCGGGCGAGTTGATGGCGCCACCGGCCACCACATAGTGCTTGGCTTTCACTTGCAGCGTCGGTCCGGCAGCGCTGCCGTCGGGGTGAATGGGCTGGCAAGTTAGGCCCTCGATCTGTTCACTGCGCCAAGCGAAGCGCTCAGCACGGGTCTGCACCAGCAGGCGCGCGCCCAGATCGAGCGCGGCCGGGATGGTGGTGACCAGCATGGATTGCTTGGCATTGGTGGGGCAGCCCAGGCCGCAAGAGCCCAGGTTCCAGCAGCCTTTGACATTGCGGTTGATGACCGGCGCCGGAATGCCCAGCTTCACCGCGCCCCGCTGAAGCACGCTGTTATTGCCATTCGGCTCGGTCAGCCAGGGGCTGATGTTGAGGCGCTGCTCCACCTGCTCGAACCAGGGCGCCATGCTGGCCGGGCTGACGTCTTTGAGCCCGTAGTTCTGCGCCCAGTAGTTCAATGTGTCGGCCGGGGTGCGGAAGGAGCCGGCCCAGTTCACCGTGGTGGAGCCGCCCACGCAGCGGCCTTGCAGCACCGGCATGGCCTGGTCGGCGGTCTTGCGGCCGCCGCCTTCTTGGTAGAGCTGTGAGTAGGCGTCGGACTCGCGCTGGCGGAAGTCGCTGCTGGACTTCAGCGGCCCTTCTTCAATGATCAGCACCTGCAAGCCGGCCTTGGCCAGCAGCTCGGCGGTGATGCCGGCGCCGGCGCCGCTGCCGATGATGGCCACATCGCAGTCGATGCGCTCGGGCAGCGCTTTCTGTCCAGGGCCAAAGACTTGCCAGCCGCGCGCCAGGCCTTCTTTGATGGGGTCTGCAATCGAGCTCATGGAATGGTCCTCGGTCCGGGGTAGCCGACCAGCGCCCAACTGCTCGGGTCATTGAAAAACATCAGCGTATTGAGGTCGCGCAGCGCGTGATAAACCTGCTGGCGCAGGCTCATGCTGGACTGGCTCATGGCCTGCAGCGCGGCTTGCACCTCGGCCACCGAGGCCTTGGACCAGTCGCTACTCAGGCCCGTTAGGCCCAGGCGGCCAGGGGCGGTGTCCAAGAGCATCAAGACCTGCGACAGCTCGGCCCGCAGGGCCGGCGGGAAGCCCGCAATGCCGGCTTCGAGCTGGCTCAGATGCAGCGTCAAGCGCGCCTCGCGGGCAGCGGCTTCTTGCGGCAGCAGGCCGTCGAACAAGGCCAGGGCCACGGCGCGCATCAGCTGGCGCGCGGGTTCGCCCAGCTTTTTGTTGTCCTCATGCAGGCCGGGCTTCATCAGCAGCGCGGCCGCGCCGCCGGCCACCGCCAGCACCACGCCGGCGCCCAGGCCCAGTTTGAGAAGGCTGCGTCTTTGCATATCAAGCGATCTTTTTCAACAGACCCAGCAAGCGGCTGAAGGTCTTGCCATACGGGGGGTAGAAGAGCTTGGTGCCGGCGAAGCGGGCTTGGCTGAAGATCGGCTTCTCTTTGCTGAAGGTGCGAAAGCCCCACTCACCGTGATAACTGCCCATGCCGCTGGCGCCGACGCCGCCAAAGGGTTGCTCTTCTTGGCCCAGGTGCCAGATGCAGTCATTGATGGTGACGCCGCCGGCATGGCTTTGCTCCATCACGCGCTGCTGCATGGCGCTGTCTTGGCCGAACCAATACAGGGCCAGCGGGCGCTCGTGTCGGTTGATGTAGGCCAGCGCTTCGTCCACCCGGTCATAGGGCACGATGGGCAGCAGCGGGCCGAAGATTTCTTCGCGCATCACCGTCATCTCATCGTTCACATCCAGCAGCAGATGCGGCGTGAGCGCGCGGCCGCTCAGCGGCCCTTCGTGCGAGGGCAGCAGGCGTGCGCCGCGTGCGCGGGCGTCGTCCAGCAGGCCTTGCAAGCGGGCGCGGTGGCGTTCGCTGGCGATGTGGGTGTAGTCGGCATTGCCCTCCAGCGCGGGGAACATCTTGCGCATGGCTTGCAGAATGGCTTGGGCCAGCGGCTCGACCATTTCGCGCGGCACCAAGAGGTAGTCAGGCGCCACGCAGGTTTGGCCGGCATTCAGCAGCTTGCCGTAGGCCAGGCGCTCGGCCGTCATTTGCAGGTGGCAGCTGCGGTCCACCAGGGCCGGGCTCTTGCCGCCCAGCTCCAGCGTCACCGGGGTCAGGTGTTGCGCGGCGGCTTGCGCCACATGGCGGCCCACGGCGGTGGAACCGGTGAAGAACAGATGGTCAAAGGGCAGCTGGCTGAAGGCGCGGCCCACATCGGCGTCGCCGGTGATGACTTGCATTTCTTCGGGGGCGAAGAACTCGGCCACCATCTTGGCCATCAGCGCCGAGGTCGCGGGCGTCAGCTCCGAGGGCTTGATCATCACCCGGTTGCCGGCGGCCAGCGCCGCCAGGGCTGGCGCCATGGCCAGATAGAAGGGGTAGTTCCAAGGTGCTACGACACCGACCACGCCCAGCGGTTGGCGCAGCAGCTTGTTGCTGGCCGGCAAGAAGTGCAGTGCGGTGCTGACACGGCGTGGGCGCATCCACCGGCGCAAGTGCTTTTGCGCATGTTTGGCACCGGATTCGACGGTGAACACATCGGCCAGCAGGGTTTCTTGTCGGGCGCGGTTGCCAAAGTCCTTGGAGATCGCGTCGGCCAATTGCTCCGCGTACTTGCTTGTCATCAAGCGTACGCGCTGCAGGCGATCATGCCGGCGGGCCAAACTGGGGTACATCTCAGCGCGAAAGGCCGCCCGCTGCAATTCCAACGCCAGATGCAGGCGTTCTTGCAAGGTCTGGTTCATCGCAGTCTCCGGTATGTTCTTGTCGCACAAGGCTAACCGCAAGCGCGCCATCGGCCAAGGGTGTTGGCCCTGTGCTAGAGGATGGCCTCTAGGAATAGGCCCAAGCTGTGCCTTGAGGCCGCCTGGTCGGGCTGTGGCTAGAATCGCCGCGACTTGGCCCTCTGGCGTTGATCAACGGCGTTAGGTCATGGCCCTATGACAGTAGTCCTTGATTGGAACCCTGCAGCATGCATTCGACTGCTTTGACCCTGGCTCTGGCCGCCTTGTTTTCAACTTGTGCGGTCGCGCAAGAGGTTGCGCCGCCGGCAAATGCCGCCAGCGCTTCGGTGAGTTCGGCGAGTGCAGCCAGCGCGGCTGCACTCGGCGCCGATGCCGAGGTCGAAATTGTTCCGATGAAGGAGGGTGAACAAGCGATCCCGATGACAGCGGCTGCGGGTGCTTTTTGCATCCTGGCTGGCCAACCGCCCAGCGAGTTGCGCTACACCGTGGTGCGCCGCTTGAAGGTGGCCAAGGGCACCTATGGCGGCATCAAGGACATCTTGCCCAAGCTGGTGGACTACGCACGAAGCTCGGGCGCCGATGCCATCATCCAGTACAACGGCTCACAGCGCTTTGGCTTCTGGCCTTGGCGCATGGTGCGGCCAGTGGTCACGGGCGTGGCGGTCAAATGGAGCGAAGCGCATGGCCGAGAGTGTTCGGCGATCGGTGGTTCGACCCTCTCCACCATCTTGGCGACGGACAAGGGCCCGAGCAAATAAGCCCCAGCCAAGCTTGTCGACCTAGGGGGAAGGGCGCGCTGCGGCGCCCCGCTGGGTAAAAACATCGGTGCACTTTGGCCCAGGCCGGGCTATCGTCGCATTTCGCTTCACCCTTGGAGATTCACTGATGAACAAGCAAATCTTGCGTGCCGTTTTCGCCCTGACCCTGCCGCTGGTCCTGGGCGCTTGTGCCGTTGCGACCCACGACCATGGTTCGGGCGATAAAAAGATGGGCGATATGCATCAAGGCATGATGGCCAAGATGGGGGCGGCGACTTTGTCGCCCTTGGCCATAGGCCCGCAGGTGTCGGGTCTGGTGGTGTTCCATCAGATGGACGGGCATTTGATGGCGCATGTGAAGCTGCGCGGCCTTGAGCCGATGAGCGTGCATGGCTTCCATGTGCACGAAAAATCATCCTGCGCCAGCGCCGATTTCACCAGCGCCGGTGGGCACTTCAATCCCGATGGCAAGCCTCATGGCGAGCAAAGCGGCGAGCGTCATGCCGGTGATATGCCCAATCTCACCGCCGACGCTCAGGGTCTGGTCGATCAGAAAATCATGCTGCACGGCGTGACGCTGGCGGCCGGCGAGCGCAGCATCGACGGCCGCACCGTGATCGTGCATGCCGCGGCGGATGATTACAAAACCCAGCCTACCGGCAACTCCGGGCCGCGCATTGCCTGTGGGCTGATTGCTCGGCACGGTTGAGTCCGGCGGATGCCGATCGGGCATCCGGCATCCTTCTGCCAGCAAGAAAAAAGCCCGCGCGAGCGGGCTTTCTCATTGGGGTTGAGTGCTTGCGGCTCAGTGACGGAAGTGACGCACGCCGGTGAAGACCATGGCGATGCCGCGCTCGTTGGCGGCGGCGATCACCTCGTCGTCGCGCATCGAGCCACCGGGTTGGATGACGCAGGTGGCGCCGGCATCGGCCAGCACGTCCAGGCCGTCGCGGAAGGGGAAGAAGGCGTCGCTGGCGACCACCGAGCCCTTCAGTTCCAGGCCGGCGTTGGCGGCCTTGATGGCGGCGATCTTGGTCGAGTCGATGCGGCTCATCTGGCCGGCGCCCACGCCCAGGGTCATGCCGGCGCCGCAGAAGACGATGGCATTGCTCTTCACATACTGGGCCACGGTCCAGGCGAACATCAGGTCATCGAGCTGCTGAGCGCTGGGCTGCAGGGTCGTGACGATCTTCAGGTCTTCCTTCTTGAGGAAGTGGTTGTCGGCGGTTTGCACCAGCAGGCCTGAGCCGACGCGTTTGACGTCTTGTGCGTTGCGGCCCTGATCCCAGGGGCGTGCACCGCCGGCCGGCAGGTTGATTTGCAGCAGGCGCACATTGACCTTGGCCTTGAAGATCTCCAGCGCTTCGGCGCTGAAGCTTGGGGCCATCAGCACTTCGACGAATTGCTTGGAGACATGGGCGGCAGCGGCGCCGTCTACCTCGCGGTTGAAGGCGATGATGCCGCCGAAAGCGCTGGTCGGGTCGGTCTTCAGGGCCTTGGCATAAGCTTCGGCCGCGTTGGCAGCCACGGCCACGCCGCAGGGGTTGGCGTGCTTGACGATCACGCAAGCGGGCACGTCGAAGCTCTTGACGCATTCCCAGGCGGCGTCGGAGTCCGCGATATTGTTGTAGCTGAGTTCCTTGCCCTGCAGCTGCTTGGCCGAAACCAGCGAGCCGGGTGCGGGGAACAAGTCGCGGTACAAGGCGGCGGTCTGGTGGCTGTTTTCGCCGTAGCGCAGGTCTTGCACTTTGACGAAGCTGCTGTTCATCTGACCGGGGTACTCGGACAGCGTACCTTCTTCGGTGCGTGCGCTCAAGTAATTGCTGATCGCAGCGTCATATTGAGCGATGCGGTTGAAGGCGGCGACGGACGCGGCGAAGCGGGTCTTGTCGCTGGTCTTGCCATGGGCCTTCAGCTCGGCCAAGACTTGGGCGTACTGGCCGGCGTCGGTCAGCACGGTGACGTCCTTCCAGTTCTTGGCCGCGCTGCGCACCATGGCCGGACCGCCGATGTCGATGTTCTCGATGGCGTCTTCCAGCGTGCAACCGGGCTTGGCCACGGTGGCTTCAAAGGGGTAGAGGTTGACGGCCAGGATGTCGATCATGGTGATGCCGTGCTGAGCCGCGGCAGCCATGTGCTCGGGGAAGTCGCGACGCGCCAGCAGGCCGCCGTGCACCTTGGGGTGCAGGGTCTTGACGCGACCGTCCAGCATCTCGGGGAAGCCGGTATGGTCGGCCACCTCGGTCACGGGCAGGCCGGCATCCGCCAGCAGCTTGGCCGTGCCGCCGGTGGACAGCAGGCGCACGTTCAGGGCGTGCAGCTCTTTGGCAAATTCAAGGATGCCGGTCTTGTCGGACACGGAGATCAGGGCGGTCAGTTGGGACATGGTCTTTTTTCGGAAAGGGAAGGGGTAAGCGCGTGGGCCGGACTCAGAGCAGCTTGTGCTCGGTCAGCTTGCGGCGCAGGGTGTTGCGGTTGATGCCCAGCCATTCGGCGGCCTTGCTTTGATTGCCAGCGGCGCGTGCCATCACCACTTCCAGCAAGGGTTTCTCGACGACTTGAATCAGCATCTCGTGCATCGAGTGCGGTTCTTCGCCGTCCAGATCGCGGAAATAGACTTCCAGGTTTTCGCGCACGCAGGCATCGATCGGTTTCGGGGTCATGCCTGTAGCCTCAGTTCTTCTTCGTTGTCATTGGCAGCCATTGTTGAATCTTCCTGGCACTTGGCAAGATAGGGCAAGCGCTCATATTGCTCGGCCAGTGCGTCGAACCAAGCGCCCAGGGCGTGGACTTGCGCCGCGCTGCTCTCCAGGCGGTTCATGGTTTGACGGAAATCTTCACCACCCGGCAGGTCCACCACCGCCCAGCCGATGTGCTTGCGCGCCGTGCGCATGCCGGTCAGCTCGCCGTAGAGGCTGTAGTGCTCGTGCAGGTGTTCGATCAGCCAGTCGCGCGCCTGCAGCACGGTGGGCGCCGGCAAGTTTTCGCCGGTGGCCAGGAAATGGGCCATTTCGGCAAAGATCCAGGGCCGGCCTTGGGCGGCCCGGCCGATCATCACCGCATCGGCGCCGGTGAGGGCCAGCACTTCCTTCGCCTTGGCCGGGGAGTCGATATCGCCATTCGCCACCACCGGAATTTGCAGCGCCGCCTTGACGGCTGCGATGGTGGCGTACTCGGCCGCGCCCTTATAGCCCTGCTCGCGGGTGCGGCCATGCACGGTGACCATGGCCACGCCGGCGTTCTGGGCGGCCAGCGCCAGGCGCACGGCGTTCTTTTCGCTCTCGCACCAACCGGTGCGCATCTTTAGCGTGACCGGCACGCCGTGAGGCGCTGCGGCTGCAACCACCGCCTCGATGATCTGCAGGGCCAGCGGCTCGTCTTGCATCAGAGCCGAGCCGGCCCATTTGTTGCAAACCTTTTTGGCGGGACAGCCCATATTGATGTCGATGATCTGGGCGCCGCGATCGATGTTGTACTGGGTCGCCTCGGCCATCATGGCAGCGTCGGTGCCGGCAATCTGCACCGCGATCGGTCCAGCTTCTCCGTCGTGGTTGGCACGCCGCGAGGTCTTTAGGCTGTTCCACAAGTCCTTGCGCGAGGTCACCATCTCGCTGACCGCATAGCCCGCGCCCATGCGGCGGCAGAGTTGCCGGAACGGCCGGTCGGTGACGCCGGCCATGGGCGCCACAAACAAATTGTTCGGCAATAGATGGGAGCCAATCTGAAAGATCGGCGGCTGGGCGGGCATGGGGGAGAAACTCAGGGGTGCTCAAAAAAGAGGCAAAATTATACCTTCCTCGGCCTGTCTCGGGTCTTACTGCTGAACTTGGGCCACTCGCGCTGTCGGCGGCGCCGTCCAGTGGGTCGCCATAATCAGCCGGATGGAAGTTGCTCTCGAAAGTTTGATTCACAGCCTGTTGGCCTTTTTGGCCATCCCCAAGGTGGGCCTGGTCAGCGTATTTTTGATCGCCCTGGTGTCGGCCACCTTGCTGCCGCTGGGCTCGGAGCCGGCGGTCTTTTTATTGATCAAGGCCGATCCCAGTTTGTTTTGGCCGGCCGTGCTGGTAGCTACGGCGGGCAACACCTTGGGTGGCGTCATCAGTTGGTGGATGGGCTATGGCGCCGAGCGGGCCTATGAGCGCGCCACCCATCGCGCGCCGCCGAATCCGCGTGCCTTGGCCTGGCTCGGGCGCTTCGGCGCCAAGGCCTGTCTCGTGAGCTGGCTGCCGGTTGTCGGTGACCCCTTGTGCGCGGTGGCCGGTTGGCTACGTTTGCCTTTCTGGCCTTGCGTGGCCTATATGGCAATCGGCAAATTCGCCCGCTATGTGCTGATGACGGCCGCCTTGCTGTGGGTATTCCCGGGGGGGCTTTGATTCCCCCAAAGGATGATGCGGCCTGGCTTGCGTAGACAATGCTCGCTTGCCCACCGCAAGAACCTTTCTCATGAGCACACCCGCTTACAACGAGCTTCACCAACGTCACCAACGTCTGCATCGCCTGGCGCATTTGCAGTCCATCGCGCAATGGGATCAGTCGGCCAATATGCCGACCAAGGGCAACGAAGCCCGCTCGCTCGCGCTGGCCGAGATGGGCGGCCTGCTGCATCAGCTGGCCACCGAGCCACAGCTGAAGGGCCTGCTGGCCGCCGCTGCGGCCGAGCCGCTGAGTGCCGACCAGGCCGCCAATCTGCGTGAGATGGGCCGCGCCTGGCGCGCCTCGAACGCTTTGCCGCAAAGCCTGGTGGAGGCCAAGTCGCTGGCCAACTCGCGCTGCGAGCATGCCTGGCGCAGCCAGCGTCAGGCGCATGACTGGGCCGGCCACCTGCCCTTGTTGAAGGAATGTGTGCGTTTGGCTCGAGAAGAAGCGCGCTGCCTGTCCGAGAGCAGCGGTCTGGGGCTGTACGACGCCTTGATGGACCAGTACGAGCCGGGCATGCGCTCGGCCGAGGTGGACCGCGTGTTTGGTGATCTGCGCAGCTGGTTGCCGCAGCTGATCAAGGACGTGCAGGCCAAGCAAGCGAGTGAAACCGTGCAGCGCCCGCAAGGCCCATTCACCAAGGCCGCACAACGCGCGCTGGGCCTGGATGCCATGCAGCTGATGGGCTTCGACTTCGAAGCCGGCCGCTTGGATGAAAGCGCCCACCCCTTCTGCGGCGGTGTGCCCGAGGATGTGCGCATCACCACCCGCTATCGCGAGGATGACTTCCTGCCCAGCCTGATGGGCACCATCCACGAAACCGGTCATGCCCGCTATGAGCAGAACCTGCCGCAGGCTTGGCTGGGCCAGCCCATGGCGCAGGCCCGCTCGATGGGTTTGCACGAAAGCCAAAGCCTGAGCTTCGAGATGCAACTGGGCAGCCACCCGGCCTTCGCCAAGTTGCTGAGCCCCCTGGTCATCAAGCATCTGGGCGCCCAAGAGGCGTTTGAACCGGCCAATTTGAACCGCTTGCTGACCCGGGTGCACAGCGGCTATATCCGCGTGGATGCCGATGAAGTGACCTATCCCGCCCACGTGATCTTGCGTTACGAGATCGAGCGGGCGCTGATCGAAGGGCAGATTGAATGCGAGGACATCCCGGCCCTGTGGGACGCCAAGATGATGGAGCTGCTGGGCGTGGACACCCGCGGTAACTTCAAGGATGGCTGCATGCAAGATGTGCACTGGAGCGGCGGCCTGTTCGGCTACTTCCCTTGCTACACCTTGGGCGCCATGTACGCGGCGCAGTGGTTCGCGGCGATGCGCCGCGAGCGCCCGAGTTTGGATGCAGACATTGCTGCCGGCAATCTGGCGCCGGTGTTCGACTGGCTGCGCGACAAGATCTGGCATCAAGGCAGCCGCCTGGAGACGCCCGATTTGGTCAAGGCCGCCAGCGGCGAGACGCTCAATCCGGCGCACTTCAAGGCGCATTTGATGAGCCGCTATCTGGGCTAAAGCTCAGGGGGCAAGGCAAAAGAAAAGGCAGCTCAATGAGCTGCCTTTTTTTGTTGGGGCTTGTCGCTGCTTCTGCGTCGTCCGGTCTCTACTCCCTCCGCCGCTGCAGCAAGCTCTCAACAATGATCAAGCCTGATTCTTGCGGCGCTTGATCATGCCCATGGCCAGCAAGCCACCGGCCAAGAGGGCCATGCTGCTGGGTTCAGGCACTGCATTCAGAGCGACCTTGTCCAGCGAGGTGCCGTAGCCGTCCGACTTGCCATGCGCTGCAAAAGTCAGGGTCTCGACTTTGCCGGTACCCTGGAAGCGGGTGCTGAAGGTGTTCCACTTGGTCACCGTGTTGTCGCCCACCAAGCCGCTGTGGCCGGCAAAGCTCCACTCGATGCCATTGCTGCCGGCGCCTTTTTTGCTGTCGGCGCGGTTGGCGTAGGCAAAGCTCAACTCGTACCACTGGCCTTCGATGGTGGCGATGGCTTGGCTGATGTTGGAATTTCTATAAACATCCAATTCAACGAAGTTCTTGCCGTCAAAAGCGTTGCCCGCGACGTTGTTGCGCAGCTCGACCTGGTTCTTGTCGACTGTCCAGTCGCTGAGGCTCCGTAGGGGGGTCCAGCTCTTATCGGCCAAGCTGTTGGCTTCGAAACTGCCGTTTTTCACCAGGTTGGGGCCCAGGCTGGGGCTGGCGGCGGCCAACATCGGGGCGAGGGCCAGGGCCAGAGAGAGAATTTTTTTCATTTAAAAAAGTAATCGTTATTGCTTGAATCGCAATGCCTGGACATTGCTGTTGACATTGCCATTGATTCTGGGCGGCGGACGGTTTTCGGTCAGCCCCGCATGCCGAGGGGGCTAGCAGTGGGTTCGTGAATTTGTGCGCGGATTTGCTGGTCAAAGACCTGGCTGTTTTCGCTTTGAACGAGCGGGCGCCGTTCCAGAAATCAAAAACGTCGCCCCGCCGGGGCGCTCAGTTGCTGTGCAAGCGGCCTTCGATGCGGGTCAAGGCGCGCCGCAAGCGTTTCAAAGCGCCGGCCGTGCGGGCCTGAGCGTCGTTCTCTAGATCGCCCAGCAGGCGGCAGTCGCGGTCGGCCAAGACCGCTGCATTCAGACTCAGCCCGTGGCGCGCCAACTGCGGGCCCAGCATGTCGGCCCGCGCACGCAGAGCGGCACGGGTGGTTTGATAGGCATGCTCGGCCAGATGGTGGCGCTGCGAGTAGCTGAAGGTGTTGGCCATGAACATTTCGGCATCGCGGTGGTCGGGTTCGAACAGGACGATGTCGGTGTCCGGATGCGTATGTTCGTAGCGCTTGATGCCCAACTCTAGGCGCGAGTGAATCAGCGAGCGAAAGGTCTGACTCATCACCAGCGGGAAGCCGCCGTCCACCAAATGCGGAATGCGGGCTCGCTTGGCGCGGGTGGAGTTGGCCGGGTCGGATTCGTAGGGCACCAAAGGGTTCAGGCAGATCAGCAGATCCAAACCTTCCTTCAGCAGCACCGAGGCGTGCAGGGTCTTCTTCAACGCCCCATCGACATAATGCCGACCTTCAATGGCGACCGGCGGGAACAGGCCCGGCAGTGCGGCACTGGCTTGCACGGCCAGCGAGATCGGCACATGGTCCCAGCCGGGCATGCCGAAGGGTGTGGCCTCGCCGCTGTCCAGATCGGTGGCGACCAAGACCAGACGCTTTTTCAGTTGGCGGAAATCATTGCTGCGACCGGGCTGGCTGAATTGCAACTGCAACTGTGCGGCCAAGGCGTCACCCGAAAGCAGGCCGGTGGGCAAGGCCGCACCAAGCCGCTCGAAGGCGCCGAGCACCGAGCGTCCTTGCACCAGCGTGGCCCAACTGGCCTTGGCCAGCAGTCCGGGTAAGCGCTGCAGACGATCGAGGTATTCCTGCCAGGCGGGTTGCAGTAGCTCGGCCGGGTCGACGCTGTCGGGGGCCGGGGCGCTGTTTTCGATGAAAGCGGCGCACAACTCGCGCGGATTCAGGCCGTTGGCCAAACCCGCGGCGATGAAGCCACCGGCGCTGACGCCGATATAGCCATCGCAGTCGGTGAAGTTGAGGCCGTCGATGGCCTCCTCCAGGGCGCACAAGGCGCCGATTTCATAGATGGCGCCGAGCGGACCGCCGCCTGCCAGGGCCAGGCCTATGCGCGGACCTGACGGCTTAGCTCGACGCTTGCCGCGCGGCCGTCCGACTGCTGCTTGCAAGTTGAATCAGCCTCGGCCTAGATCAGGCCTGGACTGCCGTTGCCGCAGCTTCATTCACCGCTGCCGTAGTGGCGGCAGCGCTGGCGGCCACTTTCTTGACGGCTTTGGTGGCCACCTTGGTGGCGGCCTTGGCTGCCGGCTTGGCCGCTGCCTTCACGGCTGCGCCAGTCTTGGCTGCGGCTTTCTTGAAGGGTGTGGCCACAGGTGCGGCTGCCGGCTTGGCGCTGGCCTTGGCGGCAGGCTTGGCCTTGCTGGCGGTCTTCACGGCGGCCTTCACTTCGGGCTTGGCCTTGGCGGCGGGCTTGGCCGCTGCCTTCTTGACCGTGGCAGCAGGCTTGGCTGCTGGCTTGGCGGCCTTGCTCGACTTCTTGGCCGGCGGCTGGATGCCAACAGCGGCGCTGAGGGCGTCGATGCGTTCGATCAGTTCGGCCACATCCTTGGCCGAGGGCACGCCGAGGCGGTTCAGGGCACGGGCAACGCGATCTTCAAAGATCGATTCCAGCTTGTCCCAGTGTTGGCCGGCCTTGTTGCCGACGTCGCCGGCCATGCCGGTGACCTTGCTGGCCATGGCGCCGAGCTTTTCTTCGGCGGCCGATTGTGTCTTCTTCTGCAGGCTCATGCCTTCTTTCACCAGGGCCTCAAAGACCTTGCCGCCTTCGCCCTGTGCCTTGGCAAAGGCGCCCAGGCCGGCAGCCCAGATGTGTTGTGCGGAATCCTTGATGCCTTGCGCCAGATTGCCGTCCAGCAGGCCGGCCGGCAGCGCGCCGCCGAAGGCGCCATTGGAAGCAGTGTTCTTCTTGGCAGCCATCTTCTGAAGCTTCTTGACCATGTTCTCAGTCCTTTTGCGGTGGTTGGCGCACGGTTTGTGCGGGGAATGGTTTCACTATAGATCGCTCTGCTGCCGCTGTGCCGGCGGAACCTAGACAGTGTCCCCTACCTAGGGAGGGCTCACCAGCGGGGTTTCGAGCGTTTTTTGTCGCCGAGGCCTCGAGGCCGCTCTGCGGGTAATCGCGCAGCGATGGCCTTGCTAGGATGGTCAAGAATCACAGGCAAATCAGTTCTATCAGGAGACCTCAGCATGCAGTATTTCGTCACCGGGGCAACGGGTTTCATCGGCAAACGCTTGGTCAAGAAGTTGTTGGCTCGTCGAGGCAGCACGGTTCACTTCTTGATGCGCGAAGAAAGCCGCGACAAATTGCCCGAGTTGCTGGCCTTCTGGGGCGTCAGCAAGACGCGCGCCTTGCCCGTGTTTGGCGACCTAACGGGCAAGAAGCTCGGCGTGGCGGCGGATGATATCAAGCGCCTGAAGGGGCAGATCGATCATGTCTACCATCTGGCCGCGGTCTATGACCTGAAAGCCGACGAGGCCAGCCAGATGGCGGCCAATGTCGATGGCACGCGTAGCATGGTCGAATTTGCTCATGCCATCGACGCCGGCCATGTGCACCATGTCTCCTCGATTGCCGCGGCCGGCCTGTACGAAGGCGTGTTCCGCGAGGATATGTTTGATGAAGCCGAGGGTTTGGACCACCCTTACTTCATGACCAAGCACGAGAGCGAAAAAATCGTGCGCAAGGAGTGCAAAAAGCCCTGGACCGTTTACCGGCCCGCGATGGTGGTGGGCGACTCCAAGACCGGCGAGATGGACAAGGTCGACGGCCCCTATTACTTTTTCAAGCCGATCCAGCGCCTGCGTCAAATCCTGCCGCCCTGGATGCCCTCGATCGGCCTGGAAGGTGGACGCGTCAACATCGTGCCGGTCGACTATGTGGTCGATGCGCTCGATCACATCAGCCACCTGAACGGCAAGGCCTCGGGTCGTTGCTTCCATTTGGTCGACCCGGTCGGCTACCGGGTGGGCGACGTCTTGGACATCTTCTCCAAGGCCGCCCATGCGCCGAAGATGAATCTGTTCATCAATGCCGCCTTGCTGGGCTTCATTCCGAAGAGCGTCAAGAAGGGTCTGATGGCCTTGGCGCCGGTGCGGCGCATCCGCCATGCGGTGATGAAGGATCTGGGTTTGCCGGAGGATATGTTTACCTTCATCAACTACCCGACCCGTTTTGACTGCCGTGAGACCACGGCGGCGCTGAAGGGCTCGGGCATCGCCTGCCCGAATTTGCATGACTACGCCTGGCGGCTTTGGGACCACTGGGAGCGCCATCTCGACCCGGACCTCTTCATCGACCGCAGCCTGCGCGGTGCCTGCGGTGGCAAGGTGGTGCTGGTGACCGGTGGTTCCAGCGGCATTGGCCTGGCGGCGGCGATCAAGTTCGCTGAAGCCGGCGCGATCACGGTGATCTGCGCGCGTGACGAGATCAAGTTGGCCGCGGCCGTTAGTGAAATCCGCGCCGCGGCCGGCGCCGATGCCAAGGTTCACAGCTACTCGGCCGACATTGCCAATGAGGAGAGCTGCAGGGGCATGATCGCCTGGCTCACCGAAAATTTCGGCGGGGTGGACTTCCTCATCAATAACGCTGGACGCTCGATCCGGCGCGCTATCGAGGGCAGCTACGACCGGTTCCACGACTATGAGCGCACCATGCAGTTGAACTACTTTGGCTGCCTGCGCGTGACCATGGGCCTCTTGCCCGGCATGGTGGCCAAGAAGAAGGGCCATGTGGTCAATATCTCCAGCATCGGCGTATTGACCAATGCGCCGCGCTTCTCGGCCTATGTGGCCAGCAAGGCGGCCTTGGATGCCTGGACGCGCTGCGCCTCGAGCGAGTTTGCCGATCAAGGCGTGACCTTCACCACCATCAATATGCCGCTGGTGCGCACGCCGATGATTGCGCCGACGCAGATCTACAAGAATGTGCCGACGCTGGCGCCGGAGGAGGCCGCCGATATGGTGGCGCAGGCCTGCATCGCCAAGCCGGTGCGCATTGCCACCCGACTGGGCATCACCGGCGAGTTGTTGCACGCGCTGATGCCGCGGGTGGCGCAGATCGTCATGAACACCAGCTTCCGCATGTTCCCGGACAGCGACGCCGCCAAGGGTGAGAAGTCGGGCAAGTCACAGCTCTCGCCCGAAGCGATCGCGATGCAGCAAATGATGAAGGGGATTCACTTCTAATTCGCGCCAAGCGGATCTGCGATTGCCTTGGCCGTGGGCCAAGGCAATCAGTTCATCGAACGTTCAATCACTCAGCAAGGCCATGCGGCCCAGCGTGTGCAGATGCGCTTCGAGCGCTTCTAGTGAGGTGATTTCGGTAGCTTGGTTGGCGCTTGGGTCCTGTGTAGAGGCTTCGCTCATGGCTTGCAGCAATTGCGGCCGATTCCTGCTGCCGTCCATCAAGGTCAGTAGGCGCCGCACCAGCGGGTCCTCGATCTTCAACATATCGTGCCGCAAGGTGGTCAGCAAGTCGGCCTGCGGATCGCGTCGCAGCTGGGCGCGTGCCAGGGCGCTGGCCATGGGCTGGCTGCTCGCCTGGGTGCACAGCCGCAGCGGCCGCGCATGCAGGCGCACCACGCCGGTCATCAGCGCCGAATGCATCAGCCGCAGCAACTGCGCTTCGCTCTGATGGCCACCATGCGCTTGTAGCAATCGCTGCAGCAAGTCCGGCACCGGCAGACTGTTGGGTGAGGCCGCGGTCAGCCATTCAATCAGCTCATGCAGGCAGGCCGACTCGCTGTGGGCGATGAGGCTGTCACGGTCGCCTTGCAGTTTCGCGTCGCTGCTGAGGTGAAAGCCGAGCAAGTGCTCGGGCTGCGGCTCGCGCTGCAAGCTTTGCTCGGCGTGGCAAAGCAAGGTCTGGCGAAAGCGGCGCTGCCGCATGAAGTCGCGGTATTGCTCGCGGCTGAGCGGGTCTAGCGCCTGCAAGGTCTGGCGGGCCAAGGGGCTGAGGCCTTGCGTGCCCATCGCTGCCAACTCGGCTTCGCCCAGAAATTGCAGACCGTGCTGCTGCGCATGCTGGTTGAATTGGTGAAAGTAAAAGGGCTGATTGGTCTCGGCCAAATCATCATGGAAGAGCACACCGGGCGGGCTGCGCAAGAGCCGGTCGAGTTCGGCCTGCATGGCCTGGCCCTGCAAATCGGGTTGCAACTGCGACTGGCGCAGCAGCTGCGCCAGGGAGCGCGCCTCGGTGACACGTTGCGCCGGGTCTGTGATGCCTTCCACGTGAAAGCGCAGTGACTCCCAGACCTCGGCCCTTCGGTGGCAGCCCGGATAGCAGTTGTAGCTGACAAAGGCCAGCCCCCTTGGACTCAAGAGCCTGGCCAGCCGGCGCATCAACGCTTCGCGCAGCGGCGCGTCGACCCAGGAGTACAGGCCGTGGACGAGGATGTAGTCGAAGCTGCCCGCTTCTTCATGCAAGGTTTGGAAGTCCTGCGCGTGCAATTGCAGATTGCGCAAGTCCAGCTCCGCCGCGAGCGACTGCCCGCGCGCAATCGGTTCCTGCGCCAGGTCGACGCCGACAAAACGGCTGTGCGGCAACTCCAAGGCCATCGGGATCAGATTGGCGCCGTCTCCGCAGGCAATCTCCAGCACCCGACAAGCCTCGGGTGGCGCCGCGGCCAGACCCCACCAGGCAGCCAAGCCAAAGAGATGGGCGATGTGGCTGTCGGGATAGGCCAGGCCGGGGTAACTGACGCTGTCGTAGCGATTGTTTGCGCTCATCGTGGCCGGTGCTCCATGCGTGGATGGGGCATGGTAGGCGAACCGACGCGCTGTTCAGCAGCTTTACAAGGCCCTAGAACCTGGGTCTTGTGGTTTGGCGGGTGCGGCCACAGAATCGGACGCCCAAGCAGCTTTGGGTTCCCCTTTTGCAGTTTCTGGAGGTTCCATGAAAGACAGCAAGCATGTGGTGACAGGCGTATCGACGGGCTTGATGCGGCCCCTGCTGGCCGGCAGTTTGGCCTTGGCCTCGGCCGGCTCGGCGCTGGCGGCCAGCGATATGTTTCTTTTTCTTGATGGCATCAAGGGCGAATCGACCGATGCCAAACACAAGGACTGGATCGATCTGAAATCCTATTCGTTGGGGTTCAGCCGCTCTGACACACTGGGCTCAGGCGGCGGAGGCATGGGCAAGGTCAATTGCGGGGATGTGTCGGTGCTCAAGACCATCGACAGCTCGAGCCCGCGTTTGATGCAGGCCGTCATGTTGGGTGAGCGCGTGGGCAAGGCCACCATCAGCTTCCGCGCCGGCAGCACCGGTAAGGCCTCCAGTTCGGTGGACTATTACACCGTGGACATGGCGGGCGTTCAGGTCGACTCGGTCGCGCAGTCGGATGCTTCGGGCGATGCCAGTCGGGTCACCGAGAGCGTCAGCCTGCGGGCGGAAAAGTTCCACTTCAGCTATCGGACTCAATTGCCCGACGGCAGCTTCTCCCCCCCCAAGGTCTTTGATTTTGACTGCATGTCCGGCAAGGGCTCTTGAGCGGCCGCTGCGCCAGCTAAAAAGCAAAAGGCCACCGTTGTTGACGGTGGCCTTTTGTTTTGGGCTTGGCGAAATTTGCAGGGCTCAGTGATGCCACATCAGCAGGCGAGTGCCGGTGGTGTCCAGATTGCCGATGCTGATCATGCCCATCGAGGCATTGCTGTTGAAGCTGCCGGCACCGGCGGCGACGATGTCCGACAGACCGAACTGCGCGTTCAACTTGCCCGACCCCAGCGTGATCTGGCTGCCGCCTTGGCCGTCATAGCCCAGTTGAAGGGCGTTGCCGAGACCTGCGGCCTTGACGGCAGCGGCGAATTCGGCCGGCGAGAGCTTGCTCTTTTCAGCGTTCAACTTGTCCAGGCTGAGCAGATCAAACAGGCCGGCAGAGGGCAGGCCGTTCAGGGCATTGGGCAGCGCGGTTTGCTGCTGGCCGCCGTTGACGGTGCGCATTTCATCATCGCTGAGGCGCTCGGGCATGGCCCAGGCCGACGTTGAGAAGGCCATCGCGGCTGCGGTCATCAGCAGGCCTTGGGACAACTTCTTGGCGCAGTGGGTGAGCATGGCAAAGACCTCGTTTGGTGTTGAATCGCTAGGCCTTGTTGGGCCACTGGATGCAATTTTCAAAGCCGAGGCTGGCCCTGAATAGCCCTTGGCGGCGACGCAGCGGGCCGGTTCGTGACATTCGCAGCAGTCTGGCCGTTTTGCTTGTGAGGCTGTTGCCGGACCGCGATGCGGCGGGGCGCGCGCTTCGTGATGCAGTTCTCGCTTGAGCGAAAACGCCCGCTCGCGCCTGTCGCGTCGCCGGGCCGATGGACTCGAATCAGAGGGCTTGGTCGGCCGGCAACACGGCCAATCGGGTGGCCACAGCGCTGAGCGCGATCTGGTGCAGCATTTCGCTGACGGTGCAGCAGCAATCACTCAGGATGCTGACCTTGGCATACGACTCGGCCGCTTTGGAGATGGCGGTGTGGGTGACGCAGTTCTGCGTCATCATGCCGGCCACCAGCAATTCGCTCACGCCCAGATCCGCCAGCGTTTGCGTCAGCGTGGTGCCAACGAAGGCATCGGCAAAGTGCTTGACCACGATGGGCGCGTCGGGCGCTGCGGCCAGGATGCGGGGGTGAATCGCCACACCGGCGCTGTCGGCATTGAAGAAGGGGGAGGGGCCGCGGCTGGCGTCGGCAATGTGCTGGATGTGGATGATGGGCATGCCGGCCGCGCGGGCCTTGCCGATGGCGTGCTCGATACGGGTCAGGGTGGCCTCGGTGTCGTGCAAGGGGAATTTGCCGCCGGCGAAATAGTCCATCTGAATGTCGATCAGCAACAGGGCTTTGTGAGTTGGGTTCATCGGTTGTGTCTCGGTGAGGGAGTGGGTATGCGCTTGGGTGAAGGCATGCCGAGATTGTTGGTGCCAGGGGGTTTGACGGCCAGCGGCCCGAAGGACATCGAGCGATAAGATTGGGCCAATACCTTGCAGAGGCCGGCCCATGTCCACCCACTCGATTGCTGTGCTGGCCTTTGACCAGATCAGCCCTTTTCATCTGGCCGTGCCTTGCGCGGTGTTTGGTGAGTCGCATCCCGACGCGCCGCACTTTGACCTGCGCGTCTGTGCCGCCGAGCCCGGGCCGCTGATGACGACGGCCGGTTTTGGCTTGACCGTGACACACGGCCTGGAGGCGCTGAAAGGGGCCGGCACCATCATCGTGCCGAGTTGGCGCGACCCGCAGCAGCGTCCGCCGCAGGCCTTGCTCGATGCCTTGCGGCGCGCCCACAAGCGTGGCGCGCAACTGGTTGGGCTTTGTCTGGGCGCCTATGTGCTGGCCGAAGCTGGCCTGCTGGACGGGCGCAGCGCCACCACGCATTGGGCCTATGCGCAAGACTTTGCGGCGCGCTTTCCGCGTGTGCGGGTTGATGCGGACGTGCTCTATATCGACGAGGGCGATATCTTGACCTCGGCCGGCACGGCCGCCGGCATCGACGCCTGCCTGCATTTGCTGCGTCGCCAGTACGGCGCGGCGCCAGCGAACAGCGTGGCGCGGCGCTTGGTGGTGCCGCCGCATCGGCAGGGCGGGCAGGCCCAGTTCATTGAGCAGCCCTTGCCGCACAGTGCGCGGGACACGCGCTTGTCGGCGGTGATCGAGCATGTGCGCGCCAATGTGGCCCAGGCCCACAGCTTGGATAGTCTGGCCGAGCGCGTGTTGATGAGTCGGCGCACCTTTACCCGGCGCTTTCGTCAGATGACCGGCAGCACGGTGGGTGACTGGTTGCTGGCCGAGCGCCTGGCGCGCAGCCAGCAGCTGCTGGAAGGGGGGGGCGCCTCCATTGAGCAGATTGCCGAGGCCGCAGGTTTTGGTTCGGCGGTCTCGCTGCGGCAGCACTTTCGCGCTGCTTTTGGCGTCTCACCGAGCGCCTGGCGGCAGACCTTCCGTGGTGGGGTTGGTGAGCGTGAATAGCAAGTTATGGGCGCATCATTATTCGGGATGCTAGACCTTCAGCGACCCGCAGGGTCCGGCTGCCTCGCGCATGGTCTGGTGTTTCGTCAGCCGCAGTTTCTATGCTTGGTGGCGGGGGAAAGATTCGGCTCGCTGCCGCTACTCTTTCCTCTATGTGTTGAGGGGCAGGTCAACGCAATAGCAACGCTGCGCCCATCACCCCCACGCCCAAGCTCAAATTGGTGGCCAGCCAGATTCGAATCTGCCCCAGGGCTTGATCGCCGGCGGCCCAGTCCTCGGCCGCAGCGCTGCGCGCGAGTCTTTTGAAGAGCGCGAACTTGATGTGCAGGAAGGTGGCCACCATCAGGCTGCCAAGGATGGCCATGATGGTCCAAGCCAAAGGCATCTGGAACACGCCGCCGGATTGCACCACTTGTCTAGCTACCCGGCCCAACATCCAAATGCCGCTGCCCATGACCAGCAAGGCCGCCCAGAGTGTGGCGCGCAGAAAGCGCCCGAGGACCTCATGCATCAAACGCACCCGTGCCGGCGCGTCGAGTTGCGCTGTGGCGGGTCGCAGGAACAAGTAGTTGAAGCTCATGCCACCCAGCCACAGAACAACAGCCAAGAGGTGCAGCGTTTTGAGAATGGCGTAGATCATTGAATGGGTGTTGCGAGTGCGGACTGGGGCTGAGGAAGTTCAGGCTTTGCCTGCGAGGGTGTGGCGCCTAGCCAAGGCGATGAGGGCATGAAGAATAGCGCCCAGAATCAGCAGCAGTACGCAGCCCAGGCCCCAAACCAACCAGACCAGAACGGACAGTCCGCCCGCCAAGGCGGGGAGCATGCTGAGCAGCGATTCCCAGATCGGCTGCAGGCTGCTCAGCAGGGCGGCCAGTGCCTGGGTCAAGTCGGGCGGCAGCCAGGGCCCAAGAATTTCTTGCAGCGGTGCTGTCGCGCCCGCCAAGCCGCCGGTGTTGGCGGCCCCCCACTGGCTCAGCGCATGGAAGGCCCAGGCGGTCAGTGACCACAGTGCGATGAGGCTGAGTACGGCAAACCAACTGAGTGCGTAGAACATGAGGGCGAGTGTTTAAGGCGCTGTTGTGAAAGTGATGGGCGGCTGGCCTCAGGCCGCATGAGGCTGGGGCGTTCGGGCGTTCGGCGCCGGGATCATGGGTGGCTGGCTGTTCGTCTCGGCATTGAGCTGCCAGTGGCGGTAGGCGGCCTCCAGCACCAGCGCTTCGCCATCGGCGAGATGGGCGTCGGCCGAGGCTGCCGCCAAGGCCAAGCGCAGCACCTTGCGCTGCAACTGCGGTTCATCCACTTCGGCCATCAGCGCGGCCAAGCTGGGTTCGTCGATGCTGGACATCATGGAGGCTGAGCCATAAGCGCTCATCAGCAGGTCTTCACAGAGGGTGCGCACGATGGGCGTTAAGCCTTCGGCGAGCAGACCGAGCTCTTTGGCGGCATCCAGTTGATCCAGGGCTTCAAACTCCGCACGGCTGGCATTGCCATCAGCAATCAGGACCAGGCTGACGATGCGAGCGGCGGCTTCGGGGCTGTTGCGGGGATAGGAGCGCATGGTGGGTGTCCTTGTTGAAGGTCTGAGGAGTGGCGGGCGGGCTTGATCAGTTCGACGAGGTTTGGAGTATGAGTTCGATGGCCAAATAAAAAACATTGGTTTCATTGATTTTTACTTCTGAAAAAGCAGAGTATTCAGAAGGACTTGGAGGCAATAGCAGCACCATGCGCTTGAGCTTGGCCCAGGCTTGGGAGCGGCTCAGCGGAAGTCGCGACTCTTCTCTAGGCCCAGTCGCCCCAGCAGCGGCGTCAGGTCATCAAAGCTGCGAGCGATCAGGTGGCGAACCCCGTTCTCGAACTGCCAGATGCCATGCGCCGCTAAGAGCTTGGCGGCCAACACGGTGCGGCGGTGTTCGGCGTAGACATCGGGCCAGACGATCACCTGTACGCTGCCGCTTTCGTCTTCCAGGCTGATGAAGAGCACGCCCTTGGCGGTTTGCGGCCGTTGCCGCACGGTGACGATGCCGCAGACATGGGCGCGCTTGCCATTCGGCCAGTCTTGCATTTGTTCGGCGCTTTTCAGTCCTAGGCGCGCCAGCCTTGGGCGCAGCAGCTGCAGAGGGTGGCTGCGCAGGGTCAGGCCCAGCGAGGCGTAGTCCCAGACGACTTCTTCGCCTTCCGGGGCTTCGGGTAGATCGAGATCGGCCTCCGCGCTGAAGGCGCTTTGCAAGAGCTTGGGCTGGGTGCGCAGGGCCGAGGCCTGCCAGACCTGCTGGCGACGCTGGCCGGCCAGTGACATCAGCGCATCGGCAGCGGCCAGTTGCTGCAGGTCTTGTTGGTCGAGGCTGGCGCGCAGGGCCAGGTCTTGCGTTTCTCGGAACGCCGGGCCTTGGCGCCGGGCCGCCTCGATGCGCGCGGCCGCCGCCGAACTTAGGCCCGAGATCAAATGCAGGCCCAGGCGCACGGCGGGCTGCTCGCGGCCGGCACGCAATTCCAGACGGCTCAGGGCCGTGCTTTCGTTGACATCGACGGCGCGCACTTCGATGTGGTGGCGGCGCGCGTCCTGCACCAGTTGGCTGGGCGTGTAAAAGCCCAGCGGCTGCGAATTCAGTAAAGCGCACAAAAAGACCGCTGGCTCGTGGCACTTGACCCAGCTAGAGACATAGGTCAGCAAGGCAAAGCTGGCCGCGTGCGATTCTGGGAAGCCGTAAGAGGCAAAGCCTTTGATCTGGCGAAAGATGGCCTCGGCGAACTCGTCTTGGTAGCCGCGCTCGCGCATGCCGCTGAGGATTTTTTCGTGAAAGCGGGCCAGGTCGCCGGGGCGCTTCCAGGCCGCCATGGCGCGACGCAGCTGGTCGGCCTCGCCAGCGGAGAAGCCGGCCGCGATCATCGCCACCTGCATCACCTGCTCCTGAAAGATCGGGATGCCACAGGTGCGCTCGAGCGCGGCGCGCAGCTCGTCTTTGGGGTATTTGATCTGCTCGGGCGGCAGTGCGCGGTTTTTCAAATAAGGGTGGACCATGCCGCCGGCAATTGGCCCCGGCCGCACCAGCGCCACCTCGATCACCAGGTCGTAAAAGCGGCGTGGGCGCAGGCGCGGCAGCATCGACATCTGCGCGCGCGATTCGATCTGGAACACGCCCACCGTGTCGGCCTGGCAAATCATGTCGTAGGTGGGCACGTCGCCTTCGGGTACGTCGGCGATGCCGAAGGATCGGCCGCGCAGCGTCGAGATCAGCTCAAAGCTGCGTCTCAGCGCGCTCAGCATGCCCAGGGCCAGCACATCGACCTTCATCAGGCCCAGCGCGTCGATATCGTCCTTGTCCCACTGGATGACGGTGCGGTCCGCCATGGCCGCGTTCTCGATCGGCACCAGATGCGAGAGCGGCCCTTCGGTCAGCACAAAGCCGCCCGGATGCTGGCTGAGGTGGCGCGGCATGCCCATCAGCTGGCGGGCCAGGCGCACCAGCTGGCGGATCTTGATATTGCCGGCGTCCAGGCCCAGCTCGTCCAGCAACTGCTGCAATCGCTCATCGGGCAGCACTTCTTCGCTCCAGCCGCTGTGGTCTTTGGCGAGCTTTTCGACCAAGGCCTCGTCCATGCTCAGCGCGCGGCCGACGTCGCGGATCGCGCTGCGCGGCCGGTAGCTGATGATCACGGCGGTCAGCGCCGCGCGTTCGCGACCGTATTTGCGGTACAGGTACTGGATCACCTCTTCGCGCCGCTCGTGTTCGAAGTCCACATCGATATCGGGCGGTTCATTGCGTTCGCGGCTGATGAAGCGCTCGAACAGCATGGCGCTGCGAGCCGGGTCGACCTCGGTGATGAAGAGACAGAAACAGACGATGCTGTTGGCGGCCGAGCCGCGCCCCTGGCAGAGGATTTTTTGGCTGCGCGCAAAGGCCACGATATCGGCCACGGTGAGGAAGTAATGCTCGTAGCCCAGCTCATGGATCAGGCTCAGCTCATGCTCGATTTGTGCGCGCAATTTGTCGGTTAGACCGCCGGGCCAGCGTTTTGCCGCGCCGGCCTCGGTCAGCTGGCGCAGGTGGCGGGCCGGCGTGCTGCCGGCCGGGATCACCTCGCTGGGGTATTGGTAGCGGATCTCGTCGAGCGAGAACTGGCAGCGTTCGGCCACCCGCAGGGTCTGTTCAAGCAGATCGGGCGGGTACAGCTGGGCCAGACGCAGGCGGCTGCGCAGGTGCTGCTCGGCATTGGCTTGCAGATCGATGCCGCAGTCGGCAATCGGGCGGTTCAGCCGGGTGGCCGTCATCACATCCTGCAGCGGCTTGCGCGAGCGCCGGTGCATCTGCACATCGCCGCAGGCCAGCAGCGGCAGGGCCGTCTGCTCGGAGAGTTGGCGCATGCGCAGCAGCCACATCTCGTCGCTCAGTTCACGCAACAAGGTCACGCCGATCCAGGCGCGGCCGGGGCAGTGACGCAGCAGCCAGCGTGCCGGTGTCAGCAAGGCGTCTTCTGTGTCGCTCAGCGCTGCGTGTCGGGGCGGCAGCAGCACCATCAGGCATTCGCTCAGCGCCTCGGCGCGCAGGGCCGAGAAGCGCAGGCAGTAGCTGCCTTTGTCGGCCGCGCGGCGTAGCTCGGTGATGAACTGGCAGAGCTGGCTGTAGCCGCGCAGATTTGGCGTCAGCACCAGCAGCTTGAACAGGGGCTGCTCGGTTTCGGGCTCTGGCTCGCCCAGCACACTGAATTCGGCTCCGATGATGAGCTTCAAGCCGCAGGCCTTGGCCGCCACATGGGCGCGCACCACGCCGGCCAGCGAGCATTCATCGGTCAGGGCCAGGGCGCTGTAACCGAGTTCGTGGGCGCGGTCGACCAGCTCGGCCGGCGTCGAGGCGCCGCGCAGAAAGGAATAGTTGCTCAAGCAGTGCAGCTCGGCATAGCGGTTCGAGAATGGGCTGATCCGGCCGCTCATCAGGCGAACACCCCGTGCAAAAACCAGCCATGTTCGGCCTCGGACAGGCGCTGCTGAAACACCCACAGCACGATGTGGCCGGCGCTCAGGGCTAGAAAATAATCGCGCTGCACATGAGCGGTCTCGGCCGATCGGGACGGGGCGGTCGCGGCGCGCGCCTCCAAGGTCTGCCACCAGCCGCCTTCGATGCGCTGCGGCCCGGCCAGCAGCAACAGCGGCGCCTGCTGGTATTGCGGTTGGTCTTGGTGCACGGCCAGGCGCAGCGGGGGCTCGAGCAGCCAGCTGGGTTGTGGGTAGGTGGCCGCGCGTATGGCTTGCGTCGGCCGCGCTGGGCGAGCCGGCTGCACTTGTGCGGAGGGGTCGTCCGCGCTCCAGGCCTGCCAATGCTGCATGGCCTCGAGCCGGTGATCCTCCTGGAGCCGTCCGCAGCGCACCCGATCGGCGCCCAGGCGTACCGAGAGCCGTTCCAGCAATTGCGGCAGCGGTTCATGGGCCTGCTCGGGGGCGGCCGGCAGCAGGCTGGCGCTGAGCTCCTCCATCGGCAGCACCTCGCCCGCCTGCAGGCTGATCTCGCCGGCCGGCGCGGCCAGGGTTTGCAGCGCCAGATGTTCGCGCAGCAGGCGTGAGAGATGGCCGAAGTCGCGCGTGGTGCAGGCCGTGTGCAAGCTCAGGCTGCCGCCGCTGCCGACACCGCGGGCGCGCATCGCGTCATGCTCCCAATGCAGGCGCAGCTCCTGGATGCCGGCATGGCGGGCCGCCAACCAAGCGCAGAGTTGGCGCAGCAGGTGTTCGGCATAGTGCAGCAAGAGCAGGGCGTTCTCGACCCGGTGCGGCAGTTCCAGCCGGGCCTGGAACTGCGCCGGCGCCTGCAGCCAGACATGCACCTCGGGCAGCAGACCATGGGCTTGGTCCAGTGCTTGCAAGGGCGCAGGCCCAAAACGCCGCGACAGGCCGGCGCGCGGTAGTCGTCGCACATCGCCGAGCGTGCGGCAGCCCAGCCGGGCCAGCATGGCGGCATGGGCCTGCACGGCACTCAGGCAATGCAGCGGTAGTGCGTCCAGTGCGGGGCTTATGGCGAGGCTTGATGTGGGGTTCAGCGGAGCGCCCATGCCGTCGCCGCTTTGTGCTCTTGCCAGGGCCAGCGCCGCCAAACTGCTGGGCCCCCAGGCCATCGCTGCCAGCGTCAGCCCGGCCCGAGCTGCTTCGCGACGGATGCGCCGGTGCAGGGCGGTCGCGCCGCCAAACAGGCGCAGGCTGGCGCCCACCTCCAGCACGACGGCGTCTTCCAGTCGTGCCACCTTGGGCGTGAACTGCAGCGCCCACCAAGCCAGCGTCTGCTGAGCCTGTTCGGGGGCGGCGGTCCAGCCCAGGGCTTCATCCGGGGCTGCGGGCGGGCAGAGCAGGGCGAGCCAATGCATGGCGGGCCTCCGCGGTGGAACGCATCGGCGCCGTAGCCGGCACTGGTATCGCGGTGGGGCGCTGCGCGGCCGGGCGCGACTGCTGGGCCAGGTTCAGCATGCGCGGGGTCAGCACTCGGCCCAGATCGGCCGGCATGGCGGGCAAATGCAAGACCCCTTCATGCAGGGGCCCGCGGCGCTTGAGGATGCTCAGCTGCAGCTTCCAATCCGGCCCTGGGCTGAGGCCAACCCGCAAGGGGGCTGCCGAGGACTGCGCGGCCACAGCCAGCGGTCGGAACAGAAAGATCGGCGCCTGCATAGCCTGGGCGCAGCTTTGCAGGCGGCGGATCTGCTCGGGCCGTACCTGTGGCAACCAGGCCAGGATGGCCGCGGTGGCGTTCGCCTTGATGGCTTGCTCCAGGGCCCAGAGCTGTTGGGCCGGTGTTTCCGGGGCCAACCAGATCAGGCGCTGGGCCGGCAGGTGGTAGCGCTGCAGGCCGGGCAGATGCGGGGCAAGCGGCGGATTGATCAGCAACAGTGGGTGTGAGGCATGCCGCGCTGCCGGCGAACGGCCGGCGCGGGACCCAGGCATCGGCACGCGGGGTTTGCTGCGGCGCTTGGCTTGCGCAGCGCTTGCGGGGCTCGAGCCTGTGACCGTCGGTTCGGCCAGCAGCAAGCGCAGCGCTGGGGCCAGCAGCCGCCATTCCAGCGTGGCCGCGCTGTCGCAGAGAATTTCACTCAGGCCCTGGATCGGCCAGCCGCCGCCGGGCAGCTCGGCATCCAGCGCCGCAAAGCCACTGCTGACGGCGGATGCCGGGCTGGCAAGTTGGCTCGCACCCAGACTGCTGGCGCGCCAGATATGGGCTTGCAGCCGCGCATCCAGGCGCGATTCGACCGACGCCTCGGGCGAGGGGGGGAGGGCCGCCTGGGCGTCAGCGCTGGCTGTAGCCAGTTTGGCGGCCGCCTTGCTGGCGCCGGCCGCGGCTGGCGCTGGGCAGGTGTTGGGGCTGAACATAGGTGGTTAACTGTATTTTTATACAGTATATGGCCGAGGCAAATTCTTGCAAGCGAATTGCTCGGACGCCGAGGGGCGTCGTTCGTTGCTCGCTGGGTTTGCTTGAATCGCCTGGAGGGTCGCGGCTGCGCGGCCTTGATCCCCCGTGCCTGAGGGCTGCGAGGGCTCGCGCCTCCCCTTAGAATGGGGCCGACCGCGATTTCTGAGTGGTGGCGCAGATCGGCAGAATGACGAATAAAAACGGGCCTCAAGGGCTGCTCTGGCTGGCGTGCTTGGTTGCGGGCTCGTCTGCCTGGGCCATGCCTGTGCTTTATGCCTCCGGCCACGATCAGGGCGTGCTGGCGCCGTTGAGCGCGACTGCTCAGCCGCATCAGGAGGCGCCGAACTCGGCCCGAATCCAGTTGTCGGCCAAGTTGCAAAGCCTGGATGAAGCGGCCTCGGTGGCGCCGATGAATGGCTTGCTGACCGATTTGGCTCAGCATGCGCAAGGCCCTGCTGCGTTGGACTCGACCTTGGCCTCTGCCCAGGCCTCGACGCAGCAAAGCCAGTTCTCCAATGCGCAGCTTTCTCATGCCGCCGAGCCGGATTTGTTTCGCAGCGCCGTGAAAGAGTTGGAGATTGCCTCCGATATCAAGAATGTCTTGCAGGGCGCTCGCGCCGAGATCCGCCAGATCGCTGGCGGCTTGGTGAGCGATCAGGCCGAGCAGGCGGCCGAGTTGGCCCAGCTGCGGCGGCGTATCGAAGAGGGGCAAACGAATCCCTATGGCGGCTATCGGGATCGGCCAAGAACGGAGGCCGAGCGCAGGCTGGACGAGATCCGCGTCTCTGTGATGCTGAGCCAGTTGATCGACGAACTCACGCCTTGGGCGATTGGCGTCGGTGTGTGTTTCGTGCTCTTCCATGCCACCCGATGGATGATGCGCTCTCAGTCCACGCGGCAGTTGAAGACCCAGGCCCTGCGAGCCCAAGCGCGAGATTCAATGCGGGGCGAAGCGCGAACCCGCCGCCGCTCCAGCTCCAGCTCTAGATCCAGTTCGCGCTCGTCCGCGAGTTCGTCCTCGAGCAGCCAAGGGCATACCCAGACCTAGCCCGGATGGGGCAGGCACGCGGTGCCCGGTCGGCGCGGCCCTGGTTTAGCATGCCGCTTTCATCGTTTGCGAAGCGCCGCCATGTCTGAATCCGATCACAAGAAGCGACTCATCCTCGGTTGTATGGGCCTGGGCGGCGGCTGGGACGCCGCACCTGTGCGCGAGGCCGATATCGCCAAAGCGCAGGCCGCGCTGGAGGCGGCGCTGGCCGTCGGCATCACACGCTTTGACCATGCCGATATCTACACCTTGGGCAAGGCCGAGCAGTGTTTTGGTGAGTTGTTCAAACGCCAGCCCTCCTTGCGTGCACGCCTGCAGCTGCAGAGCAAATGCGCCATCCGTTTTACAGATGACGCTGGCCCCAAGCGTTATGACTTGTCTGCGGCCCACATTCTCGCCAGCGTCGATGCCAGCCTGAGGCGCCTGCATACCGAGCATCTCGAACTGCTGATGCTGCACCGGCCGGACCCGCTCTTGGATGTGGCGGAACTGGCCGAGGCCTGGTTACGTCTGAAGACCGCCGGCAAGGTGGGCCGGCTGGGTGTGTCGAATATGCATGCGGCGCAGATGCGCATGCTGAGCGCGGCGATCGGTGAACCTTTGGCGGCCAATCAGTTGGAGATGAGTCTGCTCAAGCGTGATTGGCTGGAGTCCGGCACTTGCTTTAATGATGAACAGGCCTTGCCGGCCGCCTCGGCATGGGGTGATACGCTGGACTTCTGCCGGCGCGAAGGGGTGGAGCTGCAAGCTTGGGGCGCTTTGGCGCGCGGCCTTTACAGCGGCGCCGCCCCGGCCGATGCACCGCCCGCGGTGCAGGCCACGGCCCGGCTGGTGTGTGAAATGGCCGAACAACTGGGGGTGTCCCGCGAGGCGCTGGTGTTGGCATGGTTGCTGCGCCATCCGGCTGGCATCACCGCGGTCATCGGCAGCAGTGATCCGGCCCGCATCCGTGCGTGCGCCGAGGCGCATCAGTTGGCGCTGAGCCGCGAGAACTGGTACCGGCTCTATGTTTCGGCCCGCGGGCGCGAACTGCCTTGAGCCGAGGGGCGAGTCGGTGATGGATCGGACGGACAAGACCGCCTCCTACGCTCCGGAATAATGCCCTCATGAGCCCCAGCCAGAACGCCTCCTTTCATCGGCGCCCCTTGCCGGATGATCTCGTCGCCTTTGCCTCGGCGCAGGGGTGTGTGCTGCTGCGCCAGGCCTTGATGGCCGGTGATGCCGAGGCCTTCTATCCCTTGGTGGCGCACCTGCACACCCAGGCCGAGCCGGCCTGGTGCGGCATCGGCACCTTGGTGACGGTGTTGAACGCGTTGGAGATTGACCCCGGCCGGGTCTGGAAGGGCCCCTGGCGTTTCTTCGGTGAGGAGTTACTGATCTGCTGCAAGTCCTTGGAGTTGGCTGCGGCCGAGGGCCTGACCTTGCCCGAGGTGGCCTGCTTGGCGGAGTGCAATGGTGCCCGGGTGCAGATGGTGCATGCCGAGTCGGACGGCTTGGCTGCCTTTCGCGCAGCGCTGCTGGCCTCGGTGCGGGCGCCGGCGGGGCCGTTCATCGTGGCCAATTACGACCGGGCTCCGCTGGGGCAGACCGGTTCAGGGCATTTTTCGCCGCTGGCGGCTTGGCATCAGGCCAGCGACCAGGTTTTGATCCTCGATGTGGCGCGCTTCAAATATCCGCCGCACTGGGTGCCCGTGAATCGCTTGTGGGCGGCTATGCAGGGGCTCGACGCCTCGACCGCTCAGCCGCGCGGCTATTTATTGATGGAGCGTGCCGGTGAGATCGTGGCCCGACCCGAGGGCTTGGAGCAACTGCTGAGTCGCCTGCATGCCGTGGGCGCCGGGCAATGCCTGACACCACCGACGGTTTAGCCGTCTGAGTTCAGCGGCCGGCTTTACGCTTTGACGAAGCCGGCTTCAGTCGGCTTCAGTCGGCTTCAGCCAGTCTCAGCCGGCGCTTTGGATGTCCAGCGGCAGAGTCAGTTCGACCCGGCATCCAGCGCCCGCGGTGCTGTGCAGTTGTATCTGACCCTTCAGGCTTTGCGTCACCAGGCGATAGGCCAAGTGCAAGCCCAGGCCCGAAGATCCTTGGCCGAGGCGGGTGGTGAAAAATGGGTCGAAAACACGCGCCAACTGTTCGGCATCGATGCCGCAGCCATTGTCTTCCACGCCCAGCACATAACGTTGCTGATGCACGGTGCCTGAGATCTTCAATTGGCGGGTCCGCGGCCGGCCTTCGACGAGGGGCTCAAAGCCTGGCCCAAAGCCGTGCAGCAGCGCGTTCTCGATCAACTGGGCCAACACCTGTCCCAGCGCACCGGGGTCGCTGCGCAGTATCACCTCACGGGCCGCGCTGCAGTCCACCTCGATCAGCTGCGCACGCAGCATCGGCGCCATCACCGCCAAGGTGTTTTCGATCACCTGCTGAGGCTTGAATTCCAGCACCTGAGCGCTCGACTGCTCGATCGCCAGGGCCTTGAAACGGCCCACCAGATCGGCCGCCCTGGACAGGCTGCGGCAGGCGATGTCCAGCCCATGGCCCAGCTCCTCGTGCAGCTGTGCCAGGTCCTGGCGGCGCAGGCGATTTTCTTCAAAGGCGCGGCGATTCGCTTGCAGGCTGTCGCTCATGGTGCTGGTGGCCAGCAGGGCATTGCCCAAGGGGGTGTTCAGCTCATGCGCCACGCCGGCGACCAGATGGCCCAGGGCCAGCTGCTTGTCGCGCTCCAGCAGCAGGCGCATGGCGTGCTCCAGTTCGCGACTGCGTTCATCGACCTTGAGTTCCAGCACATCGCGGGCCTCCTGCAGATCGGCCTCGGCTTGACGGCGCACCTCGATCTCGCCTTGCAGCCGCAGCAGGCTGGCGTTCAGTTGGCGATTGCGCTCGGCCAGCTCTAGCTCCAGTTGATTGCCATGCTTGCGCAGGTATTCGTTTTGGGCCTGGGTGCGGGCATGGTCCATCATGCCCAGCATGCTGTTGCTGCTGTTGATGCGCATGGCGCGCAGCTGCGACTGGTTCAGCTCCAGTTGTTCCTTGCGGGCGGCCAGCGCTTCCTCCCACATGCCGGCCTCTTCCGCACATTCGGCGCGACGGCGCAGGGCGCGGCCCAGGATCGGCCATTGTGACTGGCTGCGAGCTAGGTCGCGGGCCTTGTGGAACAGCGCAATCGCGTCGGCGTGCTGTCCTGCCTTCCAGGCAATCAGCGCGCGGTTTTGCGCCAGAAAAGTCTGCTGTTCTCGGTTGATTGGGTGGGCGCTGTGCGTGGCCTCGGCCACCGCCAAGAGGCGTCGCGCTTCGTCCAGATGACCGGTCCACAGGCGTTGATTGGCCAGGTTGACCGCATCGCGAAAGAGTCGGGCGGGTTGGTCCAGCGTCAAGGCTTCCGCGTACAGAATCTCTTGCCAGTAGGTGGCGTCTGCGGGGCGGTCCAAAAAGGAATAGGCAGCCGCCAGATTGACCAGCAGGCTGTAGCGCTGCTCCAGGCTCAGGCCGGCCAGTCGCTGCGCATCATGGGCCCAGGGTTCGAGCCGGTTCACCACCTCCTGGTACATCTCGGCGTCGTGCAGGATCTTGGCCGCCAGATTGAGGCAGCGGAACAGATTTGCTTCGTCCTGCAGTGCGTCGTAGAGCGTTTCCGCCCGGCCCAGTGAGGCCAGCGCCAGGGCGCTCAGGTGCGACTTGCTTTGAAAGCGTGCCAGGCAAATCAGCGCGTCGGCCAGCGGGCGGCGCTGCTGCTCTTGCTCGTAGAGTTGCTCGGCCCGGTCGATCAGCGCGAAGGCCTGGTCGACCATTTCTTGCGAGATGCCTTGCGTCAGCTTTTGGCGCAACTCGCGGGCTTCCAGCCGGATCCCGTCGCCCGGATTGATCAAAGGGCTTTGCCGCAAGGCCTGGATCGTGGCCTGCGCCTGCTCGCTCCGGCCGCTGTCCAGCTCAGCATCCAGGCGCTCGAATAGAGCCTCGAAGCCGGGGGCTTGGTCCGCAGACAAGGGCGCAGCGGTCGGGTCGGTCTGATGTTCCATGCGGGTACAGAAAACGGCAATGCGAGCTGTCGCTTGATGCGATCTGGATGGGTCGCAGGTCCGCCCTGTCTTGCAGGATAGCAGCAGTCCGAGCGCTGCGAAATAAAGGGCCGCGCAGGGCCCTGCGAGGGCTTGTCAGGTCCCCACGTGACCCAGCTGAGCGGGGGCGGATGTCGCCCCGCCCGCGGCTAGGCTCAGTGCTTGGCCGCCAGCAAACTTTCGAGCTGATCCATCGCCCGGTTCATGCGCCGCACCAGGGCGCGGTAGGGTTCGGGCGAGGCCAGGTCCAGGCCGGCGGCGCGGGTCAGCGGGTAGGGGTCGGCCGAGTTGCCCGCCTTGAGCATGGCGAAATAACGCTCGCGCAGATCGGTGTCGCCCTTGGCGATGCCTTCGGCGAAGAAGGCCGCGGCGCTGACGCAGGTGGCGTATTGGTAAACGTAGAAGTCGCGGTAGAAGTGCGGGATGTAGGCCCACTCGATGCCGTAGAGCTCATCGATTTTCACCACGCCTTGGGCGTCACCGTGGTAGCGCTTGAGCAGGTCCAGATAGATCTTGCTCAGGCCCTCGCCGGTGATGGGTTCACCCTTTTCGGCGGCTTCATGCGAGGCCAGTTCGAACTCGGCAAACATGGCTTGGCGGAAGAAGGTGGAGCGCAGGTTCTCGAGCTGCTGGCTCAGCGCAAAGATCTTCTCATCGCGGGTCTTGGCGTTTTCCACCATGTAGTCGGCCAGCAGCAGCTCATTGGCGGTGGACGGGATCTCGGCGATGAAGGTGGCGTAGCCCGAGGTCTCGAAGGGCTGCGAGTTCGAGTACACCGTGTGCATCGCATGGCCCCACTCGTGCGCCAGCGTCGAGACGCTGTTGTAGTCGCCGTTGTAGCTCATCAAGAGATAGGGGTGCACATCGTAGGCCGAGCCGTTCATATAGGCGCCCGAGCGCTTGCCGCGCTGCGGCAGCGAGTGCATCCAGTTCTGCTTGAAGGCGGCGCCCAGCTGGCGGGTGTAGTCCTCGCCCAGCGGCTTCAGCGCGGCCAGCGTCAGCGCCTCGGCCTCGGCCTGGCTGTATTGGCCCGAGGGTTTGGCCAGCGGCACATACATGTCCTGGTAGCCGGCTTGTTTGAGCTTCAGCACCTTGCTGCGCAACTGGAGGTAGCGATGCAGGGCCGGCAGGCCGGCATTGGCTTCTTGCACCAGGGTGCGGTAGACGGCTTCAGGAATGTTGTACTCGGCCTGCGCCATCGCCACGCTGGAGGGGTAGTTGCGGGCCTTGGCATTGAAGACGGTGCCGCGCAGATTGGCGGCATAGATGGCGCCCAGGGTGCGCTCATAAGACTTGTAGACCGGCCAGAAGGCATCGAAGACCTGCTTGCGCACCTTGGCATCTGGGTCGGAGCGATAGGCCACGTACTGCTCTTGGTCCAGCACCACGGTCTTGCCGCGAATCTTCAGCTTGGGCCAGGGCAGGTCGGCATTGGTCAGCAGGTTGTAGATCTGGCCGGGTTGTTGCATTGCTTCGCTGGAGGCGGCCAGCAGCGCTTCTTCCTTGGGGCTGAGGGTGTGCTCGGCCATGCGCAACATGGTCTGCAGCGACTGGCGGTGCTTGGCCAGGCCCGGCTCGGCGGCAATGAAGGCCTCAACCTTGGCGCGGCCGATGGCGGCGACTTCAGCGTTCACAAAGGAGCTGGCCTCGCCGAACTGGTTGTAGGTGGAGTCGGCCATTTGGCGGCGCGACTGGTGCTCGGTCAGCTGGGTGTTCTCATCCGCCTTCATGCTGGCGTAGGAGTGCAGACGGGCCAGGCGTCGCTGCATGTGGGAGAGCAGGTCCAGACCGTCCAGCATGGCCTTTGAGCTGTTGCCCAGCGTGCCTTGCACCGCCTTGACCTTGGCGAAGTCGGCCAGCAGGGCCTGACGCTCGGCGTCCCATTGCTGTTCGCTGGCATAGAGCCGGCTCAGGTCCCAGATTTGTGAACTGGGTGCGGCCGTCGCGGCCGTAGCGGCCGATGTGGGAGCGGCATTGGCGGCACTGGCGGCATTCGCGCCAGAGTTGATCAGCAGCGTCAACGCTGCAGCAAGGGCAATCGCGGTGGGTTTCATCGGCAGTCTCGTCGCTTGTGGCTTTTGGGTCTGTGGCCCAGGGGTCTGGGTTTCTGAGCGTGTTTTGAGCTTGTCCCGAGAATTTCGGGATCCGTCAGGGGCCAGCGATTGTGCCGTGTCTGCGGGGCGTGACCGTTGGTCATGCTGCCTCGGTCTCGAGCGTCCAGAGCGCCCAGAGCATGCTCACTGGGTATTGCTGGGCGCGCCGGTGATCAGCGTCACCCAGCCCGGCGCTGCCAGCGCTTGGCGCAGCGCCCGCAGCACCTCGGCCGGTGTCAGTTGCTTCAGCTGCTCTTCCTCCGCGATTTGCTCGCTGATGAAGTTGAGTCCCGTGTCGAACTGCGTCAGCAGGCTTGCGGCCAGAGCCTCGTCTTGGCCGTGTTGCTGGCGGCGGTCGGCCAGCCATTGGCGGCGCGCGCGCTCGAGTTCGGCGTCGCTGGGGCCATCGCGCAGCAGGCGGCTGATCTCTTCGCGCATGGCGGTCTCCAGTCGCAACACCTGGCTGGGCGCGGCGCTGGCCTGGATGCTCAGGCGGGCTCGGTCGCCTTCGCTGGGGACGCGCAGCGTGGCGCTGACCGAGTAGCTGATCGCCTCTTGCTGGCGCAGCCGCTCGCTCAAGCGCGAGCCACTGGCTTCGCCGTTGCCGGCCAAGATGCGGGTGCCGAGTTGTAGCGCCAGATAGCCTGGCGCGTGGCGCTGCATCGGCAGCTCATGCAGCATCAGCACCAGGGCCGAGCTTGGCGCCGCGCCTTCGTCGGTATGGCCTGCGTCGTGGCCGCTGCTTGCCAGCGTGGCGACGAAGCGCGCCGGGGCAATGGGCCGGTGCGCCGGGCGATGCGCGACAAAGGCTGTGAAGGGTGAAGAGACGGTCCCGGGGCCGAGGCCGCTTGCGTCGGCGGCGCTGCCGACGCCCCAGTTGCCAAACAGTCTCTCCAGCTGTTCCGGCAAGTGCTCCGGCAAGGCGCCCACCACGGCCACGTGCGCCTGCTTGGCCGACCAAAAACGTTGGTGAAACTCGCGCACCTGTTCTGCCCTCAGCTCGCGCCAGATCTGCGCCAGCTCGGCGGCGGAGGGGCTGTAGTCCGGCGTGCCCGGCAGCAGGTCTTGCTGTTCGTTCAGGTAGCGGCGCAGGCGCTCCTGCACCGTGCCGACCGACTCGCGCGCGGCCGGCTCCAGCTTGGCCAGGCTTGCATGGCGGACCCGCTCGAAACTGGCGTCACTGAGCGTCGGCTTTTGCAGCAGGTCGCGCACCAGCTCCAAGGCCGGCAGCAGCGCCGTGCGGCGCGCGCTCAGCCGCAGTTGCAGGCCTTGCGGCCCGCTCTGAATGCGAATGTCGGCCTGCAACTGCTGGCGCAGCTGGCGAATCTCGGCCGCGTTGCGCCGGCCGGCGCCGTCTTCCAGCATCGCGCCCAGCGCCCGCCAGCCCTGCAGGCGAGCCATCTCCTCGGCCCGGCCCCAGCGCAGCTGCAGCAGCAAGGTCACTTCCTCATGGGGGTTGGCCTTGGGCAGCAGCGCCAGTTGGATGCCGCTGGGCAATTGCAGCCGCTGCACCGTGGGCTCGAAGGCGCTGGGATCGGGCTTGAAGACGGCGCTGCCATTCGGGTGAGTCCCCGCGGCGAAGGGCTGCAGGGCAGCGCCCGACTTGATGCGCTCCATGCCTTGTGAGGGGTCTTGCACCGATGGGACTTCGGCGGGCTTGGCGAACAGCCCGGCGAAAAAGCCTTGCGGGGCTTCGCCTGACTCGGTGCTGGGCAGCCTGGGGTCGGTGACGGCGCGCACCACGCTGCGGTTCTCCGCTCGCACATAGTGGGAGGCCACCCGGCGCACGTCATAGGCCAGCAAGCCGGGCAGTGCATCCAGCAGTTTGAAGGGCAGGCGCCAGTCGCCCGCGCCAATCGCGTGGCTGATCAATTGCGCCGCCTGGTCGGGGTCTTGGAGCTGGCGGCGCAGCTGGGTGGCGGTTTCGGCGGCGACGCGTCGTACCAGGGCGTCGCCGAGACGCCGCGGGTCGGCGAATTGGCCCAGTTCGAGCAGCCAGCGATCTTCGAATTGCTCCAACTCGCGCCGGGCGGCGCTGCTGTCGCTGGCGCTATTCGGCAGCATCAGACCCAGGCTGAGCAGATTGGGTTCGCGGGTGAGGGGCATCGCTTGCAGCAGTCGCACCTGGCCAGACAGCGGCGGCTCTTGCACCAGGCGAGCGCTGGCCCCCAGCAGTAATCGGCCCAAAACCGTCAGGGCGGCCGCGTCCGGGTGAGCCATGCCGGGCGTACGAAAGCCCACCGCCAAGGCGGTCTGAGTGCTGCGCAAGGTGGTCAGGCGCGGCGCTTGCTGGGTGGGTTCGGGTAAATCAGTGGGCTGAGCGGCTGGCTGTGAGGCCGCTGCTGCGGCTGCACCAACGGGCGTCATGCCGCTCGTCTCATGGGGCTTATCGCCCGGTAGCGCTCCAAACGCCTGCACCACGGCCTCCAGCGCGGCGGCCTGATCGAAGGCGCCCGAGATCATCACCACCGCCTGGCTGGGGCGGTAGTGGCGCGCGTAAAAGGCTTGCAAACGCTGCAGCGACAGGCCTTCGATATCGGCGCTGAAGCCGATCACTGGCCGGCCATAGGGATGCTGGCGAAAGGCGCTGGCTTGCAGCGCGTGGTTCAGTTGCTGCGGCAGGGCAGTGGCGCGCAGCCCCATCTCGTTCAAGACAATCGGCTTTTCTTTTTCAAAGTCGGTTTGGCCCAGCAGGGCGTCTTGCATCCGGGCCGCCTCCAACTGCAGCACCCGGCGCAGGGTGGGGCTGTCTGTGTTGAACCAGCTGAAGTAGTTGGTGCGGTCCAGCGTGGTGCTGCCGTTCCAGCGCACCTGCATCTGCTGCATCTCGCCCGCCAAATCGGGTGCTTGTCGGCTGCCGCGAAAGGTCACATGTTCGAGCAAATGGGCCATGCCGGCCTCGCCCGGCCCCTCGTGGCGGCTGCCAACCCGGTAGGTCACTGTCACGCGTGTCAGCGCATGCTGGCCGGCGGGCATCAGCAGCAGTTGGAGGCCGTTGTTGAGCTGGTATTCGGTGATGCCGCCGACCGAGCGCAGTTCGCGCAGACCGGTGGGGGCCGGTGTCTGCGCTTGCAGTCTGGCCGGCCACAGACTCAGACAGAGGCACCAGCCCAGCAAGATCCCCCAAGCGACCTCAGTTGGCGCCGCGCTGCTGCGTAGGCGTCTCAAGGGGGCGCATGAAGAAGAGTGGCTCATCGGTGGGGCTGAGGCGTCATGGGCGAGCGCCAAAGCGGCGCTCCGGCGTGATGGTCGGCATTTTGCGGGCGAAGTGTTGCGCCATAACCGCATCGGCCCTTTGGATGGGGGATGGCTCAAGAAGGTCATTTGGACCTAAGGTTGGCCTAGGGTTTGTACTGATTATTCGAGATCCAGGGGGAGGCGTGTTCATGGCATTGAGCGAGTTGCATGCGGCGAAGTTGTTGGCCATGGACACCGAGCGGCTGGTCTTGCGGGCGCCCCAGGACAGCGATCTGGCAGCGATGTTTGAGATTCAAGCGGACCCGAGCGCCAATCGCTTCAACCCCTCGGCCCAGCTGAGCACGCGCGAAGCAGCGCTCGAATTGTTGCAGTGCTGGCAGCGGCACTGGCAAGCCCAGGGTTTCGGTTATTGGGCCATTGCCCTGCGTGAGCAGCCGGAGCAGGTGTTGGGCTTTGGTGGGCTGATGGCCAAGCGCGTCGATGGGCACGAGGGATTGAGCCTGTACTTCCGCTTTCGGCCGCAGGCCTGGGGTCAGGGCTATGCCTCTGAGATGGCGCTGGCGGCGCTGACGTTGGCCTTCGAGGCATTGCATGCACCGGCGGTGTTGGCGGTGGTGCAGCCGGCCAATATGCCCTCGCGCAAGACCTTGGAGCGCATCGGCATGCGCCTGAAGGCTTCGCTGGCCGATGTGCCGGGCCAGGCACCGAATCTGCTCTACGAAATGACGGCCGCCGCCTTCGCGTCGGCGCCAAAGGTCAGACCCGAGCCGACGCCGTTTGGTGCTTGAGTGTGCTGGGCTTTCTCGGCCGAATCAGGCGGCATCAGCGCCCCTGATGGTGGGCTGACGTTTGCTTCCGCAGCCGCCGGGCCATCCAGCCCAGGCCGATGACGCTGAGGATTAACACGGCCCAGAGTGCCCCGCGCCGCAGAGCTTCGGGACCTGGGCGGACGAGTTGCGCCAGCCGCTCCCGCATGCCGGGCTTGGGCTGTGGTTGCAGCGCGCCGAGCTGGGCCTCGGGCAATTTGAATTCATCGCCGGCTTGATAGCCGGGGATCAGGCCGCTCAGCGGGCGCGCCAGCGGCGTCGCGGCGTCGCGGCCGACGGCCAGCAGCAACTCGTCTGAAGTCGGGCCTTGTGTCATGTCTTGGGCCGAGCCCTGGGGTTTGGCGCCGCGGGCGAGCAATACCAGCTGCGGGGCCTGCCATTGCCATTGCAGTGTCAAGGGCTGGGCGGCCAGCGGGCCCGCCGTGGCGTCGCCCAACAAGCGCCAGTAGCGCGCCGGCTCGGCCTGCAGCGTGTGGGCCGGCGCGCTGCTTTCCACGCCGGCGCGGAGCAAGCGCCAGGCAACGAATTGGCTCACCGGCCGCCAAGGTTCATCGTCCCGATTGCGTTGCTCCAGGCGCAGATTCAGCAGGCTGTTCAGTTCCGGCAATTGCACGCTCAGGGCCAGCGGTGCGAAGCGACCTTGGAGATCGGCCGTCCATTGCGGCGGCTGGCCGGCCGATTCGGACGATCGCGCCACCGGCTCGAAACGCACGCTCCTTGCCTGCGGCGCGGCTGCGCCATGACTTCGGCTCAGCGTGATGTCGCTGCGGCTCAGGTTCAGGGCGGTGTCGAATTGCAGGCGCAGGTAGCGCGGGATGGCGGGAGTACCGGCGTTGACGGGCCAACTGAGGCTCTTGATGCTGAAGCCGCCTGCTGCGCCGGCCAAGGCGGCTTGAGGCTCGGCGGGCAAATCCAGCAGGCGGGCCTCGGTGAGCGCGTGCCACTGCTGGGCGTCCTGGCTGGCCTCGACCCGCAAATGCGTGCTGAGCCCGCCCTCGCGTTGGCGCCAGTCCAGCTTGAGTTGGCTGATGCGCTCATCGGCCTGGGCACTGGATTGCAGCGCGCTGAGGTCCAGCAGCCAGCGCTTGGCGAGGCGCGGGCTATTTGATGCACTGTTCGGCGTAAATTTTGGGCTCGTGGCGCTGCCGTTGGCCAAGGCTTGCAAACTCAGCAAGGTGCCGTCGCCATTCAGTTGCAGCTTGACCTGAAGTTCGTTCGCCGTGCTGGTGGTGGTCGGTGCTTCCGGCCAGGCAAAGCGCGCCAGGCTCAGCTCGCGCTGCTGTTCCGCGGCCGGGGCAGTCTTGGCCCAGGCCATGGGCAAGACCTGACCCTGTGCGTCGAAGATGCGTAGATCGGCCAGCCCAGGGCTCCGCGAAGCCTGGACCACGGCCCAGGGCAGGCTCAGCCTTTGCAGGCCCTCGGCAGGCGCCGTGCGGATCGGTGCGGTCGCGGCATACAGGCGCGGCTGCTCCTCAAGGGCCGGGCGTGACTCGGCTGCCGTAGCCGTGGCACCCATCGCCATCAGCAATGTGCCCAACAGCCAGGGCTGGGCGCGAAGCCGGCGAAGCACGCCTTTTAGTGACTTAGCAAAGCGATTCATGGTGGTGTGGGCGCCCGTGGGGCGGGCGCTGCGCTCGGTGGCAGCGGTGAGACATAGCCGATCACCAACATCAACCCACCCACCGCCAGGAAGGAGATGATGCGCTGCAGGCTGCCCAGGTGTGAGAGGTCGACCAAGAACAGCTTCAGCACCACCACGCCCAACAGCCCGGCACCCGCCATCCAGATCGGGCGCGCCAGATTGCTTGGGGCTTTGCGGGTGGCCCACAACATGGTGACCAGGGCGCAGACCGTCCACAGGACGCTCAAACCGGTTTGCACCGGCGCCGAACCGAGTGCGCCGTCCAGCCACATCGGTGTGCCGGCCCAGTGATGCAGGCTGCGCACCAGCAGCGAGTTGAACCACCAAAACGCAGCGCTGGCGGCAAGAGCTTGCGCCCCGCGCGCATGGATGGGGCCGGCCTGACGCCACAGGCGCAGCCCATAGATCAGCACCAGCCCATGGGCCAGATCGAGTGGGTTCAGCAGAGGCAGATAGAGCAGGGGTGCCATCTCCGCACCGCAAAACGCATTGACCAGCAGCACCCAAACCAACAGCAACAGCAGCCAGGGCTGCAACAGGCCACGGCGGTATCCGCCCGACAGCCCGTCTTGCTCGCGCAGGGGCCAGCGCTGCGCCTGCATACGGGCCAGCAGGGTCAGGCCCAGCAGCGTCGGCAGCAGGATGGCGGCGGCCGGCGTCCAGCCCTCGTGGCGGGCAATCGCGTGCGCCGCCAGGGTGTAGAGGACCAGCCCGCCTTGCAGCATGGCGTACCAGGCCAGCAGCAGATGTTCGGCGATGCGTATCGGGCGCGGACCTTCATCGGCCTGGGCGCCGTTTGACTCGGCCTGCCCAGCCGGCAACAGACGCCAAAGGCCCAGCGCCAGCAGCAGCCCGCCCTCGACCAGGCCGAAGCCGCCGAGATAGCGTGCCCAGAGTCGCTCGGCTCCGGCCAAATTCAGCACCGCGGCGGCCGAACTCAGCAGGGCGATGGTCATCAGCGCGCGCGCGACCCAGCCCAGACCCGGCCAGACCCAGGCCCTTCGGCCGAGTTCGGCGCCCAGCACCAGCAGCGCGCTCCAGGCGCAAGTCAGGCCGGCCGTGTCCAGCGCGTGTTGGTCCCAGGCCAGCAACTCGCTCAGCCCGGCGCGCCACAGCAGCAAGGCGGCCATCGCCAGCATCAGGCCTTCGGGAGCGACACCACGCAGCCAGCGGGGCGTGCCGACGGCGACTTCGGCCAGGGGCTCGGCAGCGGTGGCCAAGCGCGTCTGCTGTAAGCAACGGGCGCTGAAGCCGGCCGCCAGTGTCAACAGCAGCGCACCGAGGAAGTTGCTGTTGAGGAATAGCCATTCGCCGGACTGCCCTAGATGCTGGACCTTGGCCAGCCAATGGTTCCAGGCGGCTGCAATTTGCAACGCCATGCCCAGCAGCGCCGCCCACCAGCGACGCTGGCGCAGCGCAACCCAGAGCACGCCGGCGCCTTGCACGGCCCAGGCCGCACTGCTCCAGCGCGCGTCCAGCGCCAAGGGCGTCACCAGCGCCAGAAAAATCAAACCCAACGCCGCCATGCCTTCGATCAAGAGCAGCAGGCGCCCGCCGGCGCGTTTCCACAAGCTGTGACCCAGCAGCAGATAAATGGCCGCCAAGCCTGCCGCACTGAAGGCCAAGGCCATCGGCTGATGGCGCAACAGGGCCGCTTGCAGCCCGAAGGCGACGATGGGCAGACCGAAGAGCAGGCTGCCGTCGACCAGCGGCAGTGCCGGTCCCTGTTCTTGCGCTTGCGCTTCGGTCAAACGCAGCGCGTACTGCACCGTGACGTAGAGGTAGAGCAGAAAGTTGGCCAACAAGAAAGGCTCGGTGCTCCAGAACAGCTCCGGCCGGTAGGCCGAGAAGCCCCAGACCGCGCCGATACCGAAGGTGAACACAAAGCCTTCCAGATTGAGTAGCTTCCAGGCCTTGTGGCGGGCCATCCATGCGATCGCCAGATTCAGCAGCAGCTGATAGGAAAACAGTGCGCTGTGGCTGCCCTGTCCGGTCGAGGTCAGCACCGGCGCCAGGAAGGCGCCGCCAAAACCGAGTGCGGCCAGCGCCAGTGCGTCCTGTCGCAGCGCCAGCACGGTGGTGATGGCCGCCAGCGCCGCCAACAACCCAAAGCTCAGGCCGACCGGCAACAGGCCATAGAGGCGATAGGCGGCAAACAGCAGCAGGTAGATCAGGCCGACGCCGGCGCCCTGCAGCGACAGACCGTAGCCGCGCCGAGACGGCGTGAGGCGCAGGCCCAGCGCGGTCAGTGCCACGCCCGCCAGCGCAACCCCGACCAGGCGCAATTCGATCGACAACTGGCTGTGCTCGGCCGCGTAACGCAAGAGGAAGGCCACGCCGATGAACAGGATCAAGACGCCGACGCGCACGATGGTGTTGCCACCGCGGAACCAGGCCAGCAAGGAGGCGCCGAGTGAGCTAGTGACGCGAGGCCCATGCTCATCGCTTGCCGTGCTGTGGGCTGACCTTGGCGTGTTCGGCACCACCGGAGGCGCCGCGGTCGGTGTGGCCGCCGGGGCTTGCTCGGGCTCAATCGCGACGGTCGATGCGGGTAGCGATACCGCCGCTGGCGCAGGCGTTGGCGCTGGTGTTATGCGCTCGGCCGCCAGCGGCGCCGGCGTGGCCCGTTGCGGCTCTGTCGGCGCCGGGATTGCCGAGGTAGCGACCCCCGCCGAAGGCTGGGACATTGGGCTGACTTGGGCCCGTTTGATGGCGGTCAATTCGGCCGTTAGACGGTCCAGCCGTTTGTGCAGCTGGCTCAGCAAAACTCCACCGAGTCCACCCAGCGCGACCAAGCCAGCCCGGGCACCGAACAGCTCATCGATAAACCAGGCCACGGCCAGCCCGGCGATCAAACTTAACCAGTTCATCCGGCCTCCCAGCCCTTTTTGGATTGCAGGGATTCTAGGGAGCTTGCTGCCTGGATAGGTTTCGCGTCTTTCCGCCCAGGCTTTCGAATCACCCGAGAGGCAAAAGACAGCGCTGCGCCAGTGCGCCTATGGGCTCAACTCGGCAGTGGAAAACTCCTCAGCCCCGCCAGATCAAGCACCCGTACGCCGCCATACTCGATGCGAATCAGCTGCTGGGCTGACAGGTTATGGAGGGCTTGGTTGACCCGCTGGCGTGACAGGCCGACCAGATAGCCGAGTTCCTGCTGGGTGATGCGTAGCATGCTGCCGACGCCCGGGTAGAGCTGCGGGTGGAACAGCGCGGCCAGATGGCGCGCCACGCGCAGGTCGGGGTCGGAGATGCGGTCCATTTCACGCGCTGCAATGAATTGGCCGACCCGCTCGTTCAGCTGGTTCAACATATAGCGGTTGAAGCTGATGCTGCTTTCCAGCAGACCGTGAAAGGCCTCGATGGGCAGACCGGCGACCACGCTGCGGCGTAGCGCCTGGATGTTGTAGCGATAGGCCTCGCGCTTGAGCAAAGTGCCTTCGCCGAACCAGCCGCCGGGCGGAATGCCTGTGAAGGTGATGGCCCGGCCGCTGGAGTCGTCATTGCTCATTTTCAACAAACCGTCGATCACGCCAAACCAGAAGGTGGCCGAGCGGCCGATCCGGCAGACGCGCTCGCCCACCTCGGCGTCGGCCACCTGGAGTTGGGCGATCGTCGTCTGGCGCTGTTCGGTCGTCAGCACTGCCAGCCAGGGGATGGCTTCCAGCTCTTGTGGCGATGCGACGCGCGCACGCTGACGCAAGGGGGCGTTGTGGCTGGGGTCCGTTGCGCTCATGCCCCAGTGTCGACGCGAAAACATGACGGCAGGCTTACGCGGCACCGCGGCAAGACTAGGGGAAAGCACGGGGCTGGGAAGTCCCTTGGATTGTCGTTACAACGACAACATGGCGTCAAAGTGAGGCCTAGGATCGCACCATGTTGAAGCGGCGGGTGCCCCGGTTTTGGGCCGTGAGTACCGGCGCCTGCTTCAGTGCACCGACCAGGAGACATCCAAGGTGGCGACGACTTTCCCCAGGCTTTTGCTAGAACACGCAGCCCAGCGGCCCCACGCCGCGGCCTTGCGCGAGAAGGAATACGGCATCTGGCAGACGCTCAGCTGGAGCCAACTGGCCACCCTGGTGCGCGAGATGGCGCATGGCTTTGCCGCGGCCGGTTTGCGCCGTGGTGATCACATCGTGGTGGTCGGGGAGAACCGGCCGCGCTTGTCGGCCGCGATGCTGGCGGCGCAGTCCTTGGGCGCTATTCCCGTGCCGCTGTATCAGGATGCGGTGGCCGCTGAGTTTGTCTTCCCAGTCAATAACGCCGAAATCGCCTTTGCCGTGGTGGAGGATCAGGAGCAGGTCGACAAATTTTTGGAGCTGCGCGATTCCTGTCCGCAGTTGAAGACGATCTGGTTCGATGACTCGCGCGGCTTGCGCAATTACGCCGAGACCGGCTTGGCCTCCCTGGATGAGCTGTGCGAGAAGGGCCGACAACATGCCTTGGCCACCCCAGGTTTCTTTGCCGCCGAGGTCGAGGCCGGTCAACCCGGCGATGTGGCGGCGATGTTCTTCACCTCCGGCACCACCGGCAACCCCAAGGGCGTGGTGCACACGCACCTGAGCCTGATCGACCGGGCCCAAGCCGGGGCGCGCTTTGACAAGTTGACGGCTCATGAAGAGGTGCTGGCCTACCTGCCGCCGGCCTGGATTGGGCAGAACATCTTCAGCTATGCGCAATGGCTGGCCTGCGGTTATGTGGTGAACTGCCCCGAGTCGGCCAGCACGGTGACCATCGATCTGAAGGAGATCGGCCCGAGCTATTACTTCGCCCCGCCGCGGGTCTTTGAGGCGCTGCTGACCAGCGTGATGATTCGCATGGAAGACGCTAGCGCGCCGAAGCGCTGGCTGTTTGCCACCTGCATGGCCTTGGCACGCCGGGTCGGGCCGGACTTGATGGACGGCAAAGCGATCGGGCTGTTCGATCGCTGCAAATATGCCTTGGGCAATCTGGCGATTTATGGCCCTTTGCGCAATACCTTGGGGCTCTCAAGGGTGCGCGTTGCCTATACCGCGGGCGAGGCGATCGGGCCGGATTTGTTCAGCTTCTACCGCAGCATTGGTATCAATCTGAAGCAGTTGTATGGCTCGACCGAGACAGCCGTCTTCGTCTGCTTGCAGCCCGACCATGAGGCGAGGGCCGACACGGTTGGTGTGCCGATTGAAGGGGTGGAAATCAAGTTGGCCGACAGCGGCGAGGTCTTGATCAAGTCGCCCGGTTTGCTGAAGGGCTATTACAAGAACGAGGCTGCCACGGCCGAGGTCTTGACGCCGGAGGGCTGGTATCACAGCGGTGACGCCGGCTTCATCGACGCGCACGGTCATCTGAAGATCATTGACCGCGCCAAGGACGTTGGCCGCATTCGTGGCGGCAGCCATGACGGCGCCATGTTTGCGCCCAAATATGTCGAGAACAAGCTGAAGTTCTTTGCCCACATCAAGGAAGCGGTGGCGATTGGTGATGGCCGCGAGAAGGTCTGCGCCTTCATCAACATCGACTTCGATGCGGTGGGCAACTGGGCCGAGCGGCGCAATCTTGCTTATGCCGGCTACACCGATCTGGCCCAAAAGCCCGAGGTTTACGAACTGATTCGAGACTGTGTTGAGAAGGTCAATGCCGACCTGGCCGAAGACAGCATGCTGGCCGGCAGCCAGATCAACCGCTTCCTGATCCTGCACAAAGAACTCGATGCCGATGACGGCGAGTTGACCCGCACCCGCAAGGTCAGGCGCGGCGCGATCGCCGACAAATACGCGGTCCTGATTGAGGCCCTGTATGAGGGGCGCAGCTCACAGTTCATTGAGACCGCGGTCAAGTTCGAGGACGGCCGCAGCGGCTCGGTCTCGGCCGACCTGAAGATTCTGGACGTCAAGACCTTTTCAACTGCAGGGAGAGCCGCATGAGGACGAGGTTTCAGCGCAGGCTGGGCTGCGGCGCTTTCGCTGCCGATACGAAGAGGATCGCCTGATGGCCGCAAAGAAAATTGGCGAGGTCATCCTCGAGGTCAAAAACATCTCGCTGAGTTTCGGCGGCGTGAAGGCGCTGACCGACATCAGCTTCAATGTGCGCGAACATGAGATCCGCTCCATCATCGGCCCGAACGGCGCCGGCAAGAGTTCGATGCTCAATTGCATTAACGGCGTCTACCAGCCGCAGCAGGGTGAGATCACCTTTCGCGGCCAGCACTTCAAGCACATGAACTCGCGCCAGGTGGCCGAGATGGGCGTGGCCCGCACCTTCCAGAACCTGGCCTTGTTCAAGGGCATGAGCGTGCTGGACAACATCATGACCGGCCGCAATTTGCACATGAAGCGCAATCTGCTCTGGCAGGCGCTGCGTTGGGGGCCGGCCGAGCGCGAGGAGAGCGAGCAGCGCGCCAAGGTCGAACGCATCATCGACTTCCTGGAGATTCAGGCCTATCGCAAGACACCGGTGGGGCGCCTGCCCTATGGCCTGCAAAAGCGGGTCGACTTGGGCCGCGCGCTGGCCATGGAGCCGCAAGTCTTGCTCTTGGACGAGCCGATGGCCGGCATGAATGTCGAAGAGAAGCAAGACATGTGTCGTTTCATTCTCGACGTCAACGATGAATTCGGCACCACCATCGTGTTGATTGAGCACGATATGGGCGTGGTGATGGACATCTCAGACCGCGTGGTGGTGCTGGACTACGGCAAGAAGATCGGTGACGGCGCTCCCGATGAGGTGCGCAGTAACGAAGATGTGATCCGTGCCTATCTCGGCACCAGCCACTGAAAGCCACGGAGCGAAACCGTTATGGGATTTTTCCTTGAAACACTGATGGGCGGGCTGATGTCCGGCATGCTCTATTCGCTGATCGCGCTGGGCTTTGTGCTGATCTACAAGGCCTCGGGCGTGTTCAATTTTGCCCAAGGCGCGATGGTGCTGTTTGCCGCGCTGGCGATGGCGCGCTTTGCCGAATGGATCCCGCAATGGACCGGCGTACAAAGCCTCTTGATGGCCAATCTCTTGGCCTTTGTGGCGGCGATGGCGGTGATGATTGTGGTGGCCTGGTTGATCGAGAAGCTGGCGCTCTCGCGCCTGGTGAACCAGGAGGGCATCACGCTCTTGATGGCCACCTTGGGCATCACTTACTTTCTCGATGGCCTCGCCCAGACGCTGTTTGGCAACGACATCTACAAGATCGATGTAGGTATGCCCAAGGACCCCATCATCGTGGCCGAGTCGATCTTTCAAGGCGGTCTGCTGGTCAGCAAGGAAGACCTGTATGCCGCGCTGATCGCCGCGGCGCTGGTGGCGCTGCTGGCCTTGTTCTTTCAGAAGACAGCGACCGGGAGGGCGCTGCGCGCGGTGGCCGATGACCACCAGGCGGCGCAGTCGATCGGCATCCCTCTGTCTCGCATCTGGGTCATTGTCTGGAGCGTGGCCGGCTTTGTCGCGCTGGTCGCCGGCATCATCTGGGGCAGCAAGCTGGGCGTGCAGTTCTCCTTGTCGCTGGTGGCCTTGAAGGCCTTGCCGGTGGTGATTCTGGGCGGGTTGACCTCGGTGCCCGGCGCCATCATCGGCGGACTGATCATCGGCGTCGGCGAAAAGCTGTCGGAGATCTATGTCGGCCCGATGCTGGGTGGCGGCATCGAAATCTGGTTTGCCTATGTGCTGGCACTGCTGTTCTTGCTGGTGCGGCCGCAAGGCTTGTTTGGCGAAAAGATCATTGACCGCGTATGAACGCGGGCAATGATCTTTCAGAGAAGGCTAACTTGGACTTATCCAGGTTAAGCGCCGACAGGCGCGGCCGGAACTAAAAGAACATCGGAGCAATACATGCTGTACAGAGAAAACGGCCAGTTCAAATCCAGCTACAGCGCCGACCAGCAGATTCTGCCGATTCGGCAGGACCGCATCGCGATGGCCTTGCTGTTGTTGCTGGCCTTTGTGGTGGTGCCGCTGACTGCGCCCGAATACTGGTTCCGCGCCATCCTCACGCCGTTTCTGATCCTGTCGCTGGCGGCCCTCGGGCTCAACATCCTGGTGGGCTATTGCGGTCAGATCTCGCTAGGCACCGGGGCCTTCATGGCGGTGGGTGCCTATGCGGCCTATAACTTCCAGGTTCGTATCGAAGGCATGCCGCTGATCGCCTCGCTGCTGCTGGGCGGCCTGTGCTCCACCGCCGTGGGCGTGTTGTTTGGTGTGCCCTCGCTGCGCATCAAGGGCTTGTATCTCGCGGTGGCCACGCTGGCGGCGCAGTTCTTTGTGGACTGGTCGGCGCTGCGCTTGAAGTGGGTCACCAATGGCTCGGACTCCGGCTCGGTCAGCGTGGCCGGTTTGCAGGTTTTTGGCCTACCGATCGAGAGCCCGGTGGCCAAGTACCTGTTCTGTCTCGCCTTCGTGGTGGTGTTCGCGGTGCTGGCCAAGAACTTGGTGCGCTCGAATATCGGCCGCGAATGGATGGCGATGCGCGATATGGATGTGGCCGCCGCGGTGATTGGCATCCGCCCGGTCTACGCCAAGCTGACGGCTTTTGCGGTCAGCGCCTTCATCGTTGGCGTGGCCGGCGCGCTGTGGGGCTTCATCCATCTGGGCGCCTGGGAGCCGGCGGCCTTCAATATCGACCGCAGCTTCCAGCTTCTCTTTATGGTCATCATTGGCGGCTTGGGTTCCATCATGGGCGGTTTCCTGGGCGCTGCCTTCATCGTGTTGTTGCCGCTGCTGCTGGAGCGCGCACCGCATTGGCTGGGCATTCCCTTGTCGACGGCGGTGTCCTCGCACCTGACCAGCATGGTGTTCGGCGCGCTGATCGTGTTTTTCCTGATCGTTGAGCCGCACGGCTTGGCGCGACTCTGGGCCACCACCAAAGAGAAGCTGCGGCTCTGGCCTTTCCCTCATTGAATGACCCGCATTGATTGACCTGCATTGATTCGTAAAACAGCACCCCGAGTGCACCCAACCGGAGACAAGGTATGAAAACACTGAAGTCGTATGCAATTGCTGCCACCGTGCTGGCCGCCGGCCTCTCCGGCTTGGCGCCGCTCGCCCAAGCCCAGGCGCAGGCCAAGGAGCAGTTCTTCCCGCTGCTGGTCTATCGCACCGGCGCCTATGCGCCCAATGGCACGCCCTGGGCCAATGGCAAGCAGGACTACATCAAGCTGATCAATGCCCGTGATGGTGGCGTCAACGGCGTGAAGATCACCTTCGAGGAATGCGAGACCGGTTACGCCACCGACAAGGGCGTCGAATGCTACGAGCGCCTGAAGGGCAAGGGCGCCAGTCTGGTTGACCCGCAAGCCACTGGCATCACCTTCGCGCTGACCGACAAGGCGCCTAACGACAAGATTCCGCTGGTCACGCTGGGCTATGGCTTGTCGGCCGCGCAGGACGGCAATGTCTTCAAATGGAACTTCCCGCTGATGGGCAGTTACTGGACGGCCGCCGATATGCTGATCCAGCATATCGCCAAAAAGGAAGGCGGCTTCGACAAGCTCAAGGGCAAGAAGATCGCCATCGTTTATCACGACTCGCCGTTCGGCAAGGAACCGATGCCGCTGCTGGACGAACGCCAGAAGATGCATGGTTTCGAGCTGGTCAAGATCCCCGTCACCGCGCCGGGCGTGGAGCAGAAGTCGGCCTGGCTGCAGGTGCGCCAGCAGCGCCCCGACTTTGTCTTGCTGTGGGGTTGGGGGGTGATGAACTCCACCGCGTTGAAGGAGGCCCAGGCCACAGGCTATCCGCGCGAAAAGATGTATGGCGTCTGGTGGTCGGGTGCCGAGCCTGATGTGAAGGACGTGGGTGAGGGCGCCAAGGGCTATAACGCGCTGGCCTTGAATGGCTACGGGGCGACGTCCAAGGTGGCGCAAGACATCCTCAAGCATGTCCACGACAAGGGTCAGGGAACCGGGCCCAAGGAAGAGGTTGGCTCGGTGCTCTACACCCGCGGCATGATCATCCAGATGCTGGGCATCGAAGCGGTGCGCCGCGCTCAAGAGCGCTTCGGCAAGGGCAAGGTCATGACCGGCGAGCAGGTGCGCTGGGGCCTGGAGAACCTGGCCCTGGACCAGAAGAAGCTCGACGCTCTGGGCTTCAACGGTCTGATGCGCCCGATCGGCACCAGCTGCGCCGACCACATGGGCTCCACCTGGGCGCGCGTGCACACCTGGGACGGCGCCAAGTGGGGCTTCAGCTCCGACTGGATGCAGGCCGATGAGCAGATCATCAAGCCGATGGTCAAGGCTGGTGCCGACAAGTACGCCGCAGAGAAAAAGCTGACCCGCCGCACCCCGGAAGACTGCCAGAGCTGATTGGTGCAGTGGCGGGGCCAGCCCCCGCTTTCTTCTACTCAGCAAGGGCTCCCTCGGGAGCCTTCTTGGAAGCGCCGCGTGCGGCGCTTCCAAGAATCAAAGGGCCGATATGAGCAATGCCAATATTCTTCTCAACGTCAACGGCATCGAGGTCATCTACAACCATGTGATCTTGGTGCTGAAGGGCGTGTCGCTGCAGGTCAAGGAGGGCGCCGTGGTGGCTCTCCTGGGTGGCAATGGCGCTGGCAAGACCACCACGCTGCGGGCGGTCAGCAATTTGCTGGCGGGCGAGCGCGGCGAGGTCACCAAGGGTTCGATCGAGCTGCGCGGTGAACGGATCGAAAAGCTGTCCACCGCGGCGATGGTTGATCGCGGGGTGATTCAGGTCATGGAGGGGCGGCACTGCTTTGCGCACCTCAGCATCGAAGAAAACCTGCTGACCGGCGCCTACACCCGGCGCGACGGCAAGGCCGCGGTGCAGCAGACGCTGGAGAAGGTCTACACCTACTTCCCTCGCCTGAAGACGCGGCGCAGCAGCCAGGCTGCCTACACATCGGGGGGCGAGCAGCAGATGTGCGCCATCGGCCGTGCCTTGATGGCCAACCCCAAGATGGTGCTGCTCGATGAGCCGTCGATGGGCCTGGCTCCGCAGATCGTTGAAGAGGTGTTTGAGATCGTCAAGGACTTGAACAGCCGCGAGGGCGTGACCTTTTTGCTGGCCGAGCAGAACACCAATATGGCGCTGCGTTATGCCGACTACGGCTACATCCTTGAGAACGGGCGGGTGGTGATGGACGGGGAAGCGCAGGCTCTGCGCGAGAACGAGGACGTCAAAGAGTTCTACCTCGGCATGGGCGGCGGGGACCGCAAGAGCTTCAAGGACGTGAAGAGCTACAAGCGCCGCAAGCGCTGGTTGGCTTGAGGCCCGGCCGGGAGCCCGAGATGAATGATGATTTTTTTGCACCGCCGAGCTTCAAGCCGGATGAAGGCTTGCAGCAGTTGAAGCGCAGTTTGCGTGAGATCCGCTCGCTCAGCGAGCGCGCCAATAAATACAACCTGCAGGGGCAGTCCGTGCTCGAGTTGAGCGTGGTGGATGGTCTGCTGCGTGCTCGTCTCGCCAAACGGCCTGCGCACAGCCCCGAGTGGGAGAGCCGCGACTGCAAAAACAGTGCGGAGCTGCGCAGCCTCTTGGACGAAATCAAGCGCCGCGTGGCGCGCTGGACGGACGAAACACCATGACGATCAGCCCGGCTTCGGCTCAAAACTCGCGCCCCTTTTACGATCACCTTGAGACCCGTGATCCCGCCCAACGCGAACAGGCGCTGATGGCCGCATTGCCGGGGCAAGTGGCTCATGCCCAAACGCATGCGACGGCCTACAGCGAGTTGCTGCAGGGGCTGGACGCGCGCGCGGTGAACAGCCGCGCTGCCTTGGCGGCTCTGCCGGTGACCCGCAAGGCCGATGTGCTGGCGCGCCAACAGGCTCAGCGTGCGACCGATGCTTTTGGGGGTTATGCCACAGTGGGTTGGAGCGGCATGGTGCGCCAGCAAGGCGTGCGGCGGGTCTTCCAATCGCCCGGTCCCATTTATGAACCCGAGGGGCAGGGCGCTGACTACTGGCGGGTCGGCCGAGCGATGTTTGCCGCAGGGCTACGCGCCGGCGACCTGGTGCACAACAGCTTCAGCTATCACCTGACGCCGGCCGGCTCGATGATGGAGGGCGGGGCGCACGCCTTGGGGTGCGCGGTGTTCCCCGGCGGGGTGGGCAATACCGATATGCAGTTGCAGGCGGCCGCCGATCTGCGTCCGCAGGCCTATGTGGGGACGCCGAGCTTTTTGAAAATTCTGCTCGACAAGGCGGCCGAACAAGGCTCGGGCGGCGCCTTGAGTTCAATTCGCAAGGCCTTGGTCAGCGGCGAGGCCTTTCCCGCTGCCTTGCGCGATTGGTTGGGCGAACGGGGTGTGGCCGGCTATCAGTGCTACGCCACCGCCGACATTGGCTTGATCGCCTATGAAACAGCGGCCCGCGAGGGTTTGGTGCTGGATGAAGGAGTGATTCTTGAGATCGTGCGCCCAGGCAGCGGTGACCCGGTGCCCGACGGCGAGGTCGGCGAGATCGTGGTGACGACCTTGAACCCCGACTATCCCTTGATCCGCTTTGGCACCGGCGATTTGTCGGCGATTCTGCCCGGCGCCTGCCCGAGCGGGCGCAGCAACACCCGCATCAAGGGTTGGATGGGCCGCGCCGATCAGTCGGCCAAGGTGCGCGGCATGTTTGTGCACGCCAGCCAGGTGGCCGAGATCGCCCGGCGCTTCCCCGAGCTCGGACGCAGTCGCCTGGTGGTTGAGGGCGAAATGGCACAGGACCGGTTGAGCTTGAAAGTGGAGCTGCGGGCTGGCCTGAGTGCGGCGCCGGAAGGCCTAGCCGAGCGTTTGGTGCAGGTCGTCCGGGATCTGACCAAGTTGCGAGCCGAGGTCTGTGTCTTGCCGACTGGCAGTCTGCCCAATGATGGCCGCTTGATCGAGGATTTGCGGCCGCTTGCTTGATGCCTGTGGCTGGGAATACGTAATTCCCGGTATGCAGGGGCGAGGGCTGGCCTCTAGGATTGCTCTTCATCAGCCCACTGTTAGGAATGCGATGAAGAAGCTTCTGACCACCTGTGTTCTTGCCCTGGCCGCTGGCGTAGCCTGCGCCGACTACCCGGAAAAGCCAGTCACCATCGTCGTGCCTTTCTCGGCCGGCGGGCCGACCGACAAGGTGGCGCGCGATCTTGCCGAAGCGCTGCGCAAGCCCCTGAATGCCACGCTAGTGATCGAAAACGTCGGCGGCGCCGGTGGCACCTTGGGTGCCACCAAGGTGTCCAAGGCCGCACCGGATGGCTACACCTTGCTGCTGCACCATATCGGCATGGCCACCTCGCCCGCCCTGTACCGCAATATGCAGTACAAAACGCTGGATGATTTTGAATACCTGGGCATGATCAATGAGGTGCCGATGACCTTGATTGGTCGGCCCAGCCTGCCTGCCAATAACTATGGCGAACTGGCCAAGTGGTTGGATGCCAACAAGGGCAAGATCAATCTGGGCAATGCCGGCCTGGGCTCGGCCTCGCATCTGTGCGGCTTGCTGTTCCAGAGTTCGCTGAAGATCGATATGACGACCGTGCCTTACAAAGGCACCGGCCCGGCGATGACCGACCTGCTCGGCGGTCAGATCGATCTGATGTGCGATCAAACCACCAACACCACCCAGCAGATCGACGGTGGCAAGGTCAAGGCCTATGGTGTCACCTCGACAAAACGTCTGACGGCGCCTGCTTTGGCCAAACTGCCGACGTTGGATGAGTCCGGCCTGAAGGGCTTCAGCGTAGGCATTTGGCATGGCGTCTACGCGCCCAAGGGCACACCCAAGCCGGTGTTGGACAAGATCAGCGCGGCCTTGAAACTGGCCTTGAAAGACGCTGACTTCCACAAGCGGCAAGAGGCGCTGGGCGCCGTCATCGTGACCGATGCGCGCATCAACGGCCCCGAGCACAAGAAGTTTGTCGAGGCCGAAATCGCCAAGTGGGGCCCCATCATCAAGGCCGCGGGGCAGTACGCCGACTGAGGACAAAAAGGCTGCCTGCGCAGCCTTTTTCGCCACAGGAGGGGCCGGAGCTCTGCGACGGCGCGCCCTGCAAGGGGATTGATCTCAATGCCTGCAGTCTCGCTCAACAGGATTTGAGCGTGAACGCAAAACGCCAGGGTGCTGTGAGGCCCCTGGCGTTTTTTTGCTTTCAGACGCTTAGGCCTTGGGCATGGCGGGTGAGGCCGTCTTGGGGCGCAAAGGCAGATCGCGCAGGCGTTCACCGCTCAGGGCAAACAGCGCATTGGCCACGGCCGGTGCAATCGGCGGCGTGCCCGGCTCGCCGACGCCGCCCGGCGCGGCGCTGCTGGGCAAGATGTGCACTTCAATCTGCGGCATCTGCGCCATGCGGATGGCCTCATAGCTGGGGAAATTGCTCTGTTCAACGCGGCCGTTCTTCAGCGTGATCTCGCCGAACAAGGCGGCGGACAAGCCGTAGACGATGGCGCTTTGCATCTGCGCCTCCACCGTGTCGGGATTCACCACCACGCCGCAGTCGATGGCGCAGACCACCCGGTGCACCCGGACTTGGCCGCCATCCAAAGACACTTCGGCCACCTGCGCACACCAAGAGCCAAAGCTCTCATGCACCGCAATGCCGCGCGCGCGACCGGCCGGCAAGGCCTGAGCCCAGCCGGCCTTGGTTGCCGCTAGCTCCAAAACCTTGCGGTGGCGCGGCTTGTCCGCCAGCAGGGCGCGGCGGTACTCAAACGGGTCTTTGCCCGCTGCATGGGCCAACTCATCGATAAAGCCTTCGGTGAAGAAGGCGTTGTAGGAGTGGCCGACGCTGCGCCAGGAGCCGACCGGCACCGGCGTCTTCACCCGCAGCTGCCGCACGCTCAAGTTCGGCACCGCATAGGGCAGATCAAAGGCCCCCTCGATATGGTTTTTGTCTGGCGAGTCGGCGGCAAATGATGGCAGCAAGCGCTCGGTGGTCGACAAGCCGATGGACGGCGCCGCCACCCGGTTCAGCCAAGCGGCGGGCTGGCCTTGATCGTCCAGCGCAGCGGCAAAGCTGGCCATGGCGGCCGGGCGGTACATATCGTGCTGCATGTCCTCCTCGCGCGACCAAACCAGTTTGACCGGGCGACCCTGCGTCTGCTTGGCGATCAAGACGGCTTCTTCGATCATGTCCAGCTCCAGCCGGCGACCAAAGCCGCCGCCCAAGAGCGGTACATGCAGCGCCACTTTTTCTGTCTCCAGCCCCGCCACCTTGGCGGCCCGCCAGCGTGCCAGCGAGGCGACTTGAGTGCCGCACCAAACCGTCAGATGACCGTCTTTGAACTGGGCCGTGCAATTGATCGGCTCCATGGCTGCGTGGGCCAGGAAGGGGGCTGAAAAGGTGGCCTCCAGCTTGCGCTTGGCTTGGCTGAGCGTCTTGTCGGCGTCACCCTGGCTGCGAAAGCCGGTGCCGCTGTCGCTGCCTTGCAGCGCGGCCTGCAATTGGGCGCTGATCTGGGCAGAGTTCAACTGGGCATGAGGGCCGTCGGCCCACTCGATGTCCAAGCTTTCAATTGCGGTTTTGGCGCGCCAGTAGCGGTCGGCCAGCACCACCACCGCCTGCTCCTGGATCACAAACGCATCGCTGACGCCGCGGCTGGCCTTGGCCTTTGCCGCATCAAAGCGCGCAACTTTGCCGCCGAACACCGGGCTGTGGCGAATCGCCGCATACAGCAGGCCCTCAGGCCGCACATCAATGCCGAACTCGGCGCTGCCATTGACCTTGGCAGGGATGTCGGTTCGCGGCGTTGGCTTGCCGATCAATTGATAGGCACTGGGGTCCTTGAGTTTGACCTCGCTGCGCGGCGCGATCTTGGCCGTGGCTGCGGCCAGTTCACCAAAACCGGCTTTGCGGCCGCTGGCGGCATGGCTGACCACGCCGGCTTGCACGCTGCAGCTCTCAGGGCTCACGCCCCAGCTTTGCGCGGCGGCGTCCACCAGCATGGCGCGGGCGGTGGCACCGGCCAAGCGCATCGGCTCCCAGGCGTCGCGCACGCTGGAGGATCCACCGGTGACCTGCAAGCTCAGCGCATAACCAACCTTTTGCACGGTGCGCCTGGCGACACGGGCCAGCCCGCTGTCGTCATCGGCGCTGAAGGGGATCACATTGATCAGCAGGGCGGTGTTGGCGTAAATCTGCGCGACCGGCGCTTGCTCGGTGCTGACCTTGGTCCAGTCGGCATCCATCTCTTCCGCCACCAGCATGGCCAGGGCCGTGTGCACCCCCTGGCCCATTTCGGCGCGCGGCGAGGCGACGATGACGCGGCCGTCCGGCATGATCTTGACCCAGCCGTTCAGCGCCACTTGTTCGCCGCTGGCCGGGAAGACGCTCTTGTCACCCAGGCGCGACTGAGCCGTGGGTGGGGTGGTGAGGCTCACGCCCAGCAGCGCGCCGCCGCCGAGCAAACCACCGGCAATCAGAAAACCACGGCGCTTCATGCGGCGCTCCCTTTGAGTTGCGCGGCGGCGCTGTGAATACCCGCTCGAATGCGTTGGTAGGTGCCGCAGCGGCAGATGTTGCTGATATTGGCGTCGATCTCGGCGTCGCTGGGCTGGGGGGTGCTGCGCAAAAGGCTGGCGGCGGCCATGATCATGCCGCTTTGGCAGTAGCCGCATTGCGGCACTTGGTGTTGGATCCAGGCCGCTTGCAAGGCGGCGACGATGCGGTCCGGCTCGGCCTCAATGGTTTGGATTTGCTTGCCCTCCAGCGCCATGATGGGCATCACGCAAGAGCGGGTGGCCACGCCGTCCACCGCCACGGTGCAAGCGCCGCAACTGGCCACGCCGCAGCCAAATTTGGTGCCCGTCAGGCCCAGTTCATCGCGCAAGACCCAGAGCAGCGGGGTTTCTGGCTCGATGTCCACAGAGCGGCTTTTGCCGTTGATTTGCAGGGTGATGCTCATGGGGATGCTCATGGGGATGGGCTTTCCTTCTTTGATCTGTATGGCTTGCTTTGTAGCGGTGTTCAGGCGGCGGCGCCAGCCTTCCAGCGGCGATAGCGCTTGATCATCTGCTTGCTGACCCATTGGTCGCACAGCAGGGTGAAGAGTGGCGAGGCGTTGGGCTTGGGGCTCAGGCCCTGGGCCATGCGGTGCAGTTGTCGGCGCACTAAGGCCATGGTGGCAATGCCGACCAGCACCTTGTCCTTCCAGGTGACGGTGACCAAGGGCGCATTGACCGCTTCTCCGTGAGCCCACTGCTGGGGCAGGTCGGGGTCCATGGCCAGGGCGGTTCCCATGCCCACCACAGCAACGCCGCCGGCCAGCACCTGGCAGGCCACCGAGGGACGGCTGATGCCGCCGGTGGTCATCAAAGGCATGCGGGCGTGAACCGCCAGCCCCTTGGCGAACTCCAAAAAGTAGGCTTCGCGCGCCAAGGTTCGGCCGTCAGCGGTGCGGCCTTGCATGGCCGGGCTCTCGTAGCTGCCGCCGGACAGCTCCAGCAGATCCACACCCTCGTCATTCAGCATTTTGACGACGGACTGTGCATCGCTTTCGCTGAAGCCGCCGCGTTGGAAGTCGGCCGAATTCAGTTTGACCGCGACACTGAAGCTCGGCGAGACCTTGCGTCGCACGGCGCGCAGCACTTCGATCAACAGCCGGGCGCGGTTTTCAATACTGCCGCCCCAAGCGTCTTGGCGCAGATTGCTCAGCGGCGACAAGAATTGCGAGATCAAATAGCCATGCGCCGCGTGGATCTGCACGCCGTCAAAGCCCGCTTCTTCGGCGCGGCGGGCGGTGGTGGCGAAACGCTCGATCACCTCGGCGATCTGCGCTTCGGTCATTGCGCAGGGCTGCCCAAACAGCTTGGAATGTTTGCCCAGCTGCAGCCCCACCTCGGAGGGCGCCCAGACCGTGCCGCCCAAGGCCGCAAAGACTTGGCGACCGGGGTGGCTGATCTGCATCCAAATCTTGCCGCCCTTGGATTTTGCGGCGGCCGCCCAGGGCTTGAATCCGTCCAAGGGCGTGTTGGCTTCCAAGGCAATGCTGGCCGGGCCCGTCATGGCGCGGCTGTCCACCATCACATTGCCGGTGATCATCAGGCCGACGCCGCCTTCGGCCCAGCGTTGGTAGAGCCGGGTGATGGCCGCCCCCGGCAGCTGACCGAATTCGGCCAGGCTTTCTTCCATCGCAGCCTTGGCTAGGCGATTGGGCAGCACCTGGCCGTTCGGCAGTTGCAGGGTTTGAAACAGGGTGGAAAAAGAAGCGGAGGCTTTGTGCATGGTCGGCATGCTAAGCTTTAAGCTGACTTGAAGGTCAAGCGCTTTTTCGCGGGGCCCTGGGCAGGACAAAGGTGGGTGGATGAAGATCGGCGACTTGGCACAACGCACCGGCATGGCCGCTTCGGCGATTCGTTTCTACGAGTCCAGCGGCCTTTTGCCCGCCGCCAAACGGGGCAGCAATGGCTACCGGGTCTACGACGAAGAAACTCTGCAGCGTTTGTTGGTGATTCAAACCGCGCAGCGACTGGGTTTCTCGCTCGACACCTTGCGCCGCTTGATGGCTCATGAAGGCGGCGGCTCGGGCGATCTGCCGCATGATCTGATCTTGCAAAGCCTGCAAGACCGATTGAGCGAGATCGATGCGATGCAGGCCAGCTTGAGCCAGCAGCGCCAAGAAACCGTCGCCTTGATGAATAACTTGCAGACCCAGTGGCAGCAAGGGCGTTGTCTGGAGCTGGAGTTGCCGCCGATGGCCGCTCGAAGCCGGCAGCGCGCGAATCAAGAAGCTTCGTGAAAACAAGAGCTTCTTTGATGATTTGCCTGCTTTATTGGAAGTAATTAAGCCGCCATCATGCGAGCGGATTCTTCTTTCCTGTAGTTTTTCCTTGAGACTGAGAGGCTGTTCATGAAACGCATTGCCTTGTTTTTATTGACCAATTTGGGCGTGATGCTGGTGCTGGGCCTGGCCGTGCATCTCTTGGGCCTGAATCGCTTCCTGACCTCGAATGGGCTCAACCTCACCAGCCTCTTGGGTTTTGCGCTGGTAATGGGTTTTGGCGGCGCCTTTATTTCGCTGCTGATCAGCAAGCCGATGGCCAAGTGGACCACCGGTGTGCAAGTCATCAATGATTCGGGCGACGCCACCCACATCTGGTTGGTGACCACGGTGGAGCGCTTTTCCGAGAAGGCCGGCATCAAGACGCCCGAGGTTGGCATTTACGAAGGCGCGCCCAACGCCTTTGCCACAGGCGCTTTCAAGAACTCGGCCCTGGTGGCGGTGTCAACCGGCCTCTTGCAGTCGATGAGCCGTGAAGAGGTGGAGGCCGTCATCGGCCATGAAGTGGCCCACGTCGCCAACGGCGATATGGTCACCATGGCGCTGATCCAGGGCGTGATGAACACCTTTGTGGTCTTCCTCTCGCGGGTGATCGGCTATGTGGTCGACAAGATCGTGCTGCGCAATCAGAACGATGGGCCGGGCATCGGCTACTACGTCACCACCATCGTTTTGGACATCGTCTTGGGTGTGGTGGCCGCCATCATCGTGGCCTGGTTCTCGCGTCAGCGTGAGTTCCGCGCCGATGCCGGTGCAGCGCAGCTGATGGGTCGCAAGCAGCCAATGGTGAATGCCTTGGCACGCCTGGGCGGTCTGGACCCCGGTGAGATGCCCAAGGCCATGCAAGCGATGGGCATCAGCGCTCGCCCGAGTGGCTGGATGGCCTTGTTCTCAAGCCACCCACCGATGGAGCAGCGCATCGCGCGCTTGCAGCAGGGCAACTGATCCTGTTGCCCTTCAGCCGGTGATCAGTTGATCCTCAGCGGGATGGTCACCGGCCCGTCGTTGAGCAGGCTCACCTGCATATCGGCGCCGAACTCGCCGGCTTCGACCTTGGGGTGCTTCTCACGCGCCAAACGCAAGCAGGCTTCATAAAGCCGGCGCCCCTGTTCGGCGCCGGCGGCGCCGGTGAAGCTGGGCCGGTTGCCGCTGCTGCAGTCCGCAGCCAGGGTGAATTGAGAAACGATCAAGAGACCGCCGCCGATGTCTTGCACGCTGCGGTTCATCTTGCCAGCTTCGTCGCTGAAGATGCGCAGCTTCAAGACCTTGGCGATCAGCTTTTCGGCCTGCAGCTCGGTGTCGCTCGGCTCGGCGCAGACCAGCATCAGCAGGCCCTGGCCAATCGCCCCGATCACATGCCCATCGACTTCGACCTGGGCGTGGCGCACTCTTTGCAAAATCGCGATCAAAACGGTTCCCTTGGTGGCTGTGGAAGATGCCGCTCAAGCAGCGGCTGGCATTGTGGCCGCAAGCAGGGTGCGCACGGGGTGCAGCCACCTACAATCCTGGCAGATTTGTGATCTCTCCTAGTTTCTTGCCCGGATACGCCATGAAGAACGAAGCCAGCTCCGCCCACAGCACCGATGTCTCCCATATCGCCCCGCGCGAGAAGGCCGAGATCCTCTCGCAAGCGCTGCCCTATATCCGCAAGTTCCATGGCAAGACCATCGTCATCAAGTACGGCGGCAACGCGATGACCGATCCTGAATTGCAAAAGGACTTTGCCGAAGACGTGGTGCTGCTCAAGCTGGTGGGCTTGAATCCGGTGGTGGTGCATGGCGGCGGCCCGCAGATCGAGGGCCTGCTCACCAAACTGGGCAAGAAGGGCGAATTCATCCAGGGCATGCGCGTCACCGACGCCGAGACCATGGACGTGGTCGAGTGGGTGCTGGCCGGCGAGGTGCAGCAAGACGTGGTGGGCCTGATCAACGCGGCCGGCGGCAAGGCCGTGGGCCTGACCGGGCGTGACGGCGGCATGATCCGCGCCAAGAAGCTCAAGGTGCAGGACAAGGACGATCCGAACAAAGAGCACGACATTGGTCAGGTAGGCGATATCGTCTCCATCGACCCTAGCGTGGTGAAGGCGCTGCAGGATGACCAGTTCATCCCGGTGGTCAGCCCCATCGGTTTTGGCGAACATAACGAGAGCTACAACATCAATGCCGATGTGGTGGCGGCCAAGCTGGCTACCGTGTTGAAGGCGGAAAAGCTCTTGATGCTGACGAATATTCGCGGCGTGCTGGACAAGGAAGGCCAACTGCTGACCGAACTGACCCCGCGTCGCATTGATGAGCTGGTGTTGGATGGCACCATCAGCGGCGGCATGATTCCCAAGATCGCGGGTGCGATCGACGCCGCCAAGAGCGGTGTCAACGCGGTGCACATCATCGACGGCCGGGTGCCGCATGCGATGCTGCTGGAGATCCTCAGCGATCAGGCTTACGGAACGATGATTCGGTCTCACTGAGACCGAAGGCTTGTTCCGCGTCTGAACGCAGTGATGACTTGCAATGATTCGGTCTCACTGAACCGGCCCTATGGCTAAGGGGCTGGCGCGCGAGGGGGCGAAGGACCGGGTCTGGTTCTTCGACCTCGACAACACCTTGCATAACGCCTCGGCCCATGTGTTTGGCGCCCTGCATCAATCGATGGGCGACTACATCGAGGAGCATCTGGGCGTGTCCGCAGAAGAGGCCAGCCGCTTGCGGGCCTTGTACTGGCAGCGCTACGGCGCCACCTTGCTGGGCCTGGTGCGGCACCACGGCGTACGCGCCGAGCACTTCTTGCACCAAACCCACCGGCTCGACGGTATCGAGCCCTTGCTGCACACCCATGCGCACGACCTGGCGGCGCTGAAGCGTTTGAGCGGCCGCAAGTTCTTGTTGACCAACGCGCCGCTGGCCTATGCCCAGCGGGTGGTGCTCACGCTGGGCATGCAGCATTGTTTCGAAGCCATCATCCCTTGCGAGCAGATGCGCATGTTTGGGCAGTTACGGCCCAAGCCGGATGCGCGCATGTTCAGGGCCATGTTGGCTCGCCTGCGCTTGCGAGCAAGCAAATGCGTCTTGGTGGAGGACACCTTGGTGCATCAAAAGTCTGCGCGCCGTGTCGGCATGCAGACCGTCTGGATGCAGCGTTGGGTCCACAAGGCTGCCGCCAAGCATGGCCCCGAGGCTGGCATTGGCCTGCGGCGGCGCCCTGTTTATGTGGATCAGCGCATCAGAGCCTTGACGCAGCTGCGCTTCTGATGGGGAGTGCCGGCCCGTTCAGGCCTGCGGTTCTCCTGCCGCGATAGCTTGATCCGACGCGGCGACAAAGACCCCGCGCGGCTGTGCCAGAATCTGCGGCCGGATCGGCAAAAGTGCTGTGGCAGTAAACCGGCGCAGCCCCGCCTCAACCCTCCAAGCCGCAAGCCCAATGCCAGCCCCAGAGTCCGAACTGAACCTTGAAGCAGCAGCCGTGGTCAGCGCACCAGAAGCGGCGGTCAGCACCCGCAAGCGACCTCGGCCCGGGGAGCGTCGGGTCCAAATCCTGCAAACTCTGGCCAGCATGTTGGAGCAGCCCGGCGCTGATCGGGTCACCACGGCCGCGTTGGCGGCCAAGCTGGAGGTTAGTGAGGCCGCTCTGTACCGGCATTTCGCCAGCAAGGCGCAGATGTTTGAGGGCTTGATTGAATTCATCGAGGGCAGTGTCTTCACGCTCTTGAATCAGATCATTGAGCGCGAAGGCGTGTCCGGTGCGGTGCAGGCGCAAAAAATCGTCTCGGTGCTCTTGCAGTTTGGCGAGCGCAACCCCGGCATGACACGGGTCATGGTCGGCGATGCGCTGGTCTACGAGAACGAGCGCCTGGTGGCGCGTATGAATCAATTTTTTGACCGCGTCGAGGCGGCTTTGCGCCAGGTTTTGCGCAAGGCGGCCGAAGACAATGGCTCCACGACGCCAACGGTGGATGCCAATGCGCAGGCTTCGGTGCTGGTCAGTTTCATCATCGGCCGCTTGCAGCGCTATGCGCGCTCGGGCTTCAAGCGCAGCCCGATCGAGCAGATGGAAGCCGCGCTGCGCATGCTGCTGAATCCCTGAATCCTTGAATCGCGGATGCTCCGCAGTTGTGCGGAGTGACGGTGCCGCGCGGGTCTTTGCCTCGGCCGCTACACTGGCCGACCCTGTTTGGCAGCGCGACCATGAGTGATTCCTTGCATGCATTTCTTCAGCGGGCCGAGGGCCTGCTGGCCCGGGTGGAGGCCTTGTTGCCGCCGCAATTGAGCGCGCCCGATTGGCAGGCCAGTGTGGCCTTTCGCTATCGCCGCCGCCGCGGCGTGCCGGTGCTGGAACCGGTGCGGCATGCGGCCGCGATTCGCTTGAACGAGTTGCTCGAGGTCGAGGCGCAAAAGCAGCGGCTCTTGCAAAACACCGAGCAATTTGTCAGTGGCCGGCCGGCCAACAATGTGCTGCTGACCGGCGCCCGCGGTACCGGCAAGAGCTCGCTGATCAAGGCCTGTCTGAACGAGTTCGCTGCGCGCGGCCTGCGCCTGATCGAAGTTGATAAGACCGATTTGGTCGACTTACCCGATCTGGTTGACCTGGTGGCTGAGCGGCCCGAACGCTTTGTGATTTTCTGTGATGACCTCAGCTTTGATGAGGGGGAGTTGGGCTACAAGGCGCTGAAGTCGATGCTGGATGGTTCGATTGCGGCCGCCAGTGACAACGTCTTGGTCTATGCCACCAGCAACCGTCGTCACTTGCTGCCTGAACAGATGAAGGACAACCTGGGCTATAAGCACCAGCCCGATGGCGAGGTCCATCCGGGCGAGGCGGTGGAGGAGAAGATCTCCCTGTCCGAACGCTTTGGTCTGTGGCTGAGTTTTTACCCCTTCAGTCAGGACGAATACCTGGCCATTGCCGCTCAGTGGTTGCGTTACTTCGGCCTGGCCGAGGAACTGATCGTCGCGGCGCGGCAGCCCGCCCTGGTCTGGGCCTTGGAGCGCGGCTCGCGCTCAGGTCGCGTCGCCTATCAGTTTGCTCGCGATCTGGCCGGCCGCGGTGCGCTGGAAGCCTTGCCTGTGGCTGTGCCGGACAGCCTGCCGCCGGAGGGCTTGGATCATGTCTGAGGCTCATGCTGCCGCCAGCCCTGGCGATGAGCGCGTGCCGGTCGATGTGGCCGTGGGTGTCTTGGTGGAGCGCGATGCGCAGGGCCAAGAGGGGCGTTTCCTGCTGACCTCGCGTCCCGTGGGCAAGGTCTACGCCGGTTATTGGGAATACCCCGGTGGCAAATTGGAGGCCGGTGAAACGGTCGAGCAGGCGCTGCGCCGCGAGTTGCATGAGGAGTTGGGCATCACGATTGGCGCGGCGCACCCTTGGCAGCAACTGGTGATGGACTATCCCCATGCCCGCGTGCGTCTGCACTTCTGCAAGGTCTTTGAGTGGACCGGCGAATTCGAGATGCGCGAGCAGCAGGCCATGGCTTGGCAGAGCTTGCCGGTCCAGGTGCAGCCGGTGTTGCCGGGGACGATCCCGGTGCTGGATTGGTTTGCCGCCGAACGTGGCTTTGTTGGCGCCACCCACTGTGGCTGAGGCCACTACACTGACGGCCATGGACTGCTTGGATCAAATCAAATGGGACGCCGATGGCCTGCTGCCGGTGATTGCGCAGGAGCGCGACAGCGGCGATGTGGTCATGTTCGCCTGGATGAACCGGGACGCATTGGCGCGCACCATGGCACTGGGCGAAGCCGTGTACTGGAGCCGCTCGCGTGCCAAGCTCTGGCACAAGGGCGAGGAGTCGGGCCACACGCAGACGGTGCATGAAATGCGGCTCGACTGTGACAACGATGTCTTGCTGCTGAAGATCACTCAGAACGGCCATTCACCGGGCATTGCCTGCCACACCGGGCGGCATTCCTGTTTCTATCAGGGCCTTGAAAATGGCGCCTGGGTGGCCGTCGATGCGGTCTTGAAAGACCCCGACCAGATCTACAAATGAGCAGCATTCAGACCATGCCCAGCAATGACATCCTGGCCCGTGTGGCCGCCGTGATCGAATCGCGCAAGCCCGCCAATGGCGGCGACCCTGCCACCAGCTATGTGGCCAAATTGTTTGACAAGGGGCTCGATGCGATCTTGAAGAAGGTGGGCGAAGAAGCCACCGAAACGGTGATGGCCGCCAAGGACGGTGAGCCTCAAAAAGTGCTCTACGAAGTGGCGGATCTGTGGTTTCACAGCCTGATTGCCCTGAGCCATTTCGGCCTCAAGCCCGAGCAAGTGTTGGCCGAGTTGGCCCGGCGCGAGGGCTTGTCGGGCTTGCAAGAGTTCGCGCAGCGCGCGCAGGGCAAAGACAAAACCGCGCAGGAAGAGCCGAATGACTGATCCACGCGGTGAGGTGATCGAGGCCGCTGAGTTGGCCGATCCGCAGCGCCAGCAACACTTGCGCTCGGTCGGCATGCTCAGCTACATCTTGCATGCGGTGGTGGCCATCGGTGCGGTGCTGCCGGGCGTGCAGGCCAGCGTCTTGCTGTTGTTGGTGGCGGTGTTGATCGACTTGGTCAAGCGCAGCGAGGCCGATGGCAGCTGGCAGGCCACGCATTTCAGTTGGCGCCTCAGGTCGGTGGGCTGGGCCGGAGTCTTGTATTTGCTGACTGCACCACTGTGGCTGCTGTTTTTGGTGCCGGGCTGGATCGCCTGGGGCTTGATTTCAATCTGGTTCCTCTACCGCGTGCTGCGCGGCTGGAGCGCCATGAACGCCGGCCGCGCGATGCCGGTTTGATGGGCTTATTCTTGTTTTGAGTGCGGACATGTCACACGATCCCAATTGCCTGTTTTGCAAAATCGTTGCCGGCCAGATTCCCAGCCGCAAGGTCTATGAGGATGAGCATCTGCTGGCCTTCCACGATATCCACCCTTGGGCGCCGGTGCATGTCTTGATCATCCCCAAGCTGCACATCGCCAGCATGGTTGACCTGACCGAAGCGCACGCCCCCATCTTGGGGCAAATGGCCGTGCTGGCGCCGCGCTTGATGCGTGAGTTGGGCGTGACGAATGGCTTTCGCACCGTCATCAATACCGGGCCGGACGGAGGCCAAGAGGTCTATCACCTGCATATGCACGTGATGGGCGGGCCGCGCCCCTGGCTGAAGGGTTGATCTGCGACAAGATGCCGGGGCCGGCAATTGTCATGTGGCAGCACTAGAATGAACGCTTCGATTGCAGGAGAGAAAACATGGGTTCGTTGAGCATTTGGCACTGGCTGATCGTGCTGGTGATTGTGGTGCTGGTCTTTGGCACGAAGAAGCTCAAGAACATCGGCAGTGACCTGGGTGGTGCCGTCAAGGGTTTCAAGGACGGCATGAAGGACGGCAGCGCCGATGCGGCTGCACCGACTCAGCAGGTCAGCAACAAGGCGAGTGACGCCAACACGGTTGACGTTGAGGCCAAGACCAAGTCCTGATGGATTGCCAGTCTGACGCTGCATGATTGATTTTGGTTTTGACAAACTCGCGCTGATCGGCGCGGTGGCGCTGGTCGTCATCGGGCCTGAGCGTCTGCCGCGCGTGGCGCGCACGGTCGGGCATTTGCTCGGCAAGGCGCAGCGCTATGTGTCGGATGTGAAGGCCGAGGTCAGCCGCTCGATCGAGCTGGAAGAGTTGCAGAAGATGAAGACCGAGATGGAGTCGGCGGCGCAGAACATGGCGTCGACGGTTCAGCAAGAGGTCGACACTGCAAGCAAGGCCTTTGATCAAACCTGGGCCGATGTCAGCAATGCTGCCAGCAGCGAAACCAGTTTGAGTGGCTACAGCTATGACAGCAGTGCGTTGCATCCGCCGGTCTACAAGCCGCCCAAGAAAAACTGGCGCTTGAAACGGGGGGCAACGCCGCGTTGGTACAAGCAACGCGAGGGTGTGCGCCGTCATGCTCAGTCCGGTGCGGCCCGTGTGGCGCGTTTTCGCCCTCCATCACTTCGGCCCGGCCGAACGCTCTGAGTCATGAGTCAAACCCCCAAGCCCGACGATGAACTCGCCGGTACCGAACAGCCTTTTGTCTCTCATCTGATCGAGTTGCGCGACCGCTTGGTGCGCGCCGCCATCGCCATTGGCATCTGCTTCGGTGTGCTAGCCATTTATCCGGGGCCATCGGCGCTCTATGACCTGTTGGCCGCGCCGCTGGTGGCGCAGCTGCCACAGGGCTCGACGCTGATCGCCACCAACGTGATCTCGCCCTTTATGGTGCCGCTGAAGATCACTTTGTTGGCGGCTTTTTTGATCGCCTTGCCGGTGGTGCTGTATCAGGTCTGGGCCTTTGTGGCGCCGGGCCTGTACTCGCACGAAAAGCGCCTGATCTTGCCCCTGGTGGTGTCCAGCACCTTGCTGTTTTTCGTCGGTGTGGCTTTTTGCTACTTCTTTGTGTTCGGCCAGGTCTTCAAGTTCATCCAGAGTTTTGCGCCCAAGAGCATCACCGCGGCGCCCGATATTGAGGCCTATCTGAGCTTTGTGATGTCGATGTTCATTGCTTTCGGTGCTGCCTTTGAAGTGCCGGTGGTGGTGGTGGTGCTGGCGCGCATGGGCTTGGTGACGGTCGAGAAGCTGCGCGATTTCCGCGGTTACTTCATCGTTGTGGCCTTCATCATCGCCGCGGTGATCACACCCCCGGATGTGGTGTCGCAGCTGGCGCTGGCGATTCCGATGTGCATCTTGTACGAGCTCGGAGTGTTCGCCGCGGGCTACTTCATCCGCTACTCCAAGGCGCCGGACGAGGGCGCCGAATCGACCTGAGTCAGACAAAACAAACGGCGCCCCGAGGCGCCGTTTGTTTGTCCGCCACTGGTGCCGCGGCGCCTTAGTTGCGCTCCGCTTGCGGCTTGGGGCGCTGTGCCACGGTGATGGCCAACTCCATCTTTTGCGCACCCCGCAAGACCGCCACGGTGGTTGCCGTGTCCGGCTTCAGCGCAGCGACCGCGCTGAGCAATTGCGCCGGTGATTGAATCGTCTGAGTGCCCACCTGGGTCAGCACATCGCCTGGTTTGACGCCGGCCTTGGCGGCCGGCGCATTGGCCAAGACGCCGCTGATCAGCACGCCTTCGCTGACCGGCAGCTTGAAGGCCTCGGCGAACTCGGGCGTCAGCTCGCGGGTTTGCACCCCGATCCAGCCGCGTGCGACCTGGCCGTTCTGCACCAGCGCTTCCATCACCTGGCGGGCCGAGCTGATCGGAATCGCAAATCCAATGCCCAGGCTGCCGCCGCTGCGTGAGTAGATGGCGGTGTTGATGCCGACCAGATTGCCGTCGGCATCGACCAGCGCGCCGCCCGAGTTGCCGGGGTTGATGGCCGCATCGGTCTGGATGAAATTCTCAAAGGTGTTGATGCCCAATTGGCTGCGCCCCAGGGCGCTGACAATGCCGGAGGTGACGGTTTGGCCGACATTGAAGGGGTTGCCTATCGCCAGCACCACATCACCAACGGCCAGGTTATCGACGTTGCCCAGACGTATGACCGGCAGGCGGTCGAGATCAATCTTGAGGACGGCCACATCGCTTTCGGGGTCGGTGCCGACGACGGCAGCCCGGGCCTGGCGGCCATCACTGAGCATGACCTCGATGTCCGACGCACCTTCGATCACGTGGTTGTTGGTCAGCAGGTAGCCGTCGGCGGAGACGATCACGCCCGAACCCAGACCGGTTTGCGGGCTGCTGTCTTCGCTGCGGCCGCGCTTGCCGAAGTGAAATTTGTACCAGGGGTCATTGCCGCCGGCATTGCGTGCCGGCGCCTTGCTGGCGGTGATGCTGACCACCGCGGGCGTGGCGCGCTTGGCGGCCAGGCTGTAGCCGACGCGTGTCGAGCTGGCGGCACTGCCGTTGCCCGCAAGCACCGTCTCGGCCGGGGCCAGCAAGGGCAGTGGTGCGGCCAGGCCGACCCGGGCGTCAGAATGCTGCAGCCAATGCGGTTTCAAGGTGCTGATCACAAACAGCACAGCCAAGCTGACCGTCGTGGCCTGAGCGAAAATCAACCAAAGTCTGCGCACTTCCTATTCCTTCTTTAAGCCGAGCCTCATGACCCATCGTCAAGACATCCAACGCCACCTGAGTCAATTGCTGGAGGTGGATCGGTTCAAGGATTATGGGCCGAACGGTTTGCAGGTAGAGGGTCGAGCCGAGATCAAACATGTCGTTTGTGGGGTGACGGCCAGCCTCGCCCTGATCGAGGCGGCCATTGAGGCCGGGGCCGACGCCATTCTGGTGCACCACGGCCTGTTCTGGCGTGGTCAGGATGGTCGTGTCACCGGTTGGATGAAGCAGCGCTTGGCGCGCCTGCTGCAGGCGGACGTGAATTTGTTTGCCTACCACTTGCCTTTGGATGCGCATGCCGAGTTGGGCAATAACGCGCAACTTGCGCGCAAGCTGGGTTGGCGGGCCGAGGCACGCTTCGGCGAGCAGGAGCTGGGCTTTATTGGGGACTTGCCTGCGGCGCTGAGCCTGGCCGGGCTGGGTGCGCATATCGAGTCGCAGCTGGGGCGCAGCCCGGTCTTGCTGCCCGGTGATGGCCGTGAACTAAAGCGAGTCGCCTGGTGCACCGGCGGTGCGCAAGGTTATTTCGAGGCTGCGATTGCGGCCGGTGCCGATGTCTTCGTGACCGGCGAGGTGTCTGAACCGCAGGCTCATTTGGCAGCCGAGACCGGCGTCGCCTTCATTGCTGCCGGCCACCATGCCACCGAGCGCTATGGCGTGCAGGCCTTGGCGCAGGCCTTGGCGCGCGATCTGGGCGTCAGCCAGCAGTTCATCGAAATCGAGAATCCCGCATGAGTCACCTCGAGCCGGGTCTGCTGTTGTTGACGATGGGCGATGTCTGCGGCATCGGCCCCGAAATTCTGGCGGCAGCTTTGGCGGTCGAGGGCGACCGGCGGCTGTGCGTGGTCGGAGACGTAGCGGTGATGCGGCGTGCCGTTCGTCTGGCGGGCTTACAACTGCCGGTGCTGCGCTTGGACTTGCCCAGCGACTTGGACGCTATGAACAATTTGCCACCGCGCTGTCTGCCGGTCTGGCAGCCCGAGGGCCTGGCGCCGGATTTGTTGGATTGCCCGATCGGCCAGATCGACGCTCGAGCCGGTGCGGCTGCGGCCCATTGCATTGCCGCGGCGGTACGCTTGATTCAAACCGGCGGTGCGGCTGGCGTGGTGACGGCGCCCATCCACAAAGAGGCGCTGCATGCGGCCGGGGTCGATTTCCCGGGCCACACCGAGATGCTGCAGGCGCTGGCGGCGGGCGAGGGAGAGCCGCTGCCGGTGCGCATGATGCTGGCCAACGAGGAGTTGCGCACGGTGTTGGTGACGATTCATTGTTCCTTGCGACAGGCCATCGAGCAAATCAGTTGCGCCAATGTGCTGGAGACGTTGCGCATCGCCGCGGCGGCGCTGCAGCGCTTCGGCATCGCCAAGCCGCGCATCGCGGTGGCCGGGCTGAACCCGCATGCGGGGGAGGGCGGCTTGTTCGGCGATGAAGAGATCTTGCATATTGCGCCGGCCATCGCCCTGGCGCGCGCCGAGGGCATCGATGTCCGCGGGCCGTTCGCGCCGGACACGGTGTTCATGCGCGCGCGGCACGCGCCGGGCCACCCCGGCGAGTTCGATCTGGTGGTGGCCATGACCCATGATCACGGGCTGATCCCGGTCAAGTATTTGGGCGTTGAGCAGGGCGTCAATGTGACGCTGGGCCTGCCTTTTGTGCGCACCAGCCCGGACCACGGCACGGCCTTTGATCTGGCGGGCAGCGGCCGCGCCGATCCGTCCAGCCTGCGCGCCGCCATTCGCATGGCGCGGCGTTTATTGGGCTAAATCGGCCCGAGTCAGCCGGCCTTGCTGCCCAGCGCCGCCAACTGCTTGCGGGCGCGCGCAATGGCGCGCTCCATCAGGTAGGCATTCTCAAAGGCGCGCATGCGCTTGGATTCACACAGACGCTTGAGCATGCGCGCCGTCATGGTGACGGTTTCCTGATGCTTGGCGCCCTGGGTGAAGATGAAGAAGCTGCGGCCGGCGCTGATATGGGCCAGACGCACCTTGTGCCAAGCCTCTTCCCCCTTGTTGCCGGTGTACATCTGGTAGGCGAAGCCGAGTTGCAGGTGCTCGATCAGCAACTCGCCTTCACTGGGCTCGGGGGCCTCGGTCGCGGCGGGCAATCCTTCGATGCTGATGTCCACCGCTTGCAGCGGTGCTTCGGCACTCAGGTCGATGTCGATCTCGCCGTTCCAGTTCACGCCCGATTCGTTGATCAGCCCGAGGCTCTTGGCCTCGGCGGCCGAGAGGCGCTCGCCCAAGTCGAGGTCCGGCGGCAGGCTGGTGGCGGCCTCGCTGCCCAGGTCTTGTTCGGTAGGCGGTGCGCAGCCAAAGACACCTTCCAACTGCTTGATCAACAGATTGGTTTCCAAGGCGCTGAGGGCCTGGCCTTTCAGTGATTCGGCGTGCGCCGGCAACAGCAGGGCAAAGAATTTCTTGCGTGCCGGCTCGGGCCAGGCAATCAGGTCCAGCCCTTCATTGAGAGTGCGCATCAGCGTCGGCAATTGGCCCAAAAAGGCTTGCCTTTGGGCGCTGCCGGCCTTCGGTTGCACGCTCATTACCAGATCACGGCCGAACTCGCGGATGCGCTGGGTACGCTCCTCGGCGCCGCTGGTGTCGCGCGTAACCAGCACGATGGCCTGGCTCCAGACCTGGGCGAGGAAGTCGCGAATGAAGTCCGGCATTGGCACCGGAGCCAGCGCCGCTTGCATTTGCTGCGCATAGCGTTGCTGCAAGCGCAGGTCGACCTCCTTGCGGGCCAAGAGGCTGGCGGCGTCGACCTGGTTGGCCAAGGCATTGGCGCTCAGTGTGCGGGCGACCTGCTCGTTGATGAAGGCCTCGAGGGCATCCAACTTGCCCTCGTACACATCCATGCGATCGAAGTCGCCGTTGGCCACGTCTTGCACCAGATCGCGCACATGGGCCAGGAAGGCGCGACCGGGGTCCTCGCTGAAATCCTCAAAGGCGCAGGCCAGCGAGGCCATGCGGTTGATGAAGCTGCGCACCGGGTGGCGCCGCGAGGAGAAGAAGGTCGGGTCGCCCAGCGCCGCACGCAAGACCGGCAACTGCAGGCGGGCCAGCAGGCGCGCCATTTGCGGGGGCACCTTCGGGTCGGACAGGACCTGATCAAACAGGCTGCTGACGACGTCGATCACCATGTGGTCGAGCCGGCCGGTGGCGGCCTGACGCAACTCATCACGGTGCTGGTGAATCAGATTGGGTGGGGCGACGCCATGCCAGTGCGGTGCACTGAAATCTTCGACCCACTCGGTCGCAGCGCCAGACAAAGCGCCGGGCTGTGAATAGCCGAAGTCGCCATGCGCCTGCGCGCCCGCCCCAAATCCGCCTTCGGGCGAGGTATTCGGCGCGAAGCCCTGGCCGGGTGCTTGATGGGCCAAGCGGCGCAGCAGGTCCATCAGTTGCGCATCGACCGCGCCCATGCCGCCGGCTGCTTGTTGACCATAGCCGCCATGACTTCCATGGCCGCCCTGTTCAGGGCCTTGTAGTGAGCCCCAGCCAGATGCGTGGCCACCCGGTGGGTGTCCGAATGCGCCACTTGCGCCGGCGGAGCCGCCGGCAAAGCGCCCACCCATGGCGGCGCTACGTGGGCCGTGGTCGGCCAACTCTCCGGCCATGCTGTGACCGGATAGCGCTTGCGAGCGGGTGGAGTAGCCATGAGCGCCGGAGCCCGAGTCGTGCGCACGTACACGCAGGTCTTGCGGGCGCAGGCCGCGGTTGCGAAAGAGCTCGGCGATGTCGGCGTAACAGGCGCGCATTTCCAGCGCGAGCGCGCGGGTCAACTCGTCGATCAGGATTTGTCGCGTTTCGGTGTCTTCGCTGACCGCGTGCACCGCGGCCAGCAGCGCTTGGCCGATCAACTCGGGTCGCAGCGGGTTGCGCTCACCGCTGCTGAGGCCAAAGATATAAGACTCGACCTCGCGCAATTCCCATTCGCTTTGGTGGCCAATCGCCAAGCCGATCCGGTCTGCCACGACCAGCGCATCGACTTGGTCGTCTTCCATCAGCGACAACTCGCCCCAGTCTTTTTTCTTGGCACCGGCTGTTTCAGTCGTCTTGTCGGCTTGTTCTTGCAGCAAATGGCTGCGCAGATGCTGGTGAAACTGTTGGCCGAACAAGGCCTGTTGCTTGCGAAACAAAAACTGCGCGGCGAGCAAGGCGTCTCTGCGCTTGGCTTGACCGGCGGACAAGGCCGACAAGCCCAAACCCTCGGCGCAGCGCTCGGCCGCCTGTTCGGCTGCCGTACGAATGCGCTGGACGGCGGCGTCCAGGTGAGGGTTTAGTTTGATATCGGGCGAATTCATGGTCGCAAAACACAGCGCTGTAGCTTGATTACCACAGTCTATACAGCCTCTAGTATCAGGCCAAAGCGGCCGACCGCTTGCGAGCAAACCCGCGGCCAGTCCTCAGGGCCGCCAAATAGCTAACGACTTGCCAAAGCGTAACTTTTGCTTACAGCCGACCCCGTGAGTCCCTTGCTGGCTTCGGCGGGGTCGGTCTGGTTCGTTTAGCGCTTCAGCGAATCGCGGATTTCACGCAGCAGCACGATGTCTTCGGGCGTGGCTGGCGCTTCAGCGACCGGCGCCGGTTCGCTGCGCTTGAGGCGGTTGATCTGCTTGATCATCATGAAAATGATGAAGGCCAGAATGATGAAATTGAGCAGCACGGTGAGGAAGCTGCCATAGGCAAACAGCGGCACGCCGGCCTTGGTCAGGGCTTCATAGGTCATCGGGCCCTTGAAGTCTGCCGGCGGGTTGGACAGCAGCACGAAGTAGTTCGAAAAGTCCAGGCCGCCCACCACCTTGCCAACCAGGGGCATGATCAGGTCTTTGACAACCGAGTCAACGATCTTGCCAAATGCGCCGCCAATGATGACGCCGACCGCCAAGTCGACCACATTACCTTTGACGGCAAATTCCTTGAATTCTGACAAAACAGACATTTATCGCTCCGAATTTTGGCTCGTGGCCGGTGGTTTGTTTTCAAGTCACCCGATAAAAGCATGCATTCAATGATGCCGGGCACCAGAAGGTGAGTAAAACGCCGATATTGTGGTGTCAAAATGCGCCGGCAGGATGAAGCCGGTCAGAAGAGTCGGTGTCGTCCGTTAGAATCCCGGGTTGCCCCCGATCAGAAGTCTCGTTTGAGGATGCTCATGAGTGACCAGCAAGTGGACCACGGCAAGCGTACCTGGCTCATCGCCACAGGATGCGCAGGTGCCGTTGGCGGCGTTGCCACCGCCGTACCTTTCGTCAGTACTTTTTCGCCATCCGAACGCGCTAAAGCCGCCGGTGCCGCGGTGGAAGTCGATATCAGTACCATCAAGCCCGGCGAGAAATTGACCGTGGAATGGCGCGGTAAGCCTGTTTGGATCGTGCGTCGCACGCCCGAGCAATTGGCAGCCATGAAGGGCACGGAAGGCCAATTGGCCGACCCGATGTCCGACCGCAAGGCTTATCCGACACCGGAATACGCCAAGAACGAAAACCGTTCGATCAAGCCCGAGTATTTTGTTGGTGTGGGCATCTGCTCGCACCTGGGTTGCTCGCCGAGCGACAAATTCCAGGCCGGCCCGCAGCCTTCGCTGCCGGACGACTGGCATGGCGGCTTCCTGTGCCCTTGCCATGGTTCGACCTTCGACCTGGCGGGCCGCGTGTTCAAGAACAAGCCGGCGCCCGATAACCTGGAAGTGCCTCCGCATATGTATCTGTCCGACACCAAGCTCATCATTGGTGAAGACAAGAAGGCCTGATTTTCAACAATCAGACCCAACAAGGCTAAAGGACAGAGGTCAATATGGCTGCTGAATTCAAAGAAGCTCCCGCAGGCGCACCCTTGGGCGAAAAGCTCCTGACTTGGGTGGACAGCCGCTTCCCGGCGAGCAAGCTCTACAAAGAACATCTGTCGGAGTACTACGCTCCGAAGAACTTCAACTGGTGGTACATCTTCGGTTCGCTGGCGCTGTTGGTGCTGGTGATCCAAATCGTCACCGGCATCTTCCTGGTGATGCACTACAAGCCGGACGCAGCGCTGGCTTTTGCTTCGGTTGAGTACATCATGCGTGATGTGCCCTGGGGCTGGCTGATCCGCTACATGCACTCGACGGGCGCTTCGGCCTTCTTCGTGGTGGTGTATCTGCACATGTTCCGTGGTCTGCTCTACGGTTCTTATCGCAAGCCGCGTGAGCTGGTTTGGGTGTTTGGTTGCGGCATTTTCTTGTGCCTGATGGCCGAAGCCTTCATGGGCTATCTGCTGCCTTGGGGCCAAATGTCCTACTGGGGCGCCCAGGTGATCGTGAACCTGTTTGCTGCCGTGCCTTTCGTCGGTCCTGACCTGGCTCTGCTGATCCGCGGTGACTTCGTTGTGGGTGATGCCACGCTGAATCGCTTCTTCAGCTTCCACGTGATCGCTGTGCCGCTGGTGCTTTTGGGTCTGGTCGTTGCGCACATCATCGCCTTGCACGAAGTGGGTTCGAACAACCCCGATGGCGTTGAAATCAAGGGCCCCAAGGCTCCCAAGGATGCTGCCGGCCACCCGCTCGACGGCGTGCCTTTCCACCCCTACTACACGGTGCACGACATCTATGGTGTCTGCCTGTTCCTGATGGTGTTCACCTCCATCATCTTCTTTGCACCTGAGTTGGGTGGTTACTTCCTCGAGTACAACAACTTCATCCCGGCCGACCCGCTGAAGACGCCTGCGCACATTGCGCCGGTCTGGTACTTCACGCCGTTCTATTCGATGCTGCGCGCCACGACCGACACCATGGTCAATGTGTTGGTGGTCATCGTTGGTCTGGGTGCTGTGTTGACGGCTCTGAAAGGTAGCTTCAACGGCAAGGCCAAGTTGGCGGTGCTGGTGATTGCTGCTGCTGCTTGCTTCATGCTGAAGATCTTCGACGCGAAGTTCTGGGGCGTGGTGGTGATGGGTGGTGCGGTCGTGATTCTGTTCTTCTTGCCATGGCTGGATCACAGCCCGGTCAAGTCGATCCGCTATCGCCCGGACTGGCACAAGTATGTCTACACCGTCTTCGTGGTGTTCTTCCTGGTGCTGGGCTATCTGGGCATTCAGCCGCCGACCGATGCTGGCACCCTGGTGTCGCAGGTTGGAACCCTGTTCTATTTCGGCTTCTTCCTCCTGATGCCTTGGTGGAGCAAGCTGGGTACGCCCAAGGCCGTGCCTGACCGCGTGACCTTCCACGCCCACTGAAGCCGGGAGTCAACAGAATGAAAAAACTGATCTCTAAGGTGCTGGCCAGCTTGCTGATCGGCTTGAGTCTGGCTTCCGGAGCGCAAGCTTCCGGAGGTGGCATCGAGTGGGACAAGTTCCCCAAGGAAAAGATGCAGGACATGGCGGCCTTGCAGAATGGCGCCAAGCTGTTCGTCAATTACTGCCTGAACTGCCACTCGGCCGCCTTCATGCGCTACAACCGCATGCGCGACTTGGGCTTGACCGACATTCAGATCAAGAACAACCTGATGTTTGCCGCCGAGAAGGTTGGCGACACGATGAAGGTGTCGCTTGATCCTAAGCAGGCCAAGGACTGGTTTGGGGCAACGCCGCCTGATCTGACCGTGATCGCACGCTCGCGTGCCGATGGTTCCAAGGGTTCGGGTGCGGATTATCTGTACACCTATCTGCGCAGCTACTACCGCGACGAAACCAAGGCGACCGGCTGGAACAACCTGGCTTTCCCAAGTGTGGCCATGCCACATGTGCTGTGGGAATTGCAAGGTCAGCGCGCTGCCAAGTTTGCTGAGGAAACCGACCCGCATGACCACAGCAAGACGGTCCATGTCTTCAAGGGTTACGAGCAGTTGACCCCTGGCTCGCTGGATGCGCGCCAATATGACAGCGCCGTGGCCGACTTGGTGGCTTACCTGCAGTGGATGGGCGAGCCCGCCCAAGCGCAGCGCTTCCGCCTTGGCGTGATGGTTCTGCTGTTCTTGCTCGTGTTCACCGTGTTTGCTTGGCGCTTGAATGCGTCTTATTGGAAAGACGTGAAGTAAGCACTTCGGAGACCCGGTTTCGGCCGGGCCCAGAACGCAGTGGGATGCTTGAAAAGCCTCCCGCTGCGTTTGCGTTTTGAGCGTTCCGACACTGAGCTTGGGACGCAGCCGTTTTTTCTCACCCCTTCGGGAGCCTGCCGCCATGATGGTGCTTTATTCTGGAACCACCTGCCCTTACTCGCATCGCTGCCGCTTCGTGCTGTTCGAAAAGGGTATGGATTTTGAAATCCGCGATGTGGACTTGTTCGCCAAGCCCGAAGACATCGCCCTGATGAACCCGTACAACGAAGTGCCGATTCTGGTCGAACGCGACCTGATTCTGTATGAGTCGCACATCATCAACGAATACATCGATGAGCGCTTCCCGCACCCGCAACTGATGCCCGGCGACCCGGTAGCGCGTGCACGCGTGCGCCTGTTCCTGCTCAATTTCGAGAAGGAATTGTTCGCTCATGTGAACGTGCTGGAAGGCCGTAGCCAGAGCGTCAAGGCGACCGACAAGCAATTGGAAAAGGCTCGCTCGCAAATTCGCGACCGCCTGACTCAATTGGCACCGATCTTCTTGAAGAACAAGTACATGCTCGGCGACGACTTCTCGATGCTGGACGTGGCGATTGCTCCGCTGCTGTGGCGTTTGGATTACTACGGCATTGACATGTCGAAGAACGCCTTGCCGCTGCTGAAGTACGCTGAGCGCATCTTCTCGCGCCCGGCCTATATCGAAGCGTTGACGCCGTCCGAAAAGGTCATGCGCAAGTAAGCGTTCGCGATAGCAGTAGTAGGCAAGCTCCAGCATGGAACAAAGCAGCGACAAGACCGGGGCAGGCAGCCCGTCGACCCGGCCTTATCTGATTCGCGCCTTGCACGATTGGTGCACGGACAATGGCTTCACGCCCTATATCGCGGTGCATGTGGATCGTTTCGTTCAAGTGCCGATGGAATACGTCAGCAATAACGAAATCGTTCTGAATGTTGGCTTTGACGCGACCAGCAGCCTTGATCTTGGCAATGAACTGATCCAGTTCAAGGCTAGATTTGGCGGCACGGCGCGTGAAATCATCGTGCCCGTCGATCATGTCGTGGCGATCTATGCCCGCGAGAATGGCCAGGGCATGGCGTTTCCTGCGCCTGAGGCTCAAACGTTGGGTGACAAGCCTGCAACTGAGGCCGCCACGTCGGGCTCTGCGGCCGCTTCGATCGAGGGTGCAAGCCCTGCGGTTGAAGCGCGGGCCAATCCATTGCGGGCGCTTCGTTTGGCGCCAGCATCTGAGGCGGGTGAGACCGCGTCTCCAACTGCTGTGCCGCAGTCGCCAAGCGGCGCTTCAGGCGAGTCGAACACCCCAGCAGGGGACGATGAACCCGAAGGTCCGGCGCCTGGAACAGGTCGCCCGACATTAAAACGGGTCAAGTAGTCTGGATTGTTGAAAATTTCAGGCTATACTAGCGGACTAGTGTCGCCGGCTTAGCTCAGTTGGTAGAGCAACCGCCTTGTAAGCGGTAGGTCATCAGTTCGAATCCGATAGCCGGCACCAAAGTTTGAAAATACCGCCTCCAGGCGGTATTTTTTTGCCCGTTTCTTTCCTGCCTTGTTTTTGCATTGGCCTGTGCGGCGTGAAGAAGCGCGGGGTCGGGAGCGACTACCTCGTTTGCACCTTGATTCGGACCTTGGCGGGCTGTAAGCCGGACTCCTCTAGCGAGGCCTCTAGGCGGGGTTGCAATTGCCGTAGTTTGGCCGCAACCGCAGCGTTGTCGGCCAGCAAGCTCCAGCCTTCCTCGTCGACCGGGCCCGGGCGAACAAAACGCGCCAAAGCGCCCGGCAGACAGGGCTTGATCAAATCCATGCGCCGATTCGACTCCATCAGCAACATACCCAGCCGTGCCAGCCCATCGTGCTGGCGCAAAGCTTGAGCAATTGGCAAGGGATCCGGAACTTGCCGCTTCGGGGTGGGGGCGGGTTTGTAACGTGGCGCGGAGTTCATGGGATGCAGTGTAGTGGGCCGCTGCAAGCAGCTTCCCTGGCCAAGAAGGGCCGCACGAAAGAGGCGCCGAAGCGACCGGATGCTAAACTGCCAAGGTTTTGCGCTCGGGCGTATCAATGGCAGAAATATAGGCGTCGGGCTCTTGCAGCCGGCCTTGCCCGCCCCACATGCACCGAGCGTTCGTAAATAGAAATTCATCGAGGGCCAAGCTCCAGGCAAATCAATCTGCCGGCAGCGACCGCCGATTCAACGGTGCCAACCTGGGTTGGCGCCTGATCCCAAGATAAAACCATCACGCTGCATGTTGCCCAAGCTTCTCACCCAGATTTTCGGTAGCCGTAATGAGCGCTTGCTTAAGGGCTATCGTCGCGTTGTCCAACAGATCAATGCGATGGAGCCTCAGTTTGAGCAGCTCGACGACGCAGCGCTGAAGGCCAAGACCGACGAATTCAAGGCGCGCGTCGCTAAAGGCGAATCGCTCGATGCGCTGCTGCCCGAGGCTTTTGCAGTCGTGCGCGAAGCTGGCAAGCGCGTCTTCAAGATGCGCCACTTTGATGTGCAGCTGATTGGTGGCATGGTCTTGCACGACGGCAAGATCCCCGAAATGGGCACCGGCGAGGGCAAGACTCTGACTGCTACATTGCCTGTCTACCTGAATGCGCTGACCGGCAAGGGCGTGCATTTGGTGACCGTCAACGACTACCTGGTGCAGCGTGATGCCGAGTGGATGTCTCAGCTCTATAACTTCCTCGGCCTGAGCGTCGGCGTGAACCTGCCGCAGATGCCGCGCGAGCAAAAGCAAGCGGCCTATGCTGCAGACGTCACCTATGGCACCAACAACGAATACGGCTTCGACTACCTTCGAGACAATATGGTTCACGATGTGGCGGACCGTGTGCAACGTCCGCTGGCTTATGCCATCGTCGACGAGGTGGACTCGATCCTGATCGACGAGGCACGAACACCGCTGATCATCTCGGGCCAAGCCGATGACCAAACCGATGTCTATCTGGCCATCAACAAGGTAGCACCGCTGCTGAAGAAGCAAATCGGAGAGTTGGACCTCCGCACCGGTGAAGGCGTGATCGAGCCGGGCGACTTCACCGTCGATGAAAAGTCGCATCAAATCTATTTGACCGAAGACGGCCACGATAACGCCGAGCGCCTGCTGGCCGAAGCGGGCTTGCTGCTGGAAGGCGCCAGCCTCTACGATGCCGCCAACATCACCTTGATGCACCATTTGTATGCCGCTTTGCGCGCGCACCATGTGTATCACCGCGATCAGCATTACGTGGTGCAAAACGGCGAGGTCACCATCGTTGACGAGTTCACCGGTCGCCTGATGACTGGCCGGCGCTGGAGCGATGGCCTGCACCAAGCGGTCGAAGCCAAGGAAGGCGTGGCGGTGCAAAGCGAGAACCAGACTCTGGCTTCGATCACTTTCCAGAACTACTTCCGTATGTACGGCAAGTTGGCCGGCATGACCGGTACCGCCGATACCGAAGCCTACGAATTCCAGGAGATCTACGGTCTGGAGACCGTGGTGATCCCGCCTAACCGTCAGCGTCAGCGCAAGGATGAGCAGGATCTGGTCTACAAGACGACCCGCGAGAAGTTCTTCGCCGTGGTGGCCGACATCAAGGAATGCCACGAGCGTGGCCAGCCGGTGCTGGTAGGTACGACCTCGATCGAAAACTCCGAATACATCTCCAAGCTGCTTGAGGCCGAGAAGCTGCCGCACGCCGTGCTGAACGCCAAGCAGCACGCCAAGGAAGCCGAGATCGTGGCGCAGGCCGGCCGCCCGGGTGTGATCACTATTGCCACCAATATGGCCGGACGCGGTACCGACATAGTGCTGGGCGGCAATGTCGAGAACCAGGTCAAGCTCTTGGAGGCCGATGCGTCCATCGCCGAAGCCGATCGCGCCGTGCGGATTCAAAAGCTGAAGGATGAATGGCAAGGCCTGCACGATGCCGTCAAGGCCGCAGGTGGATTGCGCATCATCGCCACCGAGCGTCACGAGAGTCGCCGTATCGACAACCAGTTGCGGGGTCGCGCTGGTCGTCAGGGCGACCCAGGCGCATCGCGCTTCTACTTGTCACTGGACGATCAGTTGATGCGCATCTTTGCGGGTGACCGCGTTCGCGCCATCATGGATCGCCTAAAGATGCCGGAAGGCGAGGCGATTGAGGCGGGTATTGTGTCGCGCTCGATTGAGAGCGCGCAGCGCAAGGTTGAGGCGCGCAACTTCGATGTGCGTAAGCAACTGCTCGAGTACGACGATGTGTCCAATGACCAGCGCAAGGTCATCTATCAGCAGCGCAACGACATCCTTGAAGCGCAGAGCTTGGTGGCTCAGATCGCCAATCTGCGCTCCAGCACCATGGCTGACGTGGTGCGCACTTTTGTGCCGGCCGAAAGCGTCGAAGAGCAATGGGATCTGGCTGGTTTGGAGCGCGTGTTGCGCGACGAATGGCAGCTGGAGATTTCCCTCTCTGCCTTGGTGGAGAAGAGTGACTCCATCACCGATGACGAAGTTCTTGAAGCCGTGGTCAAGGCCGCGGATGCCGCATTTGATGACAAGGTCGAGCGGGTTGGCCTTGAGCAGCTGACGCCTTTCATGCGCATGGTCTTGCTGCAAAGCATTGACCAGCACTGGCGCGAACACCTGTCTTCGCTGGACTATCTGCGCCAAGGCATCCATCTGCGCGGCTATGCGCAGAAGAACCCCAAGCAGGAATACAAGCGCGAAGCCTTTGAGTTGTTCTCGCAGCTCTTGGACGTGGTGAAGATGGAAGTCACCCGCACCTTGATGAATGTGCGTATCCAGTCGCAAGACGAGGCCGACCGTGCCGCCCAGGCCATCGAGGAGCGCGCCGAGCATGTGAGCAACGTCACCTACACGCACCCGAACGAAGACGGTTCTGTTTCTCAAGAGACCGACCCCGCCACTCAGTACGGCCATGTGGGGCGCAATGATCCCTGCCCATGCGGCAGCGGGAAGAAGTTCAAGGCTTGCCACGGTAAGCTGAGTTGATCGCTCGCTAGAGCGCTAAGGCCAAGGAAAGGCCCCGAGAGATTTCTCGGGGCCTTTTTTGTTTGACGCCTTGCAAGCCTTGCATGCGCTTCGCCGAGCGCTCTAGGTTTAGCGCTGGCGGACTAAAAGCCTGCTTTTCCCGTGCTTTTCACACGAGCGCCGGACTTTGGCACCTGCCCAGGGGGGCGACACCCAGCTTGGCCTTTCGTAGCATGCATCCCTAGATTGAACAGTCTTTGATGGCCTGCGTAAGCCGGTCCGTCAATTCAAGTTTACGAACCGGAGGGTGAGTTAGATGAACACAAAAAGAGCAGTCATTGCGATGAGCATGGCTTCGGCCTTGTTGGGTCTCGCTTCGCAAGTCCAGGCGGGCCCGATGCCGATGCCAGTGATTCAGCAACTGACCTTGGGGGCTGACGGCGCATTTGCCAATACGCAAGTCAGCAGCAAGGGGGGCGTGGAATTCAAGACTACCTTCAATACGCTCATTCTCAATAGCCCTACGCTCGTTAGCGGCAGTTTGTTCACTACCGATCTCATGGCCGTCGATGTGCTCGAGGTTTTCCTTTTCAAGCTCAACCCTAAAAAGGACGAGGTCGCGCGCTTCAACTTTGTCGAGACTCTCAGGTTTGATTGGACTAAACCGGGTAACGGCGCCGAACAGTGGAGCTTTAAGCCTCAGACTTTGAGTGCGGGGACTTGGGGTTTGCAGGCCAATGGATACGTGGAAGGGGCCAAACATGGCGCCTCGTTCTCGGGCCAGTTGAAGACCAGCAACAACGTGCCTGAGCCTGAGAGTCTTGCTTTGAGCTTGCTCGCGCTGGCAGCGATGGCTGGCCTGAGCCGCCGTCAAAAGAAGGCCTGAGCCCGTTGGGCTCACGCGGACGTTGAACATTTGAATCGGAGCCTTGCTATGTCGAAATTTTTCAAAAAGACCCTCGCTGCTGCCTCTTTGACGCTACTCGCCGGGGCCTCTTCGGCCGCCCAGGTTGATCTCCTTTTTGTTAATAACTGGGGCGAACTGACCCTAGATACCTCATACCGCAGCACGCAAGGCCAACAGTTGGACTCGGTGGGCTACTCCACCGGCGTATTGCAGTTTGAGAACCGTGCAGGTGCCAGCTTCTACGCCTATTGCGTGGAGTTGGCGCAAGACTATGCCAGCCGCCGGCGTGACTTCCAGACTTACACGGAAGGTAGCTTCGGTGCGACTGAGAACAAGCTTCTGCAAGGACTTTTCTCCACGAGTTTCAGTAACTCCTTGAATCCGGCCCAACAAGCGGCCTTTCAAACGGCGGTGTGGGAAATCACGCACGAAACTTCAGGCAACCCGCTCAGTGTGTCGGCAGGCCAAGGGGCTTTTTTCGTCAAGGGTTTGGGTGGTAGCAGCGCTGCTGACAACAGCGCCTTTATCGCTAACGTCAACGGCTATTTGGAAGCGGCGGCAGCCTATACCGGCCCTGATCTCTACACCATTACCAAGCTCAGCAATGCTGATTACCAAGACTTGCTGACGGTCACCGCAGTGCCTGAGCCCAGTAGCTTCGCGCTGATGGCGGCTGGCTTGCTGGGATTTGGTTTGATTGCACGTCGTCGCCTGAAACAATCGGTGTGAGGCTTGCGTTGATTCATCCAGCTTGCTGTTGAATCTGTACTTGCATAGAAGGGGCACCCAAGGGGTGCCCTTTTTTCTTGGTTTGACCCATCCTGATCTGCGTTGACACATTTGCCTTCAAGAAAGGGCATGTGTGATGGATACAGGCGTTAAACGAACGCAGCGCGACTACACGATGGCTTTTAAGCTGTCGGTCGTCGAGCAGGTCGAAAAGGGCGAGCTGACCTACAAACAGGCGCAAGCGAAGTACGGCATCCAGGGCCGCACGACGGTGTTGACGTGGATGCGCAAACACGGTCGCCAGGGTTGGGGTCGTGCGGCATCATTGGCGGCGATGCCGATAAACAAGACCCCCAAACCCCTGACACCGGAGCAGCAAATCAAGGCGCTGCAAGTCGAACTCGCGCAAGCGCAGGAACGAGCCAAGTTCTTCGAAGCCGTTGTGGACGTGCTGAAGAAGGATTACGGCGTGCGTGTCGTAAAAAAGCCTGCGGGCAAGTTCTCTCGCAAGACCTCGTCAAAGGGTTGAGCGTGAGCAGGGCTTGTCAATACATGGGCATGAGCCGCCAGGCGTTCTACCAGGGGCAGCAGCGAAATGCCGCGCGCGGCCAGCGCGCCGAGGTGGTGGTGAAGTTGGTCAACGAGCAGAGGCTTCGTCAGCCGCGGCTGCCCTTTATTGACGGTCAATGTGTCAACGCAGATCAGGACGGGTCACAGCAAAGAAAAAGGGCCCCCGAAGGAGCCCAATGCTTGTTTGCTTGGTGTGGCGAGGAATCAGCTTGCCTTGCGGCGACGCGCGACGAAACTGATTGCGCCCAGGCCAGCCAATAGCATGGCGTAGGTCTCGGGCTCGGGGACGGGCGAGGTGGGCACGAAGGGCTCGTAGCCGATCTCGATCGTCGAGTAGTTGTTGTTGGCGACCACATTGCCTTCCCAGTGGCCGCTGCTGGCGGCCAGGATGTCGGCCTTGGGGGCGACCAGACTGCCATGGCCGTATTGCAATTCAATGCTTTGGGCATTGACGACGTTGAACAGCAGGCGGTCTTTGAACGAGTCGAGATTGCTGCCCGCGTAGTCGCTTGCAAACTTGATGGTGCCGCTGGCTGTCAAGTTCACAACAATCCAATCCTTGGAGCCAAAGCTGTTTTTGTCCAGCGTCAGTTGCTTAAGGTTGTTGTCGCTGATGTTGAAGAAGTGCACCTGCGGTGTGGTGGACTTGGTGGCACCTGACAGCGTTATGTCCCAGTTGGTGGTGCTGATCTTGCCGGTGCTGGCTTGACTTGCAAGGCTTTGCTGGAAGCTGGTGAAGTAGTTGGCGCTGTCTGCAAACAGCTTGTTGATCGCCGCGGTGTCACCTTTGCTGAATCCCAGTGACGTGTTTCCCAGATTGCTGCCGCCGTAGATGCCGGTGCCAGTCACGGTGCCTGCCCCGACCCAATGCGCTGAATCGGGGCCGATCGACAGGTTGGTGTTGATGGACGAATCCTTGGGGCCGTTGTAAATGGCGCCGTCCTTGACGTTCACGTTGCCGCCAACCACCACCGAGGGGCCGGTGCTGCCATAGGGGTTGCGGTAGCCGACCGAAATGCTGTCGATGGTCAGGTTGCCTTTGACGGCCATACGGCCTTCAATATCCGAATGCTGCGTCACATTGCCGAAAAAGAAGCCGCTATAGGCACTGGCGGCTCCCAGGTCGAGCACGGGAACCGCTTGGGCGAGGCTTGCTCCCAGCATGGTTGCAACCAATGAAACCAATTTAATACCATTCTTGCGGCTGATCATCTTGTGCTTCACTTGAATCCCTTTTTGCCCTAAGTTTGTTGATCCTGCTTGGCCGCGAAAGCTTGTTCTTCCGCGCTGCAGCAATTCTTAGGGAATAGCGATCGCAAGGGAATACCTCGATCAAAGTGGTATCTGTTTGGTTTGTGTGAAATACACGGAAACCGAGGCTACAGAAACTGGATCAGCGGTCGAAAGGTGGGCCTTCTTTTTTGCGAGGCCAGTCTTCTGCAGGTTTTCTTGCCCCAGTTGACAGGTTCAGAGTCTGTTGGCAGAGCTGCGTAGGCGTCTGGCGCTATTTGGTCAGGATCAGCTTGCCGAGCGCTGTCACCCGGAGCCGATAGACCTGGCCGGCATGATCGATCTCAATTTCGCGCGCATCCCCTAGCAGCGTTTGACTGGGGATCCGCTTCCGGGTCAGGGGGCTCTGCGGCACAGTATGTGTCGTGCCGCCGACCGTGGCCTGCTGGGCCGCGAGCGGGCTCGACGAAAGTTCGTTGGAATTGTGCATACCCACATCTTAAATGAGAATGATTCCCGATAGCAATGGTGCTGCTGTGGATGAGCCTCGTCCTTTTGGGTGAGAGACCATGTTTGAGCATGCGAACGCTTCGCATATCGTCTGAAATTTTGCGGATTTGTTCCGGTCGCGGCTGTGTCGATTCACAATCGGCTTCGAACGACAACAAGGAGATATCCATGCAAGGCGACGCCAAGGTTCTGGAGTACCTGAATGCCCAATTGAAGGTTGAACTGACCGCCATCAACCAGTACTTCCTGCACTACCGCATGCTGAAGAGCTGGGGCTTCGAGAAGTTGGCCAAGCATGAGCATGATGAATCCATCGAAGAGATGAAGCATGCGGACAAGCTGATGGATCGCATCCTGATGCTCGAGGGCCTGCCGAATCTGCAGGATTTGGGTAAGCTCTACATCGGCGAATCCGCAGTGGAAGTGTTGCATTGCGACCTGAAGCTCGAGGCGGGCTCCCAGCCGGGTTTGAAGGAGGCCATCGCCTATTGCGAAAGCGTGCGGGACTATGTCTCTCGCGATGTGCTGGGCAGCATCTTGAAAGACACCGAAGACCATATCGACCACTTGGAAACGCAGATCGGCTTGGTCACCCAGGTGGGTGAGCAGAACTGGTTGCAATCGCAGATGGGCGATTCAGCTTCTTGATCGCTTGGTGAAGGCTTTCCGGGGCTGTAGATGTCCTGCGACGGTCTAAGGGCTTGTTGCGAACAGTATTGAGAAACATTCTCGTTTGCGATAGAGTGTGAACGTGCTCAAGAAGAGCACGTTTGCATCTGCCCGAACATGATTGTTTGTCTTTGCCGCCGAGTTTCAGATCGCGACATTCGCCGCCAGGTCGAGGGTGGTGTTCACAATTTTGATTTGCTGCAGGATGAAACCGGCGTGGCCTCGGCCTGTGGTTGCTGCCACGACTGCGCGCGTGAGGTCTTTGATGAGGCCATGCTGAAGCAATCGGTTTGTTCGGCTTGTCCTGGGGCTTGTGCAGCCCCAACGGTGAGTCCAATCGCCATTTTCGGAACTTGATGCCGCAGTTGTTCTCGCAGCGCTAGAAATGCAAATGCCCTGGTCGCAATCAGCGAGCAGGGCATTTTTGTTTGTACTTGCGCGGTGCTATTGCCGACGGCAGCAGCATCGACTTGACGCGATCAACTTCAATTGGCGAAGCGTCCTTGCAAATAGGCATTGATAGTCTTGGATTCGCTCAGCCACTGTGACTGACCATTTGCATCGCGGATCCGCAAGCAAGGGACTTTGCTCGCGCCTGTGGCCTGCAGCAGCTCCGCGCGGTGTTGCGCATCGTGTTGTGCGTCCATCAATGCGATAGGCAAAGACAAACGATGGATTTCTTGCCTGACCTTGATGCAAAAAGGGCAAGTCTTGAATTGATACAAGGCTAGGTCTTCGCACTCGCGATCAATACGGGCTTGTTCTGCGGGCTGACGTTGCAGGCCCTGAGGGCGCGTCAGGCGCTCTTTCAAAAGCATCACGGGGCCAAGCAGCAGGCGCAGCGTGCGAAAGAACAATCGAATGAGTGGCTTCATGGGTCAACGGGGGTAGGCTAGGTGGCTGGCGCCATGAAAAAAGCCCCGATGCTTGCGCATCAGGGCTTCTTCATTTGGCTCCTCGACCTGGGCTCGAACCAGGGACCTACGGATTAACAGTCCGGCGCTCTACCGACTGAGCTATCGAGGAATTATTCGGTGTGCATGGCTCTTCTCAAAAGAGTAGGCCTACATAAAAAGGGAAAAGCCGCTTGACCTTGCGATCAAGCGGCTTTCGCTTTTTTCTGTGGCTCCTCGACCTGGGCTCGAACCAGGGACCTACGGATTAACAGTCCGGCGCTCTACCGACTGAGCTATCGAGGAACAGAGCCTCGCATTATAGACCGGATTTTGCGAGTCTTACAAGCTAATTTCCAAACTTGCTCTGAAAGTTCTTGGCGCCATCGGATACAGATAGACATGGTCGAACTGGAAGGGCGATTCTTTCCAAGCGCGTTTGTTTGTCAGGTTGTCCACGCCGACGCGCCAGATCAGCAATTGCCGGCCCAGGTTTTGGTCAAAACGAGCGCCGGCATCCAGCCGTGTCCAGCCGGGAATGCTGATGCTGTTGTCCGGCAAGACGGCGCGCGGGCCTTCATAGCTCAGTCCGGCTTGCAATTGCAGGCCGGGCAGGGCGGCGATGCTTTGGCGGCCCTGCAGGCGCAGCGTAGTCTCTGGCACGTTCTCGGGCTTGAGTCCGTTGAGGCTGCCTTCCGCGCTGCCGGTGCGGCGCGCCTTCAGCTTCATGGCGCTGGCGATCACGCCGCCGCTGCCCCATTTCAAATCGGCCTGGGCCTCCAGACCTTGGTGATGGGCTTGGCCATCAGCTTGCCGCACGCAACTGCCCGGCTTGCTGTCCGAGCATTCGCCGATGTCGCGCCACTTGGGGCGGTTCACGTCAAACCAGTTGACTGACCAGTCCACCGTGTTGGAGCCGGCCTTCAAGCCAATCTCATACTGCTGGCTCTTTAGCGCGTTCAAGGCGCGGCCGGCTTGATCGCCATAGCGCTTTCGGTTGGGTGTTACCTCAGATTCCATGCCTTCGCCCCAGCTGGCATAGGCCATCAGTTGCGGGCTCAGGGCATAGCTCAGGCCCAACCAAGGCGTTGTGAGGTTTTGGCTGTAGCTGGTGGCGCGGGAGCCGTTGGTGCGCACACTTTCGCGCTTCAGATGGGTGGCACGCAGGCCCACCCACGCTTGCCATTCGCTGCTGAGTTGGATGGCATCGCGCAGATACAACTCGGTGCTGCTCTCGTCGCGATTGGTGTTCTCGTCGGTCAGGCTGGGGTCGGCTGTGGTGATCGATTTGCCATCGATCGCGCCCGTGCCGGCCCAGTTGTACGCCTGCTTTTGAAAACGGCTGTTGAAGCGGGTGAACAAGACGCCGGTGCTGATCTGATGCTGCAGGCTGCCCGTTGCAAACTTGCCGGCCAGCGAAAGATCCAGGGCGTCGCTGTTGCGGCGCTCGTTCTCGCTGCGGAAGTCGTACATATCAAACGTGCCATCCGGGCAGTAACGGTCGGCGTAGTAACTGCCGTCGGCCGCGGTGCAGCCATAGGCATAGGCCAAGCGGTCATCGGTCTTCAGGCGCTGAATGCCCAGGTGCGCTTGCGCGCGCCAGTCGGCGCTCAGCTTTTGCTGCAGTCGGATCGAGGCGTGGGTGTTGTCGAACACCACCGGCTGCGACCAAGGCTGGTTGTTCAGGTTGATGCGTGGATCAATCGCCTTGGCATCGGGCAGCTTGTTGCCCAAGAGGCTGAAGCCCGGCTGGCTGGGCTGGCGCTGCTTGTTCCACTCGAACTCAGTCTCTATCAAGGTGTCCGGGCTGAGGCGCCAATCACCGGCCACGGCCAGCAGGTAACGCTGACCTTCAGCGTCACGTAATTCGGGCTTCATTTGGCTAGCACCTGCGTTGACGCGCAGGCCAAAAGCTTCACCGGCTCCAAATCGTTGACTCCAATCCAGTGCGGCTTCGGTCGTGCCGCGCTCGCTAAGACCTAAGCTGACCGAGGTCAGATTTGTCGTGGGGCGCTTCACCACGGTGTTGACCAAACCGCCCGGCGAACTGGTGCCGGCTTGAATGCCGCTGGTGCCTTTCAGCACTTCGATGCTGCTCTTGTTACCCAGGCTGATGGCGGTTTCGGCGTTGATGGGCAGGCCGTCGCGGCGGTAGTTGAAGCGGTTGTCCAGATCGAAGCCACGGATCTTCAGATAAGACACATAGCCGGTCGAGTTGTAGGCATCGCTCAGGCTGGCGTCCAAGCTGGTGATGGCCGCCAGCGAGTGCAGGCCCAGGTCCTGCAGTCGTTCGCTGTTCAGGATATTGGCTTGCATGGGCAGTTTGGCGATCGGCGTTTCGCCGAAGCCGCCGACCAAGACCGGCGTGTCGGCCGAACGGCCACTGACCGAAACCGTGGGCAGGGTTTGCGCGGCGGCGCTGATGCTGCAGAGCAGGCCAGCGGCGCTGGCGAGTAAAGAGAGTTTCTTGGTAGGAACGTAGGTGGTCATCGTGGTTCAAGGCGATGACAGGGCTGCAAACAGCAAGGCCGAAACGTCAGGAGAAAGAGATCCAAAAATGACGTGGCCGATGAAGGCTTGCTTCCCTGCGCGAGCATTACCTCGGGACCGGACGGGCAATGACTCGCATTGCGCCGCTCGGCCTCAATCAGGTTCAAAGGGACTTTCTCAGCCGAACGGGTTTCCCCAATCCAGCACCCCTAGCGAATGCGGCAGATCCTTGGATCTGCCGCGCTTGGCATTGTATCGGCTCGGCCAATGAAAACAGCCCGCGGGCAGCGGGCTGTAAGGGCATTGCCGGGCGCGCAAGCGCCGGGATTTGCGATCAGTCAAACACGGGTGATTCCACGCCCAGCACCTTGTGCAGCTTGGGGCTGGTCGTGGTGTATTGCAAATGGACGCGCTTTTCCGGGTTGATGTAAGGCATGGCGCCGAAGGCGGCCAAGGCGCATTCATGGAAGCCCGACAGGATCAGCTTCTTCTTGCCCGGATAGGTGTTCACATCGCCCACGGCGAAGATGCCGGGCACGCTGGTCTGGAACTTTTCGGTGTCGACCACGATTTGCTTGCGCTCGAGGTCCAGGCCCCATTCGGCGATCGGGCCCAGCTTGGGGCTCAGACCGAAGAACACCAGCAGCTGTTCGCAAGGCATCACGCGAGTGACGCCGTCACCGCCGGTCACCTTGATGTCGGTCAGCACACCGTCTGATTCGACGATGTCGGTCACCTGGCCGACCATGAACTGCATCTCGTAGGCGTCGCAGAGCTCGCGCATCTTGGCCACGCTGGCCGGTGCGGCCTTGAAGCCATCACGACGGTGCAAGAGGATCACGCTTTCGGCCTTGTTGGCGCTGCCGTCGGCATTGCCGGCGCAGAAGTTCAAGGCCCAGTCCAGCGCCGAGTCACCGCCGCCGACGATCACCAGATTCTTGCCGGCAAACTTTTCGGGGTTGCGTACACGGTAGTGCAGCTGCGTACCTTCGTACTTCTCGATACCGTCGACCTTCAGCGTACGCGGCTGGAAAGAGCCCACGCCGCCGGCGATGAAGATGGTCTTGGTCAGGAACTGGGTGCCCTTGGAGGTCTCGACGAAGAAGCGGCCATCTTCCTGCTTGAGGACGGTGGTGACTTCTTGGCCCAGATGGAAGGTTGCGCCGAACGGTTCGATCTGCTTGAGCAGGTTGTCGGTCAGTTCCTTGCCGGTGCAGATCGGCACGGCCGGGATGTCGTAGATCGGCTTGTCCGGATACAGCTCAATGCACTGACCGCCAGGGTAGGCGAGCGAATCAATGATGTGGGCTTTGACTTCGAGCAAGCCGAGCTCGAACACCTGGAACAGGCCGACCGGACCGGCGCCGACGATGACGGCATCGGTTTCAATCGCGTCGGGTCCGGGGACGGGTAGGGCGCCGGCCGGCGTGGCAATCTCTGCGTTCAATTGATCTTCCATTCTCTTTCGGGCCTAGGCGCTTTCGAGCCCAAGCGTCACTTCAATAATCCAGCACTTCAGCGGATCAGCTGATCGAGCTTGTCGGTGCGGTCTTTCCACTCGTCAGCGTCGGGCAGGGCTGCCTTGCGCTTGGTGATGCTGGGCCACTTCTTGGCCAAGTCAGCGTTCAGCTTGATCATGTGCTGCATATTCCCGGGCACATCTTCTTCCGGCACGATCGCATTGACCGGGCACTCGGGGATGCAAACGGCGCAGTCGATGCACTCATCGGGGTCAATGGTCAGGAAGTTCTGGCCTTCGCGGAAGCAATCGACGGGGCAGACATCGACGCAGTCGGTGTACTTGCAGCGGATGCAGTTTTCGAGGACGACGTGGGTCATGGTGCAACTCTGTTGTTGTTGGGGCTGAATCGCCTCGTTTTACGCGGGTGCGCAAAATATCGGCAAAAAGCGGATTTTAATCGTTCAAGCTCTCTAAACGGGTTTGATGCGAAGCAAGACCCGTGGCAATGCTGGAAATAGTTGGCTGGGCGTCGCTTCGTGGCTGCAGCGGCTGTACCGGTTTGGCTCCCGCGCCAACGGTCACCACGGTCGGGCGGCCCTTGTGCAGCAGCGACGCGGCGGCCAAGCCGTCGACGCGATGCTCGCTGCACAAGGCATCGACGCAACCGGCCTTGGAGACCACGCTGACGGCCGTGTCGGCCGGCCAACCGGCCTCGCTCAGCTTGCGGGCCAGGGCGCCCAGTTGACGACCGGCCATGTAAAACACTTCCGTATCGGCCGAGCGAGCTGCGTGCAACTCGCCCACTTGCGTCATGGCGGTGGTCAGGCTGACGCTGCGGCCAACACCGCGGCGCGTCAGCGGGCGCTGCGTCTGCGCGGCCGCGGCGATCGCCGCCGTCACGCCCGGTACCACTTCGCTGGCAATGCCGGCCTCGGCCAGCGCCTGCAATTCTTCTTCCAGTCGGCCGAAGATGCTGGCGTCGCCGCCCTTCAAGCGCACCACCACAGCATGGTTTTGCGCCTGTTTGACCAGGGCTGCGTTGATGGCGGTTTGTTCGGTCGACCGGCAAAAACCGCGTTTGCCCACGTCGAGCCAAAGCGCATGTGGGGCCAGTTCGCGCAGCGCCGGGTCGGTCAAGGCATCGAACAGCACCACGTCGGCGGAGGCCAGGGCGCGGGCACCGCGGACGGTGATCAGATCGGCTGCGCCCGGACCGGCGCTGACGAAGACAACGCGGCTCATGATCAGCTCGCCTGCTCCGTCGCGGCGCGCACCAGCAAGGCGCCGCTGGTGCGGTTGCTGGTTGGGTCGACCACGATCAAGGCGCCGCCGATGCGGTTGACCGCATAGGGCTCCACCGGCAGCGCGCTTTGCGTTTCGATGCGCACATGGCCGATTTCATTGACCTGCAGGGCCTCGGCGTCTTGCTCGGCCAGGCTGTGGATGTCCAGGCGGTGCTCAATCGCGCTGATGCGGGCCTGTACCCAGCGATTGCCGTGGCGCAGCCAATATTTGCGGCCGGGCACGGCGGGTTCGGTGTCCAGCCAAGCCAAGGTGGCTTCAAAGGATTGGGTCGAGGTGGCCGAACCAGGGGTGACGATCCAGTCGCCGCGCGAGACGTCGAGCTGGCGGTCCAGCACCACGCCGGCCGATTCGCCGGCCACGCAATGCGCGACCGTTTCACCTGCGCGGCGCACTTCGGCCACGATGGCGGTCTGGCCGCTGGGCAGAATCTGCACTGGGTCGCCAGCCTTCACTTGGCCATGGGCAATACGACCCCACAGCGCGCGCGGCTGATAACCCGTGCCTTCGCCTTGCTCGCCGGAGTCGCGGGCCACGTATTGCACCGGGATCGAGAGCTGGCCTTCCACCTTTTCTTGCACGCCCGGCAGGCCTTCCAAAACCTGCAGCAGCGAAGGACCTTGGTACCAAGTGGCCCATTCGCCGTCCAGCGGCTGGGTGACGTTGTCGCCTCGCAGTGCCGACACCGGCACGATGGCGGTCACCGCGATGCCGGCCTGTTCGGCGAAGGCTCGCAGCGCCTTGCTCACCGCGGCAAAGGCTGGGCCGGGTTGCGCCAGCGCATCCAGCTTGTTGACGGCAAAGACGATGCTGGGCACGCGCAGCAAATGCGCTAACAGGCTGTGTCGACGGGTTTGCGGCAGCAGCACCACTTCGTCCACCGAGGTGTCCAGCTTGGTGATGTCCACCAGCACCACGGCGGCATCGCTGCCGGCAGCGGCGGTCACCATATTGCGGGTGTACTGCTCATGGCCGGGCGCGTCGGCAATGATGAATTTGCGCGTCTTGGTGGCGAAATAGCGGTAGGCCACATCGATGGTGATGCCTTGCTCGCGTTCGGCCTCCAGGCCGTCGGTCAACAGGCTCAGGTCGATGGGTTGACCGGCGGCACGCTTTTCCAGCGTGTCGAGTTGGTCGGCCAGGATGGCGCGGCTGTCGAACAGCAGGCGGCCGATCAAGGTGCTCTTGCCATCGTCCACGCTGCCTGCGGTCAGGAAGCGCAGCGCGCGATGGTGGGTGTCCACGTCTTGGTCTTGGACGATGTTTTCAGCAACTGCGTTCATGATCAGAAATACCCTTCCTTCTTGCGGCGCTCCATTGAGGCCTCTGAAGTTCTATCGTCCATGCGGGTGGCGCCGCGCTCGCTCACGGTCACGGTCAGCGTCTCGGCCACGATGTCGGCGGCCGAAGCGGCCGTGCTTTCCACCGGGCAGGTGCAGGTCATGTCGCCGACGGTGCGGAAACGCACGGTGGCGGTTTCCACCGTCTCGCCAGCCTCCGGCGGGGTCACCTCGGTCAGCGGCACCAGCAGACCCTTGCGACGGATCACCTGACGCTCATGCTTGTAGTACAGGCTGGGCAGAGGGATGTTCTCGCGGGCCAGGTACAGCCAGACATCCAGCTCGGTCCAGTTGCTGATCGGGAAGGCGCGGAAATGCTCGCCCGGGCGGATGCGGGTGTTGAACAGATTCCACAGCTCAGGGCGCTGCTCCTTGGGCTGCCATTGGCCGAAGCTGTCTCGGTGGCTGAAGATGCGTTCCTTGGCGCGGGCCTTTTCTTCGTCGCGACGGGCGCCGCCGATCAGCACGTCAAAGCGGTGCTCTTCAATCGCTTCCAGCAAGGTCACGGTCTGGTGGCCGTTGCGCGATTCCAGCGGGTGGGCCAGACGCACAGTCCCTTTTTTGATCGACTCGTCCATGTGCGCGACGATCAGGCGCTCGCCCATCTCGGCCACGCGTTTTTCGCGGAACTCGATCACTTCAGGGAAGTTGTGACCGGTGTCCACATGCACCAGCGGGAAGGGCAGCTTGCCCTTGAATTCATTGCCAGCGATGCGTTGTTTGAAGGCCTTCTCGGCTAGGCGCAGCACCACGCAAGAATCCTTGCCGCTGGAGAACAGCAGGCCCGGGCGCTCGAATGCAGCGGCCACTTCGCGCAGGATGAAGATGGCCTCTTCTTCCAAGTGGTCTAGATGGCGCTGGTCCACCGTGGCGGCCAGTGCTTGCAGATTGACGGGGGCGTTCATGCCGTGGCTCCTGACTTCAATTCTTCGTTCGAATGGGCCTTGTGCAAGCCACATTCCTTGGCGTTTTCGTCTTGGCTGCGGCCGGCCGCTTGCGCGTCCTTAACTTCGGCTTTGCCGAAGTTAGCCTGCGCCGAAACGTCGCTGCCAAGTTCCTCACTTTGTGCGGAATCGGCTGGCGCCGACGAGTGCGTCTTGTGCAAGCCGCACTCCTTGGCATCGTCGTTTTCCCACCACCAACGGCCGGCGCGGAAGTCCTCGCCGACGGCAATGGCGCGGGTGCAGGGTGCGCAGCCGATGCTGGGCATGAACTGGTCATGCAGCGCGTTGAAAGGCACCTTGTAGGTGGCGATGTAATGCCAAACATCGGCCCAACTCCACTCGGCCAGCGCATTGATCTTGCTGCGGCCGTTGTTGTCCAACTCGGTGAAGGGCACATCGGCGCGGTTGCTCGATTGCTCGCGGCGCAGGCCGGTGATCCAGCCGGTGCGGCCGTCCAGCATGCGGCCGAGCGGCTCCAGCTTGCGGATGCCGCAGCATTCCTTGCGCAGGGCCAGGCTCTCGTACATGGCGCGCTCGCCGCGCACCCGCACGAAGTTGATCACGGCGTCATGCACGGGGCTGAAGACTTCGACCCTCAGTCCGTACTGGGCTTCGATCTGCGGCAGCAGGGCGAGGGTTTCGGCATGCAAGCGGCCGGTGTCCAGCGTGGCGATGGCAATCGGCAGCTTGTGGCGGGCGATCAGGTCGGTGATCACCATGTCTTCGGCGCCCAGGCTGCTGGATTGCACCAGGCCGGCGCCATGGGCATACACGGCGTCCTGCAGGATTTCGACCGTCTTGGCCAGACGTTCGGCAAAGCCGGCGGTCTCGCGGGCATAGAGCTGGATGGCCGAGGCCGAAGCGGCGGCTGCCGCGCCGGGCAGCACCGACACTTCGGGCAAGCTGGAGACTTCTCCGCTCATGCTGCACCTCGGGCAAAGACCGGCTGCGTAGCGTCCACATCGCCCTGGTAATGGGCGGGGAAAAAGCCCAGAGCGCGCTCTGCGGCGGCCTTTGATTGGTCGGCGCGCAGCTGCACCGCGTCGAAGCCGGTGCGGGCCAGCAGCGGCAGCATGTCAACCAAGACCTCGCCGGTGGCGCGGATCTCGCCGGCAAAGCGGTAGCGCGAACGCAAGAGGCGGGCCTGGCTGTAGGCGCGGCCATCCACCCACTTGGGGAAGCGCAGCACGACCAGGCTCAAGCGCGGCAGATCGGCGGCCAGGTCTTCAACCGCAAAGTCATTCGGCAACTCGACGGCAGTGGCCAAACCAGCTGGCCAGTGGTCACGGACTGCGTGCCACTGTTCAATCGTCAGCAGCAGATTTGGGGCCGGATCGGGATGAGGCATCGGGCCGTCTTCGCCGACCACGTGATGCCATTGCTGATGGTGGGTGTCAATAAACTTCATGATGTCGGGGCCTGAATCAGTTGGCAGAGGCAGCGTTGGTTCCGGTCAGCGTGCGGACTGCGTTAGCGGGGGCCTTGAAAGGCTCCAGGCCAATGCGGCGCACGGTGTCGATGAAGCGCTCGGCGCTGCTGCTGCGCTGGCTGCGGTAGGTGTCGATCAGCGACTCGATCACGTCCGCCACTTCGTCGGCAGCAAAAGAGGGGCCGATGACGCGGCCGGCCACCGAGGCACCCGACAGCGTGGAGCCGTCCGAGCCGCCTAGCGAGACCTGGTACCACTCCTTGCCGTCCTTGTCGACGCCGAGGATGCCGATATGGCCGCTGTGGTGGTGACCGCAAGAGTTGATGCAGCCGCTGATGTGCAGGTCGATATCGCCGATGTCGTACTGCTCGTCCAGGTCCTCAAAGCGCTCGGTGATGGCCGCGGCTACGGGAATCGAGCGGGCATTGGCCAGGGCGCAGAAGTCGCCGCCGGGGCAGGCAATCATGTCGGTCAAGAGGCCGATATTGGGCGTCGCCAGACCGAGGCCGCGTGCGGCTTCGAACACGGCCGGCAAATCGGCTTCGCGCACCCAGGGCAAGACCAAGTTTTGGTCATGGCTGACGCGCAACTCGGACGCGCTGTAGCGGTCGGCCAAGTCGGCGGCAGCGTCCATCTGGCCGTCGGTGGCGTCACCGGGGGCAATGCCGGCGCGCTTCAGCGACAAGGTCACGGCGCGGTAGCCCGGCACATTGTGGCGATGCACATTGCGCTCCAACCAGCGTTTGTAGGCGCCGGCTTCCACGCCAGCCAGGATGTCACTGCTGGTGCCGGCTTGCACGCCCGCAGGGCGCACGAAGCAGGCGGCCACGCGGTCCAGCTCGGCCTGAGGAATCAGGTGCTCGCGGCCGCCGGCGTCCAGTTCCAGAATCTGCTTGAACTCGGCGTTCACGTCGTCAAAGAACTTCTGTCCTTCGGCCTTCACCAAGATCTTGATGCGGGCCTTGTAGGCGTTGTCGCGGCGACCGTAGCGGTTGTAGACGCGCACGATGGCCTCGATGTAGACGAGGATCTGCTGCCAGGGCAAGAACTCATTGATCACCTGGCCCACGATCGGGGTGCGGCCCATGCCGCCGCCCACCAGCACCTTGAAGCCGACCTCGCCGGCCGCGTTCTTCAGCAGCTGTAGGCCAATGTCGTGCCAGGCGATGGCGGCGCGGTCTTCCACCGTGCCCGAGATGGCGATCTTGAACTTGCGCGGCAAAAAGGCGAACTCGGGGTGCAGCGTGCTCCACTGGCGCAGCACTTCGGCGTAGGGGCGGGGGTCGACGATTTCGTCGTGGGCCACACCGGCGAAGCAGTCGCTGGTGATGTTGCGGATGCAGTTGCCGCTGGTCTGGATGCCGTGCATGTCCACAGCGGCCAGGCGGTCCATCACATCGGCCGAGGCCGTCAGCGGAATCCAGTTGTACTGCAGATTCTGACGGGTCGTGAAGTGGCCGTAGCCGCGGTCAAAGTCGCGGGCGATGCCAGCCAAGGCACGCAGCTGGCGGCTGCTCAAGGCGCCGTAGGGCACGGCCACGCGCAGCATCGGCGCATGGCGTTGCACATACCAGCCGTTTTGCAGGCGCAGCGGGCGGAAGTCCTCGTCGGGCAGATTGCCGGCCAGATGGCGCTCCAGCTGATCGCGGAATTGCGCGGCGCGCGCATGGACGAATTGGCGGTCGAAGTCGGTGTAGGCGTACATAGTTCTACGAGAGGGGATTCAGTGAATGACTTTCCAGCCGGCCAGCACCAGCGAGCCGCACAGCAGGGCGCGCACCACGCCATCGGGCAGGCGGCGCGTCAGTTGGGCGCCCAGCCAGATGCCGGGCATGGAACCCAGCAGCAGCGGCACCAGCAGCGACCAATTTACATGGCCCAGGGTTGCGTGACCAATACCCGCGACGAGCGTCAGGGGAACGGCGTGGGCGATGTCGCTGCCGACGATGTAGCGCGCTTCCAGGCGCGGGTAGAGCAAAAGGATCAGCGTCGCACCGATGGCGCCGGCGCCGATGGAGGACAGCGACACCAGCACGCCCAGCAGCACGCCGCAGGCCACCGTCAGCGCGGGCTTGCGGGAGGCGGGGATGTAGCGCTCCAGGCGCAAGCCAACCGCTTGCCAAGATTTCTTGAAGGCCACCACCACAGCGGTCAACAGCAGCGCGATGCCGAGCGAGAAGGTCAAGGTGCTGGCCCAGCCCTTGGTGATTTCGGTGGCATGCATCAGCGCCACGGTGCCGATCGAGGCCGGAATGCTGCCCAGCAGCAAGAGCCCGGTCAGGCCCCATTTCACATGGCCGTGGCGGGCATGGGCGACCGAGCCGGAGACCTTGGTCAGGGCCGCAAACCAGAGGTCGGTGCCGATGGCTACCGCCGGGTTCAGTTTGAAGACCGACAAGAGCAGCGGCGTCATCAGCGAGCCGCCACCCACGCCGGTCACTCCGACGATGATGCCGACACCCAAGCCGCTTGCAACCGCGATCCAGTCCATGGAACTCCTTGTCGAGGGGCCACCATGGCCACTCTAGGGGCTGGACTGTAGGGGGGCTCTATAGATATTCAAACCATAGAGTCGTAAGTTGCTTATATTGAAATTGGCATAAGTGGGTGTTTGCGGGCCTGCCGCTCGAAAGCGTTAAGCTTCTGCCGTGGCTTGCAATGGTCCCGTCTGAATTTGCCAGCCCGATTCCACCTTTTGCCACCTTGACCCTTGCCCATGCCCCTGTTCAATAGTTCTCGCGCCGAAGCCACCAAAGTGGCGATTTACTGGGATTTTGAAAATCTACATGCCGTGTTGGCCAATGTGGCCCATGGTGACGGTGCCTACCGTGACAACCGACTGAAATTGCAGCCGGTCTTTGTCGATTTGAAGCCGATTCTGGAGTACGCCGCCTCGCTGGGCGACATCATCATCAATCGCGCCTATGGCAACTGGCAGTTCTTCGCCAACTACCGCCACGCCTTGAACGAGGCCGGGGTGGATTTGATCCAGATGTTCCCGCGCGGCTCGAACATGAAGAACAGCGCCGACATTCGCATGGCGCTGGACGCGCTCAGCGATGTGCATAACCACCCGCACCTGACCCATGTGGTGGTGATTTCCAGCGACAGTGACTTCATCAGCCTGGCGCAAAAGGTCAAGCAGGCGGGCCGCTTCATTGCCGGCGTCGGCGTGGCGGGCTATAGCAATCGTTTCTGGACCGCCAGCTGCAACGAGTTCAAGTTCTATCAAAACCTGCTCGGTCTGCCGCTCGAGGCCGCGCCGGCCGAGTTGGCGCCCGCCAGCGAGGAGGCTGAGGCTGTGGGCTCGCCGTCGCTGGATGAGGCGCGCCAGGCGCTGCAGCGCGCGCTCAAACAGTTGGTCGATCGCAATGGCGAGAACTATGTGTCGCGCAGCGCCTTGAAGGTGTTCATCAAGCGCTTATTGCCGTCCTTCGACGAGCAGGCGCTGGGCTGCAACAACTTCTCCGAGTTCTTGCACCGGTTCCCGGAACTGGTGGTCGAAGTGGATGCGATCAGCGGCGGCCATGTGGCCTTCGCCGACCAACCGGTGGGGCAACCCAATGCGGCCACCGATCCGAGCGACGCCGAATGAGCTGAGCGAGTGCCGGCGCCGGTTCAGCTGCGCGCCAGCTGCGCCAGCACCTGCACCTGCTCGATGATGCGGGGCGGAATCGGCTCCTGACCGGCCAGCATTGCTTGAATCAGCGCTGCGTTGGCGCCCGCCTCGCAGGCATCGGACAGCGGCCAGTCGATGTCTTCGGTATCGGCTGCATGGAGATCGCGGCGCTCGCCATTGATGTAGCCATACAACTGGGCCTTGCGGCGCAGATGGGCATAGGCCTCGCCTTCGCTGGCGCGCATCAGCAGGGCGCGACCGTCCTTGGCGGTCAAGCCCCCCAGGGCCTCGCCCATGCTGATCAGGTATTCGGGGTGCGTGACCGCCACCACCCGCACACTGCGGCCCGGCGCTGCGTCCAGCAGCTTGGCCACACTGTGGCCGCTATTGCGCACGCCCAGGCGCGGGCGCAGGGCCATCAGCGCGTCGAGCCCCGGGTTCAAGCGCGCCAAGGGCAGACAAGCGAGCCGGCGGCTCGCCAATTGCTGCGAGGCTTCTTGCACCGAGTCGGCCAGCGGCAGGTCGAGGGCCTCCAGCAGCGCAAAAGGGCTCTCGCGGCTGTCGAAATCATGCCGGCCGTGAATCAGCACCGGCACGCCTTCGCGGGCCAGGAGCAGGGCCACCAGCGGCAGCAGATTGGCCTGTTTGCGGGCGCCGTTGAAGGTGGGCAGCAGCACGCAGCGTGGACCTGCCGGCACGTCCAGATGGGCAGTTCGGGCCTGCATGGCACGCTCAAAGCCGGCCAGCTCAGCCTCGCTTTCGCCCTTGATGCGCAGCGAAAGCAGGATGGCGCCCAGCTCCATATCGGGCACCTGGCGGTCCAGGATGGCGCCAAACAGCGCTTCGGCCGTGGCCATGTCCATATCGCGCGCACCCTTGGTGCCGCGGCCGATTTCTTTGATCAGTGGGGCGAATTGCATGGGGCGCAGTTTAGGGCCGTAAAGGGTGCTCACTGAGAGCGTCACAGGGTGCGCGACAGCGAAGTCCACACACCTGTCGCCTCGGCCTGCCAGAATGGCCCACTTCTTAGTCCTTGTGGGAATTCAATAATGAGCAACGTCATGTATCAGGGCTCTGTGCCGGTCTTCAAACAAATGCTGGGTGGTCTGGCCGAGGTGCTGGCTAAGGCCGAGTCACACGCGGTCGCCCGCAATATCGATGCCGCCGCCTTGCTGCAGGCGCGCTTGTTCCCCGATATGTTTGCGCTGACCAAGCAGGTGCAAGTGGCTTGCGACTTTGCCAAGGGCGTGTGCGCGCGTCTGGCGGGCGTGGAAGTGCCCAGCGCTGAGGACCATGAGCAGAGCTTTGCCGATCTGCAGGCCCGCATCAAAAAGACACTGAGCTTCATCGAGGGCCTGGAATTGGGTCAATTCGAAGCCGCCGCCACGCGCGACATCGTCACCCGGCCCGGCACGCCCAAGGAACGCCACTTCACCGGCCAAGACTATCTGCTGCATTACGGCCTGCCGCAGTTCTTCTTCCATGTCTCCACCGCCTATGCCATCTTGCGGCACAACGGGGTGGAGCTGGGCAAGAAGGACTATATGGGCGTGTATTGATCCTCGCCTTGAGCGGGCGCGGATCATGTCAAACTTGCGCCGGCAGATTCGTTTCTATTTCAACAACAGGTGCTGAGCCAGCACACAGAACAGGAGAAGCTCATGGCCAAAGGACAGCAGAAAAGCAATAAGGAAGCCAAGAAGCCCAAGAAGGACAGTTCGCCTCCGAAACCCATGTCCGGTGAGCCGGTGATGCCGACTCGGGTGACCGTGGTGCCTGATCGCAGCAAGAAGGCCAAATAAGCTTTTGGCATAAAAAAACGGGCCCGTTTCATCGGGCCCGTTTTCTTTTGGTGATCGGCGGTCTTAGATCGAGCGGCCGCGGCGCTTGCTCATGAAGCCAACGGCAGCCAAGCCTGCCAGCAGCAGCGCGTAGCTGCTGGGTTCCGGCACGGCGGTGACGGCGTTGAAGCGCAGCAGATCTTGGTTCGTCGTGCTGCTGAGCTTTTCGATCTGGTACAGCGTGTTGCCCGAGTAGGCGGCGCCGGCGCTGAGGTAGCTGTTGGCCAAATTCTTCAGGCTGTCATAGTTGCTGGTGCTGTTGTTCAGGTTGAAGCTTTGCAGGTCGCCGCTCAACTCGGTCACGCTGGCGGGGCCGCTCAGCTTTTCATGCGTCAACTCCCACACGGCCAGCTGGAAGGCGGCGCGTTCGGTGGTGGTGTCTACGCCCGCATAGTTGGCCGAAAACAGGTTTTGCAATTGGCTCGCTTGCGGCGTGCTGAAGCTGCCGACCGTGTAGTCGGTGTAGCTGCTGGAGGTGTATTGCCCTAGCTCCACGCAATAGGCGCCAAAGCTCGCGCCGTTCTTGATGTCGAAGTTCAGCAGGCCGGCGCCGACGCCGTCCATATTGACGCCCAGCTGCTCGATGTTCACGTCGACGCTACCGCCGCTGAAGCCGTTTTGCTTGATGGTCAAGGTGCCGGCAGCTTGTGCTGCGCCGGAGAGTGCGAGAACGGCGGCTGCGATCAACGAGAAATGGCGCTTGTTCATGTCTTCGATTCGAGGCGGGTGGCCTCGTCCTGTGTGAGCTGTGGGCTGATGAGTCGGACTGTAGGGGGCCGACCCCCATCCCGCCTCCCCCTGAGCGAAGGGCTCAAAGGGGTTGGCGTGACGCTGTTCACAGACATGGCGCTCAAGTTCGAGCGCAAGCTAACTTTTGAATGCGCCGGTGTTGTCGCGGCGCTGCAGTGCAGCACTGCAAGTGCATTCGAGATTGTTGGAGTCCGCTCAGTTGGGTAGTCGGAATGCAGAGACCGAATCGACCAATTGAGTTGCCTGATCGCGCAGGCTTTCCGCCGCTGCGGCAGACTCTTCCACCAGTGAGGCGTTTTGCTGCGTCATCTTGTCGAGTTGATTTACCGCCTGACTGATCTCGCTCAGGGTCAGCGCCTGGGCCGAGGTCGAGGTGGAGATCTCGCCGACGATGCGGGTCACGCGTTGCACGCTTTGCACGACCTCGCCGATCGTGCCACCGGTGTCTTGCACCAGGCGCACGCCACTTTCCACGCGCTCAACCGAGGCCGAGATCAAGGTCTTGATTTCGCGCGCGGCCTGGGCGCTGCGCTGGGCCAGGCTGCGCACTTCGCTGGCCACCACCGCGAAGCCGCGCCCCTGTTCGCCGGCGCGGGCCGCTTCGACCGCTGCGTTCAGGGCCAGGATATTGGTCTGGAAAGCGATGCCATCGATCACGCCGATGATGTCGGAGATCTTGTTCGAGGACTGCTGGATCTCGTTCATCGTCTCGACCACGCGGCTGACCATGGCGCCTCCGCGGTCGGCCACCTCGGCCGCCGTCTGCGCCATGCTGTCGGCTTGGCGAGCGGCCTCGGCATTGCTGCGCACGCCGTCGCCCAGTTGCTGCATGGCGGCGCCGGTTTGCTCCAGGCTGCTGGCGGCTTGCTCGGTGCGGTTGGACAGGTCCATATTGCCGGAGGCAATCTCGGTCGATGCGATGCGCACCTGTTCGGCCGCGCTGCGCACGCCGGTGATGGTGCCGGCCAACTGCTGCTGCATGCGCTGCAGTGACTGGGTCAGTTCGGCCAACTCGTCGCTGCCCTGGCTTTGAACGCGCAGGGTCAGGTCGCTGTTGGCAATGCTCTGTGAAAGTTCTTGGGCCTGTTGCACCGGGCCGGTCACCGAGCGGGTGATCGCCAGCGCAATCATCACGCCCAGGGCGGCCGCCAAAGTAGACAGGCCCAGCACCAGATTGCTGGCGAAGACGGCTTGTTCGCTGGCGTCCTTGCGGGCCTCCTGCAGGCGATCACGGGTGTGTTCGGCGTAGGCGTTGATGGCGTCCAGATAGGTTTCCATCGCCGGAATCAGCTCGGCCACCACTCTGGGTTTGATGTCTTGGCCGTCGCTCTTGAGTTTGGCCAGTTCGTCGCGCAGGGTCTGGTATTGCTTTCGGGTCAGGCCTATCTTGTCGCTCAAGCGGTCGGTCTCAGGCGTTTTGCTCAGTTTGTCGAGTTCTTCTTGCACCTTGTCGACGCGCGCCGAGGTTTCTTTGGACTTGCGGGTAAAGGCCTTGACGAAGTTGGCGTCGTCCACCGCCAGCGTGACAATGCGGCGCTGAATATTGGATTCGGTCAGGCCAGCCCAGATACGGGACAGGTCCAAGGCCTGCATTTCAACCGACACCAGGTGTTCGATGCGTGCGTTGAGTTGTTGAACCCGCATGACGCCGACCAGGGAGGCCACCAGCATCAAGCTCATCACCAGCGCAAAGCCGGCCAAGACGCGGGCGCGTAGGCGCCAGCTTTGAATTGCAGCAATCATGATGAGTGTCCTGTCCGCCTTGGGCGCTACAAATTAACTTCGAACTCAGCATGGTAGGCATTGCGGCGAATTTTGCTGTGTCAAAAAACGGGGTCAATCTGGGGTTTGTTGGGCGCTTGGGGCGGGGGTGAGTCATTCAACCAGTCGGTGTGCCCCCGCCATGGCGCGAAACGGCCCGGCTACACTGACGGCCCTGCGCCCAGACAAACAGCAAGCTCCCCACACCATGGCCGGACTTTCCGCAACGACCCCCAGCCCCACCGAGATCACCGTGCACCAACAGTCACGCATGCTGGAGGTGGCGTTTTCCGATGGCGCGCGTTTTCGCATTCCGTTTGAGCTGATGCGGGTCTACAGCCCTTCGGCCGAGGTCAAGGGCCATGGCCCGGGCCAGGAAACGCTGCAGACCGGCAAGCGCCTGGTTGAGATGACGGGCCTGGAGCCGGTTGGTCATTACGCGGTGCGCCCGGTGTTTTCGGATGGCCATGACAGTGGCCTGTTCGACTGGAGCTATCTGTACCACCTCGGTGCCAATGAGGCAGAGTTGTGGCGTGACTACGAGGCCCGATTGGTGGCGGCTGGTGTCGGCCGTGACGACCCCATGCCCAGCAAGGGCGGCAGCGCCTGCGCCAGCCACTGAGCCCAACCCAAGATTTGTGAGACGACCATGAGCAGCACCCACTTCGGCTACCAAACTGTTGACGAACGCGAAAAGGCCAGCCGCGTGCGCGGCGTGTTTGATTCCGTCGCTTCCAAGTACGACATCATGAACGACCTGATGTCCATGGGCATGCACCGGGCCTGGAAGGCTTACACCGTGGCGGTGGCCAATCTGAAGCCGGGTGAGCGGGTGCTCGACATCGCGGGTGGCACGGGTGATTTGTCACGTGCCTTTGCCAAGAAGGTGGGCGAGAGCGGCATGGTGGTGCACACCGACATCAATGAGGCCATGCTGCGCCAAGGCCGGAATCGCTTGCTCGATGAAGGTTTGATCCTGCCGACCAATCTGTGCGACGCCGAAAAACTGCCATTCAAGAGCGGCAGTTTCGACCTGGTCAGCGTGGCCTTCGGTCTGCGCAATATGACCCACAAGGATCAGGCTCTGTCTGAAATGTGCCGCGTGTTGAAGCCGGGCGGGCGTTTGCTGGTGCTGGAGTTCTCCAAGGTGGCCGCGCCGCTGCAAAAGCCTTACGACTGGTATTCCTTCAAGGTCTTGCCCAAGCTGGGGCAGATGATTGCCGGTGATGCGGAAAGTTACCGCTATCTGGCCGAATCGATTCGTATGCACCCGGGCCAGCAAGAATTGAAGGCGATGATGAAAACAGCAGGCTTTGGCCATGTTGACGTCCACAACCTCAGTGGAGGGGTCGTGGCCTTGCATGCCGGCATCAAGTGTTGAGAGTTCCCCCGCACTCCATCGTTGAGGTCCCCTGATTCAAGGGGTGCTCAAGCTGTCACAAAAGCCCGGCCCGTGCCGGGCTTTTGCGTTATTGGGGTGGTCTTTGGAGGGGGCCAATTGCCTAAAGCCGGGGTGCCGTGGAATTCACACTCCAGCTTTGTGACAAACGTTTTAGTTTGATGCAAAAACCGCGGGTAAACCGCAGCAAACCAGTGCAGGCAAGGGCTGTATTGAAGGGGAGAATTGTCATTTTCGAAAGTTACACTCGCTCGTCCTGAAAGGGTGAGGATGCCTGCTGCATCGCAGCAAATGTTCTGAGGCGCCAAGGTTGGCGCCTCTCGAAGAAGAAGGAAAGACACGCCATGAATGTTGTGAAGAATCAGCAAGAATTCCTGTCCACCAACGGCTCTAGCGCATTCACCAGCTTGCGCGTCGCGGCCATCGCGGCTGCCGCCGTGACGGTGTTGTTGGCCGGTTGCGGAGGCGGCTCCAAGACCGAAAAGGCCTCGCAAACCGCGGCCAAGGTCAACAAGGAAGAAATCACCGTTCACCAGATCAACTTCGTGCTGCAGCGTCAGCAGGGCTTGAAGCCCGAGCAGGCCGAGGCTGCCAGCAAGCAAGTGCTGGAGCGTTTGATCGAACAAGAGTTGGCTGTGCAAAAGGGCCAGGAGCTGAAGATCGACCGCGACCCCAAGGTGGTCCAGCAGATCGAAGCTGCCAAGCGTGAAATCATCGCCCGCGCCTATGTGGAGCGCATCGGTGAGTCGGTGGCCAAGCCCACCGCAGAAGAAGTCAGCAAGTACTACAACGAGAAGCCGGCTCTGTTCAAAGATCGCCGCATCTTCAGCCTGCAAGAGCTGGCCATTGAAGCCAAGCCGGAGCAATTTGCCGCCATTCGCGACAAGCTGCAGTCCTCCAAGAACATGGCTGAGTTTGCTGATTTCTTGAAGTCCAGTGAAATCCGCTTCCAAGGCAACCAAGCCGTGCGCGCCGCTGAACAGCTGCCGCTGGCCGGCCTCGATGCCATCGCTCGCATGAAGGATGGCGACTCGGCCGTCACCCAAACGCCTAACGGCCTGACCGTGCTGTTCCTGGTCGGCTCGCGCAGCCAGCCGGTGGACGAGGCGCGTGCCCGCCCGGCCATTGAAGCCTTCCTGAACAATCAGCGCAAGTCTGAGCAGGTGCAAAAAGACATCAAGGCGCTGCGCGCCGCCGCCAAGATCGAATACGTCGGCAAGTTTGCTGAAGGCGCGCCGGGGGCTGCTGCCTCCGCTCCGGCCGCTGCAGCGACCCCCGCGGTCCCTGCTGTCGCAACGCAAGAAGCGCCTGCTGCTGTGGCACCCGCCGCCAGCGGCTTGGATGCCAGCGCCATCTCCAAGGGCATGGGCCTGAAGTAATGAGCAAAATGATCGGACTGAAGATGACGACGAATCGAAGCCAAGGAATGGTGAGCCGACCCGTTCTGGCCATGGTGGCAATGGCTTGCGGCCTGCTGTCGGCGCAGGCGCTGACGCCCGCTGTCGCGCAGGCACCTGCCGCCGCGGCAGCCGCAGCCAGCGCGCCCACGGCCGAGTATCGACTCGGTTCTGGCGATGTGGTTCGCATCTCGGTCTATCAAAACCCAGACCTGACCCTGGAGACCCGCGTCTCCGAAGTGGGCGTGGTGTCCTACCCCTTGCTGGGCAATATCCGCATTGGTGGTTTGAGCGTCACCCAGGCCGAGCAATTCATTGCCAACGGCCTGAAGACCGGCAACTTCGTCAAGAACCCGCAGGTCACCATCGTCGTCTTGCAGGTCAAGGGCAACCAGGCCAATGTGCTGGGGCAGGTCAATCGCCCTGGTCGCTATCCGATCGAAACCGCAGACATGCGCTTGACGGACCTGATCTCGAATGCCGGCGGTGTCGCCCCCGGCGGTGCCGAGGTCTTGGTCCTGACCGGCAAGCGCAATGGCAAGCCCTACCGCGTTGAAATCGACCTGCCTGGCATCTTCGCCCCCGGCGGTAGTGACAACGATGTGTTCATCCAGAACGGCGACGTCGTCTGGGTCGACCGTGGCCCCATGGTCTACATCTACGGTGAAGTGCAGCGCCCCGGCCCAATGCGCCTGGAGCGCGGCATGACGCTGATGCAGACCCTGGCTACCGGCGGCGGCATCACTCAACGCGGTACCGAAAAAGGCATCCGCGTGCACCGCAAAAACGCCGAAGGCAAGGTCGAAATCATTCAACTCCCGATGGACGAGAGTTTGAAAGACGGCGACGTGGTGTATGTCAAAGAGAGCTTGTTCTGAGTCGGACCATCATTTATGAATATCAGCCAGTTTTTCGCGGTGATCGCGGCACGATGGAAAATCGTGACCGTGGTCTTTCTGTTGACCGTGCTTACAGCCTTGGCCATCAGTCTTTCTATGGCCAAGCAGTATTCCGCTTCCGCCTCTGTTGTGATTGATGCAAAGCCTGATCCGGTGTCTGCCGTGATGTATCAAGGAATGGTCAGTCCAGCAGTGATGGCAACTCAGATTGACATTATTCAAAGCGATCGAGTCGCTCAGAGGGTTGTTCGCAATCTTAAATTGGCGCAGAACCCGCAGATTCGGGAGCAGTGGCAACAAGAAACAGGCGGCAAGGGCACCGTTGAAGGCTGGCTTGCGAGCACGTTTCAAAAGAGCATGGATGTCAAGCCGTCTCGTGAATCGAATGTGATCACGATCTCTTATCGTGCCCCCGATCCCAAATTTGCCGCCGGCGTAGCAAACGCGTATGTCCAGGCATTCTTGGATGTGGCGATTGAAATGCGAGTCGATCCGGCGAAGCAGTACTCGTCCTTTTTTGATCAACGGGTGAAGGATGCCCGTGATGCACTGGAAAAGGCCCAGGCCCGTCTTTCAGACTTTCAAAAGGAAAGCGGCATCATCGCCAACGACGAGCGGCTTGATATTGAGAATTCTCGTCTGAACGAGTTGTCCTCGCAATTGGTGGTTGTGCAGGCGATATCTGCTGAATCCGGAAGCCGCCAGACACAGGCGCGTGGAGCTGATGCAGAACGCATGCAGGAGGTTTTAAACAACCCCTTGATCAGTTCCTTGAAGGGTGATGTCGGGCGGATGGAAGCGCGTCTTCAAGAAATGAACTCCAAGTATGGGGATAACCACCCTTCGGTGTTGGAGGCGAAGGCCAATATTGCCGAGTTGCGCCTCAAGATGAATTCTGAAATTGCGAAGGTGACGGGCGGGGTCGTGGTTTCCAACTCCATCAATCGCCAACGCGAAGCGGAGATTCGAACTGCACTGGAAACTCAGCGAGCCAAGGTTCTGCAACTGAAGGCGGTCCGTGATCAAGGTTCTGTACTTTCTCGAGATGCAGAAGGCGCGCAGCGGACCTATGAACAAGTCTTGGCCCGTCTTAGCCAAACCAATCTCGAAAGCCAGTCCACTCAAAGCAATGTCTCTGTCTTGACCCTTGCCGAACCCCCCTTGGTGCATTCATCACCTCGCGTCATGCTGAATGTGATGCTCTCTGCGGTTTTGGGCTTCATGTTGGCGATAGGTGCGGCATTGGTGATTGAAATGGTGGACCGCCGAGTTCGCGTTCAGCAGGACTTGATCGTGGCATTGGGATTGCCTGTACTTGGCACTTTGCCGAAACCTTCTGCCAAGACCATCAAAGGGCAAGTGCAATCTGTGCTAATTCAGCAGCGCGTCGTTGGGCAATAAAGGCTAAGCAAGAAGAGATATGGAATCTACACAAGCAATTCTGACTAGCGCTACAGCTGAAACAATTGGCACCGAATCCAACGCACGCGATCGTTCTATTGGTGACATTATCCGGGACACACGGAATCTGTCTGCCGAGCAGGTAGAAGCAATTCTCGCGGAGCAGCGACGAAGCGGCAGCCGTTTTGGCGAGGCTGCAATTGCGCTGGGCTTTGCGAATGTTGATGATGTTCTATTCGCGCTCTCCCAACAGTTTCACTATCCCTATGCATCAGTAGAGAAGCGAGAGTTCAACCCTGAACTGGTTGCATTAAATCAACCGTTTTCAAAGCAGGCTGAAACCTTCCGAGCGCTGCGCAGCCAAATTGTGATGCGTCTGTGTGGCGAGGGCGACGCGCGACATGCCTTGGCCATCGTCAGTGCCGATCAGTCAGACGGTAAAACATTTTTTGCTGCTAATTTGGCTGTCGTATTGGCTCAACTGGGAGGGCGTTGTCTGTTGGTTGACGCTGATATGCGAAACCCGCGTCAGCATGAGGTTTTCAAGATAGGCAATAACGTAGGCCTGTCGAGTGTTTTGTCTGGCAGAGCTGAAGCTAAGGTGATTCAGCAAGTTGAATCCGTACCTTCTCTCTTTGTTCTGCCTTGCGGTAATCGCCCGCCCAATCCCGTCGAATTGGTGGAGCGGCCAGCATTTGGCTTGTTGATGCGCGAATTGGTCACCAAATTTGATCACGTCATTGTAGATACGCCTGCAGCGATACATGGGTCTGATGCCGCAGTGATCGCTGCGCGTTGTGGTGCTGCATTGGTGCTGGCACGAAAGAACGCCTCCAAAATTGGATCGCTCCAGGATTTGGTCGCTACCCTGAGTACAGGCCCCGCCAAACTTGCGGGCGTGGTGCTGAACGAATATTGATTGAATCTGATTTATGGTACAGCCCACCGCCATGACTGATCATGGCAATGCATCAGATACAAAAATTGTCAGGGAAGACTTACTGGGTTGGATCTTCTTTGTTGCCGGTTTTTTGTTGCTTTTCTTGCCAACGTACTATGACTTGGCGCTTACGCAATGGCATCTGACTGAACAAGGGCATGGCCCGATTATTTTGGCCTTGTCGTGGTGGTTTTTGTTCAGGGCAAAAAGCAAATTGCAGGCATTAGAGTCAGGCCCCAATGTCGCAATTGGTCTGTTGGCTTTGATTTTTGGCGTATTGCTGTATGCCTTTGGTCGCTCGCAGGCGATCTTGATGTTCGAGGTCAGCGCGCAGATTGTGGTTTTGGGCAGTGCGGCCTTTCTTTATAAGGGAGTTCCGGCGCTTCGCGTGATTTGGTTTCCCTTGTTCTTCTTGCTGTTTATGGTGCCATTGCCCGATGTGTTGGTCTCGACCATCACAACGCCATTGAAAACCCTGGTTTCCTATGTGGCGAGCAATGCCTTGGCTTGGGCGGGCTACCCAGTTGGGCGATCTGGGGTCATGATTACCGTGGGCCAGTATCAATTGCTGGTGGCTGACGCCTGTGCTGGCTTGAATTCGATGTTCACCTTGGAGGCCTTGGGTTTGGTGTACATGAATATCATGAACTACACCTCAGCTTTGCGGAATATCACTTTGGCTGTTGTACTGGTGCCGATCTCCATTATTGCCAATATCACCCGAGTAATTATTTTGATTTTGGTAACCTATCATTTTGGCGATGAAGCCGGGCAGGGCTTTGTTCATGATTTTGCCGGAATGGTGCTTTTTATCGTGGCGCTGACCCTGATGTTCGTGGTCGATAAATTGATCGCGCTCAGTATCCACTTGTACGAACGAATCAAAAAGGTGGCCTGACAAATGCAGCGTCGATTGTCTTTATCTGCCTTGGCCTTGATGGCTTCCGGTTCGTTTGCGGCGTACAAAATGGAACCCCGGGTGCACGTTTCGGATTTATTGCCAAAAATGGATCTTGAAACGCTCTTTCCCAATAGTTTTGGAGACTGGCAGATCGATCCGAGTACACCTGTCATCTTGCCCTCTCCCGATGTGCAAGCCGCACTGAATGCGGTTTACAACCAAGTGTTGTCGAGGACCTATGTGAATCGTTCGGGTCAGCGAATCATGTTGAGCGTGGCCTATGGTGGAGATCAGTCGGACGGCACTAAGATTCATAGGCCGGAGAACTGCTATCCCGGACAAGGCTTTACGATATTGGCTAACCAGGTTGATTCCATCAAAGTGACCGCCCGCGATCTGCCGGTCAGGCGATTGATTGCAAGAATGAACAGTCGTGTTGAGCCAATTTCGTATTGGATGATTGTCGGTGAGAAAGTGGCCCTCAGCAGTTTGCAAAATAAATTGGCGCAACTGGAGTTTGGCGTCAAAGGAGAAATAGCCGACGGCATGTTGGTGCGTGTCTCATCCATTAATACCAGGCCAGAGTTGGATTACCCGGTGCATGACGTTTTTGTCCGTCAGATGTTTGACGCCATAAAATTGCCCGATCGTCGCCGCGTATTTGGTGTTTGAGCCTTGACCATGTTCAATACAGTGCATCTTGCTGCCATTCCTGCTGAAGGTAAGGCCTGGGTTCGCAGGTGGGACATTCCAGCAATTGTGGTCTTGATTTCCTTAGCCATGGTCGGAATGGCGGTGCTTTCTGGCATGGTGGTTACCACTAACAACCCAGTGCTTATCGCAGCCATTGCGGGGCCGCTTTTTGGGTTGCTGCTGCTGAGTCACTGGAGAATTTGTTTTTGGATCGTCGTCCTTGGTTTTTTGATTTTGAACGGACCTATTCAGCAGTTCGCGCCATCGCTGGGTAAGGTCACGTGGGCATTCTCGGCCGTTAGTTTGCTCATGCTGGCGCTCGCAGTGGTGCACTTGTCAGGCTTTCGAAAATCGGAAGACCTGCCTGTGACTGGGTTGGCGTGGCTGGTATTAGCTTTGCTGATTTACTCAACTCTAAGTTCCGTCTTGATCTCGGGACGAGTCGGAGAGTTGTTGGCGGGTTTTAAGCGCTATTACCAAACCTTTGGTATTTTCTTTGCGATGGCAGTTTTGCCATTTGCTTTGAAAGATTGCCGCCAAATTGCAAAGCTGGGGTTGTTGATTGGAGTTTTGCATTTCCCACTCAGTCTGTACCAGTTTTTCATCGTGATGCCGAAGTCGGGCAGTGCAGGACCGGGCAAGTATGACGCCATCGTAGGCCTGTTTGAAGGTGGGGCGCAGGGCGGAGCCAGCGGCGTTTTGGCGCTTTACCTTGTCATGATGGTGGCAATTTTCGCTCGCATGTGGATTCGCAAGCAAATTGGTTTCGGCATGTTTTTGACAGCCATGGTGGTATTTGCCGGACCCTTGGCGCTTGGGGAAACCAAGGTGGTCGTGGTGGTGCTGCCTTTCGCCCTTTTGGTTGCAGCCAGAGGCTATTTAACCGAATCGAGGTCATTGGCAATGCTCGGGTTTTTTGGGCTGATGACCGTCGCTTTGGCGGTTCGCTACATCGTGCTCAATGAGGTCAATGGCGCAGACTTTGGCAAGGCTCTCGAAGACACGCTAGCCTATAATTTTGGTTCGAAGGCCTATGACGGTGGCAACTTTGGCCTGAATCGATCGACAGTTCTCCAGTTTTGGTGGGAGAAAAATGGCGCACATGCGCCGCTTGAGATGTTTTTCGGTCATGGTATGGGTTCATCGTACTTTGCTGAAAATTCGTTTGCACCCGGACACTTGTTTTTCCAGTTTCCATTCATGAATATCAATCTAACGACTGTCTCTACGATTCTTTGGGATTTTGGCATCGTTGGAATTTTGATGTTTGTGTTTCTGCTGGTGGCGGCTTGGGGGGGCTTGAATCGTGGGATTGCCGCCGATGCCGGAGGCGAGATGAGTGAATTATTCGTGTACGCCAAAATTTCACTGATGATTTGTATCCTCTCGATGTTCTACAACAATAGCCTTGTTTCCTTTGGATCCCATGGCGCGGTGTTTGCGCTAACCTTGGGGGTCTGTGCTTATGCAGCACGGTTTGCCCAAGCTAAGCAGCAAAGGCTGACGTTCAGATAGCAGCTGTTCCGCTCAGATGATTGGGCGAGGCAGGCTTGGCGGAGAAGTTTGAAAGGCAGCATGGTGCTGCCTTTTCTTTTTTTAACAGACAGCTTGCCATTGGCATGTCATGAATCAGTTAAATAATCATGGCTAAGGGTAGTTTGCTTTCCAGCTTTTTGTGGCAATTGTGTGGAAACTGGGGCACCCGGATTGGCAGTTTGCTGATTTTTGCATTGCTGGCGCGACTGTTGGATCCCTCCGCACTCGGCACCGTTAACTATGTACTGGGTTTGCTCGGTATTTTCTTGATCTTGGCTGATTTTGCGCTCGCCGAGTATCTGATTTATCAGCAAGATGCCGGCGCTGAGTTTTCTTCGGCTATTTGGTGTTTGCAAGTTGGTGCCAGTTTGGTGCTGACTCTGGCTCTGTGCTTGGCTTTTTGGTTGGCGCCGGGTATTTCTGTGCCCAATGATGTTCAGGCGGCGGTTATGTGGATCAGTGCGCTCTCTATGCCACTGATGGCGGCCGCTCGAGTTCCGGAGGCTTTGTTGCGGCGCGAGAGCAGCGGATTCCGTCAGCTAGCGGTCTATGGCTTCTTTTCTATGTCGGCTGGCGCTTTGGTTGCTTTACCGATGGCTTGGTTTGGTGCTGGCATATGGAGTCTGATCGCCAAGCAGTGGGTTGAGGTCATCGTCACCCTTATTTGCTTGTTTGTCGGGAGTGGATGGCGTCCCAGTTGGACTTGGGGCATGACGGAAGTCCGTAAAGTACTCGCCGGTAGTTGGGGTTTGATGGGCAGTCGTTTGTTAGATATTGCATCGCAGCGCGCCGACGTTTTGCTGGTGGGCAACCTGCTCGGCATGCATTCGTTGGGGGTGTACTCCGTGGCGCAGAAACTGTTCCTGGTTCTTCAAGGCAGCATGTCCGGCGCCATCAATGGTGTGCTCAATCCAAAGTTTGGCCGACTCCGCGGGCAAGGAGAGGCGTTCCGGGACTTTTTTGTGCGTGCCGTGATGGTGGCTGCCCTGCTGACTTCGCTGGTCTACCTGTATGCCTACTTGTTGTCCGATGAGTTGATCGTGGTCGTGTTTGGGAGCAAGTGGACGCAAAGCATCGGCATCATGAAAGTGATGATGTTGGGCGGTCTGTTTGCCGCTGCGACCCAGATCATCCTTGCGCCGTTCATCAGCTTTGTGATGCAGGACAACAAATGGGTCCTGGGCCTGTGCCTGCTTGATTTCTTGCTGACGGTGACTTCGATTCTGTTGGCAGCGCCCTATGGCTTGTTGGCGGTTGTGAGTGCGCAGGTCTTGAAGACGATCTTCATGGGCTTGGTCTGGTGGCTTCGCGCCCGGCATCACCTGGGTTTTTCTTTGCGGGCCTATGGGAACGCTCTGCTACCAAACTTGGTGTTGCTGTTCATTGTGGCTAGCTCCTTTTTCCTGCTCGGAGATTGGCAACTGCAGGGCGACAAGGCTTGGACGATAGCTGTCGCTCTGCTCAAGGCTGCGGCCGCAGGACTTTTGGGCCTGGGCGTGTGCTATTCGCTGTTCAAGCAGCGATTGCCTGCGCTCCTGGCGACATTGAAACACTAGCCCCATTCCAACGCCGCTCGACCCTGTCAAGATGTCCACGTCCTTGCAATCAGTCTCAGAGATCAAGCGCCGGCCAGCTGAGCCCCAGCTGCAGCGTCGGCGCATCATGGTTGCCACCTGGTTTTACGATGAGCAGCCTGGTTTTCTTGATTTCAAGTACCGAATCCAGGCCTTGGCTGAGCAATATGCTGTGACCTTGGTACTTCGTGCTGAGCACTTCAAGTCTGAGTTTCAGAACATGGGCTTGGACTTTGAGGTTCTGCACCGCCCCAGCACGGACAAACGCCCGCTCCTGAGCTATTGCTGGGAACTGGCCCGGCTGGCGCGCCAGCAACAGCCGGATCAATTGCTGCTACTGGGCTCGCAGTTGGCCTTGGCGGCTGCACTGCTGCCCAAGCGCTTGCCTTGTTTGTTGTACTGGAATGAGCATCCCACCCATTTCTTTGGTCACCGGTCAGGCAGCAGCCTCAAGGCTATCGTGAGCCGCGCACTGGTGTGGGCCAGCTACTGGTCGGCGAGGCGGGCCCAACTGCTCATGCCGATCGGCGAAGCCCACCGAGACGACCTGCTTGCCCACGGGGTTTCGCCTGAGCGGGTGCAATTGGTTTACATGGGTGTGGCTGGTGACTTTGCCCGGCCTATGGGTGAGGAAACTCTGTCGTCGGCGCCGCTGCGTGTGGTCTATACCGGTTCAGTGGCCAAGGACCGAGGCCGTGATGTGATGCTGGAGGGTCTAGCCCTTGCTGTGGCGCGAGGTCATGCCTTCCAACTCAGCATTGTCGGGTGCTCCGCCCAGGCGCTCGACTATTGTCGAGAGCGAGTGCTTGCGCTGGGCATTCAAGACCATGTGCACTTGCATGGCCGCGTGCCCGGCGAAAAAATTCCCGAATTTCTCGCCCAAGCAGACGTAGGCGTCTGCCTTTGGGAAGATCGCTTTTGGTGGCGATTCAATCCGCCCACCAAGCTTTTCGAGTATCTGGTGGCTGGTTTGCCGGTTCTGGTCAGTGACATCCGTACCCATACCGACTACGTCCGCTCCGGACACAACGGTCTGGTTTTCGACTACAGCGCCGAGGGCTTTGCCGACGTTCTGGTGCGTTTGCAAGCGCAGCGCGCCGACATTCCTGGGTGGAGCCGCCATGCGATCGACTCTGCGCAGAGGTTCCGCTGGGATGTAATCAAGCCGGTCTTTCTTGGTGCCGTTGCCGCGCATCTCTTGCCGGCGAGGACGCAGTCATGACGCCTAAGCTAATTTCAGATCAACAGCCCCTGGCACGCCTCCTGTTCGTCACAAAGGAAACCCACCCGAGCTTTCGGGCCGATGTTCGGGTCTTGTTTGGCAAGTACCTGCCGCGCATGGGCATTGCCAGCGATCTGTTCACCCAGGCCGAGTATGGCCAAGCGTCTACGCCTTGGGCTGCGGGTGCGCTCTTGTTAGCGCCCAGCAGCGCCAAGTCTTGGCTGCGACCTTTGCAACTGTTGCGGCATGACCTGCGTCTGTTCACCGCGGCGCGCAGCGGTGACTATGCTGCGGTGCAGGTGCGAGATCGCATCTTTGCGGGTGCACTCGGACTGAGCGCGGCCCGCCGTGCCGGTTTGCCATTTTTCTATTGGGCGTCATACCCAAAGCCGGAATCTCGTAAGGAAGCTGCCGATCATCTGCAATGGACTTGCCGCCCGCTGCATTTCTTTGTGCATCAGCTGCGTGCTCGGCTCAGCGATGCTTTGCTGTATCGCTGGGTGCTGCGGCGCGCCGACCATGTGTTTGTGCAGAGCGAAGCCATGCTGGCGGCCTTCGCCGCCCGTGGCCTGCCGACTGAGCGCATGAGCGCGGTGCCCATGGGCGTGGATCTGGAGGAAGCGCAGGCTCAGGAGCCGGCGCCGCCGGAGGTGTTGGCGCGGGTGCAAGGTCGCCGCGTCTTGGTCTATGCCGGCGCGCTGGACCGGGTGCGCCAGCCGCGCTTGATGCTGGAGGCCATGGTTCATGTGAAGGCTGCGATGCCCGATTCCCTACTCCTGATGGTGGGCGGCGCCCTGGACCCGGCTGATTTGCAGCAATTGCAGCAAAGCGCCGAGGACCTAGCGCTGCAGCCTTGGGTGCAGTTCACCGGCTGGGTCAGCCCGGCCCAGGCATTGGCCTGCATGAGGCTGGGTGAGCTGGGCTTGTCCACCATTCCACGCGGGCCGCTGTACGACGTGTCCAGCCCCACCAAATTGGCCGAGTACTTTGCCCTGGGCCTGCCGGTGGTGGCGAATGACCTGCCCGACCAAGCCTTGGTGATGCGGGAGAGCGAAGCCGGTGTGTGCGTGCCGTTTGAGCCGCGAGCCCTGGCCGAAGCGGCCCTGGCCTTGCTGAACTCGCCCGAGCAGGCGCGGCAGCAGGGCCTGGCAGGGCAACGCTATATCGCCGCGCAGCGCAGCTATGCGGCTTTGGCCGAGCGTTTGGCGCAGACTTACCGGCGCTTGCTGGCCTGAGGCTCAGGGCAAATGCGCTTGCCGACGCTCTTGACCGCTTGCTTTGCTGATTTGGCCCAAGGGCCTGCCAGGCCGCGCGCCCGCACGGGCATCTTGGCGCGCACCTCAGTCAGCATTTCTTCACCCCGGCCTGTGTTTCGGCCAGCACGGCATCGCCCAACTTCTTCAACCCCTTTTGCTCAGGATTGACCTCATGCCGATTCAGATCTATCGCCTGGCGCGTTGGCTCTTCTTGCGAGGCGTGCCCTTGCTGCCTCAGCTGTTGAAAGGCTTGAACCGTGTGCTCTGGGGCGTGGTGCTGCCGCCCTCGGCTGATTTGGGCCGCGGTGTGTTGCTGGGCTACCAGGGGCTGGGGGTTGTGATCCACAAGCAGGCGCGGATTGGTGAGCGCGTGGCCATCGGTACCGGCGTGACTATCGGTGGGCGCTCGGGCCATGCCCAGGTGCCGGTGATTGAAGACCATGTGATGATCGGTTCCGGGGCCAAGATCATGGGGCCGGTTCGAATTGGTCGTTATGCCTCGATTGGTGCGAACGCGGTGGTGCTGAGCGATGTGCCGGACTATGCGGTGGCGGTGGGGGTGCCAGCTCGGGTGGTGCGTATCAATCGGCCGGAAGATATTCCGGACTATTTCGATTTTTGAGCGATCTTTGAACGACAGGCGGGTCGACCCAACTCTATGAATGCAGCGAAGCGATTTATCGTCATGATGGGCACGGATATGCGTGCCCCTGGGGGCATGACGGCCTGTGTTCAGTCCTACCAGGCGGCTGGCTTGTTTGAGCGCTGGGATATCCGCTATTTGCCCAGCTTTTACCGCAAGAAGACGGCGAACAAACTCTGGATGGCTGCTCAGGCCCTGCTGCGATTCAGCGCCTGGTTGTTGATGAATCGGGTGGCGGGCTTGCATGTGCATGCGGCGGCGCGCGGCAGCTTGTGGCGCAAGGCCATGTTTGTGTGCCTGGCGCGTTGGCGTGGCGTGCCGACGGTGTTCCATTTGCACGATGGTTCCTTCCCGGCTTGGTATGAGCAAGAACTGTCGCCCAAGTCGCAGGCGGCCGTGCGCTGGGTCTTGCGTTCCGCCGATCGGGTGGTGGTTTTGAGTGAGGGCTGGGGCGAAGCGCTGCGGCGCATTGAGCCCGCCGCGCGGATCCACCCGATTCAAAACCCGGTGATGATTCCGGCCGCCGAGCTCGCCCACGCCGAGTCTGGGCGAATTTTGTTTCTGGGCCGGCTGTGGCCAGAGAAGGGCATTTACGAGTTGCTGGAGGCTATGGCGCAGTTGCTCAGGCGCTGGCCTCAGTTGGAATTGGTCTGTGCCGGTGATGGCGACTTGGCGGCAGTGCAAGCGCGTATACAAACCTTGGGCTTGCAGGGACGGGTACGTTTGACGGGCTGGTTGGATGAGCAGCAGAAGAACCAAGAGTTGGCGCGGGCCAGTTTGTTTGTCTTGCCGTCCTATTTTGAGGGGGTGCCGATCGGCATTCTGGAAGCGATGGCCTGGAGTGTGCCGGTGGTGGCCAGTGATGTGGGCGGCGTGGCTGAGGCTTTGAATGGTGAGGCCGGCTTGCTCTGTGCGCCGGGCGATGTGCCGAGTTTGGTGCTGGCCATGTCGCAGGTTTTGGAGAACCCAGAACTGGCCCAATCGCTTGGCCGAGCCGGGCGAGCGCGCGTGCTGAAGGTGCATGACATGCACCGTGTGGTCGATCGGTTGAGCGGCTTGTATATGGAATTGGGCCTGACACTGCGAGACAGCGGCGCGGGACCGAGGGATGCCGGCCTAGCCGGTCAGTGAGTCTGGGAGGACTGTTATGTGTGGAATCGCAGGTTTTTGGCGCTGGGGTCCAAGCCAAGAGAAGCAGGGCTTGCAGACATTGGCCTTGGCCATGGCGCAGCAATTGGCGCATCGCGGCCCTGATGATGCGGGCGTTTGGTCGGAGGAGTCGGCCCAGTTGGCACTGGCGCATCGGCGTTTGGCGATTGTTGACCTGTCGCCCTTGGGTCATCAGCCCATGGCCTCAGGCAATCACCGTTATGTGATCGTCTTCAACGGCGAGATCTACAACTTCCGCAGCCTGCGTGAAGAGTTGCTGGCCTTGGGCCATCAGTTCCGCTCGACTGGCGATACCGAGGTGATGCTGAGCGCTTTCATGCAATGGGGCGTAGCGGCTGCGGTGAAGCGTTTTGCAGGCATGTTTGCTTTTGCCTTGTGGGATCGGCAAGAGCAGGCCTTGCATTTATGCCGCGACCGTTTGGGCAAGAAGCCGCTGTACTTGCTGCGCACGCCTCAAGGCCTGGCTTTCGCTTCGGAGTTGAAGGCCTTCAGTGCCTTGCCAGGGTTTAGGCCCACACTGTCGCCGGAAGGGGTTGAGGGCTTTTTCCGCTACGGCTATGTGGCGGAAAACCTCTGCATCTTCAAAGAGGTCATCAAGGTCAGCCCCGGAGAGTTGCTGACCTTGAATGCGCAAGGCGAGTCGCACAGCGAAGCCTTCTGGACTCTGGCGGGCTGCATCAACCAGCCTGGGCAAGCCCGCATCAGCGACCCCGTCGAGGCGCAGGAACGCCTTTTGAGCGTGCTGCGTACGGCGACCCAGGAACGCATGTTGGCCGATGTGCCTTTGGGCGCCTTTCTCTCGGGCGGGATCGACTCCGGCTTGGTGGTCTCACTGATGCAGGAGCATGCGCAGCAGCCGACGCGAACCTTCTCGATCGGCTTTGAGGAAAGCTCGCACGATGAGGCGCCCGTGGCGCGCCGGGTGGCTGAACATCTGGGCACCCAGCATACCGAGTTGTACGTGTCCCAACGTGATGCGCTGAACGTGGTGGAGCGCATGCCCGAGGTTTTCGACGAACCATTTGCCGATGCGTCACAGATCCCGACCACCTTGTTGGCGGCGCTGGCGCGTAAGCACGTGACTGTTGCCTTGACCGGCGATGGCGGTGACGAGGCTTTTGGCGGTTATGTGCGTTACCGTAGTGAGCAGGGGGCGATGCGGCATTTGTATGCTTTGCCGATCGCGGTTCGGCGAGCGTTGAGTCTTGCACTGAAGAACAGTCCTGACCCCCTTTGGCACGGGTTGACCCAGTTAATCCCGCACAAACGCCGACCCCGTCTGATCGGCTCCAAGGTTCAGAAGTTGGCGCGGGCGCTGAGCAGCGTGACTCATCAGGAGCGCGAGCGCATGTTCTTGACCTACTGGGACAAGCCACCGCTGGCTGCCAACTTATTGCCTGTTGTACGCAGCGACCAGGCCTTCGAGGCGGCGGCCGAATTGGGCTTGGAGCCTTCGGAGCGCATGCAGTTTTGGGAAACTTTGCATTACTTGCCCGGGGATTTATTGGTCAAGATGGACCGGGCCACGATGGCCGCCTCCTTGGAAGCACGCAGTCCTTTGCTTGATCACAGGGTGGTTGAGTTGGCTTGGCAACTTGACCCCGATCTGAAGGCCGGGCCAGAGCAGCTCAAGGCCGTGCTCAGAGAACTTTTGTTCAAGTATGTGCCGAAAGAATTGGTCGATTTGCCCAAGCAAGGCTTCTCGGTGCCGGTTGGGCCTTGGATGCGGCAGGAATTGCGCGGCATGGTGGATGAAGCGATTCGGTATACCCAGAAAGAACTGCGAGACGTACTGAATTGCGAGGCCGTCGAAGCGGTCTGGCAAAAGCATATGCAGGGCAGCCCGGGTTTCGCTGAGCGGCTTTGGTGTGTGGTCATGTTCGCAAACTGGCACAAACGCTGGGCCGCCGGTTTTCGGAGTTAGCGAAAGAGGAATCAATGCGCGCTGATGAAAAACTTGTCGTCATGATTGGTCCCGGCCTCGATGCCAAAGGAGGCATGTCGGCGGTTGTTCAGTCTTACAAGTCTGCAGGCTTGTTTGAACGTGCGAATGTGGCCTATTTGTCCAGCTTTCGTGCGCATAAGTTTTTGACTCAATTGCGCTGCTTCGGCGGCACGCTTCGGCGTTTGCTTTGGCTTTTGTTGAGAGGCCGGGTGGCGCTGGTGCATTTGCACAGCGCCGCTAGAGGCAGTTTGTGGCGCAAGTCGGTGCTGGCTTTTTGCGCGGGGCTGTTTCGGGTGCCTTATCTTTTTCACATTCACAGCGGCGAGTTTGCAAATTACTACGCAGACGAATGCGGTTCTCTTCGTAAATGGTGGGCCCGCCGCGTTCTGGAAAGGGCGACTCAGGTCATCGTGCTGACCGAGGGCTGGGAGCGGCAGTTGCGGACGCTATTGCCTCAGCTCAAGCTGTTGGTCTTGGCCAATCCGGTGGAAGTGCCGGCGACGGTAGGTATGCAGCGTGCTGCGGTGCCGACGATTTTGTTTCTGAGTCGGGTGCGAAAGAAGAAAGGCATCTTTGATCTCTTGAAAGCCATGGTGCAGGTGCGGGAGGCCTTGCCAAGGGCTCGATTGCTTGTGGCAGGTGATGGCCATCTTGAAGAGGTGGCGAAGCAGGCTGAAGAATTGGGGTTGAGCTCCGCGATTGAGTTGCTGGGGTGGGTCGACGGTGCGGCCAAAGCGCGCGCAATTGCTGCCTGTGACACTTTGGTCCTGCCCTCATATTTTGAAGGGCTGCCTGTTTGCATCCTGGAGGCCATGGCCGCTGGTAAGTTGGTAGTGGCCAGTCGAGTGGGCGGCATTCCGGACATCGTGAAGCACGAGATCAACGGCCTTTTGGTAGAACCCGGACAGGTTGAAGCCTTGGCTCAAGTCTTGTTGAGAAGCCTGACCGACGAGGTCGCACGGCAGCGCATGATTGCCCTCGCTCGTTTGGATGTTGCGGCGATGGATGTACCGGTGGTGGTGGCCAAGTTGTCCGCTGTCTATGAGGACCTGAGGCATGCGGCATAGTTCTGCTTGCTATGCGCTTTTAGTGCGCTGTAGGCGGGAGCAAGGCATGGCGGTGAAACGATGAAGTGACGCAGCACGTGCACAAATTGATGTCACACGAGCTTGAGAGAATCCGGCGAAGCATCAACGCATTTTGTGCGGACTTTGTCTTGTTTGGGATAGCGATCTCGGTGGTCGAAAACTAGAGAGTGGGTTGATGAAAAGAAAGCAAAGCAGGCGCCAGGTCATGCTGGTGGCCTCAGGGGGGGGGCATTGGACGCAAATGATGCGTTTGCGTCCGGCTTTTGCCGAGTTCAGCCTCGTCTTTGTGGGCGTGAAGCCTTACTACCAAGAGGATGTGGCGGGCCATGATTTCGCATGGGTGCCGGACGTCAGTCGCTTGCACCGCTGGAACCTGCCGCGAACTTTGTTGGGCTTGGCCTACCTCATGCTCAAGTACCGGCCAGAGGTCGTGGTGACGACCGGGTCCATGCCCGGCATGTTGGCCTTGCGTTTGGCAAAGTTGTTGGTGGGATCGTGCACGGTTTGGATTGATAGCGTTGCCAATGTCGAAGAGTTGTCTTTGTCGGGCCGCAAGGCCGGCAGCAGCGCCGATCTTTGGCTGACGCAATGGGAGCACCTGGCCAAAGAAGGCGGCCCTCAGTTCATGGGGAGCGTGATATGAAGGTCTTTGTGACCGTGGGATCGATGCTGCCCTTTGACCGCTTGGTCAAGGCCATGGATGCATGGGCGGCGCAAAGACCGAAGGATCAGTTCTTTGCGCAGATTGGTGCTGATGCCTTTGAGCCCAAACACATGCCTTGGAGCAGCATGTTGTCTCCCAGTGCTTACCGAGAGCGCTTTGAATGGTGTGATCTGATCGTTTCTCACGTAGGCATGGGGACGGTGATCACTGCATCTGAGATGGGCCGGCCCTTGTTGATGATGCCCAGACGGGTGGCGCTCGCTGAGGTCACCAGCAACCATCAAGAAGCCACGGCGCAATGGCTGGTGAAGAAGGCCGGGGTTTGCATTGTCGAAAACGAGGCTGACTTGCTCCATCGAATTGAGGAGTCGGCACAGATGGCCGGCCCGGGCAAATTGAACCAAACCTCTCAGCCCTTGATCCAGGGTTTGAATCAATTCATCTCTCAGGTCGTTCGCAAACCCTGATCGGTTGACAGCGCCACTTGAGTTCATCTTTTTACAGAATGGAAGGATTACCGTGATTCGGATAGGAATGATTGGTCTTGGCAAGATGGGTCTGTCTCACTTGGCCATCGTGCGAGCCCACCCTCAGGTGAACTTGGTAGCAGCTTGCGACAGCACGGCGTACTTGACCGATGTGTTGTCCAAACATACGGGCCTGAAGTGCTATGCAGACTTCGACCGCATGTTGGCTGAAGAGCAACTCGATGCGGTACTGATCGCAACCCCGTCGAAGCTGCACGCCAGCATGGTGCAAAAGGCGCTCGAAAAGGGCCTGCATGTTTTTTGCGAGAAGCCCTTCGTTCTCGACGTGCAAGACGGTGAGCGACTGGTGGCATTGGCTGAAGCCAAGGGCCTGGTCACTCAAGTGGGCTACCACTACCGTTTTGTTGGAGCCTTCCAAGAGGCTGCACGTATCGTGAACTCGGGCGCCTTGGGCACCATTCATCACGTCCGGGCGGAAGCCTATGGGCCAGTGGTGTTGAAGGCCAAGGGTGGCACTTGGCGCTCGGCAAAGAATGAGGGCGGCGGCGCTCTCTATGACTACGCCTGCCATGCGCTCGATTTGGTCAACTTTATTGCCGGCACGCCTAGCTCGGTGAGCGGCGTGGTGCGCCATGGGGTGTTTTCCCGCGATGTGGAGGACGAGGTCTATTGCTCCTTGAACTACGCATCCGGCGCCAGCGGCCAGCTCTGTGTCAACTGGAGCGATGAGAGCTTTCGCAAGATGAGCACCAAGATCTCGGTGTGGGGAACGAATGGGCGGGTGACTGCAGATCGCCAGGAGTGCCAGATCTATCTGCGCGACCCCAGTGCGGCCCTGCCAGAGCTCAAGCAGGGTTGGACCGTGCGTTACACCACCGACCTGACCCAAGAGGTTTGGTACTACCTGCGCGGTGAAGAGTATTCGGCCCAGATCGACTACTTCGTCAAGAGTTGCGAGGCCAAGCGGCTTGATGGCCAAAACAGCTTCAAGTCGGCCTTGGATGCCGACCGCGTAGTCGCCATGATCTTGGCTGAAAGCGAACGTGGCTCCGTGAGTGGCGGAGCGCCATTGGTGAGCGCTACAGCGGCTGCTCCCAAAGGTTTGATCTCCCGCATTTTCGGTTGAGCAAGATATGAGCGATATTCAAGGAAATCAGCAAGCTATGGACCGCGTTTTATTTGGTGATAACCAGTTCTTCGGCGTGAATCATATGTCCGAAGAAAAGGCGAGAGCGCAGCAGATGCGTTTTCAAGATTTGAAGGCCGTTATTGATGTGCTGGATTCGGCTTATCAAGAAGGCATTCGCACCTTTATGTGCACGACTCATGATCGAGTGGAGCAAATCTGCGACTACTTCCGCGCTAATCAGGCCAAGTATCCGGACTACCAGTTTTACCCCTGCATGCCATATGCGCATAAATATGCCAATGCAGTGACCGAGCACGGCATGATCGACGCATTGCGCAAATTTCTGCCGGACGATGGTGCGATGGGCGCAATGCTCAAGGGCGGCCTGGCACTGGCCAATAAGGATATCGAGGCGATTCTGCAGTTGCTGATCGATGCAGAAATGAAAATGTTCCATGGCCTGAAAACGCCGGTTATTTTCATGCAGAACGTGATCACTGACCTGCTGTTAGGCATTGGCATGAAGGAGGCATTCAAGATCTTCCATGACCACGTCAAGAATAAATATGGAGCTGAAGCCGGCTTTATCACCATGAATACGCCGGCTCTGCTGGATGTGCTGGATGAGTTGGGTATTGAGAATCCGATTATTTGCTCCAATATCAATAAAATCGGCTTCCGGATGTGCGGTGGCATTGAGTTGTACGAAAAGACTTTGGCTACCCGGAAGTTCCGCCCGGTCGCCATGTCAATTTTGGCCTCGGGAGCGATATCTCCTAAGGAGGCGATCGACTATGTTTGCAACTTGCCAAAAATGGAATCGGTGGTCTTCGGTGCATCCAGTCGTGGCAATATTCGCCAGACCAAGCAGTTGATTGATGTAGCTTGGCCTGCCCAGCAGCCAAGCCTTGCCTGAGTGAATCGGAGCGGCGGCACATGAAGGATCTTTTGGTATTTGTGCGAGCCGGTCATAAGTCTTTGCACCGGGAGTGGGCTTATGACCGTGCCAGGGTCGATGTGCTGGTCAGCTCCTATGTCGATGGGCTTCAGGATCCATCGGTGTTCCGAGTTGTGGCTGGCGGGTACAACAAGTACTCACACTTCAAGGACTTGGTGGAGGATGGTTCGATAGTATTGTCGAATTATCGTTACTATTTTCTTGTCGATGACGATATTGATATTAAGTGGCCTCTTGAGGATCTGGCGGACGCAATGATTCAAGGGCCATTGGATGTGGCGCAGCCATCATTAACCTGGGGTTCCTATCACACATTTCCGTTTTTGTTGACAAATCCACTCTGTTCCAGTCGTGAGGTCGGATTTGTGGAAGTGATGTGCCCTGTATTCAGTCGAGAAGCAATGGCTCGGGTGCTTCCGACGTTTGCTCTTTCAAAAAGCACCTGGGGTATTGATCTAGCCTATTGCGCTCAAGCAAAAATTGCCGGCTTGCGTTTGACTGTCATTGATTCCTTGGCTGTCAGTCATTGCAAGGAAATCAACCTCACGGGCGGCGCCTGGTACGCAAAACTCAAGGCGGATGGCGTCAATCCTGAAGGAGAGTTGACGCGGATCCAAGCTCAGTATGGTGAGTTGCAAAAACGCACTGTTGATTTTTCTCCCAAGTATTTTGGTTTAGGTTTGCTTGCGAAATTGTTTGAGCGTGCTAAAGCGAGGTTGAGAAGAGAATTATCAAGTCGGGGTTGCTTGCCCCCAGTTCGGCGCTTGCCTTCTTAATGGAAGAAAGAGGTAGAAACTTGTCCTGCAAGGGCGTTAGAAATTACTGGCGGAAGGCCGGATTGTGGTAATTGTGTGTTTGCGTAGGTGTTAACAGAAAAGTTTTTGTCCTCATGGAGATGAATCTCGATTGCAGTATTTCAGTTGTGATTGCGACCTTTGGCGCTGAAGAGTGGCGGAAAAAGGCGAAAATTGCGGCAAGGTCGGTATTGGCGCAGTCTCTACAACCCAAAGACCTGCAACTTATTCATGGGGCGACGCTTTGCGCAGCAAGAAATGAAGCTGCAAAAAATGCGCAAGGCGAATGGCTTCTTTTCTTGGATGCCGATGATTCGCTTGCACCGGGATATTTGGCCGCGATGCAACAAGCAATCCGACTTTACGGCGGCTTGGATTGCCTTTTGCAACCATCTACCAGTTTTGTCGTCAACGGATCCCCGAAGGCTCCTCCTGCCCCATTGCCACCATACCCAATTTTGGAGCAAAACTATTTGATAGTCGCCACTTTGGTCAGGCGCGATAAGTTCCTGCAGGTCGGAGGATTCCGTGAGTTGGATATGTTTGAGGACTGGGATTTGTGGTTGCGCTGCTTGGTTTCAGGTAGTCAGGTTCGCGTTGTGCCTGATGCGGTCTACGAAGTGACATTTAATCCGAAAGGTCGAAATAAGACCTCGGTCGAGTTGAATAATCGCATTACTTATGAATTGAGGGCGAAGTATTGGCCTCAGGTTTACGGCGGAACCCTTCCGAATCACTATTTGGCTCGCTTGTATTTTGAGAAAAAGCTATATGAGCTAAGGAACTTATTTCGGCGCTTGATCTCGGCTCAATAATGCTGCTTGAAGGTGCGGTTGCGCAAAAAAGGCCGCTGAGCGGCCTTTTTTTGTTGGAATGGATAGTGTGGGTTTATGTATTTAAGCTGCAGTGCGGCAGTGTGTATTTGGTTTGGTCGTTGAATTCCTCTGTTCTTGTTGCGGCTTATCGAGCTCGCACATGCTCGCGAATGTCTACTTCTTGATATTTTGGATTTGTCGCTAGCTCATTCACGAAGGTTGGTGTTCGGAATAGAACAGTCTTGGTGGCCGCGTTATCTGGCCATATATTTCCGCTGCCTCCCCATTGATAGTGGCCAATTTTTGCAAATGGAATGGCTTCTGGGGCGTTGTAGCCAAATGCGCCTTTGTAGTCCACGATTTTTTGGCCATCTCTCCAGACTTGAAGATACGGGTTTATTGCCGTATCTGATGAGATCTTTGCCTTGATGACGAAATAGGTCCAAGCCTTGGTGGGGAGTGCGGCTTGGCTCCAGAGGGTCACGCCCGTTGTTGTTTCTTTGAGGAAGGATTTGTTGTTATTGAATCTCGCATTGATGACCAATTTGTCTCCGAAAACGGATAAGGCAAAGATCGGGTTACCCGCGAGCGCTCCTACAGGCTGGTGGATCTGCGCAATGATTTGCTCTTCTGGCCCAGTCACCCATTTGTCAAGGCGAACGCCAAAGCCAAACCAAAAATCTTTGCCAATTTGAAGCTTACCCGCTTGGGTTGGCGAAACGCCCAGTTCGCACCTTGGTGCGCCGGCCTGAAGTGGGTCATTCTTATTGGCCCTGAACAACAACACTTTTCTATTGGGTGCATCCGGATCTGAGGTCTTTCCGAAGCGAAGCGTTCCTAGTCCACTGCCCAAGTCATTTCCTTGGATACCTGTTTCTGGGACGTCAATGGCCCCTTTTGCTAGCCCGGCACATTCGACGCTCCAGATCCAGCCGGAGCTTCGAAAGGTGTTGGTCGGATCTATCTGCGCAAAGATGTCAGCCGCGGCTAGTGGCTTGGCTGCAGACAGAGCGCGTTGTTCAACTCCAAGTGCAGGCAACTGAGTATTACTTGGCGATTTGTTTTCCGCTTCTGCAGGAGTGTTAGCAATAGCAGGAACAACTGGGATTGCATTGATCGTTGCGGATCCAGTGTTGGGCAGTGTGGGCGGAATAGGCGGCAATCCAATACTTGGGGCAGGCGCTGGAGTTGCAACCTTACCGGCTGGTGCTGGTGCTGGTGCTGGTGCTGGTGTCGGTGTCGGTGTCGGTGTCGGTGCTGGCGCAATGCTTGTGTTCTTGCCAATTGCTGGCAGTGCTGTCGAAATGGTCTGTTCTGGCTTGACGGATAGCAGGCTGCCGTTGGCGGGTGCGCTTGCCTTGGCTGTTGCAGTCGAAGGGGCTGGAGAGGGCACTTTGGCCGCTTGGATCGTTGCGCTAGGGCTGCTTGTGGTGTCAGTCGGGCTTTGTAATGCCGCTGCACTTGTCTGTGAATCACTTGCCGCACTTGCGGGGCTCTCTGCCGACGCCGCAGATGCAGCTGTTTCAGCTAAAGGTTGGATCATTGCCGATGACTTGTCGGCATTGTCTGATCCAGTCCCTCCGCCGCATGCGGTCAATACTGCAATGACACTCAGAATGCTCGACGTTGTGACGCGCGGGAACGGCGCTTTGGGGCCTGGAACTGGATACTGCATGGTGTAGGACCTCTGAGAAATTTGCCAAGATTTGGCAGGAGAGGGACTCATCCAACTGCGTGCTCGTCCAGGACATGAAACTCAGCCCGGCAAAAGAAGAAGCCCTGTTGGCCATTGTCGGCAAACAGGGCTTTTTCTTGAGTGAGAAAGGTCGCGTTTCGGCCTTTAGAGATGAATCAAAAAGCAACAAGGTGATTCAAACGGTGCAGCAGAAAGGCGCCGGCTGCCCATTGTGTGAGGGGTGAGGCCCGCGCTCTCAGCCCGCTAGCTTCTCAGCCAATATCTTCACAATCCGCTCGGCCGACTTGCCGTCCCACAGGGCGGGGCGGCGGCCGCGTTTGCCGCCGTTTTTGATGGCGTCCATTGCCAGCGGGATGATGACATTGGGGTCGGTGCCGGCCAGGACGTTGCTGCCTTCGTCCACGGTGATGGGGCGCTCGGTGTTCTCGCGCATGGTGATGCAGGCCACGCCCAGGGCGGTGGTTTCTTCTTGCAGGCCGCCGCTGTCGGTCAGCACCACGACGGCGTCTTTCCACAGGTGCAGAAAGGACATATACGCTTGCGGGCCCATCAGCGTGACGTTGTCGCCCAGGTCAACGCCAAACTTCTCGATATTGGCGCGGGTGCGTGGGTGCACCGGGAACACCAGCGGCAGTTCGGGCGAGACGGCGCGCAGCACGGTGGCGATGCGCTCCAGCGCTTCGGCGCTGTCCACATTGCTGGGGCGGTGCAGGGTGACGACGCCGTAGCGGGCGTGTTGACGCTTGTAGGCGTCGGTTTCATAACTGCTGGTGTCGGCGGTCTTGCTGAGTTTGTCGGCTTGGTAGAGCACGTTGTCGGCCATCACATGGCCGACGTCGTACACCACACTCATGTCGCGGCCTTCGCGCTTCAGATGCTCGGTGGCACTGGGCTCGGTGACGAAGAACCAGTCGGTGATGGCGTCGGTGACCAAACGGTTGATTTCCTCGGGCATGCTCATGTCGCCGCTGCGCAGGCCGGCTTCAACGTGGGCCACGGGAATACAGGCCTTTTTGGCGACGATGGAGCAAGCGGCGGTGGAGTTCACATCGCCCACCACCAGGCAGGCGGCGGGCTTGTCGGCGGCCACAAGGGCCTCGTAGGCGACCATGATCTTGCCGGTTTGCTCAGCGTGGCTGCCGCCACCGCAACCCAGGCGCACATCGGGGGAGGGGATGCCGAGTTCCTCAAAGAACACATCGTTCATATCACGGTCGTAGTGTTGACCGGTATGAATGATTTTCCAGGCCAGGCGCCCGTCGGCCTGCAGTGCCCGCACGATGGGCGCGATCTTCATGAAGTTGGGGCGTGCGCCGGCGATCAGGTGAATGCAAGGCTGGGTCATGAGCTGTTGTTCTCGCTGGGTGCAGATGCCTGCATGGGCATCCGGTTGTTGTGTGTTGGTTCTTTCCTCTTGGCCGGCCATTCTATGGGGGGCTTGTGTAGGCTTGATGGCAAAGACAAGCCTGCTCGCGTGATCGGCTTCACGGCGCCGGGGCGGGCTTGCGCGGCTGATGACGGGTTGTGGTCATACTTCTCGGCGAGAATGCCGGGCTGCGACACCAATGCGGCTGTTGCACAGGGCAGGCGGGCGAAAAAACACAAGCCCATGAACCAGGAGATTGCGTGAAAGTTCTCGTTACCGGCGCGGCCGGCTTTATCGGCATGCATGTCAGCCAGCTCTTGCTGGCCCGTGGCGACCAAGTGGTCGGCCTGGACAATCTCAATGATTACTACGACCCGCAGCTAAAGCATGACCGTCTGGCGCGCTTGACGCCGCTGCCAGGCTTCAGCTTTGTGAAGATGGACGTGGCCGATAAAGACGGCATCGCCCAGCTGTTTGCAACCGAGAAGTTCGACCGCGTGGTGCACTTGGCGGCCCAGGCCGGTGTGCGTTATTCGATTGAGAACCCGCACGCCTACATCGAGAGCAATATCGTCGGCTTCACCAATATCTTGGAAGGCTGCCGGCATAACAAGGTGGAGCACCTGGCCTACGCCTCCAGCTCCAGCGTGTATGGCGGCAATACCTTGATGCCGTTCTCTGAGCATCACAGCGTGGACCATCCGGTGAGTCTGTACGCTGCCACCAAGAAGGCTAATGAGCTGATGGCGCACACCTACAGCCATTTGTTCCGCCTGCCGACCACCGGCCTGCGTTTCTTCACCGTCTATGGCCCCTGGGGGCGGCCGGACATGGCCTTGTTCTTGTTCACCAAGGCCATCATTGAGGGCAAGCCCATCAATGTGTTCAACCACGGCAAGATGATTCGCGACTTCACCTACATCGACGACATCGCCGAAGGTGTGGTGCGCGTCTTGGACCGTGTCGCCACCCCTGAGCCCGGCTATGACCCGGTGAAGAGCGACCCGGCGCACTCCAACGCGCCGTACCGCGTCTTCAATATCGGCAACCACGACCCGATCCAGTTGATGGCCTTCATCGAAGCGATCGAGAAAGCCGTGGGCCAAGAAGCGCAGAAAAACTTCATGCCGCTGCAAGACGGCGATGTGCCTGCCACCCACGCAGACGTGGAAGAGTTGGCTGCGTGGACGGGCTTCCGTCCCGCCATGCCGGTGCCGGATGGCGTGGCCAAGTTCGTGGCCTGGTACCGGGACTACTACAAGGTCTGAGACGGCCCGCCGCTCGGCCTCGGCTCAGCGGCGCTTGCCTGATGGCTAGGCCCTGATTCAGACCGGCGGCTTGTCCAGCCACACGGCCAGCCCCTGCGCATTCAGCTCGATGTCCATGGCCAGCAGCTCCAGCTGACGCTGTTCGGGCAAGTCGCAGCCATGCGCCCGCAGGCTTTGCAGATAGATCGTCTGCAGGCCTTGCTTGAGTTGGGTGTGGCGCGCTGCCGCTTCGGGCTGTGACTGTCGCAGCGACAGGCCGAGCGCCTCCATCTGATCAATCTGGCCTAACAGCAGTTCGGCCAAGGCCGCCACCTCTTGTGCAGAGCTGCCGATGCGGCCGTAATGCGTCAAATACATGGAGCGCGGCGCGTAGGTCAGCAGCCGCTGCACCGAGGCCCGCAAGGCCTTTGGGTCGAACTGCACCGGGGTGCTGGTCGGTAACAGCCAAGGGCGGCCCTGCGCCGAGTCGAATTCTCGGTAGCTGAGACCAAAGGTGTCGCCGGTGAACCAGGCTTGGCTGCGTGCGTCCCAAATGCAATGGTGGTGCCGGGCGTGGCCGGGTGTGTCCAAGAGCAGCAGGGGGCGACCGGCCAGATCGATGGTCTGACCATCGTGGCTGGCCTGAGCGCGTTCGGCCGGCACCGAAACCAGTCGACCGTAGGAACGCTGCATTTCCGCCTCACCATAGACGGCCAGCGCGCCCAGGTAGAGCGCGCTCGGGTCGATCAAATGCCGCAGCCCGCGCGGGTGCACCAAGAGCTTCGCCTGCGGCAGCGATTGCATCAGCAGGCCCACACCTCCGGCGTGATCCAGATGCACATGGGTGGGGATGACCCAGTCGACGCAGTCGGGCCCCAGGCCCAAGGAGGCCAGCGCCGCCAGCAGGCGCGGCACGGCGTGGTTGGTACCGGTGTCGATGAAGGCCGCGCGGCCCGCTTCGACGATCAAATAGGCCGCGTCAAAGCGCGGGCGCTGGAAGCCGGTGTCAATGGCATAGACGCCTTGGCCCAGTGGCTCGAGAAAGTCGGCGGCGGTGTCGGTCACGGGGCGGCTCCTTAGAATGATCCGAACGATAGCTCAGAGGAACCCGCATGGCCGTACATGAAATCCTGAAGATGGGCGACCCACGCCTGTTGCGCGTGGCCCAGCCGGTGACCGAATTTGGCACCCCGGCCCTGAAGGCCTTGATCGCCGATATGTTCGAGACGATGAAGGCCGCCAATGGCGCGGGTCTGGCTGCGCCGCAAATCGGCGTGGATCTGCAGTTGGTGATCTTTGGTTTTCAAAGCAATGAGCGCTACCCGGAAGCGCCACCGGTGCCGCCGACGATTTTGATCAACCCGGTCATCACGCCGCTGTCCGATCAGCAGGTGGAAGGCTGGGAGGGCTGCCTGTCGGTGCCGGGCCTGCGTGGCGTGGTGGATCGCTTCGAGCGCATTCATTACAGCGGCCTGGACGCCGAGGGCCAGCCTTTTGAGCGCGAAGCCGAGGGCTTTCATGCGCGGGTGGTGCAGCATGAATGCGACCACTTGCAAGGCATCCTCTACCCGATGCGCATCAAGGACTTCAGCCGCTTTGGCTACACCTCGGTGCTGTTCCCGGCCTTGGACCCGAACGCCGACGATTGAGGCGCGGGGTGGGTGCTTTGCAATAGTTTGTAAAGCAGGTCGGCGGTGGAGGCTCGGCAAGCGTTGAGGGCCAGTGAAGGAGCTTGCCATGTTTGCTGCCGCTTTGAAAAAGTACCTGTCCGTGCTGGGTCTGTTCGCCTTGATGTGGGTCGCGTTTGCCGCCACCCCGGCGCTGGCCGATCCGCCAACACGGGCCGGCCGCGTGGCCGAGGTGATTGGCGATGCTTGGTTGTTTGACACTGAGGCCAAGGAATGGGTTCGGGTCACACGCAACCAAACAGTGGCCGAGGGCGACCGCCTGCGCACCGATGAGCGCGCTCGGGTGAGCTTGCGCGTCGGCTCCAGCAGCTTGTGGCTGGACGAGCGCAGTGACCTCGAGTTCACTCAGCTGGACGAGGGCCGCGTCTTGCTGCTCTTGGCCAAGGGCGATTTGGGCCTGCGCTTGCGTTCGCAAGAGGCCGTCAATGAGTACAAGGTGCAGACCCGTGAGGGCATGTTCTACGCCGAGCGCGAGGGCTTGTTCCGGGTCGAGCAACTTGACCGCGGCAGCCGGGCCTACACCTTCCAGGGGCGCAATCGCTTTGAGTTCAATCGAGGCGAGTCCACCCAGCCGGTCTGGCTGCAAGACGGCGAGCAGGCCGAATTCTGGTGGGCCGGTGGCCCGCGCACCGAACGTCAGCGCCTGAGCGGCGACGGTTTTGGTGACTGGATGCTGGCGCAAAGCCGGGCCGAAGGCGATAGCTTTGCCTCCGGGGCCAGTCAACGTTATGTGTCGCCCGAGATGACTGGCGCCGAGGACCTGGATCGGCATGGCCGCTGGGAGTCTTCGCCAGAATATGGCAATGTCTGGATTCCTAGCGTGGTCGCGGTGGGCTGGGCGCCGTACCGCCATGGCCGCTGGGCCTGGTCGCGCCATTGGGGCTGGACCTGGGTGGATGATGCGCCCTGGGGTTTTGCACCGTTTCACTATGGCCGTTGGGTCAGCTGGGGTGGGCGCTGGTGCTGGTCGCCGGGCGTCTATGTGAGTCGGCCGGTCTACGCGCCGGCCCTGGTGGCTTGGGTCGGTGGCCCCTCGGTCAGCATCGGCATCAATATCGGCGGGGGCCGTCCGCCACGGCCGCACTATGGCTGGTACCCCTTGGCGCCGCGTGAGGTCTATGTGCCGCACTATCAGCACAGCCCGGCCTACAAGCACCGCATCAATGTCGACCCGGACCCGGTGACGGTGAGGAAGCCGCGCAGCAATTTTGAAGTGAGCGGCGCCGTCAGCTATCTGCCGGGGCAGGGCGCTGGGGTGCAAGCAATGCCAGCCAAGGAGTTGGGCCCGGTGCGACCGCTGCCCTCAGCGCCGGCTCGCCAGGACTTGGCGACTGTGATGCCTGCCCGCCCGGTCGTGGAGTCGAACGTGCAACGTCCACCGGCCGATATGGCTTGGCGTAGCGAGAATCTCGGCCGGCGCGAACGTGAACGAGACCGCGAAAGGGCGACGCAAGATGGCGTACCGCAACGCGCCCCTGGCTTGGCGGTGATGCCGCCGGCCGCAGCCACGCTGCCGGGCACCGCGCCCGCGGTGAGCGCGCCCCGGCCCGGGCCAGAAACGCGCGGTGATGCGCAGGGCCCGCGTCCGGCCGATTCGGCTTGGCGAGGCCGCGATGCCGAGCGTGCGCCCGTTCCGCAGAATCCGCAGCCGAACCGGGACGAGTCGCGTGATCGCCTTGATCGCATTGAGCGCGCTGACCGTGCTGAGCGAGCAGATCGCCTCGAGCGAGCCGAGCGCGCCGACCGTATCGAGCGCCTGGAGCGAGCCGAGCAGACTCGTCGCGCCACCGAGCGTGCGGCGGAAGCTGCGCAGCCTGATCGCAATGCCGGCCCCAGTCGTGCTCCCGTTTTTGAGCGCCCCCCGGAGCGCCCAGTCGAGCGCCAAGTTGAGCGGCCGCGCGCCATGGAGGCGCCCGCCATGCCGCAGGTGCCGCGCCCTCAGATGGAGCCCGCCAGGCCGGTGCAGGCGCAGCCACAAGCTCCGCGCCAAGACGATGCTGGGCCGAGGCGCGGCCGCGCCGAAGACGGGCAAAAGCCTGGCGGTGAGCGCCGCCGAGGCGAGGCGGAGCGCTGAACGGCGCGAGCCGGCAGTTCAGCGGCCCTGTTAGAGCAAAGGCTTCAAGACCGGCCAGACCTGCTCGAGCATCAGCGGGTGGCCCTTGGCCAGCGGGTGGATGCGATCGGCCTGGAACCAATCCATGGCATCCGGCCGGTCGGCCACGCCTTTCAGCAAGAAGGGCACCAACGCCGCCTTTTCGGCCTTGGCCACTTGGGCAAACAGGTCGGCAAACTCGCGCCCATAGCTGGCGCCGTAATTCGGCGGCACCTGCATGCCGACGATCACGACCTTGGCGCCGGCCGCCTTGGCGGCTTGGCTCATGGCCAGCAGATTCTCCCGCGTCGAAGCCAGCGGCAGGCCGCGCAGGGCGTCGTTGCCGCCCAATTCGATCACGACGATGGAGGGCTTGTGTTGTTGCAGCAGGGCGCCCAAACGGGCCCGGCCACCGGCCGTGGTGTCGCCGCTGATGCTGGCATTCAGCACCCGATGCGGCCGCTTTTGCTCGCGCAGGCGTTGCTCCATCAGGGCCACCCAGCCTTGGCCGCGCGTCAGCCCGTACTCGGCCGACAGACTGTCCCCGACCACGAGCAATAAGGGGGCTTCCTTGGCCGCTGCGGCCTGAGCAAGACCTGACCCCGTGCTGGTGAATACGGCCGTCAGGGCCAAGGCGCTAAAGTACGCGCAACAATCTCGTCGTCTCAGTGTCTTCACCAGGGTTTCCGTTCAATGGCAGTCAATATTGTTGAGGTCGATCAGGTCGGCAAGCGCGTGCAAGACGCCAGCGGCGAGTTGACGATTCTGCACGACATCTCTTTCACCCTGGCGGCGCAGGAATCGGTGGCCATCGTGGGCGCATCTGGCTCCGGCAAGAGCACCTTGCTGGCGATTCTGGCCGGTCTGGATACGCCCAGCAGCGGCACCGTGCGTTTGCGTGGGCAGGACCTGTTTGCCCTCAATGAAGACCAGCGTGCCGCGGTGCGCGGTGCCGAGTTGGGTTTTGTGTTTCAGAGTTTTCAGTTGCTGCCCAATTTGACGGCACTGGAAAACGTCATGCTGCCGCTGGAGTTGCGTGGTGACCGCGATGCGCGGGCGCTGGCCACGCAGATGCTCGGGCGCGTCGGCTTGTCTCAGCGTCTGGGCCATTACCCGCGCGTGCTCTCCGGTGGCGAGCAGCAGCGGGTGGCTCTGGCGCGGGCCTTTGTGATGCGGCCGGCCCTGCTCTTGGCCGATGAGCCGACCGGCAGCCTGGACTTCGCCACCGGCGCGGCGGTGATGGAGTTGATGTTCGAGTTGAACCGCGAGGTCGGCACAACCTTGGTGCTGGTGACACATGACATCGCCATCGCCCAGCGCTGCCAGCGGCAATTGCGCATCGAGGCTGGTGGCTTGGCCGCCGAGGTCACCGACGCCACCGGCGTCTGAGTCGTAGTCGATGGCCGTCTAGCGGCGGTTGCGCAGGCGCCGCCAGCGCTCACCCTTGATGACGGCCCACCAGCCGAAGTAGATGACCACATAGGCCAGCGTGCCCAGCACCAAGCCGGCCAGCGGCAGGCCAATCAACAAGGGCTCGCCGAGCGACTGGATGCCGGCCCAGAGCGAGGGCCACCAACTGGATGGCTGTGCCCAGTCGATGGCCAGCATTTCGGGTGTGGCAATCGGCCCGGTGTGGCCCGAAACCAGCCGGCCCAGCGCGATGGCCAGGCTCCAGATCGGGACCAGCGTGAAGGGATTGGTCAGCCAAGTGGCGGCAATGGCCGCGGCCACATTGGCGCGGCAGACGATGGCCAGCAAGGCCGCCAGCACCATCTGGGTGGGCAGCGGAATCACGCCGGCCGCCAGCCCCACGGCCACGCCGAGTGCGACGCGGCGGCGGTGCGCCACCCACAGCCAAGGCCTGGGCGCAAGATAGTGACCCAGCCACTTCAGCCCCTTGGTTTGAGCCAGGGTATCCGGGTGTGGCAGTATTCGACGAGCCAGACGGGATGCAGACACGCAAATATTCCTAGGTCGTCTTGGACAGTAAAAAACCCGCGCCGCCGATCAGGGCGCTGCGCGGGTTGGCAGGGTTGCAGCACTTGAGGGCGAGGTCTTGTTTGGCAAGGCCTCGCCGCAGGGAGGGCACTGAATCAGTTGGGGACAGAGCTTGCTTGCGGCAAGGTCTGTCCCGCAAGGTCATTAGTTGGCGAACTTGTAATCGGTCTTGGCCTTGCTGCGCAGCTCTTGCTGGTAGGCGCCGACCTTTTGCTGGTTCAGGCGTTGCACGATTTGCGCCTTGACGTCGTCGAAGGCGGGGAATTGGGCTTCGCGGGTGTCTTCCAGCTTGATGATGTGATAGCCGAACTGCGACTTGACCGGCTCTTGGGTCATCTCGCCCTTTTGCAGCTTGCTCAGCGCCTCGGTGAATTCCTTCACATAGCTGTTGCCATTGGCCCAGTCCAGATCGCCACCATTGGCGGCCGAGCCGGGGTCCTTGGAATTCTTGGTGGCCAGATCTTCAAACTTGGCGCCGCCCTTGATCTGGGCGATCAAGGCCTTGGCTTCGTCTTCCTTTTCCACCAGGATGTGGCGGGCGCGGAATTCCTGGCCGCTGTTCTGGGCCTTGAACTTGTCGTACTCGGCCTTGGCATCGGCGTCGCTGACTGGGTTCTTCTTGGCGAAGTCGGCAAACAGCTCACGGATCAGGATGCTCTGGCGGGCCATTTCCATCTGGGCCTTGTAGTCGGCGCTGGCCGGGATGCCGCGCTTCTCGGCTTCCTGGATGAAGATTTCGCGCAGCACGACTTCGTCCTTGACCTGGGCCTCCAGTTCAGGGCTACGTTGCTGCTGGCCGGTCTTGGTGACCTGGGCAATCAGCTGCTCGGCGCGGGCCTTGGGCACCGGCTTGCCATTGACGATGGCGATGTTTTGCGCGCTGGCCGACAGAGGCAGCAAGGCGGCGGACAGGGCCACAGCGGCGAACAAATTCTTCTTCATGGAGATGGGCGCTTTATTGGGCTAAAAAAATGGCGCCTTGAAGGGCGCTTGAGGGTAAGACGGTCTTCGGAGTCGGTGTTTCAGGCTTCTTCCGGCGCGCGGGCATCGATCGCCAACGCATGGATGCCTTGCTGCATCAACTCTGCCAGGCAATGATATACGAGCCTATGGCGGGCCACTCTGTTAAGCCCGGTAAAGCCGGCACTGACGATGAATAGGCTGTAGTGGCCGCCTTCCTTGGCGCCGGCGTGGCCGGCGTGTTGGTGGCTGTCATCCTGCAGTTTGAACTGGGTGGGCGCAAGGCTGGCCCGCAGCCTTGTTTCCATCTCGGCCATGCTGGCCCGGGGGGGGCTGGGAGGCGTGTCGTGGCTGGTGGTGTTCATGGCTTGAGCCCTTCTTCTTTGTTGGCGGGCTCATCCTTGGCCGGGGCTTCGGGCAGGTGTCGGCTCAGGTAAATGCCTTGTGCCAGTGTGAACACCAGGATCAGGCCGGTGGTGCCGAAGGCCTTGAAGTTGGCCCAGGCCGAGGTCGAGTAGCTGTAGGCCACATAGATGTTGAGCACACCCATGAAGGCGAAGAACAGCACCCAGGCGCGGTTCAAGGTTTGCCAGACGAAGCCGGGCAGTTCAAGCTCGGCGCCCAACATCGTTTTGATCAGGTTCTTGCCGAAGAAGGCCTGCGAGGCCCAGAACACCAGGGCCATGGCCCAGTACAGGCCGGTCGGCTTCCACTTGATGAAGGTTTCGTTGTGGAACCAGATGGTGGCACCGCCCAGGGTGACGACCAGGCCCAGGCTGATCCACAGCATCAGATCAATTTTTTTGCCCTGCAACTTGATGATCAGCGCCTGAGTCAGCGTGGCCAGCATCACCACGAGGGTGGCCAGCAGCACCGGGCCTTCCTCCAGCCCGACCACGCCGCCCGACACCATGAAGCCGAAATGCTCACTGGCGAAGGCCGAGGCCCAATCCTTGTGCGACTCGGCGTACTTGAAAGTGCCGAAGAACAGGATCAGCGGCAGAAAGTCGAGAAAAAGCTTCATTCGGGGCGGGCATCAAAAAGAAAGTCGGGGTCGGAGCGTCACACCGTAGCGCTCGGGCGGTCTGACCCGCAAGGCCCTCAGGGTTTGGTGGCGAAGTCTATCGCAGCCGAGTTGATGCAAAAGCGCTCGCCGGTGGGCTCCGGGCCGTCCGGGAAGACATGGCCCAGATGCGAGCCGCATTGATTGCAGCGCACTTCGACCCGCTCCATGCCGTGCGACTGATCAACCACCCGCTCGATCACCTCGGCATTGACCGGTGCCCAGTAGCTGGGCCAGCCGCAACCGGCATCAAACTTGGTGTCGGGCTCGAACAGGGGCGTGCCACAGCCGACGCATTTGTAGAGGCCGTTCTTTTCAAAATGGTCCCAGTACTTGCCGCTGAAGGCGCGTTCGGTGGCGGCATGGCGGGCCACTTGGTATTGCATGGGGTCCAGTTCGGCGCGCCATTCGGCGTCGGTCTTCTGAACCGGGTATTTCTTGTTGCTTTCACTCATGATGAACAGCTGACCTCTAGAGTTTGGGCCCAGTCGGGCGGGAGCGCGGCATCGCTGGGCTGCAAGGCTTCGTCGAAGGGGCGCTGCAAAACTTTCAGCAGTCGCTCGGTTTCGCTGAAATCGCCTTGCTGGGCCAGGCGGATGGCGCCCTCGGCCAAATGGTTGCGCAGCACCACGGCGGGGTTGACGGCCTTCATGCGCAGCGTGCGATCAGCGTCGATGCTGTGCTCGGCTTGGAGCCTAGCGCGGTAGCGCAGCAGCCAATCGGCCAGCGTTTGCGGATCGATGAGAAGATCGCGCAGCCGCGCCGGGTCGTCGGTCTGGGTCAGCGAGGCCAGTCGGCGGAAGGACTGGGTGTAATCGGCACGCGAGGCCGCCATCAAGCGCAGCCAGTCGTCGATCAAGGTCCGGTCCTCGTCTTGCTCCGTTTGCAGACCCAGCTTGGCTCGCATGCGCGCCAGCAAGGCCGCAGGGAAGACAGACTTGTACGCTTCCAGCGCCTGCAGCAAGGTCTCGCCGGCGGCTTCGCGTGGCCCGTCCATCAGCGGCAGCAGGGCCTGAGCCAGGGCGTGCAAGTTCCAGAAGGCCATATTTGGCTGGCGTGCAAAGGCGTAGCGGCCCTGGTGATCGGAGTGGTTGCAAATGTGGCCAGGGTCAAAGCCGTCCATAAAGCCAAAGGGACCGTAGTCCAGCGTCAGGCCCAGCATCGACATATTGTCGGTATTCATCACTCCGTGGCAGAAGCCCACCGCCTGCCAGTCGGCCAGCAGCGTGGCGGTCTGGCGCGTCACTTTGTCCAGCAGGGCCACATAGGGATTGGCCGAGCCCAGGCACTCGGGCGCGTGATGCTGGATGAAGAAGTCGGCCAAGCGGCGCAATTCGGCCGGCCGATCGCTGTGGGCGAAATGTTCGAAGTGGCCGAAGCGAATAAAGCTGGGCGCCACACGGGTGACGATGGCGGCAGTCTCGACGCTCTCGCGCCGCACCGGCAGGGCGGTCGAACCGGTGATGGCCAAGGCCCGGGTGGTCGGGATGCCCAGGCCGGCCATCGCCTCGGAACATAGGAACTCGCGGATCGACGAGCGCAAGACCGCGCGGCCATCGCCCATGCGCGAGTAGGGCGTCATGCCGGCGCCCTTCAGTTGGATCTCCATGGGGCCCGCGGGCGTCTCGAACTCGCCCAGCAAGTGGGCGCGACCATCACCCAACTGCCCGGCCCAAACACCAAACTGATGGCCGCTGTAGACGCTGGCCAGCGGCCGCATGCCGGGCCAAGAGGCATTGCCGCTCAAGACCTGTAGTGCCTGCCAGTCTTCGCGCAGCCACCAATCGCTGGGCCAACCGAGTTGCTCGGCGTAGTCAGGGTTGTGCGCCACCCAGGTGGGCGAGGGCATGCCGGTGGGCGCCAGTTCGGTATAGAAGTCGGACCCCAGGCTGGCATAACGGTTCAGCCACTGTGAGGGCATTGGCGGGGCGCCGGACGCGGAGTCAAGGCCGGGGTGGAGGGCTGTTTCGAGGGGAGGGGCAGGCAACATCGCGGCAGTGTAGCGAGCGGCCGCCGGCATGGCAGCCCAGGGGGTATTCCGGGGCGCCGAGGCCGACCTGTTGCTGGGCGGGGCGGTGAATACCCCTAGCCCTGTTGCCATTCTTGTGTCAGCCCGGAGACTATGTGGGTGGGGTCTGGCGACTTAGACTGAGTCGAGCGCCAGGCTGATGCCTGCACAAGGTGCTGGCCGCCTCGCCAACAGACCAAAACAACTGGAGACAAGCGAATGGCAATGATGGGTCAAATGATGACGATGCCGCTGCTGATTTCCTCGCTACTCAAGCATGCGGCGCGGCACGCGGGGGATACCGAGATCGTCAGCAAACGGGTCGAGGGCGATCTGCATCGCTACAACTGGCGCGAGGCCGAGTTGCGTTCGCGCAAGTTGGCGCAGGCTTTTGCCCGGCTGGGTTGCCGGCCTGGCGATCGGGTGGCGACGTTGGCCTGGAATGGCCATCGGCATTTGGAAATCTATTACGGCAGCTCCGGCTCTGAGTTGGTCTGTCACACCATCAACCCACGCTTGTTCCCTGAGCAAATTGCTTGGATTGCCAATGATGCGCAGGACTCGGTGCTGTGCTTTGATCTGAACTTTCTGCCCTTGGTGGAAAAGCTGGCCGAGCATCTGCCCAGCGTCAAGCACTATGTGTTGATGACGGACCGGGCCCACATGCCGGCCCAGACGAGCTTGGCCGGTTTGCTGTGTTTTGAGGACTTGATCGCCGCGGAGGATGGCAACTACCGCTGGCCCGAGTTTGATGAGAATGCCGCCTCCAGCATCTGCTACACCTCGGGCACGACCGGCAACCCCAAGGGCGCGGTTTACAGCCATCGCTCCAGCGTGCTGCACGCCTATGCTGCATCACTGCCGGATGGGCTGGGCTGTTCGGCCAGCGATGTGGTGATGCCGGTGGTGCCGATGTTCCACGTCAACGCCTGGGGCTTGCCCTATAGCTGTGCGGTGGTGGGCTGCAAAATGGTCATGCCCGGCCCGCATCTGGACGGCAAGTCGCTGTATGAGCTGTTTGAGAGTGAGGGCGTGACCTTCAGCGCCGGCGTGCCGACCATCTGGCTCGGCTTGCTGACCTATGTGAAAGCCAATGCGCTGAAGTTCAGCAGCTTCCGGCGCACGGTGATCGGTGGTTCCGCTTGCCCGCCGGCCATGATGGCGACGCTGCAGGATGAGTACGGGGTCGATGTGATTCATGCCTGGGGCATGACCGAGATGTCGCCGCTGGGCACGGCGTCGAAGCTGTCGGCCAAGCAGTTGCGCCTGCCGCTGCAGGAGCAGCGCCGCTTGCTGGCCAAGCAGGGCAAGGCGATTTTCGGCGTTGACATGGCCATCATCGACGATGACGGCAAGTCCTTGCCCTGGGATGGAGCCAGCGCCGGCAATCTGGTGGTGCGCGGGCCCTGGGTGATCAGCCGTTATTTCGGCCACGAGGAGTCGCCGCTGGTCAGCGTTGATGGCGAGGCCGGCTGGTTCCCGACCGGCGATGTGGCCACGATCGATGCCGATGGCTTTATGCAGATCACCGACCGCAGCAAGGACGTGATCAAGTCCGGCGGTGAGTGGATCAGCTCGATCGATTTGGAAAATGTGGCAATGGCCCACCCGGCCGTGCATGAGGCGGCGGTGATCGCTTGCGCTCACCCGAAATGGGACGAGCGGCCTTTGCTGCTGGTGGTCAAGAAACCCGGCGCCGAGTTGACGCGCGAGCAGATGCTTGAGTTCTTTGAAGGGCGCATTGCCAAATGGCAGGTCCCGGATGACGTGGTGTTCGTGCCTGAGTTGCCGCACACGGCGACCGGCAAGTTGCAAAAGCTGAAGTTGCGTGATCAGTTCAAAACCTACCGACTGCCCGGGGTCTGAGAGGTAACGCAGCATTTGCGCGGACCACGCCAGGGGCGGCGAGGGCATCGGGGCCGTTTGGGTGGTCTGGGCGGTCCTGGCCGTGCATTGTTGCCGCAGGGTGGGAAAACCGGTGCGCTGTGCCGGTTTAGCGACGCCTATACTTTTGCGGCATTGCCGTCGGACCGGCCTAGTCGGGTCTGACTTCTCCATTTGTTTCTGCCTTTGTCGCCCCACATGACCACTTTCTTGTTCAAGAAAATTGCCCCCAGCCTGCTTGCCGTCAGCCTTTTGGCGGCCTGCGGTGGTGAGAGTTATGACAAGCTGATCGGTTCGGCCAAGACCTTGCTGGACAAGGGCGACAACAAGGCCGCCATCATCCAGTTGAAGAATGCCTTGCAAAAGAGCCCGGAGGCCGGCGAGGCGCGTTTCCTCTTGGGCAAGGCCTTTTTGGATGTTGGTGATCCGCGCTCGGCCGAGGTGGAACTGCGCAAGGCCATGGCCGCCAAGTATGAAATGACCCGTGTGGCGCCCGCCCTGGCGCGGGCCCAACTGGCCCTGCAGGCCTTCAAGCCGATGATTGAAAGCTTCGCCGAGACCAAGCTCGAAGATGCGCAGGCGCGAGCCGATTTGCAGACATCCCTGGCCACCGCCTATGTCAGTACCGGCGCACAGGACAAGGCCAATGCGGCGCTGGATGTGGCGTTCAAGGCGGTGCCGGACTACACGCCCGCCGTCCTGTTGCAGGTGCGCATGAAGTTGCGTGAAGGCAATGTGGCCGCCGCGTTGCAGGGTCTGGATGGCCTGCTGAAACGCGATCCCAAGCAAGCCGAAGCTTGGCGCCTGAAGGGCGATATTGTGTTGGGCAGCATCAAGTCGGGGGCCTCAGGCTTCGACGCCAAAGACGGGGTTGCGGCCTATCGCCAGGCACTGGCGCTGAACTCGGTCGATGTGGCCGCCCATGCCGGCCTGCTGAATCATTGGATCGAGGCGGGCGAACTGGAAACTGCCGCCGCCGATCTCGCAAAACTCAAAGAGGCTCTGCCCAAGGACCCGCAGACCTATTATTTTGAGGCCCTGCTGGCCTACTCGCGCAAGGACTATGCGGCCGCGAAAGCGCCTGTGCATCAACTGCTGCAGATGGCACCCGAGAGCCCCTTGGCTTTGCAATTGGGCGGCGCCATTGAATATGAGTTGAAGAACTTTCCGCAGGCCGAGGAATGGTTGTCCAAGACCTTGAAGCTGGCGCCCAATCTGTCGGCGCCGCGACGCATGCTGACACAGATCTATCTGCTCAACTCCAGCCCGGCCAAGGCGGTGGCCGCGATTCAGCCGCTGCTGCTGAACGGCACACCCGATGCGCAGGTCTACTCGCTGGCCGGTGAGGCCTATTTACAGAACGGCGACAGCAAGAAGGCCGAAGGCTATTTTGCCCAGGCCGCCAAACTGAATCCGAAAGACAGCCGCAGTCGCACACAGCTGATTTTGGGCAAGGCGAACAATGCCAAGTCCGACGAGGTGTTTGCCGATTTGAAGGCGATCTCGGACAGCGACCCGAGTTCGGTGGCCGATATCGCCATCATCCGTGCGCATCTGCAGCGGCGTGAATTGGACAAGGCCTTGTCCGCCATCGACGTGCTGGAGCGCAAACAACCGAAGCGGCCGATTGCTGCCAATCTACGTGGACTGGTGCAACTCGCGCGCAAGGATGTGGCGGGCGCTCGGCAGAATTTCGAAAAGGCGCTGAGCCTGGATCCCGGCTTCTACCCGGCGGCCGCCTTGCTGGCCTCCTTGGATATGGCCGATAAAAAGCCAGATGCCGCCAAGGCGCGCTTTGAGACCTTGCTGAAGTCCTCACCCGATAACGTCAAGGCTCATCTGGCTCTGGCCGAATTGAAGGAATTGGGCGGCGCGAGCAAGGATGAAGTGACGGGCTTGATCGAAAAGGCCATCGCACTGAAGCCCAATGATGCCGCGCCGCGGGTGGCCTTGGTCGATCATCATCTGAAATACAAGGATCTGAAGGCGGCTCAGATTGCGGCCCAAAAGGGCATCGCAGTGCTGCCCGAGGCGCCCGAGTTGCTGGAGGTGCAGGGGCGCGTGCGCATGCTGGCCGGCGAGTACAACCAAGCCACAGAGTCCTTCAATGCATTGGCGCGCGTGATGCCTCGCTCGCCGATGCCGCATATGCGGGTGGCCGAGGCCTATGTCGCTTTGAAGAACCTGCCATCCGCGGCGGCCAGCTTGAAGCGCGCCTTGGAGTTGGCGCCCGACTATCTGGTGGCGCGCAAGCGCTTGGGTGAGGTGCAGTTGGCCGCAGCGGACTACAAGGGGGCTCAGGCAACTGCGGCCTTGATGCAAAAACAAGAGGCGGGCAAGGTCGTCGGTCTGAGCCTGGAGGGCGATGTGCGCGCCGCCCAGAAGGACTGGGCCGCTGCCGCAACGTTCTACCGGCAAAGCCTGGCGGCCGGTGGTGCCGAGTTCAATGCCGATGCTGCGGCGGGCTTGGCCAGCAAGCTGCATCACGCCTTGGTGCAGACCAACAAGGGTGAGGCTGAAAAATTCGCAGCGAGTTGGATCAAGGATCACCCCAAGGACGCGGTGTTCCATTTTTATCTGGGCAGCGAGGAGTTGCGGCAGGAGCAATTGGCGTCGGCCGAGTCGCGTTTTGCCGTGGTCTTGAAGCTGCAGCCCGAGAGCCCGCCGGCCCTGAACAATATGGCTTGGTTGCTGATGAAGCAGGGCAAGCCGGGCGCCTTGGCCCTGATCGAAAAGGCCAATCAGTTGAATCCCAAGCAGCCTGAGTTCTTGGACACGCTGTCGATGGTGTTGGAGTCCGAGCAGCAAATACCCAAGGCCATCAGCGCTCAGCTACAGGCGCTGGACCTGCAGCCGGAGAATCATGAGATGCGCATGCGCTTGGTCAAGTTGTACCTGAAGGCCGGCGATAAGGTGCAGGCGAACGCCGAACTGCAGCGACTGGCCAAGGCGGGCAAGCAGTATGGCGGTCAGGCCGAGGTGCAGAAGCTGCTGCGCTCGCTCTGAGCTCGGAATCCCTGGTGCTAAGTGGCGGCGGCTTGCAAGTTGTGTTGCAACCAGTCCTGCATTTGGCGCGTCAGCAGCGGATCGCTGAGAAGTTCCATATGGTTCATGCGATAACAAACCAGTTGCGCTGACTTCGGGAAACCGAGGTCGCGCCTGGGGTCGTCGTGTTCGCCCAGTGCGCTGTGCAATGGCACCAAGCCGTCGCCGATCAGTCGGTTGGCCAAGGTGCCTCGCTTGGGTGCCAGCGTGGCAGCTACGGCAAAACAGTTCACGCCTTCGGGTAATGGGGTGATCAGGCGCCGATCGGGCTTGCGCTTAAAGCGGTCGCCACCCGACCAGTCCTCATCCCGCACATAACCGTGGCGCAGATCGGTGATGCCGGCACTGCGTAGATGGCCTAATTTGGCCAAGGGGGCGGTGAAGGGTGTGCTGCCCAAGAGCACATCGATCCAATTGCCGGCTCGCTCCAGCGGTGCGCCGTGATGGGGTGTCCCCAGGAAAACGATGTTTTTCAGCAGTGGCAGCCAGCTCAGTTTCTGTTCGTTGGCGATCTGGCAGGCGCTACGGGCCAGTAGCCCGCCCATGCTGTGGGCGATGATGGTTATTTCTTCGAGCGGGACCGGCCACTGTTCACGCAGGGCTTGCAGTTGCTGCGCCAACTCTCGACCGTTTTGCGAGGTGTGCAGCCCCGAGTTGTAGCGCAGATAAACCGGGCAGTAGCCCAATGCCTGAGCCAAGGCCTGGCCGTGATCAATCGGGTGCCCTTTGTGCTGGCTGTGCCATTGCAGGTCATTCATGCACAGACCATGAATCAGCAGGAGGACTTTGCCATTGCGCGGCAAATCGGTGGGCAATTGCTGCCAGTCCAAGGGGCGCCCGTCCCAGCGAAAACTCATGGGCGTGGCCAATGGGTTATGACTGGTCAGCAGGTGGTCGCCCATGACCCCGTTCAAGGCGGCCAACAGGGCCGCGCGTTGGGCGGTTTCTTCGGTCGCTGGATCCATGCCCTTGGCCAGCAGCGGCTCTAGACGCCGCAGCGCCATGTCCAGCCCTTTACCGACCCAATGGTTGACGCCGTGCACACTGCGATAGGCGAGACCGGTCAGTCCCCGTGCTTGGCCGGGTTGGGCCCCGCCAGGTGCGCCTAAGCGGTCCCACACCGATTGATGCACACCTTCAACCATGCGCGTCACGCCGGCGGTCGCCTGGGTGGCTAGCAGGGCGACGCCTCGTAAGTCAGAAGGCAGCAAGTGCCGTGAACGCTTCTTCGGGGTCGGAGTATTCATCGCTGTGGCGCCCAGGTTGAAGGGTCAAGTAGCGAGGGCGATTGTGCGGCTCGGCGACCCTTCCCATGTGTCGGTTTTGTTAGGGGCGACTATCTATTCAAGTCACCAGCGTCAGCAGGGCAAATGAGGCCAGGACGAAAGCAATGCTGCTGACGTTCAAAATCATCAGCAAAAAGGCTCGCAGCAAGGTGCTCCACCAGCGGGTTTGGTAGACGCGGTGCAGGGCAATCACTGGATACAAGGCCGCAGCTATCGCAGCCAGCACCGTCAGGGCTTCCCAGGGCGTCAACATCAGCAACAGCATTGAAAACCAAAATGCGTGCAGATGCAGGGCGAAGATCATGTGTTCGGTGTAATGCAGGCGCCGGTCCCAGAACAGCAGCTTGAGCCAAACTGCAAAACAGGGCAGCAGCACAAACATGGTGGCACCTAGATTATTGAGCGCTCGTTCGGACAACTGCACCCATTCTTTGATCATGGAAGCATGATCAACGGCCAGGCGGCGTTCGAGTCGCTTGCACATGGCCGCAGGCAGCTTCTCGCAAAAGAACACGCCGTCTTTCAGGCCGGCCTTGTAGCCACCCAGGCCACCAATATGAATGTTCGCGGTGTCGCCGTTCTTCAGGCCAATGGCGTGGGATGACGAGGTCTTGTCAATGGTGGGTGTTTCGGCTTCAATCTTTGCGCTGGTCACCATGCGCAGTGACAAGAGCGCCAGAACGCTGATGGTCAGGTAAAGGCGCAGAGGTAAAACATACCGCTTACGCCGACCGGCCAGGTATTCTTTCGTCAATTGGCCCGGTAAGAGCAGTAGGCGCCAAAGCGTGCGCCAAAGCGCGCCTTCGGTTGAAATATAGGCGCCGCCGAGTTGTTGAATGAACTCCAACAGGCTGGGCGCGCGAAGATTGGTTTCCTGCCCACAATCGCCACAGTATTTGGGCAGGGGCGACGTCAATTTGCTGCCGCAATTGGGGCAGCAACTGGAGACTAGGCTGGCGGGATCGATGGCTAACTCATTGGGGCCGTCTATCGGTGATGCTGGTATAGGTGCAGTCATGACGCCATTGTCGAAGTAATTTCTCTGGACCTGGCGACTACGGCTTCATCGCAGCTACACAGAGTGCAGCTAGGCTGTGATTGCTTTTCGATTTGGTCACCGCTTGACCTTCCGCCATGTGTCGATGCAGATGCTCGGGGGTTAACATGAAGTCATCCAGCAAAGGGAATTGAGCAATGAAGGTTACCGCCATTGGCACTGGATATGTGGGTTTGGTCACCGGCGCGTGTCTGGCCGAAATGGGCAACCATGTGGTGTGCTTGGATGTGAACGAAGAGAAGATCCGCGTGCTGAATGCTGGCGAGATTCCGATCCATGAGCCGGGTTTGCTCGAGATCGTTCGGCGCAATGTGGCGGCAGGTCGCTTGCAGTTCACTACCGATGTGGATTTGGCAGTCCATCACGGCAGCATCATGTTCATCGGTGTGGGTACGCCGCCCGACGAAGATGGTTCGGCTGATTTGCAATATGTGTTGGCGGCGGCTCGTTCGATCGGCTCACGTATGACCGACTACAAGGTCATCGTTGACAAGAGTACGGTGCCGGTAGGTACGGCGGATAGGGTGAGGGAAGCGGTGGCGGAGGAACTGGCAAAGCGCGGTTCGAATCTAGCCTTCGCTGTCGTGTCGAATCCGGAGTTCCTTAAGGAGGGCGCCGCCGTCGAGGACTTCCTAAAGCCGGACCGAATCATCGTGGGCTCCGATGATGAGCAGGCGACCCTGTTCATGCGCGCGCTGTATTCACCGTTTACGCGTAACCATGACCGCATGATCGTGATGGACCTGCGCAGCGCCGAGTTCACCAAATACGCGGCCAATGCCATGTTGGCCACGCGCATCAGTTTCATGAATGAAATGGCTTTGCTGGCCGAGAAGGTCGGAGCCGACATCGAGTTGGTGCGTCGCGGCATTGGCTCCGACCCTCGCATCGGCTACAGCTTTTTGTACGCCGGTGCCGGCTATGGGGGCTCTTGCTTCCCCAAGGACGTCAAGGCCCTCGTGCAAGCCGCACAAGGCGAGGGCATTCCCTTGCGTGTTTTGACCGCGGTCGAGGAAGCCAATGAGCGGCAGAAAATGCTCTTGGTCGACAAGGTGGTGGCGCGATTTGGTGCTGACCTGAGCGGGCGTTGTTTTGCGCTTTGGGGTTTGGCGTTCAAACCGAATACCGACGATATGCGCGAGGCGCCGGCCTTGGTGATCGTGCGGGAATTGCTCGGTCGCGGCGCCACGGTGGCGGCTTACGATCCGGTCGCGATGCTTGAGGCGCGCCGCATTCTGGGTGATTTGGACGGACTGCGTTTTTGCGAGCGGGCCGAGCAGGTCCTCGAGGGCGCCGACGCCTTGTTGCTGGTGACCGAATGGAAAGAATTCAAGAGCCCCGACTTCGACCTCATCAAAACAAGCTTGAAACAGCCTGTCGTGTTCGATGGGCGCAATCAATACGAGCCGAGTCTGATGAAGGCCTTGGGCATTGAACACTACGGCATTGGCCGGGGCTTGATCCCGCAATGAAGAAGCGTTCGTAAGGCGGATGATGAGGCCCCCGGGATCGAAGCCAGTGACCTTATCGCCGATTTATTCTTTGCTATCTAGGCGGTGAATCAATCGAAGACGTGACCATCGGCCAGCAAGGGGGCCTTGGCATCCTTGTCTGCCAACAGCGCCTGCACACCGGTGTTGGGCCATGTGATGCCGATCGCGGGGTCGTCCCAACGCACCGCGCCTTCACACTGGGGGGCGTAGTAATCGGTCGTTTTGTAGAAAAAGTCAGCCGTTTCACTCAGGACGAGGAAGCCGTGCGCAAAACCCGGCGGCACCCAGAGTTGCCGGTGGTTTTCAGCACTGAGTTCGACGCCTTCCCAGCGGCCGAAATTAGGGCTGGAGCGGCGAATATCGACGGCCACATCGAAGACCGCACCACTGACCACGCGGACCAGTTTGCCTTGGGTATGCGGCGGCCGCTGGAAGTGAAGGCCACGCAAGACACCGCGCGCTGAGCGGGAGTGGTTGTCTTGGACAAACCGGACGTCTTGGCCGACCGCTTGATTGAAGGCGGTCTCGTTCCAGCTTTCGGTGAAGAAGCCTCTGGCGTCGCCGAACACACGTGGTTCGACGATCAGTACCTCGGGCAAGGAGGTCGGGGTAATCTTCATCAGAAAGCTTGTTCCGTCAGCAAGCGCTGCAAATACTGGCCGTAGCCATTCTTGGCCAGCGGTTTGGCCAGCGCGGCCAATTGTTCGGCGCTGATCCAGCCCGAGCGAAAGGCGATTTCTTCCGGGCAGGCGACCTTCAGCCCTTGGCGCTTTTCAAGCGTGGCGATGAACTGGCCGGCCTCGAGCAGACTGTCGTGGGTGCCGGTGTCCAGCCAAGCGTAGCCGCGGCCCATGATCTCAACCTGCAATTGCCCTTGGCGCAGGTATTGCGCATTGACGTCGGTGATCTCCAGTTCTCCGCGCGCGCTGGGCTTGATGGCGGCTGCGATCTCGCAGACCTGCTCATCGTAGAAGTAGAGGCCAGTGACGGCGTAATTGCTTTTCGGCTGGGGCGGCTTCTCTTCGATGGACAGGGCGTTTTTATTGGCATCGAACTCGACCACGCCATAGCGCTCGGGGTCGGTCACATGGTAAGCAAAGACCGAAGCGCCGCTGCTTCGGCTATTGGCATCACCGAGCAGGCCCTGAAAGTCGTGACCATAGAAGATGTTGTCGCCCAAAACGAGGGCACTTGGCGCGCCATCGATGAATCTTTTGCCAAGGATGAAGGCTTGCGCCAAGCCATCGGGGCTGGGTTGCACACAGTAGCTGATGTTCAGACCCCAGCGCTTGCCGTCGCCCAGCAAGGCCTCGAAGCGGGGGACATCTTGGGGTGTACTGATCAGCAGAATGTCACGAATGCCGGCCAACATCAACGATGCAAGCGGGTAATAGACCATCGGTTTGTCATAGACCGGCAGCAATTGCTTGCTCATCGCCAATGTGGCGGGGTGCAGGCGGGTGCCGGAACCTCCGGCCAGAATGATGCCCTTGCGTTGCTTCATGGCCATATCAGCCTCCAGATCAGAGAATTTCGTCCAGCATACGGTCGACACCAACTTGCCAGTGCGGCAAATAAAGCCCGAAGTTGTGCTGCAGTTTCCGGCTTGAAAGACGGGAGTTCAAGGGGCGCTGGGCCGGCGTTGGATAGTCGCGGCTGGCGATCGCTTCAATTTGATCGGGCGCGACGCGAAGGGTTCGTCCCCGTGCGCCGGCAAACTCAATCACATGCCGTGCATAGGCATGCCAGTTGGTCTCGCCCGCGGCCACGGCATGGTAGGTGCCAGATAAATCTGAATTCGCTTGCGTGGCCTTCAGCATGTGGGCGCTCAAGTCTGCGAGCAAATCCGCGCCGGTTGGGGCGCCGATTTGGTCTGAGATCACTCTCAACTGATCTTTTTCAGCCGCCAGGCGCAACATGGTCTTGGCGAAATTGCCGCCGCGTGCCGCGTAGACCCAGCTGGTGCGCAGGATCAAATGCTGGCAGCCACTGGTGCGGATGGCCTCTTCTCCGGCCAGCTTGCTGCTGCCATAGGCGCTCAAGGGACCAGTGACGGCATCCTCGCCGCGTGCATGATCGCCGCTGCCATCAAACACATAGTCGCTGCTGTAGTGCAGCAGCAGCGCATCCATGGTGCGTGCTTCGGACGCCAGCAGGGCGGGTGCCGTGGCATTGATCTGGAAGGCTTGTTCGCGTTCGCTCTCCGCCTTGTCCACGGCGGTATACGCGGCGGCATTGACGATGATCTGTGGGGCGACTTGCCTGATGGTGGCCCGCAGCAATTCGTCGTTAGCGAGATCACCACCCTCGCTTCGATCCAGGGAGATCAAGTCTCCCAAGGGCGCCAGCGCACGTTGTAGTTCCCAGCCCAGTTGGCCGTTCTTGCCGAGCAGCAGAATTCTCATGCGCGGCTCAGGTTTGGTATTGCTGAGCGACCCAGTCTCGGTAGGCTCCGCTCTGAACCCGCTGCACCCAAGCCGGATTTGCCAGATACCACTCGACGGTTTTTCGAATGCCGGTGGCAAAAGTTTCTGCGGGACGCCAGCCGAGTTCGCGTTCCACTTTGCGTGCATCGATCGCATAACGCCTATCGTGGCCGGGGCGGTCTTTCACGTAGGTGATCAGGCGCTTGTAGCTGCCGCTTGAGTCTGGGCACAGTTCGTCCAGCAAATCGCAAACGGTGTGGACGATGTCCAGATTGGTCATCTCGTTCCAGCCGCCGATATTGTAGGTTTCGCCAAGCCGGCCGCCGGCCAAGACGGCGCGGATGGCTGCGGCGTGATCGGTCACATAGAGCCAGTCCCGCACATTCTTGCCGTCGCCATAGATTGGCAACGGCTTGCCTGCCAATGCATTGACGATCATCAGCGGGATCAGCTTCTCGGGGAAGTGATAGGGCCCGTAGTTGTTCGAGCAATTGGTGGTCAGCACCGGCAGGCCGTAGGTGTGATGCCAAGCTCGCACCAGATGGTCGCTGGCCGCCTTGCTCGCCGAATAGGGGCTATTGGGTTCGTAAGTCTTGGTCTCTGCAAACGGCGGGTCCTCCGCCGATAGCGAACCATAGACCTCGTCGGTCGAGACGTGATGAAAACGGAAGCCCGCCTTGGCCTCGCTGCCCAAATCGGTCCAATAGGCGCGAGCCGCCTCAAGCAAGGTGTAGGTGCCTTCGATATTGGTACGCATGAAAGCACCGGGACCGCTGATTGAGCGATCCACGTGACTTTCGGCGGCGAAATGAATCAGCGCACGCGGGCGGTGCTCGGTCAGCAGCTTTGCGACCAGGGCAGCGTCACAAATATCGCCCTGAACAAAGGTGTGCCGGGCGTCACCTGCCAGGCTGGCCAGGTTTTCCAGATTGCCGGCGTACGTCAATGAATCCAGCGTGACCACCGGCTCGTCAGAGACCTTGAGCCAGTCCAATACGAAGTTGCTGCCGATAAAGCCGGCACCGCCAGTGACGAGGATGGTCATGGAAAAACTCGGCTAGTGATCAAAGACGCCAAACGCGCAAGCCAGCATTTTGCAACGCTTGTTGATCGAATGCGGCCTTGACGTCGATGAAGGCGCCGCCGTTAACCAGTTTCGCGGCGAGATCGCTCGCGCTCAGTTGTTTGTAGCTCTTGTGGGCGACGGCTGCCACGATGGCATCGGCCTTCGGCAGTTGCTCCCAAGTCACTGGGCGCACGCCGTACTCATGCACCGCTTCATCCGCATCGGCATCCGGGTCGGTGACGATCACCTCGACCCCGTAGCTCTTCAACTCGGTGATGATGTCGATGACCTTGGAGTTGCGCAGGTCGGCACAGTCTTCCTTGAAGGTCAGTCCCAGCACATTGACCTTGGCGCCTTTGATGGGGGAGCCGGCCGCGATCATCTGCTTGATGGTTTGCTCGGCGATGAACTTGCCCATGCCGTCGTTGATGCGGCGGCCGGCCAAGATAACCTGCGGGTGGTAGCCCAGCATGTCGGCCTTGTGCGTCAGGTAATAGGGGTCGACGCCGATGCAGTGGCCGCCGACCAGACCCGGCTTGAATTTGAGGAAATTCCACTTGGTGCCAGCAGCCTCCAAGACTTCGGAGGTGTCGATACCGATCTTGTCAAAGATGATGGACAACTCGTTCATCAAGGCGATGTTCAGGTCGCGCTGGGTGTTTTCGATCACCTTGGCGGCCTCGGCAACCTTGATGCTAGCGGCGCGGTGCACGCCGGGAACGATGATACGTTCATAAACCTTGGCCACGGTGTCCAGCGTGGCGGGGGTGTCGCCCGAGACAATCTTCAGGATCTTGGTGAGCGTGTGTTCTTTGTCGCCCGGGTTGATTCGCTCGGGTGAATAACCGATGAAGAAGTCCTGCTTCCACTTCAGACCCGACTCGCGTTCCAGCACCGGAATGCAGACCTCTTCGGTGGCGCCGGGGTAGACGGTCGATTCATAGACAACGATGGCGCCCTTCTTCATATGGCGGCCAACGCTGGTGCTGGCGCCAATCAGTGGCCTGAAATCCGGAATATGGGCCTCGTCGACCGGTGTCGGCACGGCCACGATGATGACGTCGGCCTCGGCCAAACAGGCGGGGTCATGGCTATAGATTGCGTGGGGCGAGTGGCTCATTTCCTCATCGCTCAATTCACGCGAGGGGTCGGTGCCGGCTTGGCACTTGGCGACCTTGTCCTTGGCGATATCAAAGCCGATGGTGCGACCATGCTTGCCAAATTCGATGACCAGAGGCAGGCCAACATAACCCAAACCGACGACGGCAATGACGCTCATGAATCAATTCCTTATGAATGTGACGAGATCTGGCCTTAGTTGCGGCCGTATGTATCTTCAAAACGCACGATATCGTCCTCGCCCAAGTAGGCGCCGGACTGTACCTCGATGATTTCCAGCGGCACCTTACCCGGATTGGCCAGCCTGTGAGTCTGCCCCAGCGGGATATATGTGCTTTGGTTCTCGCTCAGCAGCAAAACTTTGTCGCCATTGGTGATTTCAGCCGTGCCGGAAACCACAATCCAATGCTCTGCGCGGTGGTGGTGCATCTGCAGACTCAGCGTCGCACCCGGTTTGACCATGATGCGCTTGACCTGGAAGCGGTCTCCGGAGTCGATGCTGTCATACCAGCCCCAGGGACGGTGCACCTTGCGGTGCAAGGTCTGTTCGCCGCGTTTTTCGGCGTCGAGCCGGGCGACGATTTTTTTCACTTCCTGGCTGCGGGCGCGATCACTGACCAGCACGGCATCAGGTGTTTCAACCACCACGACATCCTGCAGTCCAACCACGCTGACCAAGCGACTGGTGGCATGCACCAAGGTGTTTTGGCAGTCGCTGAAGATGGCATCGCCCTGGGCCGCATTGCCTTGGGCGTCCTTGTCCGCCACTTGCCAAACGGCCTCCCAGGCGCCTAGATCGTTCCATCCCGCGTCCAGCGCCACCATACGCAAGGGAATGTCGCTGCCTGGGCAACGCTCCATCACTGCATAGTCCACCGATTCCGATGGAATTGCAGCGAATTCGGCTTTGCCTGGTCGAATAAATTTGACGTCGACCTGACGTTGAGCCCAAGCGCTTTGCGTCGCGGCGGCGATATCGGGGCGGAAGCGCTCCAAAGCCTTCATCCAGACACTGGCGCGCAGCACAAACATGCCGCTGTTCCAGAAATAGTTGCCGGCTGCGACATAGCGCGCAGCAGTGTCGGCATCGGGCTTTTCAACAAACTCGGCCACCGATAGCTCGCTTCCGTCCGCTTGGGTGCGGATATAGCCATAGCCGGTTTCGGCCCGGTCGGGGGTAATGCCCAAGATCACGATGGCACCATCTGCCGCTTGGCGGATGGCCTGCTGCAGGGCGCTTGTGAAGGCGGCGCCATTGGTGACTGTCTGATCCGCCGGTGTGACCACCAGCACCGGGTCGGCGCCGCTTTCCTGCGCATGCAGTGCGGCCAGGGTCAGTGCGGGTGCGGTGTTACGCCCCATGGGCTCGAGTAGCACGCCGCTGGGGTCCGTTCCTGTTTCACGCAATTGATCCAGCACCAGGAAACGGTGCTCTTCATTACCCACAATGGCCGGTCCGGCGAGTTGTATGTCGTTTGAGCCCAGCGCGGCCAAACGGTTTGCCGCTTGTTGGAACAGGCTGCTATTGCCAGACAGCACCAGGAACTGCTTCGGGTAGCCGGCTCGCGACAAGGGCCAGAGTCGGGTGCCGCTGCCCCCGGCCATGATGACCGGTTGAACTTGGATGGGTGTCATGGAGTGCTTGGAAAAGGATGTAAAAGTTAGACTGCGCTGAACCCGTTGGGGTTCATGCGCTGCCAACGCCAACTGTCCTCGCACATGCGGGCCAGCCCGTGTTGAGCTCGCCAGCCTAGGTGGGTGCTGGCCAAGGTTGGGTCGGCGTAGCAGGCCGCCACATCGCCCGGGCGACGCGCGACGATGTCGTAGGGGACGGGGCGACCACTGGCTGCTTCATAGGCGCGCACCAGATCCAGCACGCTATAGCCTTGACCGGTGCCCAGGTTGCTGGTGATGGACTGCGTGCCGCCAAGCAGGAAGTTCAGCGCGGCGACATGCCCTGCCGCCAAATCGAGGACATGGATGTAGTCGCGCACACCTGTGCCGTCGGGGGTGTCGTAATCGTTTCCAAAGACCTGCAGGCGAGGGCGGCGGCCAACGGCAACCTGGGCCACATAGGGCATCAAATTGTTCGGCGTGCCGCGCGGGTCTTCGCCGATCAAGCCGCTTTCATGTGCGCCGACTGGGTTGAAGTAGCGCAAGGCCGCGGTTTGCCAGCTGGGATCGGCTGCACCGAGGTCGCGCAGAATTGTTTCGCCCATCAGCTTGGTGGCGCCGTAGGGATTGACGGCGGACAGGGCGGCATCTTCGCGCAGTGGCAAAGATTCAGGCACGCCGTAGACGGTGGCGCTGGAGCTGAAGACGATGCGCTGGCAACCGTGCTTGCGCATCGTTTCGCAGGTATTGACCAGCCCGCCGAGGTTGTTGCGGTAGTACATCAAGGGCTGACTGGTGGACTCTCCCACCGCCTTGAAAGCCGCGAAATGCACGACCGCCGCAGGCTTGTGACGCTCAAAAACGCCATTCAGGGCCGAAGCATCGCAGACGTCTGCCTGCTCAAATACCGGCGTTTGGCCGCTCAGCCGAGCCAGGCGGTTCAGCACCTCGGGCGAGCTGTTGATGAAATTATCGAGACCGACCACCTGGTAGCCGGCCGCCTGCAGCGCCAACCAAGTGTGAGATGCGATATAGCCGGTGGCACCGGTCAGCAATATGGTGGGTGCGCTCATGACTCAATAAAGAATGATCTGGCCGTAGCAACCGTAGTTGCTGGCGTCGTAGGCATAAATTTGTCGGGCGCTGTCGCTGTCGCGCGAGGACTTGCTGTATTGGCAGCCGAGGGTGATGCCGCGCGAGTATTGCCAGCGCAAGCCCAGGTTGAAGGCCTTGTCGCGGTCGAACTCGTCGACAGAACTGGTCTGGGTGCTGTTCCTCGCATCGCTATTGACGATGCTGATGCCCGCATTGAGAAAGATCTTGCCGGTCAATTCGTAGTTGGCGTTGACTTGCAGGGCATTGCTGAGGCGGTCGCGGTCGGCGCTGGTGTTGGCGTTGATGAAGGAGGACTCCAAGCCTGTGTCTCGGCTGATCGTGCTAGAGACGGTCAACTTGGCGGTCGGCTGCCAGTTCCAGGTCAGCGCGCCGGTGACACCGGAAAAGTCATTGCCGCCGCCCGCCTTCGCGTACGAGCGGCCGGTGCTGATGCGACCATCCAAACTGCTGGCGCCACTCAGCACCCAGCGACCAGTGAAGTCCAGGTCCTTGCGTTCGAATTCGCGGGCTTCGACCGGAATAGAGACCAAGACCGGCTTGCCGTTGATGAGCACCAAACCTTCTCGGCTATAGGCCGGGTAGTGGTCTCGGGTCAGACGGCCGGCCACACCCAGACGAAGATCCGGACTGGCCTGATACACCAAACCCAGGGAGTAGCGGTTCTGGCTGAATTCGTAGGCGTCGTATTCGCTGGCGCTGAAGCTGCGCGTGCGATAGCCGGCACCGGCCTCGAGCGAGAAACGCGTCACCAGACCGAGTCGCACGACCCCGTCCAATTGCTTGTTGTCTTCAATGTTTTGCTTGCGAATCTGGGTCGTACCGCGTTCGTTATACGTGCTCAGATTGCGGCTGTTGTTGACGCTGATGGTGCCGGACAGGCGCTCTACCGTGGACCAATCGAGGCCACCCTTGAGCGTGTAGCCCACATAGTTCAGGTCCGAGCTTTTGCTGTAGCGATTGGTGTTGATAGACGCATCGGCAAACAAACGCTGGCGGCCCAAGGTCTGATTGATGCCAGCCAGCAAACTGGCTGTGGCGACATTGTCATCATTGGGCGCGGCCGAGGTGCGATAGATATTCGACACATGGTTCAGCGCCAGCGACCCGCCAAAGTAATAGGGGTTAGCGTCGGCATGCACCGGGGCATGAGCCATCAGGCCGCACGCCAAGGAGGCTGCCAGTTGAATCAGTCGTCGTTGTACGAGGGACATGAAATTCCTAGGGAATAGGGGCGACGGTAAGGTTTTTCTGCGCCAAAGTGGCTGCAAAAAGCAATCAATAGGCGTTTCGGTCGAAGAGCATCAGGCGAGCGGTGCGCACAATAATCTGCAAATCAAGTGCCAGCGACCAGTTGCGCAGGTATTCCAGGTCATATTCAACGCGCGCCTTCATTTTATCGATGGTATCGGTTTCGCCGCGCAGACCATTGACCTGCGCCCAACCCGTGATGCCCGGTTTGACCTTGTGCCTGACCATATAGGCCTTGATCAGTTTGCGATATTCCTCGTTGTGCGCCACGGCATGCGGGCGCGGCCCGACGATGCTCATGCGCCCTTGCAGCACATTGATGAATTGCGGTAATTCATCCAGCGAGGTGCGGCGAATGAAGGCTCCAAATTTGGTGATGCGCGCATCGTCCTTGGTCGCTTGTTTGACCACAGAACCATTGTCCTGGGTTTTCATCGAGCGGAATTTGTAGACGATGATTTCCTCACCGTCGAGTCCATTGCGGCGCTGCTTGAAAATCACCGGCCCCGGCGAACTGTGTTTCACACCAATGGCGATCAAGAGCAGGATCGGGGAAATCAAAATCAGAATCAGGCTGGCCAGCACAATGTCACTGATCCGTTTGACCAAATCATTGGTGCCGGTGAAGGGGGTTTCACAAATACCCACCACCGGCACGCCATTCATATCTTGCAGGCGGCCCTGAATAATGCTGATGCCAAACACATCCGGCACAAAAAACAGCGAAGCGGTGGTGCCTTGAATTTGCTCCAGCAACTGCACGATGCGGGGTTGTGAACCCAGTGGCAGGGTGATATAGACCTCACGCACGCTGTGCTTGCGCACGTAGTCGCTCAAGTCCTTCAACATACCCAACAAATGGTTGGCCGCTTCCGGGTGCAGGCGCTCATCTTGGCGGTCATCGAAATACCCCAGGAAGTCGATGCCTTTGTCGGGGCCGTCGCGCAGCGCACGCGCAACCTTGGCGCCTAGCGGGCCGCCGCCGACGATGACCGCGCCACGCCTGGTCGCTTCGGCGCGCCGGCGACGTTCAAATCGCCCCAGTTCAATGGCCACGATTTGCAAGGCGGGCGTCAGTCCGGCCCACCAGTACAGGACCTGGTCCTCAAAATACCCCATGCTGTTGGTGGCATAGCCGCACAGGGCCAGGATCACCAGCAGGGCCAGCCAAGAGCCCAGCACGTCGATGACCGCACTGATTCTGTTTTCGGTAAAGCGGTTGCGACCGGGGAAGGTTAGTGCGAAGACCAGCAGGCACAAAGTCAGGCTGGAGCGCAGGATGGGTTCACCAAAGAAGGTGCTTACAGCCAGGTAGCACAGCACGATGATGCTGGGCTCCAAAAAAGCGGCGATCAGGGACTCGATGGACTGTGGTGCGCTGTAAAACGTTCTTTTGTAACTTCTATCCTCGAACATCGTTCCCCTCGCTCCTTGCTGCCGGCTTGGCTTGTGCGCAAACAATTCTTCTCAACAACAGACTTTGTGGTGCTGAGACAGCCACCTGCATCTTCTCCACCGAATTTTGGCGCTGATTCTCGCTCAAAGGATGCTTGGCTTTCCCTGTGCTCGCCCCTAGCTCGTTGGAGTCTCTCGACTGCCTACAATCCCGGCATGATTCAAACTTGGATTGCCTCAATGACGCCGGCTGTACAGGATCGCATGATCCTGTTGCTCAATCATGTCATTTCCCGTGAAACCCATGCGATGGGTCGTTTGCGGCCTTTTGCGGGTCGTCTTGTTGTTTTCCATCTGCAGGGCTGGCCCTCGATATTGCCGCCGGCGCCTGATCTGGTGCTGGGGGTGACGCCCGCGGGCCTGTTCGAGCGACTTGAGCCCAGCACCCTGGCGGGCGCCGAGGCACTGAAGATCGAACTCGACGCGTCCAATCCGGCCATGATGGCATTGGGCTCGCTGCTGGGCGAGCGTCCGCGCGTGGCGGTGCAGGGCGACGCGGCCTTTGCCGGCGAGATCAGCTGGTTGATGGAAAACTTGCGCTGGGATATCGAGGACGACCTGGCCAGTTTGATTGGCCCGGCGGCTGCCCATCAGTTAGCGGCTTGGGGGCGAGCCTCGGCTGCGGCGATGGCGACCCTGGCGCGTGGCATTGCCGCCCGCGGCACGGCTGGACGCGGCGCTGCATGAGGTACTTCGCGCGCCTGTTCGTCATCGTCTGGACGATTCTGCGTTTCGGGCTCGATGAGTTGGCTCTGTCGGGCCTGCGGCGGCGGCGTTTCCGCCTGTTGCGGCGAGCCATTTCTTTCGGACGCAGCTGGGAACAGCCACGTGGGGTGCGCTTGCGCTTGGCGCTGGAACATCTGGGGCCGATCTTCGTCAAGTTCGGTCAAGTCTTGTCCACCCGGCGCGATCTGGTGCCAGAAGACATGGTCGAAGAGCTGGCCAAATTGCAGGACCGGGTGCCGCCGTTTCCCGCGGCGGAATCACGCGCTTTGGTAGAAAAAGCGTTCGGCCGACCGGTCGAGGACTTGTTTGGCAGCTTCGATGCCGAGCCGGTGGCCAGTGCCTCGATCGCACAGGTTCACTTTGCCACCTTGAAGGATGGCCGCGAGGTGGCGGTCAAGGTCTTGCGTCCCGGCATGCTCGACACCATTGACGACGACTTGGCCCTGCTGCGCACCATTGCGGTCTGGGTGGACCGTTTGTCGGCCGACGGCAGGCGCTTGAAGCCCCGCGAAGTGGTGGCGGAGTTCAGCAACTATCTGCACGACGAACTTGATCTGGTACGCGAGGCGGCCAATGCTGCGCAGCTGCGTCGCAATATGACCGGGCTGGACTTGGTCATGGTGCCCGAGATGATGTGGGATATGTGCAGTTCCGATGTGATCGTCATGGAGCGCATGCACGGCGTGCCGATCTCGCAGTTGGATCGATTGAAGGATGCTGGCATCGACATCCCCAAGCTGGCGCGCGACGGTGTCACGATCTTCTTTACCCAGGTGTTCCGTGATGGTTTCTTTCATGCCGATATGCACCCCGGCAATATTCAGGTCAGCCTGAATCACGCCACCTTTGGTCGCTATATCGCCCTGGACTTCGGCATCATCGGGACGCTGACCGAGGTCGACAAGGAATACCTGGCGCAAAACTTCATTGCCTTTTTCCAGCGTGATTACAAACGCGTGGCCGAGTTGCATATCGCCTCGGGCTGGGTGCCTGCCGGTACCCGCGTTGATGAGTTGGAGAGTGCTGTGCGCGCGGTCTGTGAGCCGCATTTCGACCGTCCGCTGAAGGATATTTCCCTGGGGCAGGTCCTGATGCGCTTGTTCCAAACCTCGCGTCGCTTCAATGTTGAGATTCAGCCGCAGCTGGTGTTGCTGCAAAAGACCTTGCTGAATATCGAGGGCTTGGGTCGGCAACTGGACCCGGAGCTGGACTTGTGGGCCACCGCCAAGCCCTTCCTTGAGCGCTGGATGAATGAGCAGGTCGGTTGGCGCGCCTTTGTGAATCAGATCAAGAAGGAAGCACCGCGCTATGCGCAGTTGTTTCCCGAGTTACCGCGCCTCTTGCATGACGCCTTGAAGAACCAGGCCTCGCCACATGAGGCCAAGGCCTTGAGCCTTTTGATCGCGGAACAGCGCCGAACCAATCGCTTGCTGCAGGCGCTCTTGTACGGAGCGGTGGGTTTCACGCTGGGCCTTTTGGGTGCGCAAGTCTTGATGCGCGTGCACTTTTTCTAAGGGCATTGAAGCGCCGTGTGCACGCTTGGCGTTCGAAGATAATGCGCGCCGTCCTCCAGATGCTTGTCGATGCCGTGCCCGGCTCTTGCCGGCCGGCCATTGCGGCGTCTTCATTCATGCTCTTGTTTGACTCCGGCCCTCTGTAGAAGTCTTTGCCATGAACACCACGCTGATCATCTTCGTTGTGATTTACCTGCTGGGGACCCTGGCCCTGGGCATTTGGGCCGGCACCCGGATCAAGAACACCAGCGATTTCGCCATTGCCGGGCGCAGCCTGCCGCTGATCATGGTGATCACCACCACCTTTGCCACCTGGTTTGGTGCCGAGACGGTGATGGGGATTCCGGCCAAGTTTGTGCAAAGCGGCTTGGGCGCGATCGTGGAAGACCCCTTCGGTGCGGGGACCTGCCTGATCCTGGTCGGCCTGTTTTTTGCGACCAAGCTCTATCGCCAGAACCTGTTGACGATTGGCGACTTCTACCGCCAGCGTTACGGCAAGGGCGTCGAGGTGGCCTGCTCGGTGGCCATCATCCTCAGCTATCTGGGCTGGGTGGCGGCGCAGATCACCGCTTTGGGCCTGGTGTTCTCGGTCCTGACCCAAGGTGCAATGAGCGAGACCGCCGGCATGATTGTCGGTACGCTGGCGGTGCTGATTTATGTGGTGGTCGGCGGCTTCTTGGCTGTGGCCTGGACCGACTTCATTCAGATGATTGTGTTGGTGGTGGGCATGTCCATCATCGCGATATTCTCCGCTGATTTGGCCGGTGGCACCGACAAGGTGTGGGCGATGGCGCAGAGCCGCGATCTGTTTCGCTTCTGGCCCGAGCCCAAGTTCACCGATGTCGCCATGTTTGTTGGCGCCGCCGTCACCATGATGCTGGGCAGCATTCCGCAGCAGGACGTGTTCCAACGCGTGATGTCGGCCAAGGACGAAAAAACCGCCCGCAACGGCGCTGTCATCGGCGGCGTCAGCTACATCCTGTTTGCCTTTGTGCCCATGTTCATCGTCGCCAGTTCGGTGATCGTGATGGGGCAGGAGGCCTTGGACATCGCGCGGGATGATTACCAAAAGCTATTGCCGGCCTATGTGCTGTCCAAGATGCCCTTGGTTATGCAGATTTTGTTCTTCGGCGCCTTGCTGTCGGCCATCAAGAGCACCTCTTCGGCCACCTTGTTGGCGCCAGCCACCAGCTTTGTGGAAAACATTCTGAAAAACCTGCGCCCCAAGATGCGCGACCGTGAACAGCTCAAGGCCATGCGCATCACCATCGTGATCTTTGCCGGCCTGGTGCTGGCTTATGCGATCGCAATGAAGGGCACCTCGATTTTTGAATTGGTCGCCTCCGCTTACAAGGTGACCCTGGTCGGCGCCTTTGTGCCGCTGGTGTTTGGCCTGTATTGGAAGCGCGCCAGCACGCAAGGCGCCATCGTGTCGATGGTGGCCGGTATCGGCACCTGGATCGCGTTCATGCCTCAGATCAATCCGCTGGGCGAAGTTTTCCCCGAGCAATTGGCGGGCTTGCTGGCCGCGGTGCTGGGCATGGTGTTGGGCAGTTTGGCGCCGCAGTGGCTGAAAAATCGCCACGAACACAAGGCCCATGTCGCCGGCTTGCCGGATGAAGCTTCGGCTTGAATTGGGCACAAATGCCCAGATCTCAGGACCGGCTTGGGGGCGCTTCCTCAGCTCTCGAGGCGGCTTGCGGCGGTCTCGCCCCTATAATTTCGCCTTTTTGATCAACGGGTTCTAAGACCATGCCGATCTATGCCTACCGCTGCAGTACATGCGGTCACGCCAAGGATGTGCTTCAGAAAATGTCTGACGCACCGCTGAGCACATGCCCCGCTTGTGGCGCCGAAGCGTTTCAAAAGCAGATCACCGCCGCTGGCTTCCAGCTCAAGGGCTCGGGCTGGTATGTCACCGATTTCAAGGGTGGCGCCGCAGGCGCCGCGACCGGCGCGGCCACGGGCGCAACCGCTGCTGCACCGTCTGCGGATGCAGCCGCCGCAGCGCCGGCGGCCAGCAGCAGCGACTCTTCGTCAAGTGCTTCAGGCTCTTCGTCCACGGCCTGTGGCGGCTCCTGCGCCTGTCATTGACGCCCTCAGCCTAGGACCCTTGTGAAAAAGTACATCATCACCGGCCTGTTGGTTTGGCTGCCGCTGGCCATCACCATCTGGGTGCTGCTGTGGGTGTTGGGCATCATCGACGGCGTGTTCGCCTCTTTGTTGACGGCCTCGCAGGCGCTGTTGCCGGCCTCGATGAGTCAAGGCATTGGCGATCTGCGCCATGTGCCGGGCCTGGGTGTCTTGATTCTGGTCGGCGGCATGGCCCTGACCGGGATGTTTGTGGCCAATATCTTCGGCCAGTGGTGGTTGAAGCAGTGGGACCGCCTGCTCTCCAACATCCCGATCGTCAAAAGCATTTACAGCTCGGTCAAGCAAGTCTCCGACACACTGTTTTCCAGCAGTGGCAATGCCTTTCGTGAGGCCGTGTTGGTGCAGTACCCGCACCAGGGCAGTTGGACGATTGCCTTCGTGACCGGCAAGCCCAGCGGCGAGGTGGCCGAGGCCTTGGGTGAGGAGCATGTCAGCCTGTATGTGCCGACCACGCCGAACCCCACCTCGGGCTTCTTCCTGATGATGCCCAAGAGCAGTGTGCGGCCCTTGAGGATGAGTGTGGATGCTGCGCTCAAGCACATCATCTCGATGGGGGTGGTGGCGCCCGAAGGCGATCACCATGAGCTTGCCGCGGCTCAACGAAATCAGCCGGGTTGAGTGCCCCGGCAAGCGCTCAACCCTGAAGGCTTTCAAAGCAGCCTGCCACAGCGCCTTCACCAAGAATCCAAAACCTGTGCAAGCGACGCAGCATTGCCGCGCTTGAGAAGCAACGAATACTGGAGTAATCCCATGAGAACTTGTTATGCCGGCCAAGTCAGCGAGAAGCTGCAGGACCAAGTCGTTACCTTGATGGGTTGGGCGCATCGTCGCCGTGACCACGGTGGTGTGATCTTTATCGATCTGCGCGACCGCGAAGGTCTGGTGCAAGTCGTCTGCGACCCCGATCGCGCCGATATGTTCAAGGTGGCCGAAGAGGTCCGCAACGAGTTCTGCCTGAAGATCGTCGGCAAGGTGCGCCTGCGCCCGGCCGGCACCGAGAACGCCAACCTCACCAGCGGCAAGATCGAAGTGCTGTGCCATGAGTTGGAAGTGCTGAACCCCAGCGTCACGCCGCCGTTCCAGATGGACGACGAGAACCTCAGCGAGACGACGCGCCTGACGCATCGCGTGCTGGATCTGCGCCGCCCCTATATGCAGAACAACCTGATGCTGCGCTACCGCGTGGCGATGGAAGTGCGCAAATACTTGGATGAACGCGGCTTCGTCGACATCGAAACCCCGATGCTGACCAAGAGCACACCGGAAGGCGCGCGCGACTATCTGGTGCCCTCGCGTGTGCACGACGGCATGTTCTTCGCGCTGCCGCAATCGCCGCAGTTGTTCAAGCAGTTGCTGATGGTGGCCGGTTTCGACCGTTACTACCAAATCACCAAGTGCTTCCGCGACGAAGACCTGCGCGCCGACCGTCAGCCCGAGTTCACCCAGATCGATATCGAAACTTCCTTCCTGGGCGAAGAAGAGATTCGGTCCATGTTCGAAGGCATGATTCGTCACGTCTTCAACAAGGCGCTGAACGTGGAACTGGGCGACTACCCGGTGATGAAGTACGCCGATGCGATGCATCTGTACGGTTCCGACAAGCCCGATCTGCGCGTCAAGCTTCAGTTCACCGAGCTGACCGATGTGATGGGCGATGTGGACTTCAAGGTCTTCTCGACCCCCGCCACCACCAAGGGCGGCCGCGTGGTCGCGCTGCGCGTGCCCGGTGGCGCTTCGATCAGCCGTGGCGAGATCGACAGCTACACCGAGTTCGTCAAGATCTACGGCGCCAAGGGTCTGGCCTGGATCAAGGTCAATGAAGTGGCCAAGGGCCGTGAAGGCCTGCAAAGCCCGATCGTCAAGAACCTGCACGACAAGGCCGTGGCCGACATCCTGGCTCGCACCGGCGCGCAAGACGGTGACCTGATTTTCTTCGGCGCCGACCGCGCCAAGGTGGTCAATGACGCCATCGGCGCCCTGCGTCTGAAGGTGGGTCACAGCGAGTTCGCCAAGGCCAATGGCTTGTTCGAAGATCGTTGGGCACCGCTGTGGGTGGTCGACTTCCCGATGTTCGAGCACGACGAAGAGAACGACCGCTGGGCGGCCGTGCACCATCCCTTCACCGCGCCCAAGGATGGCCATGAGGACCTGATGGTCACCGACCCCGGTGCCTGCATCGCCAAGGCCTACGACATGGTGCTGAACGGCTGGGAACTGGGTGGCGGTTCGATCCGTATCCACCGCGCCGAGGTACAGAGCAAGGTTTTCGACGCGCTCAAGATCAGCAAGGAAGACGCGCAGGTCAAATTCGGCTTCCTGCTGGAAGCGCTGCAGTACGGCGCTCCGCCGCACGGCGGCCTGGCCTTCGGCCTCGACCGCATCGTCACCATGATGACCAAGGCCGAGTCGATCCGTGACGTGATTGCTTTCCCCAAGACCCAGCGTGCCCAGTGCTTGTTGACTGGCGCTCCGTCAAACGTTGACGACAAGCAATTGCGCGAACTGCACATCCGCTTGCGCAACGCAGTGGCCACACCCTCGGCCTGAGTCTGAGGGGC